>NZ_MCGV01000001.1:640824-1281648 GCF_001705235.1 Clostridium pasteurianum
TCATAAACTTTTATATATTATTGAACTTCAAAATCATCAATCTTATAAAATGCTTTTACTATCTGTATCGCTATGCCACATTCCCCAATTAGCTATGTTCTCTATAATTCTTTGCTTTTTTCTGTTTACCTGTGATTGAGACATGTGAAGTTCAATTCCTACACGCCATTCTGGTAGTTCTTTTCCATACCTGCTTTTAAGGAATTCAAAATCCTTCTTACATAATTCCCTTATATTATCATCAATAATTACATTATCAGCTTCTATCTCACGTATTTGTTCTTCTGTATCGGCTATTTCTTCAAGTTTTCTTGACTGCTCTTTTAAAAGCTTATCTACTATTCTCACTGCTGTTCTTTCCGCATAACTTTCACTATTAGGGCTTGTCTGTACTTTCTCCTCATAAGTCATTGCTCTAGATTCCTCTGGAATACTTATATCTGTACTTCGTAATTTCTTTTCTATCTGATCTACTTGTTTATCTAATATGTCAACTTTATGTTTGAGACTATTTATTGCCCTATCTTTCTTAAAATAATTATATACTTTACGCTCTGTATTCCTAAATGTTTCTTTATCTATCATAACATCACCCTTTTAAGTTAAGTATTTTTAAGTTCAAACCTTAGCCGCATGAGTATACTTCTTAAAGTTTCAATCTCTAGTCTTAAATTATCTGCTGCACTTATAGCTGTGTAATAAGATGACTCTGCTATATCCCTATTCATCCTAAGTTGTGCTACCACTTCATCTCCGCGGGACAAATCCTGTATTAAAGTAGCCGGATATTTCTGTGATTTTAGCAAAAGTATCCTTTTATTTAATGCCATTCTATAATTTCTTTCTGCTTCTGCCTTTTTTATTCCTAATGTTTTAATTTCTGAATTGCCTCTAGTTAATGCTATTTGTGCAGTTTTTAATTTTCCAATTATCTCTCCTGATGTCATATCACTTTCTCCTTTTCAGTATTCTTACATATATATATATATTCTTAAATTTCACTTTCTTCATAGCATCAATATATTTACCTCCTGCTTGACTTGTAATTTCTATTTCTGGCTTTTATACTACTCTCTATAAGTACCTGCCTTGCTTCCATATTTCCGCGCAGCTTAATTTGCTTAATTTTCTTCCTCCTTTTCTGTATCATCATATATGTCCATAGTCCTAATTCCTTAGGTGTAAGTTTTTCCATATTTTCTCCTTCCAATTGAGTGTCTTTTAATAATGTAAAAGTAAATCTATATCAAAATTTCATCTTCTTCGTTTTGCCATTCTGTTAATTTTTTTTCTAATTCAGCATAATCATATTTTCTCTGACTATAGTTACTAAAATTATCTTGCTTTTCTTTCTTCCTTGAATCCTTCATATTAAGCATCAATCTGTCATAATGTTTTCTTAATTTCTCCGGGCTTAAAATATTCTTATACCAAAATGGATCTTCTTGACACCACTTAATTACTGCTTTTACCTCTTCTATATTCCTCTTATCAATCTCAAGCATATAGTGAAAAGTCTTAGCCCATTTCTCTATATTGGGTTTCCTAGTCTTGTCATTATTACGCTTAATATATTTAAAGAGATATGATGCTAGTCGAAACTCGTTTGAGTTTGGACGATATATATTATCATCGTTATTATCATTATCATCATTATTGTTTGTACGTTTCAGTAATGTTTTCTTGAGGTTTCTGTGATTTATTGGTGACGTTTCAATGTCGCTTTTACTGATGTTCATATCTTGATAAGTGCTGTAATTTACTATACTTATAGTGGTTTTTTTGCTGTCGCTTTTATAGATTATCATTTCATCACAACTTAATAGCTCCAAAAACCTTTTTACTTTTGAATTACTCCAGCCCCATTTTGTGCATAATTTCCGCATAGAGGTTATTAATTCCCCCCTTTTAACTTGAATTAAATTGCTATCAAATAATGTTTTTTTCTCTTGATAGTTGGCTGAAAGGAGAAGGTCAATCCATGCTTGCCCCTTTGAAAAAGGCCTCTCCTGCCACAACCAACTATCTTCAATTTTTCTATATATACTAATCCAGCCTTTACTCTCTCTCATATTTTCACCTACTTATTTTATTGGAAAATTTAACATAACTTTTCTATTTGAAATTCATCTGAATTTGTAGCAGTTATAAAGTACTGGAATTCATCATCTTCAATAGATCTTAAAAATTCTTTCTGTGACCTTGGATTGAGTTTTTCAAAACCATCAAGGCAAATAACTTTCAATTCTCCAGCTTGTGCTTTTGCAATTTTCATAGCAATCTCAAATTTTTCACCATCACTTAAGCCATCAATAAGAGTTCCATTTATTCTAATCAATCCATTACCATCGATGGATATGCCATCTATTGGCATTTTAGCGGTTTTCAAAAGCTCAGTTGGCAATGTTCTAGCCTTTTCAACCTTTGCAGTTAAATCAGCTGAATATCTCTCTTTCTCTGCTAATTTATTGTCCCTTATACTTATTAGGTTGTCCCATTGTCTTAAGTACTCTCTCATCTCTGATACTTCATCAGCAGCCTTTTGCAATGGTGTAACATCAACTGGTTCATTATTTTCAAGGTACTCTGCTGCTTTACCAACTCTAATTTTTTCTTTTTCAACTTCATCTGTAGCTTTGGTATCTACCGCTTCAAGTTTTTGTTTTTCTAATGAATCCAAAGAATTAAGTTCTTCTGTTTTCTGAGTAATCTTATTTTTCTGTAGGTATATATTGTCCTTTTCAGATTCCTTTCTAGCCTGGCTTTCCTTTTTTAAATTTTCTTTATCTATAGCTAATTCATTATTGACATTATCTTTCACAAAAGAATACTTTTCCTTAGCTGCCGCACATTTTTTCTTATACTCTTCTTCTAAAGTTTTTAGCTCATTTTGATAATCAAAATTAATTTTATTAATTCCATCTCTATGCTTGTTTTCAGCTTCTTTTATGTTAACTTCTAAATTCTTATCTGCACCTACTAATATATCTTTACTTTTCTCAATTTTATTCTTAGCTAAATCTATTAATTCTTTAATATCCTGACGCTTATCTCTATAATTAAGCTGTATCCTTGACTTTTCACTTTCTGCATTAGCCTTAATAGCTTGTACATTTGTTTTAAAACCTTTCTGAAG
Organism: Clostridium pasteurianum; assembly: GCF_001705235.1. Lineage (NCBI taxonomy): Bacteria > Bacillati > Bacillota > Clostridia > Eubacteriales > Clostridiaceae > Clostridium > Clostridium pasteurianum. The sequence goes on from NZ_MCGV01000001.1 coordinate 643,961, forward strand.
TGCCTTCGCCTGTTCTATATATTTATTAATTTCTTGTGCATCATTAACTTTTTTGTAGTATTCCTGAATACTTTTATTTCTCCAAGCCTCACCATCGTAATCAGCTGGAAGTTCATCCCTAATATTTTTAATTTGAATTTTAAGCTCTTTAATTTTCCTATTAGCTTCTTCCCTATCCTTGAAATACTTAGTTTCTATAGCCTTAAGTACCATCAAAATGTGTTTATCATATTCAATATTTGAAGGTATTTCTCCAAACCATTTTTTAATATCCTTCTGAGACCAATCTATCTTAAGCATATTAAGAATTGATTTAGTCTGTTCCATAATATTCATATTTACCCAATCAAGAGGTCTAAATATATAGCCATTAATTAAATCCCTTAAAAACCTTTCTGTACTTGGAATACCTTCATCACCTTTACTCAATTTCAAATAATCCGATTTTTCCTGTCTGATTTTTCTATTTACTTGTAACCCATCATCAAGCTCCACAAACAATGTTGCTTCTTTTTCTCCATGCTTTATTATCTCAGTACGTCTATTTTTATTTGTAAAGGTCTTTTCTATAGCTTCAAGAATAGAACTTTTGCCGCTGCCTTTTGGTCCTTTAAAAATATTTACTTTTGAAGCCTCTAGTCCTAATTCATCCACACCAAGAAAATTCTTTATTAAAAGTTTCTTTATTTTGCTCATTGTATTAACCTCCATTTGATTTTTTACTTTATAATCTTGTGAACAAAGCTTTTACTAATTTTAAATTGTTTTGTGTCTTTTAAGATACTTTTTCGTTAAAAAAAATTTCCATTGCTTTACTAACACTTAGTCCTAAAAAAACAATAATGTTTTCTATTTCTTGTCTAGTAAATTCAGTTTCACCGCGAAGCTTTCTATATAAAGCAGATTTACTTATTCCTAATTCATTAGCTAGATCTGAAATTTTTTTGTTATTTAAAATAATCTGTGCTTTTAATAATGCTGTGTTCATATTTCCAACTCCTTTCGTGTCATTTACGACACTTTTAATATAACTCTATTATTTTCCAATGTCAACACTTAAAAGACACTTTTTTTTTAAAAAGCATCAATAAGTTGCATAAAGGACACAGATATGCTATAATTTAAGTAATTTGAGGAGGGGCAAAAATGAATGTTAAAGATATAATTCACAATAGAAGAATAGAACTTGGGCTTACTTATGAAGAACTAGGAAAAATGGTTGGCGTAGGTAAGAGCACAGTTAGAAAATGGGAAACAGGTATGATAGAAAATATGAGAAGAGATAATATTGTTGCCCTAGCTAAAGCTTTAAATCTATCTCCCTCTTTAATAATGGGATGGGAAACTGAAGAGGAAGATTCAAGTAAAAAAGAATTAGATATGGATGAAGCAAAACTTTTAAGTAATTACAATAAATTAAATGACTTAGGCAAAAATGAAGCTAATAAAAGAGTTGCTGAATTAACATGTATTCCTATATATTATGATTCAGAAAATGCAGCAACAAAAATTCTTGAAAATATGAGCGATACTATTGCTGCACATGATGATGATTTAACACCTGCTGAAAAATCAGAAATGGATAAAAGAATTTTAGACAAAATAAATGGTTTTAAGTAATTGGAGCTGTTGTGAATGACAAAGTATGAAGAGTTAGTAATTAAAGCTGAAATTAATGGTATAAATGTTTTAGAGGTTGATTTAGGTACTCATAAAGAGTGTGGTAAATATTTACATCTTACAAATGGCGATTTTATTATAATAAATTTGAACATATCAAATGCTCAAAAATATCAGGTATTATCTGAAGAAATTGGACATTATTGCACTACATTTGGAAATATATTAGAACTAGATGATTTAAAGAATATTAAGCAAGAAAAAAGAGCCCGTAACTGGGGATATGAGAAAACAGTCGGACTTATTGATTTAATAAACGCCTTTGAAAAAGGTCTAAGAACAAAAAGTGAAATATCTGAATATCTAAATGTCACAGAGAAATTTCTTGAACAGGCTATACAGCATTATAGAGAAAAGTATGGTGTCTATTGTGAAGTTGATCACTATGCTATTTACTTCGAACCAACGCTATCAATATTAAAGATGCTTTAGCTGTCGTGCAGACTAATATTTTTAAGCATTAAATAAAACTTATAAGCTTTACTTCCATTTTATATAAATCATAAGATATTTTAATATTATATTAAAATATGCTCAAGTAAATTAAAATTTCTAAATTCTTTTATAATTTGGAATATAGCTTATTGAATTTTATTTAAATCATTTCTAAAATACTATTGGCAATTGAAAATCATATTAATAAAATTCAACTATTTATTAGTATACTATACCTCTGTTACTCATGTGGATTTCAAAGTAATCCAAGTACAATTATATTGCTCTGATATAAACACAACATTGAACATTTATTCGCACATAACCAAAAATATGCAAAAAATGCTTCTCTTGTAACTGTAGATGCTTATAAACGTTACATGGACTAATATTAATAGAAAGATATACGGTCTCCAATCATATTTCAAATTTCTTTTCATTCAAAAGTATCATGAAATATTTAATGTAAAATTTTTAAAGCAATAACGCTTCAGAACATCTTACCGCAGCATTATTGCTTTAAAATACCTTAATAAAGCTTCTATTCACATACCTTTTCTGGATTTAAAATGTTTTTAGGATCAAAAGCTTTTTTAATATTTTTCATAAGTGAAATGTATTCTTCACCACATTGATTAAATAAATATTTCTTTTTGGCAAAACCTATTCCATGTTCTCCTGATACAAGTCCTTCCAAATCCATGGATTTTTTGTACATGCATTCAAATACTCTCTTTAGTTTTTCTTCCCACTCTTTTTTACTTAAATCATCTTTTAATATATAAACATGAAGATTTCCATCACCAGCATGACCAAAACTTCTTATTCTAATATTAAACTTGTTTTGAAGCTCATCTGTATATTTTACGAATTCGGCAACCTTATTTCTTGGAACAACAACATCACATTCATCCATTTCTGTAGTAGAAGCTTTAACTGCTTCAAGAAACGCTCCTCTTGCGTTCCATACAGCTTCTTTTCTCTCATCCGTATCAACTATATAGACATCAAGTGCTCCTTCATTAAGGCAAATTTCAGCAACTTTACTATAATCTTTTTCAACATCTTCCTTAGTATTTCCATCAAAACTCAAAAGCAAATATGCATCTGCACTGTTATCAGGAAACTTTTTGCCTAAGTATTCCTCAGCAGAAAGAATTACTTCTCTCTCCATAAACTCTATAGCTGTAGGAATTGCTTTTGACTTTATAATTTTAGGAACAGTACTTATAGCTGTATCAAGATCATTAAAAGGTACTAAAAGGCTTATTGTCTTTTTAGGAAGCGGCATAAGTTTTAAGATTGCTTTTGTTATTATAGCAAGGGTTCCCTCTGAGCCGCATATTAAATCTTTTATGCTGTAACCAGAACTATTTTTAACAACCTTTCCTCCAACATTTAAAATGTCACCATTTGGCAGCACCACTTCAAGTCCTCTTACATAATCTCTAGTAACACCGTATTTTACTGCTCTCATGCCTCCAGCATTTGTACTTATATTTCCGCCTATAGTTGCAGATTTTTCACCTGGGTCTGGTGGATAAAAAAGATCATGCTGCTCTACAAATTTACCTATCTCCATTAAAAGAACTCCCGGTTCAACGGTAAGCGTTAAATTTTCCTCATCAAGTTCAAGAATCTTATTCATGCTGCTCATATTTAGCATTATGCCACCATGAAGTGGTACAGCTGCTCCAACAAGTCCCGTACCCGATCCTCTTGGAACTACCGGTATGCCCTTTTCATAAGCATATTTCATAACCTTTGATATTTCCTCTGTATTTTTAACCTCTAAAAGTACTTCAGGCATCTTGCTTACGCTGCCAAGCTCATCATGGCTGAAATCCTCATTTATTTCATCTCCGCTGAGTACTCTATCTTCACCTAAAAATGATTGAAAATATTTTATATCCTCTATATTAACCATAAGAACTTCCCCCTTTATATTGCCTTTTCTACTTTTTTATTTTGCTTTATCTTTTCAATAAGTTTTGGAACAATTTCATATAAATCTCCAACTATTCCATAGTGACTTACATTAAATATAGGTGCTTTTTCATCCTTATTTATTGTAAATATATACTCACTGCTGTTCATGCCTGCTGTAAACTGAACTGCTCCTGAAATACCAAGAACTATTATGAGTTTAGGCTTTACAGTTCTACCGCTTAAACCTATTTGAGTTTTAGCATCAATCCATCCTGCTTCAACAAGTGGTCTCGTCCCTGCAACTCTTGCACCTAAAAGGTCTGCTAATTCATACACCATGTCCATATCCTTTTCAGCCTTAATTCCTCTTCCAACTGCAATTATTACTTCCGCATCAGATATACTGTTTTCTGGCTCTTTTTTAGTTATTTTTAAAACCTTTATATTGGAATTAAGTTTTTCTTTATCCATGCTGCATACTGTAATTTTTCCGCTCTTACCATCCTGTCTCTCTGGTGCATTCATAACTTTATACCTAACCGTAGACATTTGTGGTCTGTTATTTGGATTTATAATTTGAGCCATTATATTTCCGCCAAAAGCAGGTCTTATTTGGACTAAGTCAGTATTTTCTTTCATGTCAAGTATTGTACAATCCGCTGTAAGCCCTGTTTTAAATCTTGCTGCAACTCTAGGTGCAAGTGACCTTCCAACAGTAGTAGCTCCAACAAGTATTGCTGTTGGCTTTACTTTTTTTACTAAATCTTCAAAGGCAGCAGTATATGGTTCAATGGTAAAATCACGAAGTTCTTCATAGTCATATACAAAAACCTCATCAACGCCATAATGAAGAAGTTCTTCTGCTTTTTCCTTTATATTATGCCCAATAAACAATGCATAAACTGGGTGATTTATTTTAGAAGCAAGCTCTCTTGCCTTTCCTATAAGCTCATAAGTTACAGGATGTATATTTCCTTCCACATGATCTACATATACTAAAATTCCCTTCCAGGCACTTTTGTCTATACTTTTAACCTTATCTTCTACAAATTCTATAACTCCCTTAGGACCTTTTCTTATGCATGTTTTACAGAGCTTACAGGCCGCATTTATTTGTAGCTTACCATTATTTTCTTCTATAGCATTAAAAGGACATAAATTAATAAGTTCTTTTATGTTTTCCTTTGTAAGTTTATCTTGATTAATAACTAACTTTCCCATAATAATTCCCCTCCATTAAACATACTTTAATTGTTTAAGTTTATTAAATATTTTATCTGATATTTCTTCACTGCTTCCATTCCAAATTTCTCTGTCATTATTAACTGAAGGTGGAAATATTCTTTCAACCTGAGTTGCTGAACCATTAAGTCCATAATGATTTTCATCCTTATCCTCAAAATCATTAAGGCAAATAGTTTCAATTTCCCTATCCTTAGTTTCAAGTTTTTTCTTATAAGATGGAAGTCTTGGCTCGAATATATCTTTATCTATAGTAAGAAGACACGGATAAGAAATTTTATCAAGCTCTATAGTGTTTGGCATATCCATATCTACTGTTATTTCTTTTTCATTCACTTCTTCTATTCTTATCACATTTGCAATATGTGGTATTTTTAAATATTCAGCTATTTCAGGTCCAACCTCAGCTGTATCTCCATCTGTAGTTTGTTTTCCACAAAGTATTAAATCGAAATTCCCCATTTTCTTAATACCTTGAGAAATTGTATATGCTGTAGCAAGTACATCTGCACCTGCAAATTTTCTATCTGAAATAAGCATTCCTCTATCTACACCCATCATATATGCTTCTTTGATAACTTCTTTTGCCTGTGGAGGTCCCATAGTAATAACGCTTACCTCACCTCCAATCTTTTCTTTTATTCTAAGTGCTGTTTCAAGTGCATAAAGATCGTAGGGATTCATTTTAGAATCTATTCCATTCCTTTTTAGAACCCCTGTTTTCTCATCTACTTCAACTTTACTAGTACCTGGAACTTGTTTAATACATACTAAAATATCCATTGTAAACCCTCCCTATCTAAAATTGGTATATTGGTATGACCAATTTCAAGTAGATTGTAACACATAAAAATAAGTAATTCCATAAAAAAACAAAAAGTTTAAAATTTATTCTTAATTACATATTTCAGAAAAAATATTGTTAAATATTTGACAATATAAATTTATTGCTATATACTGAAATCGTAAAAACAAATATGCTATATAACTATTTCGTTTTTTTAACAAACGCGTAAATCATTGATATATCAATATTTTATTGTATTTATACTATTATGATATAATAAAACTATATTTCACAATTTATAAAATGCTAGAATTTATTATATAAATCATTTAGTTTTTATACAATAGTTTGTTAAATATCAAACTATTGTATATATTTTATAAAAGGGGTGTATATTAATGAAAGTCACAAATTCAAAAGAATTAAAACAAAAACTAAATCAATTAAAAGAAGCCCAAAAAAAGTTTGCAACATATACTCAGGAACAAGTCGATGAAATTTTCAAACAATGTGCTATAGCAGCAGCCAAAGAGAGAATAGCTCTATCAAAATTAGCAGTAGAAGAAACAGGAATCGGTTTTGTGGAGGATAAAATTATAAAAAATCATTTTGCCGCAGAATATATATATAACAAATATAAAGACGAAAAAACTTGCGGAATAATAGAACATGATGAAGCATTAGGTATATCAAAAGTTGCAGAGCCTATTGGAGTTGTCGCTGCTATAATTCCTACTACCAATCCAACATCTACAACAATTTTTAAATCACTAATTTCTTTAAAAACAAGAAATGCAATTTTGTTTTCACCTCATCCTCGTGCAAAAAAGTCAACTATTACTGCTGCAAAATTAATTTTAGATGCAGCTGTTAAAGCCGGGGCTCCTAAAGACATAATAGGATGGATAGATGAACCATCAATAGGACTTTCTCAAGAATTAATGAGTGAAGCTGATATAGTTTTAGCAACAGGAGGACCTTCGATGGTCAAAGCCGCCTATTCATCAGGTAAACCTGCAATTGGCGTTGGAGCTGGAAATACTCCTGCAATAATAGATGAAAGTGCAGATACAACTATGGCTGTAAGCTCTATACTTTTATCAAAAACCTATGATAATGGTGTAATATGTGCTTCTGAGCAATCAGTATTAGTTCCAAGTTCAATATATGAAAAAGTTAGAGATGAATTTGTAAAACGTGGAGCTCATATACTTAACAAAAACGAGTTAGCTAAAGCAAAAGAAGTTATGTTTAAAGATGGAAATATCAATGCTGGTATAGTTGGAAAATCAGCTTATACAATTGCCAAAATGGCAGGAATCGAGGTACCACAAGCTACAAAAGTTTTAATAGGTGAAGTTCAGTCTGTTGAAAGAGAAGAATTATTTTCACACGAAAAATTATCACCAGTTTTAGCATTATATAAGGTTAAGGATTTTGATGAAGCTCTTGAAAAAGCAGAAAGACTTGCATACTTAGGTGGAAATGGACATACTTCTTCCTTGTATATAGACTCTCAAAACAATAAAGAAAAAGTTAAAAAATTTGGATTAACAATGAAAACCTCAAGAACCTTTATTAATATGCCTTCTTCACAAGGCGCAAGTGGAGATTTTTATAACTTTGCTATAGCACCTTCCTTTACATTAGGATGTGGTACCTGGGGTGGAAATTCTATATCAGAGAATGTAACACCTAGGCATTTATTAAATATTAAAAGTGTTGCTGAAAGAAGGGAAAATATGCTTTGGTTCAAAGTACCTCAAAAAATATATTTTAAATATGGCTGTCTTGGATTTGCATTAAAAGAATTAAAAGACATGAATAGAAAAAGAGCATTTATAGTAACAGACAAAGATCTTTTTAAGCTCGGTTATGTTAATAAAATCACAAAGGCATTAGATGAAATAGGTATTACTTATGATGTATTTTCAGATATAAAATCTGATCCAAGCATTAGCTCTGCAAAAGCTGGTGCCAAAGAAATGCTTAGCTTTGAACCGGATGTTATAATATCTATTGGCGGTGGTTCTGCAATGGATGCAGCAAAAATAATGCACTTGTTATATGAATATCCAGAAGCAGAAATTGAAAATTTAGCTATAAGATTTTTAGATATAAGAAAAAGAATATGTGGTTTTCCTAAACTTGGTAAAAAGGCAATTTCAGTAGCAATACCTACAACTGCTGGTACTGGATCTGAAGTAACACCTTTTGCAGTTATAACTGATGATAAAACAGGAATGAAATATCCTTTAACTTCTTATGAATTAACACCAAATATGGCTATAATAGATACTGAATTAATGATGAATATGCCTAAAGGACTAACTGCTGCAACAGGAATAGATGCTTTGGTTCATGCTATAGAAGCATACGTCTCAACTATGGCTACTGACTATACTGATGCATTATCTTTAAGAGCAATAAAAATGATATTTAAATATTTACCTATAGCTTATAAAAATGGGAAAATAGATATTGATGCTAGAGAGAAAATGGCACATGCATCCAATATTGCAGGGATTGCTTTTGCCAATGCCTTTTTGGGTATATGTCATTCCATGGCTCATAAACTTGGAGCAATGCATCATGTTGCTCACGGAGTTGCATGCGCTGTACTAATTGAAGAAGTTATTAAATATAATGCAACAGATTGTCCAACAAAGCAAGCAGCATTTCCTCAATACAAATATCCTAATGCAAAAGCAAAATATACTGAAATTGCAGATTATTTGAATTTAAAAGGCAGCAGTGATGACGAAAAAGTTGCCTCATTAATAAAAGCGATTACAGACTTAAAGAAAGAAATAAATCTTCCTATGAATATAAGTGCAATTGGAATTGATAAAAAAGATTTTTTCCTTACACTGGATAAGATGTCAGAACTGGCCTATGACGATCAGTGTACAGCGGCAAATCCTAGATATCCACTTATAAGTGAGCTTAAAGATATATATACGAAAGCTTTCTAAAATAAAAAGGGAGAAATTTTTAATATTCTTGTGTCATAAAAACAGTATGACACAGAGGCACTGATATTTGTATCTGCAAAAGATACAATATCGGTGCCTTTATATTAACAATATGTCAATAAATCTTATAATCTAGATTACTCTGATATAAACTCAACATATCTTTTATAAAATCACAATTATTATATGAAAGAATAAACTTACCCTTGATATTTTTAAGCTTATTACATAATCTTAGATGGTTCTCTTTTTAAAACTTCTCTTGATAATATTTTTCCGTACCATAATATGGAGGAGCTACATAAAACAATGCTTCTTCCCTATCATAAACATTTATAAGTTTTTCAAAGTCCCTATTTTCAATTACTACTTTTGATAACCTCTAATGAATATCCGTTAAATAATCAGTCATTACCTTGACACCTCTCTTTACACAGCCACATGACTTATGGTCACTTCCATAACTTGTCTTAATAAGCATAAAAAATCTTGCTACTCCTTGTATATCTGTCATTCCAGGCATATTATAATGGATAATATATTCCAAATAAAAAGAGCACCCTTTAAGAGTGCCTTTTTGAAACATACGCTTTGAATTTTAAGCAGCTATTATGAGATTACTTTGTATAGGATTAAGTTTGCTGTGAATGGAGTTTCATTTATTGAGTCTATACATTGTAAGAATTTATTAGTTATTTTGTATAATTAGGACAAAACGTATGAATATAATTATATTTAATTCATTTCAGTGTTTAACATTAATGTAAAATAACTGTATATTATATATATAATTTATATTTTAAGGGGGATTTTAAAATGAAAAATCTAAAAATGAAAGTTCTATGCTTAGGAATTGTATCTAGTATCTTAATTTCTTCTACCGCTTTTGCTGCTACTAATAATACAAAACAAATAAACACAACTTCTACTAAAGTAACTACACAAGTACCATCTAAAAGTGTTACATTATTAAAACTTCGTGATTCATGGGATTATAGAACTGTTAATCAAATTATCGCTGATGGTGGTACTCTTCATGAAGGTGATGTCGGTAGTGGCGTTGAATTAGTTCAGATTTGTTTATCTCATGCAGGATACTTACCAAATGTTCATACAAGTATAGATGGAGTTTTCCGAGATGAAACAGATAAAGCTGTTAGGAATTTTCAAAGTAACAATGGTTTAAGCGTTGATGGTGTTGTTGACCAAAATACTTGGAATGTATTACGTAATTATATAAGATAATTATAAAACAAATATTATCCCTAGACTAGCTTTTACTACTCTAGGGACTTTTGCTTATTTAATTATTTTACTGCTACTTGAATTGTATCAATCTTCTGCTTTAACTGAATATTATCCTGCAAAGCATCCGATAACTTATTTTGCACTTCCTGCATTTGTGCTGTTTTCTATGCTTCATTTACTGGTATGTGTCCTAAATCATTCACAGCGCTTTTAATTGTAGCATCTATAAGAGCTTTCTTATTATCATCAACAGTATAACATTCATTTCACTTAAAACATTAAGTACAACGGTTCCTGTGCCCTGTGCTCTTTGATCTTTACTTATATCACCTGCATGAGATAACTGCTCTGCATAGCCCACTGCTATTTTAGCCCATTTTTCTATGATCTCAAGTACTTCGATTGCTGGATTACCTTGCATAACATCACTTGCAACATTTAAAATTTTGTCTGCATCATCGACTATAGTTTTACCTGTGCTTATTGTGTTTTCTACACTAGTACGACCTTGTAATGGTATGGCAAGATGGAAAGTATATTCATCCTATGTATTACACACTAATAAAATAAAAAAAGTTCTTAAAAATGCTAATATTGATAAAAACATAAGATTTCATGATTTACGGCATACAAATGCAACTCTATTAATATCCCGTGGGATAAGCTTAAAGGTAATTCAAGAACGTCTTGGTCATAAAGATTTTTCAACCACTACAAATATTTATTCCCATGTCACTAAAAAAATGCAAGAGAACGCCACAAACGAGCTTTCTAAAATTTTAAATAAATAGGGTGGCAAAACGATGGCAAAATAAAAACACTAAGTACGAAACCTAGTGTTTTCAATGGACGACTAAACCTGTAAGCCGAGTTCTGTATTTGACAATCATCTATCTAGACCCTATGTTACCATAAGGTTCAAGCGATACTACCCGGAAGCGGGACGGGCCACCCCAAAATGCTTCCCTATTCGATCTTGCTCCAAGTGGGGTTTACATAGCCGCAAAGTCGCCAATGCGCTGGTGGGCTCTTACCTCACCTTTCCACCCTTACCACTTTAAAAGTGGCGGTATATCTCTGTTGCACTTTCCTTCAAGTTGCCTTGACCGGGAGTTACCCGGCACCCTGCCCTATGGAGCTCGGACTTTCCTCTCCTACTTAAAAAGTAGCAGCGATTGTCTGGTTTACTCGCTTAATTATAATATCACAAATACTATTCTATATCAATGGAAATTTTTGTATTTTACAAAATTAAGCCTTTATTCTTTTTCGTGATTTTCTTTTTATCTTTCCTTCGCTTTTATCGTAATACAAAATTATCCCGCAGTTATCACAGTGAACAATGCTGCTGCCATTCATTAAACTGTCTACAGTCATGGAGGAAACTTTCATTCTACATCCGCCACATGTTTCGCCATTTAATTTAGCCACTGCACAGCTTTTTCTTTTCATTAAATTAGCTATTTCATCAAGTAAATTTTGTGGAATTTTACTCTTTATCTCCTCTATTTTTAATTCTGCTGCTTTAATATCTCCTCTTGCTTTTTCTACCTTACCGCTAGTTTTTACCTTATAATCATAAAAATTATCCTTTATGTTTAAAAGTTTCATCCTTAAATCTTCTATTTCCTTTTTTATCTTTTCCTCTTCATCCAATAAATCAACCGCTTTTTCTTCCATCTTCTTCAAACTCAATTTTTCTGTTTCAATAACAGTTTCCAATTTCTTTATAAGATTTAAATCAGAGCCCGCTTTATTGTATAATTCAAATTCATCATTTTCTAACTTTTCTCTCTCTCGTCTAAGTTCTAAACTTATAGAAACATAGCCTTCTTTTATCTTCTTTAGTTTATTTCCACTTTGCAAATAATTTTCTTTTGCAGTTTCAAACTCATTTTTTAACTTTTTTAATAGATAGATATATGAGCCATCTTTAAGTATTTTTTTGCTTTCTTTTATGAGGTCATAATTTTGTTGAATTAAATATGCTAGTTCTATATCATTATTCATATTTACCCCTCCTATTTATATACATCTAAAGCATTATTTACACCTTTTATATAAAAAATAAAAGTAGACATAGCAAAACTATATCTACCTAAATCTGTACGGATCAATATTATTTTTAGACACTAAAACAGGAACATTTAAGCCCCTTGTATTCAATGCTTTTTTTAACTTTTCGGACATAACTGCTACTGCCGGCCACTCTGTTCCAAAATGTCCTGCATCTATAATTCCTATATTCATTTCAGCATAATCACTTACATAATGATAAGAAGTGTCCCCTGTAATTATGCAGTCAACACCAGCTTTTCTGGCTTCCTCAAAGAAGTCCTGACCGCTTCCATTTATTACAGCAATACTCTTTATTTTCCTATCTTCATTTCCAGCATATCTTAAATTGCTAATCTTAAGCTTGGTTTTTACAATATCGCACAATTCCTTCAATGTAACTGACTCTGTTAGCTTAATAATTCTTCCAATTCCAGCTTCTTTTACTGCATTATTATCTTTAGATAAAAACTCAGTTTTATTAAATCCAAGAAGACTCACAATTGTGTCATTTACTCCGCCTTTAACGCTGTCTAAATTAGTGTGCGCTGCATAAACATTTATATTATTTTTTATTATCTTAATTATTTTTCTACCTAAGAGAGTTTCATTTGTTATGGAAGATGGCTTTCTAAATAGAATTGGATGATGTGCTACTATCATATTGCATTTATTCTCTACAGCTTCATCTATGACTTTCATAGTGCAGTCAAGAGTCACTAATATAGAATGCACCTCTGCTTCCTTGTCCCCTATCATAAGCCCTACATTATCGTAATCTTCTTTTAAAGAAACAGGAGCAAAATCTTCTATTATATTGCACAAATCCTCTACTTTTAAAGACATGATAACAACTCCTTAAGTTTATGTGATTTCAAAGTTAATTCCTTTTTTCTATTCAAAGCATTTACGCTGTCCTCATTTATATTATCGCATATTTTATTATATTTCTTTATCTTATAATCAATATACTCCTTTAAAAGAGGATGCTTCATTTCTATTAATTTTTCGCTTATTTCGTAATATATGTCATCTTTAACTTTCACATTAGAAGCATAACATACTTTTATTATCTCATAATATTTGCTTTCGTCAATACACAATTGTTCTCCTAATATGTTAAATCCTCTCTTATATAAATATTCTCTCAGTACTTCGGGATTTTGAACTGGCTGAAGGACAGCATATTTTAAGCTTTTGAATATATCAAGTCTTTCTTCAATTAAATCTCTTATCAAATTTCCGCCCATTCCAGCTATAACTACAGAATCCACTTCGCCCGTCTTTAACACATTAAGACCTGACCCCAAGCGGCATTCTATTTTATCTTGAAGATCATACCTTCTTATGTTATTAGCAGCCTTTTTTAAAGGTCCTCTATTTATATCCGAAGCAATACATCTATTGCATATATTATTTTTCAATAAATATATAGGCAAATAAGCATGATCTGTACCTATGTCTCCAATAACTTCACACTTATCTATAAGTGAACTAATTACTTTAAGTCTATACGCTATTTCCATTTAAAGCACCAACCTTCAGTGAATGTATATGTAAGTCATAAAAACTTTTACTTGAAATATTGAAAATACAATTGCTACTAAAAGACATCCATACATTAACCTATAAGCTATTTTTTTGCTGTATTTACTATATAGATAGGCTGCATAATACACACAGAAAAATATAGCCATATTGTATGCCCCGTACATCATTTGTTTAAAGGCAAACTCTCTTGCTGTTCCATACATTATAGGTTTAAACTTGGCATCGAAGCTTAAAGGCATTTTAGATGGAATAACACCTTTCCAATATAATATAAAAGGAATTACTGTAATCATTAAAATTATTATTGAAATTAAGAAAGTTAATAAAACAAAACGTCTATCATGACTCAAACTTACTTTTGCTTTTTTTTCATATTTCCAGCTGCTCAAAGGCAATTTACGTTCATTAAATACTTTCTCTATCTCATCTGGGTCTTCAGGTGAAATGCCATATATCCCATCATCGGTTTTCATATAAAATATATCCTTAGTCGATGTAGCAAACATATTGACTATTCCAATATCATTTACAAAAAACGTACCTAGAGCAAACATATTTCTTCCGTATCCCCATACCTTTACTCCCTTTACCTGTCCGTGGGAAACATTGTACATTCTAATATTTTTGAATGCTATGGTGATTTTTTTTATTCCAAAACACCATAATATGTATATATTATTTTTATCATAACAATATTTAAGGGTTAAACTTTTTATAATATAGTATACCTGGCACACATCAAAAATCACAACAAATAGTTCTAGAATATTTAAGATTATATAATTATTCACAAACATACTGGTAATTACAAACAGCACATTTATTACTACCGTTATAGCGAATATACTTAAAGCAGAAAATCCTCTATGAACTTTTATATCGTACAACTTCTCACCTTCTTTTGTAATAATTATATCATAAATAGAAATAAGTGAAAACCATTGCCTTTAGTACGTTACACACATAAAATTATTGTTTTCTACAATTTTATTTTAGTTCCCACAAAATTCCTAAAAATATTCCCCTGCTTTAAATTTATACTATTCAAAACAGGGGAACATTTTTTATTTATAATTTTCTAATCTAAATAATCTTTTAATTTCTTACTTCTACTTGGGTGTCTTAATTTTCTAAGGGCTTTAGCTTCTATCTGTCTTATTCTTTCCCTTGTAACGTTAAATTCTTTTCCAACTTCCTCAAGAGTTCTAGCTCTTCCATCATCAAGACCAAATCTAAGTCTTAAAACTTTTTCTTCTCTAGGGGTTAATGTATTTAAGATTTTAAGAAGTTGTTCCTTTAACATTCTAAATGCAGCAGCATCTGCAGGAGCTGGAGCATCATCATCTGGAATAAAGTCACCTAAGTGGCTATCTTCTTCTTCACCTATAGGAGTTTCAAGTGACACTGGTTCCTGAGCAATTTTCATTATTTCTCTTACCTTGTCAACTGGCATCTCCATTATTTTAGCAATTTCTTCTGGTTGAGGCTCTCTACCTAATTCTTGAAGTAGCTGCCTTGAAACTCTTATTAACTTGTTTATAGTTTCAACCATATGAACTGGAATTCTTATAGTTCTTGCTTGATCCGCTATAGCTCTTGTTATAGCCTGCCTAATCCACCATGTAGCATAAGTACTAAATTTAAATCCTTTTGTAAAATCAAACTTTTCTACTGCCTTAATAAGTCCTAAATTTCCTTCCTGAATTAAATCAAGAAAAAGCATTCCTCTTCCAACATACCTTTTAGCTATACTTACAACGAGTCTTAAATTAGCTTCAGCAAGCTTTTTTCTAGCTCTCATATCACCATTGTTAATTCTTTGTGCTAAATCTATTTCTTCTTCTGGTGACAAAAGTGGCACTTTACCGATCTCTTTAAGGTACATTCTTACAGGATCATCTATAGCTATACCTTCAGGTACTGATAAATCTAATTCTTCCTCTTCTACTTCTATTTCGTGCATATCGCCCACTACTTCTACGCCTACAGATTCAAGTACTTCATAAATCTTTTCTATCTGTTCTGGGCTTAAATCCACTTCCTGAAGTTCATCCATTATTTCTTTATAAGTTAAACTTCCACTTTTTTTACCTTTATCTATTAAATTTTTGACAATTTTCATCTTTTCATTTTTATCTTTAATGGTTTGTTCTTTTGATACCTTTTTTGAGTTTTTCTTTGTTCCTCCGTTTTTAACTTCAGTTTTACTTTTCATTAATGAAAACCTCCTTCCGTTACTCTATAGATTGTCTAACTGCTTTTGAATTGCTTCCATCTTTTTAATAAGTTCAAGGGTCTCATCAAACAATCCTTTTTCCTCAAGGTCTTTAATTTCACTCATAATCTTTTTCTTTGACTCCTCTAATTTGAATTTTTTAATATTAATAATAAAATCATCCACAAGATTTTTAACATTATTTTCTGAAAGTATTATATTTTCTTCTTCAATTTTTATAATCTCAGAAGAACTAGAAGCATCATCGCATTTTGATTCAATGAAATTAAACTTACTCTTAACATTACCATTTAAATTTTCCTTATAATCCAGTATAATGTTATATATCTTCTTATGACTATCCATCATAAAGTCACTTGCACTAATTTTAGCTGTTATGTAGCCGCATATTTCTTCATACTGTACCATTAATTTTATTAAGCATCTCTCTGACTTAACATATGCGGATTCTACATATAAATTTTGTCCATAGTTGCTAATTTTATTCAAGTTTTCAATTTTATTGCTAGTTTTCTTTATATCAGTAGTAATCAAATCATAAATTGCTTGTTCTCTTATACCGGTCTGTTCTGAAACCTTTTTAATATAAATATCCTTTTCTACGGGATCCAAGTTTTCAATTATTTCAGAAACATCCCTTACATACTTTATAATGCCTTCATTATCTTTTAGATTAGCATTTTCATGAATTCTATTTATTCTATAATCCACAATAGACACAGCATTTTCTACAAGCTTCATAAAAGCAGCCTTACCATTTCTTCTCACAAACTCATCCGGATCTTTTCCGTCCGGTATTTTTATTACTCTTACATCAAATCCTGTATTCTTTAGTATATCAAATCCCCTAAGTGTGGCTGTTTGACCCGCCGCATCAGCATCATACGATATTACTACCTTATCAGCGTACCTTTTTAAAAGTCTTGCTTGATCCTTTGTAAGTGCTGTGCCAAGTGACGCCACCGCATTATTTATACCATATTGATGTAAAGATATACAGTCCATATACCCCTCTACAATTATAAATGTATTTCCTATGTTGCCTTTTATTGCAAAATTAAGTCCATAAAGATTAGTTCCCTTTTTAAATAAATCTGTTTCAGGTGAATTTAAATATTTAGGTTTTGAGTCATCTAGTACCCTACCTCCAAAACCTATTACCTTCCCCTTATAATTAAATACAGGAAATATAACCCTATTTCTAAACCTGTCATAGACAGCCCTATCCTTTTTTATTATGAGTCCTGCCTTTATAAGATCCAATTCTGTATATCCTTTAGACTTCATAAAATTAAGGAGCTGTCTCCAATCATTCTTAGCGTACCCAAGACCAAATTTTCTCATAGTAGCCTCAGTAATTCCCCTATCCAAAAAGTATTTTTTTGCTTTTGGATTTGAATTTAAATTTCTAAAAAAATACCTTGCTGCTTCAACATTTATAGTATACAATTTATCATATTTTTCTTTGTTTTTACTGTACTTTTTACTATTGCTATCTTCGATGGTTATATTAACCCTATCTGCGAGATACTTAACAGCCTCTACAAAAGAAAAATTTCTAGTTTTCATTACAAATGTTATCACGTTACCAGCTTCACCACAGCCAAAGCATTTATATATTTGCTTATCTTGAGAAACGCTAAATGACGGTGTTTTCTCATGATGAAATGGGCAAAGTCCGGAATAACTGCGTCCTGTATGTTTAAGCTTTACCTTTTCAGATACAATATCGACAATATCATTTAAATCTTTAACCTTTTGAATTATATCTTCACTTATAATAAGACATTCCACCCTAATAACTAATTTCCTATGAGCATAATTATATTCGACAAAAATATTTCAAATCCTTCTTTTTTAAGAATTATGCCTTAAAATTATAGCATTATCCATTTTACTATTCCTAGTTTACCAATGAATAGTGGTTTTTATTCTAAATTTGAAAAAATATAGAAAATTTTTTTATTTAATTTTTTAATTTATACTCTCAAATAAATTCTTGATAAATGTTCAAATTCCTTCTATTTAAATGTATATTATTTATTTTTTTTTAATATCATAATATATAAGATAATTTTTAGGAAGTGATATAGTGCCTGAAAAAGTTAACTCCCAGCACATTCTTCTGCCAGAAGCTTCAATAAAAAAATATATACTGCCAAAATATAATCTTAAGAATCCTGAGATAATGCAAATAAAATTTAAAGATACTGACAAGCAAAGAGCTGTATATAAAGTAACTTCAAACTCTAAAAAATACTGTTTAAAAAAGGTATATTATAATAAGGAAGAACTTCTATTTGTATATTCCACAACTGAATGGTTCTTCAGACATGGAATAAATGTGACAAGGATTTTACCAACAATAGATAATTCCCGTTTTGTAATATATTCAGATATGATTTTCATTTTAATGCCCTGGATTGATGGGAGAAAATGCAATTATGATAAAAAAGAAGATATATTCACATCAGCCAAAAATTTAGCTCACATGCATAAATGTTCTCATACCTTTTTTGCAATACAAAATAGTTCTATTAGGCATGGATTTGAAAATATATATTTATCAAATAAAAAACACTTTGAACAAACCCTACTATTTTTGAATAAAGCTTATGAAATTAACGATTCTTTTTCAAAAATTGTACTAAAAAACTCCGATTCATTTATAAAACTCGCTAAAATAGCATTAGGTGCTTCATCAAAAATACAAAGCGAAAATCTAAAAAAAAGCTTATGCCATCTTGACTATGTAAATAAAAATATAATTTTTGATAATAGTAATCATATTTGGATAATAGATCTTGATAAGTGTAAATTTGATTATTCAGTTCATGATATATCTTATTTCTTAAGAAGAATAATGAAAAGAGATAACACAGTATGGAACAGCGAACTATTAATAAACACCTTAAATTCGTACGAATCTATCAATCCATTAAACCTAGATGAATATCTTTATATATTATCTGCTTTGGTCTTTCCTCAAAAATTTTGGAAGATATGTAAAGATTACTATAACAATATAAATAAATGCAATAAATCTGCTTTTATAAATTTAATAAAAGGCACTACAAAACATAGTGAGCCTCATATAGACTTTGCTCATACTTTTTGCAATTATATAGGTGGTAAGTTTAAAATAAATTTAAATTTATAAACATTATATAATTCGTAAATTATATATAGGTGATAAAACCCGCAGTACAACTTATGATTCTTTGCAGTTTATCACCTATTTATTTTAAGCTTTAACATAAAGTCATCTATTTTTCTTCCTTGTTTTCATCATCAAACTTAACACTGTATTGATAAGTATTATCCTCATTAACTTTATCGTCTTTTTTATTTGTAAATTTGCTCTTTACGTCATTCATTTTATCTTTTAAATCTGAAACTGTATCTTTTACAACTTTATTTACAACTTCTACAGAGCCATCATCCTTTGTTATCTCTACTGTAACCTTTGCAAATACTGCTGTAAGGAACATAATTGCAAGTGATGGTGCCCATATAGCTCCTGCTATAACACCTCCAGCAACTCCTGCTGTAACTGGTATATCTAGAATAACTCTGTCATCTTTTTTTACAACTATTCTAGTAACGTTTCCTTTGTTCATTGTATCCTTAATCCACTGAACAAATTCTTCTTTTGTATCGTAAATATTATCTTTAATACTATCTTTAGTTGTTTTATTTTTATTTTCAATGAATATAAGCGCATCAATTACATTGCCGTCAGACTCTTCAAGAGCTTCTTTAGCTTCAGTGTATGTTACTCCAGTTCTCTCTTTTATAATATCAATTTTTTCTAAAGTTATTTCTTCCATTACATTCACTCCTCTTTCATTATATTTAATATTTCAAGACTTTTAGGCACTCTTGCATAATTTTGACTTATAAATCCCTTTAAAATTTCAGACATTTCTCTTTTTATATCCTTATTTAAATTTACTCTATACACCTTTCCTAGCGGCAATTTGTTTAAATAATTCAAACTGCTATATGCAGCTGGTGTAACCCTGACTCCTCCTTCCTTTGAACAATCATCACATATTCCACCATAATATTTATAGCTTATATAAGAAGATGCTTTGATCTTTTTTTTACATTTAGCACAATAATCTAAATTCAAACTATATCCTGTATATCTTAAAAGCTTTAATTCAAATGCTCTAACTAGTGTATCTATATCTCCAACTTTATTTTTAATAAGGTAAAAAGTACTTACTAATTCTCTAAATAAGTCCCTATTGCTTTCACCTTCTGCCATAGAAATGTCTATTAATTCGCATAGATAAGAACAATATGTTAAAACGTCTAAATCATTTAAAAACTCCTGAAAAGAATCGATTATCTGTCCCTCATTTAATGAGAACATACTTTTTCCCTTAAAAAACACAAAATCTACAAAACAAAAATTTATAGTAATAGGCAAATATCTACTTCTATTTTTCTTAGCACCTCTTGCTATAACCGATATTTTGCCCATTTTCTCTGTAAAAATCCATATGATTTTATCGTTTTCGTTTATATCCTGACTTTTTAATACTACTCCTCTACTTTTAAATAAAGCCAGATTACCATCTCCTCATTATTTTATCCCATTTTTATTTATTTATTTAAAATTATTTCTTATCAATTTTATATCCAAGTTCATTAAGCACAAAAGAGCTGTCTCTCCAATCTTTTTTTACCTTCACCCATATTTTAAGATTTACTTTTTTGTCTAAAAACTTTTCAGCGCTTTTTCTTGAAGCCTGTGATATTTTTTTAAGCATTGATCCGCCTTTTCCTATTATTATACCCTTATGAGAATCCTTTTCACATAGTAAATTAGCTTCTATATTGTACTTTTCATCATTTTCTTTCATCTGAAGGATTTCAACAGCTATACCATGTGGAACTTCTTGAGATAAAAATCTAAGTGCCTTTTCTCTTATTATCTCAGCTATTATAAATCTCTCTTGTTTGTCAATTATCATGTCATCAGGATAATACTTAGGTCCTTCATCTAAATACTTTACCATGAGTTCTATTAAAGTATCTACATTCTTACCCTTTGCTGCAGATATAGGTATTATTTCTTTAAAAGGAAAAGCCTCTGAATAATTTTTTAAAGTAGCAGCAAGCCTTTCTTCTGTTGTTTCATCTATTTTATTTACTACAAGAAATATAGGAATTTTTAAGTCCCTTAACTGCTCTAATATATGTAAATCTCCTCTTCTAACTTCTACCTCAGGTGTTGTAACAAAGACTGCTATATCAACATTACCTATGGAATCCTTAGCAACCTTAACCATGTATTCTCCAAGTTTATGTTTAGGTTCATGCATACCAGGAGTATCCACAAAAACTATTTGATATTCTTCGCCCGTGAGTATTGTTTGTATGTTATTTCTTGTAGTTTGAGGCTTACAAGAAACTATAGATAACTTTTCTCCCATTATATTATTAAGCAAAGTCGACTTTCCAACATTAGGCCTTCCAATTATAGTTACAAATCCAGATTTAAACATAAATCCTCCTTAAATAATTCTTCTTTTGAAAATGTGTCTTAAATATATCTTTAAATTTTACAACTACATAATCATTTATATTTTTAACTAATATTATTTACATATCTTCATCACAAAATTCACTTATAACCTTATTCACAGTATGCTTTAATGAAACAATCTATATAATGCTAACGTGACTAAAACTCCGAAAGCACCACCACATAAAACCTCAAGAGGCGAATGTACTTCTGAATCCACCCTGCTCTGCGCAACTATAACTGCTAAAAGATAGCTTAATATAATAACAATAGGTTGAGGTGATATAAGAGTTATTATGGTAGCTAAAGAAAAGGCTATAGCACTGTGACCGCTTGGCATGCCGCCTTTTAAAGGTGTGCCTTCGCCAAAAATAGCCTTTATTATAAGAGTTAATATGCATACCATTACAAGAATAACAAATATCATGTATGGACTGCAATTTTTTATTTTATATATGACGTGATTTGTTGCAGGCTCTAGTTTATCCCAGAATATTATGAACCCAACAATAACAGCATTTACAGCTGTAACAACTACAGCACCTGCTGCAACATCCTTAGCAATCTTAGCAAGTGGATGATAGTAATTAGATGTCAAATCAATAGTTGCCTCCACTGCCGTATTCATAAGTTCTGCGCTTATTACCATAGTTATTGTTATTGTTATAATTAAAAGTTCTACTCTAGTTAAATTTGTAAAAAAGCATACAGTTAATATCATAATAGCTGCCACAAGGTCAATTCTAACATTCTGCTGTGTTCTTACTGCATATATAATACCTTCAAGTGCATAATTGAAACTATCCACCAATTTCTTAGGTTTCATAATCATCACCCTAAATCCTAAAATTTTATCTTAATATATCAAAATGAGTTAGTATTTCTTCTTCTCTTTTTCGCATTCTCGTTTTATCACTTTCAATCATATGATCATATCCCATAAGATGAAGTACAGAATGAACAGTTAAATATAGAACTTCCCTTTCAAAAGAATGACCATATTCCCTTCTCTGTTCCTCTGCTCTTTCAAGTGACAGTGCAATATCGCCTATTACAAGATTGCCATCATCAAAATATTCATCACTAAAATCACATTTTTTATAAACTTCTTTAAAAACTTTATCAGCATCATATTCAATCATTGGAAATGAAAGCACATCTGTTGCTCTATCAACATCCCTATTTTCTTTATTTATTTTTCTTATAGTTTCATTATCTACAAATATTACCGAAACTTCATAGTCTATTTTTACGCCCTCTTCTTTTAAGGCATAATCTATAACATCACATATAGTCTTTTTTAATTCTTCGCTGACTTCAATCTTATCCTGTCTGTTGTCTATGTATATCATAACCTAGCTCCTTTTACCTTTATTGCATTTTTGTCTTCACTTATTTTATCTTTACCCTCTTCAAGCCTTTTTTGTTTAAGTTTTTTGTTATCTGTAGGATACTCAATTCTCTGATGGTATATTCCAAGGAGAGACTTTAAAAATGCTTTTCTTATTTTTTGTATATCTCTCATAGTTAATTCACATTGATTTAGCTGTCCATCACTTAATCTAGCTTCGATTATATTATTTATCATTTCCTCTATTTTACACTGTGTTGGCTCCTGAATAGAACGTACAGCTGCTTCTACACTATCTGCAAGCATTATAATTGCCACTTCTTTACTCCTAGGAATAGGTCCCGGATACCTGAAATTTTCCTCTTTTATTTCATCTGGATTATCACTTGCATTTTTAAGCGTTAAGTAAAAATATTTTACAAGAGTTGTCCCATGATGCTGCTGTATTGCATCTTGTATAATTTGCGGCAACTTATATTCTTTTGCAATATCCACTCCATCTTTTACATGGGAAATTATAACTAAAGCACTTAAATTAGGATTTATTTTATCATGTGGATTTTTTATTCCAATCTGATTTTCCTTAAAGAAATACGGTCTTTTAAGTTTTCCTATATCATGGTAATATGCAGAAACCCTAGTTAATAATGCATTGCCGCCAACCTGTTCTACTGCTGCTTCTGCAATATTGGCTACAATTATACTATGATGATAAGTTCCAGGTGCTTCCATGAGCAGTTTCTTTATAAGTGGATGATTAGGATCTGAAAGTTCAAGGAGCTTTACATCCGTTACAACATCAAATATACTTTCAAATATAGGAAGAAAACCTATAGTTAATATTGCAGACATTATACCACCTATAAATACAAAAGCTGCTTTTTTAAAATTATCAAATAAATTGCTGCTGAGCAAAAATCCAATAGAAAAAGCCATTATAGCATTTATTATAGCTATAAAAAGTGCCGCATATATAGTATCATTTCTCTGTTTCATTTTTTTCAAAGTAGTACACGCAATTAAAGCACTCATAATTGCAACTATGGTAACCTCAATATTGAATCTACATGCTACCGAAATAAAAACACAATTAAGTACACCTTCAAAAAGTGCTATTCTGCTGTCCATAAGTAATATCATAAGCATAGGTGCACAGGCAAATGGTACTAAAAATGGCGAAATTATTTCTATAGATCTAGCAAGTACAATTGTAAATATATTCAATATACACAGCATTATAATTTTATTAGTTTGCTTGTATATGTCTTTGTAATATCTATTAATATAATATAACTGTAAAAATAAAACTACAGCCGTCATAACAGCAAGCATAATGTACATATACCAATTACTTAAACCGGAATTATTTAGAAGCCCTAAATCCTGTAAAATAGAAATTTCATTTTTTGTTACAGGTTCGCCTTCTCTTACAATTAGCTGATCCTTTTTTATAACTACATTTTCTACATTTTTAGCTACTTCGTTTTTTACTTCTTTAGTCTTTTTAAAATCCAAAAACATATTAGGCTGTACATAAGAATTCGCTATTGCTATACCAAGATCCGTAATGCTTCCTGAGAACTTCTCATTAGAAAATTGAGCCTCAATATTATTTTTAGCCCTTTTTGCATCAGCAGTACTGTCTTCCCTTATATCACCATTATAAGTATCCTTCATGGTTTTTATTATAAATTGCTGTAAAGTCTTTAAATCATCCTTATTTGTTTGTAAAATAGTGCTTATATTTTTATCTCCTATATCTGACTTTAAAGAACTCTTAAGCTGGCTCATCTTTTGATTATCATTGATATTTTCATCTTTAATTTTATTTATATTTGTAAAGTCATTGTTTATATCCTCTACAATATCAGATGCAACTTCAGATTTTTTTGTATACTGAATCCCAACCGAATCTACAGCTTGCTTTTTCCTTTCTTCCGTAGCTGCTGCATCGGTTACATCTCTAGTTGCCTTTATATCGCTTTTTGCAATATCACCTTCTTTTAATGAATACTGTCTCATATCAAGAGATGTAAGCAATATGCCATATATAATAGCAAAAACACTGAGAAAAGTAATTGTTCTTATAAATTTATTTTTTTTCATTAACTGAACTATTTTCATTTTATAATTCACCCTTTTGTTCCTTATACCTATCCCGAATATAAATAGTTTTTTTAGTTAATTATCTGCTATATCTTCTTCACACACTACTACGAGCGTTACTTTGCATACATTTCCGCTTACACTATAATCCGTTATCTTATCTACAACTTTAATATCCATATCAAAATCTTCTTTCATTTTGTCATATATCTTTTCTGATGTCTTACGTACAAGATCATCTTTATTACACTTTACTATTTTATCATTTACTTCATAATAAGTTTCAATCCCTATGGGATATTTATCATCTACTATTTTATCATACTTATCAAACTTAGTTTCACTTTTTTTCAAATAAAATTTTTTGCCCCCAATTATTACAAAATAATTTTTTGCCTGCCTACCAGTCCTTTTTCTTTCATGCTTAGTAAGCATAACTTTCGCAGAATTCTCATTAAAAGTTTTTGCTATTATTTTACCATTAGCATTAACTTTATATATATTGTCTTCCTTTCCTTCCTCACCTTTTATGAGCATTTGCCCCTTCTTTACTACATCACCTGGTTTAACAACAGCAGTTCCCGAAGTAGTATAAACTCTAAGTATCTGCCCCGACTTTTTTGCCAAAACATCTCCCGTTTCATTACTCTTTTTTACATCCGGTATTTCCTGTCTTTCAATTATTTTTACTTTTAGTTTAGATCCATAAATTCTAGCCCTTGCCCACATAATATTATTATTTTTCTGCATAAGCTGTTCTTCAATATTGTACACATTAAGGTTACTTTTTTTAATTCCCGGGGATATACCTATACTTTTTAAATCCTGCCTTACATCATAAGGTGCTATGTTCTTTTCGGTGGTTATGTCTATTTCCCATATGAATGTAGATAAATAGCATATACAAAACAAAAATGCAGCTATACCAAATAAAATTGAAATTCTATTTTTGAGCTTAAAAAGCAAAAATCCTATACCGTATCTTCCCACTACTTTTAGCTTTCCACCACTTGCCCTTGCTACTTTAACTGTTTTTTTATAATCCTTTAAAGGAATCTTAAATTGAATAAGATTGGCATTAAATCTCACTAAGTTCATTATTTCTATCTTACTTTTCCATGCTTTATTTATAAAGTTCTCTATATTACCTGTCCTAACTCGAACAACAATATAAGTATTTTTAAATCTTTCAAATTTAAAGTTCATTTCTATCATCCCCATAAACAATAGTTTTAAACTTGCCACTTAAAATTATGGTATTACCACTTATAAAAATAATTTCAAAATTAGTACCACTTATATTTATGATTCCAACTTCCGTATTTACTTTTATAAGTTTATCTGTAAATTCTATAATCCCCTTATAATTTTCAATAGTTATTTCCCCGTTACCAGTTACTGAAATATTTATTTTGGGAGTATACATCACAGCATCCCCTGGAAAGTCAAGTTTTTCTGCTACCATTTTTCTGAAATTATATAATTTATTTTTACTCATCCTCTCACCCTTAAACGCATACACTTTCATACTAATTTATGAATGTAAAAATCATTTAATTACCTCAAAAAATAAAAAAAGACCTGGATTTACCAGATCTTTTTAAATTTCTTATTTATTATTTAAAAACTCTTTTACAAGTTTGCTTATCATGGAACCATCTGCACGCCCTTTAACTTTTGGCATTAAAGCAGACATAACTTTTCCCATATCTTTTATGCTATTAGCTCCAACACTAGAAACTGCATCTTTAACTAAACTTCTAATTTCATCTTCAGTCAACTGCTGAGGAAGGTAATCCATTAAAATCTTAATTTCGGCATTAGTACTGTCAACTAAGTCCTGTCTATTACCTTTTTCAAACTCAACTAAAGCCTCTCGTCTCTGTTTAACTTCTTTCGCTAAAACTCCAACGATTTGTTCATCATTAAGTTTTACGCCATCAGTTTTTTCTACCTGCAAAATAGCAGCTTTAGCCATACTGATTACATTAGCCTTAAATTTATCTCTACTTTTAAGAGCACATTTCCAATCCTCTTGAAGTTTTTCTTTAAGGGACATTCACGTACCTTCTTTCAAAACTATTTAAACTTTCTTTTTCTAGCAGCTTCAGATTTTTTCTTTCTCTTAACGCTAGGTTTTTCATAATGTTCTCTCTTCCTTACTTCTGAAAGAACTCCTGCTCTAGCGCATTTTCTTTTAAATCTTCTTAAAGCGCTTTCCAAGGATTCATTTTCTCCAACTTTTATTTCTGACATCTATATCCCTCCCTCCGCTAGCACAATTCAAATTTGAAACGTAATGCAGCTAATTGGGCTAAATAACACACAAATTATTATACACCATGTAAAGCTGTACTGTCAATAAATTCACAATAATAAGGGCTTTACAAAAATATCATAGTGTTTCTAAATAAAAAAACATTTATTATTGTGGCCATGTGAATTTTGTCTTTGCTAATAGATGAAAATGAATATGAGGAACTGTTTGACCTGCAGCTTCACCACAGTTAGAAATAACCCTGAATCCATCTTTATCAATACCAAGCTCTTTAGCTATTTTAGATATTACTTCAAACACATGTCCTATAAGCTCACTGTTATCTGAATTTACATCATTCAAACTTGATATATGCTTTTTAGGTATTACAAGCACATGTACGGGAGCTATAGGATTTATATCCTTAAATGCAAGCACCTTATCATCCTCATAAACTTTAGATGATGGTATTTCTCCCTTTACTATTTTACAGAATACACAATCGTCCATATTTTCACCCCCTTGTAAATATATTCAACATAATCATTACTATTTCCTCTATTTTTAATTCACTAATTCTCCTCGTAAGTGGTTATCTTTAAAGCTCATTAGTTTTACTTTGAGTATTTTTTTAGATATATCCTCATCCGATTCCACTACTACTCTAATATAATTAGGCGTGTATCCCTCGTACAAATTATAGTGATTTTCAAAATTTTTCTCAAACAAGACCTTCATTTCTCTGCCCAAAAATCCGGTCATAAATTTCTCTTCATTTATTTTATCAAGCTCAATAAGCCTTGCACTTCTAG
Organism: Clostridium pasteurianum; assembly: GCF_001705235.1. Lineage (NCBI taxonomy): Bacteria > Bacillati > Bacillota > Clostridia > Eubacteriales > Clostridiaceae > Clostridium > Clostridium pasteurianum. The sequence continues at coordinate 672,164 of NZ_MCGV01000001.1, forward strand.
CTTCTTTCACCTTGCCATCAATTTGATTTTTCATTGCTGCAGCTTTAGTGCCTTCTCTTGGTGAATACTTAAATATATGCATCTTTGAAAGATGAATTTCACGGAGAAAATCATATGTTTCTTGAAATTCTTCATCGGTTTCTCCTGGAAAACCCACTATTACATCAGTAGTTATAGAAACATCTTTTATATTCTCTCTAAGCTTATTCACTATAGCTTTATATTCCTCTGCCGTATACCTTCTATTCATTCTCTTCAAAGTTTCTGTGCATCCACTCTGCAAAGAAAGATGAAAATGGTGACACAATTTTTTCATATTTTTAATTTTTTCTATTGTTGCATCATCAAAAAAGCGCGGCTCTATAGAACCTATTCTTATTCTTTCAATTCCATCAATTTCTTCTGCTTTCTCTATTATATCCATAAGGTTCCAATCTTCTTTTAAATCAACACCATATGAAGCTATATGTATACCTGATAATATAATTTCTTTAAAACCATGTGCCGCAAGCCTTTTCATTTCACTTATAACTTTACTTGGTTCTTTACTGCATACTCCTCCTCTTGCATATGGTATTAAGCAGTATGAACAAAATCTATTACATCCATCCTGTATTTTTAAAAATGCTCTAGTTTTATCCTGATATTCATCTATATTTAAATCCTCAAATTTCTTATCTCTAAAAACATCCTTAACATTTACTATCTGCTTTTTTTCATCCATAAATTCATTTACGTAATCGATTATGTCCCCTTTATTTCTAGTTCCAAGTACAATGTCTACACCATCTATTTGAGACACCTTTTGAGGTTCTACTTGAGAATAACATCCAACAGCGGCTATAACTGCATCTTTATTAAGCTTTCTAGCCTTACTTATCATCTGCCGTGATTTTCTGTCTCCCATATTAGTTACAGTACAAGTATTTATTACATAAACATCAGCTTTTTCATCATGATTTACAATCTCAAATCCAGATTTTAAGAACTTTTCTGCCATAGCTTCACTTTCATAAGCGTTAACTCTGCATCCTAAAGTAATAAAAGCAACTTTCATTATATTTTTCCTCCAATATCGGACAATTCATACATAATTAATGAATTACAAACTAAACCGGCTGTTTCAGTCCTTAAAATTCTAGGTCCAAGGGTAATTATATATGCTCCTACAGACTTTAATTTATCTATTTCAGCTTCTTCGAAACCGCCTTCAGGTCCTATTATTATTGCTGCATTTTTAATTGAATCTTTATCAATATTCTGAAGAACCTTTTTAAGTCCTATTTCTTCTTGATTTTCATAGGGAACAAGTATTAAATCCATATCTTTAAGTTTTTCAAGCATTTCATCAAAGCTTAGAATAGGTTTAACTTCAGGTATTATACTCCTTTTACTCTGCTTTGCTGCCTCAAAAGCTATTCTATTCCATCTTTCGAGCTTCCTCTTGTCATCTTTCTCTTTTTTAACAACTACTCTTTCCGTAATAACAGGTATTATTTCTTTTATTCCAAGCTCGCAATTTTTTTGAACTATAATATCCATTTTAGCTGCTTTGGGAAATCCCTGATAAAGATATACGTTTAAAGGACTTTCGTTATTTATATCAAGCTTCTCTATTATTTTAACCTTAACACACTCTTTATTTATATCTTCAATTTCTCCAAGGAATTCATGACCAATGCAATCATTGATACTTACCTTTTCTTTGATTTTAAGCCTAAGCACCTTATATATATGCTTCACATCATCTCCATATATATAAGCAGTGCTTTCATGAATATTTTCTGCTCCCACGAAAAATTTATGCATTTTAAAAAAACACTCCTTTATAGTTTAGCAACTATACAAATCCATTCTCCTTGATTGTTAACTTCAACTATTTCAAATTTATTTTTCTTTAAATTCTCTATAACCTCTTCTGCTCTATCTTTAATTATACCAGAAGATATGAAATGTCCTCCAGGCTTTAAGAATTTTTTTATATCTGGAATTAAAATATTTATTACATCAGCTATTATATTAGCGACAATAATATCACCTTTTCCATTAACAACTTCCATTAAATCTCCATGGAGTATTTCTATATTGTGGACATCATTGTATTCAATATTCTCTTTTGCTGCCTTTACTGCAACTGGATCTAAATCAACACCTGTTACATGCTTAGCTCCCAATTTTGCAGCGGCTATAGCTAAAATTCCCGAACCAGTTCCTATATCAAATACTTCACTGTCATCTTCTACATACTTTTCAAGAGCTTGAATACACATCCTTGTTGTTTCGTGTGTTCCTGTTCCAAATGCCATTCCAGGATCCATAGTAAGCATAAGCTCATAATCCTTTGGAGTATACTCTTCCCATATTGGTCTAACAACAACTCTAGCACCAACTTTAGTAGGTTTATAGTATTTCTTCCAATTGTTTTCCCAATCAGTTTCGTTCACTTTATTTACAAATACTTTTCCTTCACCTTTATTTATACCGAACTCATGAAGGTTATTAATGCTTTCTTCTATGTATTTAATATTATCATCAAACTCATCATTATGTTTGTAATAAGCTTTAATTACAGCACCTTTTTTTACATTTAGAAGAGATTCATCGAAATAATCCCAATCTCCAGGATGTTTTCTCTTAAATTCAACATCATTGGAATCCTCAATAGATATCCCTTCAACTGGAGTATTATAGAGTATCCCCGTAACAGCTTCAACAGCCTCGCTGCTTGTTACTATACTCACTTCTAACCAATCTTTATCCATATATTTAATTCTCCTTTATGTATTTTAAGAAATAAATTTATAGGGAAACCATTTAAACCTGAAATTTATAAACATACCTTAGTAGCTATAGGCATATTCATAAACTGAGTTTAATTGAGTTTCCCTAATCTATATAGCTAAAAAAATCTCTTAAAACCAGACTTTTTTCCACTTTTAGTTTCTCCACTTGCCTCCATGAACATCTTTAAAGCTTCTTTTTGCTTTTCGTTCATATTCTTTGGAGTATCAACTATTACTTTTACATATTGGTTTCCTCTTCCAGAACCATTAACTTTCTGAACGCCCTTACCTTTTAATCTAAATACAGTTCCTGACTGCGTTCCAGCTGGGACAGTATACTTTACACCGCCATCTATAGTTGGTACAGTCATCTCAGTACCAAGGGCAGCTTTTGGAAAACTTATGTGAGTATCTATATAAATATCAAAGCCCTCTCTTTTAAACTGCTTACTAGGTAAAACTTTTATATTTATATATAAATCACCTGCTGGTCCTCCATTTTTGCCATGCTCACCCTGCCCCCTTAAAGGCATTACATTTCCATTGTCAACTCCTGCTGGCACTTTTACACTTATCTTTCTCTTTTTTCTTACATGTCCTGTTCCATGACAATCGTGGCATGGATCAGAAATTACTTTTCCGGTTCCACCGCATTTATCACAGGCTGACTGAGAAACAAAACTTCCAAGAGGAGTATTTCTTTGAACTCTTATAGTTCCAGTTCCACCGCACTTATCACAAGTCTTTGGCGAAGTACCTGGCTTTGCACCTGTTCCATTACAAGTCTCACAATTTTCACTTCTAGTTATATTTATAGATTTTTCTGTACCAAAAACAGCTTCCTCAAAAGTAAGATTTATAGAATATTCTATATCATTCCCTCGTTGAGGGGCATTTTTTCTTCTACTGCTTGAACCTCCACCTGAAAATCCGCCGCCAAAAAACGAGTTAAATATATCACCTAAATCTCCAAAATCTCCAAAGCCGCCTCCAGAGAAATCTCCAAAGCCACCGCCAGCTCCATTAAAATCTGCAGTTCCAAATCTATCATAATTAGCTTTCTTTTTAGGATCAGATAAAACCTGATAAGCTTCATTTATTTCCTTAAATTTTTCTTCTGCCTCTTTATTTCCACGGTTTTTATCAGGATGATATTTTATAGCAAGTTTTCTAAATGCTTTTTTTATTTCATCATCACTAGCGTCTTTTTTTAGCCCAAGCACTTCGTAGTAGTCTTTATTTGCCATCCCTTTCACCACCTAAATATTACACATAAACTTTTTAAAGCTCAAAATTAAGGGAAGGGTTTAGACCCTTTCCCTTAATTCTTTACTAACTTTCCTATACTATTATATACATAATTTAAATATTTTCAAATACTATTTATCATTATCTACTTTAAAGTCAGCATCTACTACATTGTCGTCAGAACCATTTGCATTTTGTGCTCCCGGGTTAGGATTTGCACCTGCTCCTGGGTTAGGTCCTGCATTAGGTCCTGCTTGTGCTCCACCGTTTTGTTGATATACTTTAGTTGTTACAGCATATAAAGCTTGAGTTAAATCTTCTGTTGCTTTCTTAATTGCTTCAGTGTCATTTCCGTCTTTAACTTTATTTAATGCTTCTTTCTTAGATTCTATATTTGATTTATCTTCAGCTGATACTTTATCTCCAAGATCTTTTAAAGCTTTGTCTGTCTGGAATACTATCTGATCTGCATTATTTTTAACATCGATAGATTCTTTCTTTTGCTTATCTTCTTCTGCAAATTTTTCTGCATCTTTTACAGCCTTATCTATTTCATCATCAGTTAAGTTTGTTGAAGCTGTTATTGTAACGTGTGATTCTTTTCCAGTTCCCTTATCCTTAGCTGATACATTTACTATACCATTAGCATCTATATCAAATGTAACTTCAATTTGTGGAACTCCTCTTGGAGCTGGTGCTATACCATCAAGAGTGAATCTTCCAAGACTCTTATTGTCAGCAGCCATTTTTCTTTCACCTTGAACTATATTGATTTCAACTGATGGCTGATTATCTGCTGCTGTTGAGAATACCTGGCTCTTTCTAGTAGGTATTGTAGTATTTCTATCTATTAAAGGAGTAGCAACTCCGCCTAAAGTTTCAATTCCAAGTGTTAATGGTGTAACATCAAGAAGTAATACGTCTTTTACATCTCCTGTTAAAACTCCAGCCTGAATAGCTGCACCAATAGCAACACATTCATCAGGATTTACTCCCTTTGATGGGTCTTTTCCAGTGTAATTTTTAACTGCTTCTTGAACAGCAGGAATTCTTGTTGAACCACCTACTAAAACTATTTTATCTATATCGCTTATTGAAAGTCCTGCATCAGCAAGTGCTTTCTTCATTGGCTCTATTGTATCTTGAACAAGTCCAGCAGTTAATTCATTGAATTTTGCTCTTGTTAAGTCCATGTCTATGTGCTTAGGACCTGTTGCATCTGCTGTTATGAATGGAAGATTTATATTTGTTTGTGTTGAAGATGATAATTCAATCTTTGCTTTTTCAGCAGCTTCTTTTAATCTTTGAAGTGCCATCTTATCATTTCTTAAATCAATTCCATTGCTCTTTTTAAATTCTTCTGCAATGTAATCCATAACCTTTTGGTCGAAATCATCTCCACCTAAGTGAGTGTTTCCGTTTGTTGATTTAACTTCGAAAACTCCGTCTCCAAGTTCTAGTACAGATACATCAAAAGTACCTCCACCTAAATCATAAACAAGAATCTTCTGGTTAGTATCCATTTTATCAAGGCCATAAGCAAGTGATGCTGCTGTAGGTTCATTTATTATTCTTAATACTTCAAGTCCTGCTATTTTTCCTGCATCCTTTGTTGCCTGTCTTTGGCTATCATTAAAATATGCTGGAACTGTTATAACAGCTTGAGTAACCTTTTCTCCTAAATAAGCTTCTGCATCTGACTTTAATTTTTGAAGAATCATAGCGGAAATTTCCTGTGGTGTATAATCCTTACCATCTATACTAACTTTATCAGAAGTTCCCATCTTTCTTTTTATTGATATTATAGTTTTATCTGGATTTGTGATTGCCTGTCTTTTTGCAACCTGTCCAACTAATCTTTCTCCATTTTTCTGAAAAGATACAACTGAAGGAGTTGTTCTTGCACCTTCTGAGTTAGCGATAACTGCTGGATCTCCACCTTCCATAACAGCTACACATGAGTTTGTTGTTCCTAAATCAATTCCTATTACTTTTGACATTATAAAAACCTCCTATATATTTAGTTGGCAACTTTAACCATACTATGTCTTAAAACTTTATTTCCTTTTTTATATCCTTTTTGAAGAACCTCAACTATTTCATTTTCTCCATAGTTTTCATCTTCAATATGCATAACTGCATTATGAAAATTAGGATCAAAACCTTCATCACAAGGTATTTCTTCAATACCTAATTTTTTAAGAGAACCTTTAAACTGCTTTATAACCATCTCTACACCCTTTTTCAAGTCTTCCGCACTGCCTTCTGCAGCAGTTGCTCTTTCAAGATTATCAAGTGTAGGAAGCATTTCATTTATTACATCACTACAGGCATCTGTATAAATGCCTTCTTTTTCCTTAGAAGTTCTATTTCTATAGTTTTGATATTCAGCATTTAACCTCATGAATCTATCTTTTGCAGCATCTAATTCATTATTTAATTTTTCATTTTCATCTTTGAATTTTTTATTATCTTTAATTAAATCTTCATTAGCTGCCTTGAGTTCATCTTCTATAGAAGCGCCTTCTTTTGCTTTGGAATCATCAGTTCCTTTTACTTTAGAATCTTTAACTTCCTCTTCAATGTTCTCTTCTTTGGAAGCATCTTCGGCAGAATTTACCTCATTTTTATCTTCCTTTGATAACTTCTTCTTATTTTTTTCTTTCATAAGCTCACCTCTTACTCTAATCAGTATTATTCATTTTATTTAAATTATCATTAACCTGGTTTACTACTTCCGTAATAACTTTAATTACTTTAGAATAAGGTATTCTCGTCGGTCCTATAATTCCTATAGTCCCGAGTGGTTTTCCATTAAAACTATATACAGAAGAAACAATACTAAAATCTTTAGCTTCTTCCATATTATTTTCATTACCAATATTCACGGTAATTCCACCAGAAATATTAAATAAGCTATCTAAAATTTGGCTATTATCAATTACAGATAAAAATTCCTTAGCCTTTTCAATATCCTTAAATTCAGGATAATTAAATATATTCATAGCCCCTTCTTTATAAACTTCAGTTGAATCTGCTTCCTTCAAGATATCATAAAGATTAGGCATTATGCTATCAAATATATGACCATATTCATTTAAATCTCTTTTAATATTGCTTATAACTTCAAGATTGATTTCTTCAATAGTAAGTCCTTTAAGCTTTGAATTTAAAATATTTGATACTCTCTCAAGATCCCTGTTACTAATGCCAGCATTAACTCTAATAATACTATTTTTAATTACGCTGGTATCAGTTACTAATACACACAAAATTATAGTCGGCTCTATATTTATTAAGCTTATTGTTTTTATGCAGCTTTTTTTAGCTGATAAAGATTTTACAACACATGTAAGCTTTGTCATCTCAGAAATCAAAGACATCGCTTGTTTTATAATCTTATCAATCTCATAAAGTGCACTGCTTATTATTTTACCCCTTATGAACATTTCTTCTTCTAAAGATATGCGAGGTATTTCCATAAGCTTATCAACATACAACCTGTAGCCCTTATCTGAAGGCTTTCTTCCAGAAGATGTATGGAGTTGTTCAATATAACCCATTTCTTCTAAGTCCGCCATTTCATTTCTTATGGTAGCAGAACTTATTCCAAGATTATAATTTTTAGCAATAGTCCTTGAACCTACTGGTTCACCATTATTTATATAGTCATTTATTATTGCCTGAAGAATCTTAAGTTTTCTTTCCTCCATTTCCATATCATCCACCTCTTTATTAGCACTCACTTCATTTGAGTGCTAATGACTATGTTTATAAAATATCATCTGACATTATCTTTGTCAACTTCACGCATTTTGATAAAAATATTTAATTTAGCTTTATAGCCCGTTTATCCATGTTTTATACTCTTTTTCTAAGTTTTATTAGCAATTAGTGCATATATCACTGCAATATAAAATCACACATTATGCTATTGGATACTTGAATGCCATATTCGGATAAAAACAGACGATTTTCATGAAAAATAAGCATTTTATCATCTGTATACTTTTTTATGACGTTACCGTAGACATCATCCATATTTACATTAAATCTTCTCTTAAATTCTTCTATTGAAACCCCTTTTGTTTTTCTAAGTCCCAAAAACATAAATTCTTCCATATTGTCCTTCAATGAATTTAAATGTTTTTCTACCACTACACTTTCATAATTCAATTTTTTCTTTATGTATTCTCTCACATTATCTTCGTTTCTATACCTTAAGCCCCTAAAATAGGAATGTGCTGAAGCACCGCAGCCTATGTAATCATTGAGTTCCCAATATATAAGATTGTGTCTACATTCCTTTCCTTTAATTGTAAAATTTGAAATTTCGTATTGATTATATCCGGATTCCTTTAAAAAATCACGTGCCAATACATACATCTGTCTCTCCGCTTCTTCACCTGGAAGCTTTAATTTTCCCTGCTCATTCATTTTATAGTAAGGTGTCCCTTCCTCAACTATGAGACTATAAGCAGATATATGCTCTGGCTTTAAGTGAGCTATATACTTTAACGTTTCCTTAAAATCTTCTACGCTCTGATCTGGAATTCCAAACATTAAATCAACATTTATATTTTCAAATCCTAATTCTCTAGCCAGTTTAAATCCACACGTAAAATCTTCTAAGCTATGTATTCTTCCAAGCTTTTTTAAAAGCCTATTTTGACACGCCTGTAGTCCTATACTTAATCTATTTACTCCCATATCCTTGAATATCTTCAATTTCTCTTCGTCAAATGAATTTGGATTACATTCAATTGTAAACTCAAAATCAGAAGTTCTCTTTACCTTTTTTAAAGTACGCGACAATATTTGAAGTGCTTCTACAGATAAATAGCTTGGCGTACCCCCTCCAATAAAAGCACTACTAAATTCTTTATTTTTAGCTACCTCTTCAATTTCTAGACACAATGCCTTTACATATGGTACCATATACTCTTCCATGCATGGATACGACGGGAAATCGCAATAAAGACACTTGCTCCTACAAAACGGTATGTGTATATATAAACCTAATTTATTCATCCAATGTTCCTTTCATTTTAGAGTAAATCAATGTAACTTTTCCTTTTTCATTTATAATAGTTAAAATATTATTTTATATATTATTAGATTTTCTAGAAAAAAGCGTCGGAAAATTATCCTCTTGTACTACACGGAACTTGGCAGGATACATCTACAGCCTTTCCCTATAATAAATCTATTATCGTCTTAAATTAACTCAAGCCTAAGTATTATAGTTCTTTTTCGTAGCAACGCGGAGAAAAACTTACCTTGCCTTTATTCCGGTAGAAGTAACAGTATTTTGGGAACGATTTAAATAAAACTCAATAAGTCTTGCTCCAAATTATAAAAAGACTTAGAAATTTTAATTTGTCTGAGCAATCCTCCCAGCGAGTTATTAAAATTTCTTAGTATTTTTATAATTTTGAGCTTAGACTTATGAATTCTATTTAACGTTCCAAAATACTGTTACTTCTACCCCATTTCTACTCGTTGAAATGTTCCCCTACACGTTATTAGATTTTCCATAGTGAAACGGCTGAAAATCATCCTTTTGTGTTACACAGAACTTGCCAGAATGTACCTCCTAACCTTTAACTATAATAAATCTATTATTGCCTAAAATTAACTCAAACTTAGGTATTATAATTCTTTCGTAGTAAAGCGAAGAAAAATTTACCTTCCCATTTCTACTCGTTGAAATGTTCTTCTATAAGTTATTAGATTTTCTATAGTGAAGCGGCGGAAAATCATCCTTTTGTATTACTACACGGAGCTTGCCATAATGTATCTCCAGCCTTTACCCATAATAAATCTATTATTGCCTAAAATTAACTCAAGCCTAGGTATTATAATTCTTTCGTAGCAAAGCGGAGAAAAATTTACCTTCCCATTTCTACTCGTTGAAATGTTCTTCTATAAGTTATTAGATTTTCTATAGTGAAGCGGCGGAAAATCATCCTTTTGTGTTACTACACGGAACTTGGCAGAATATATCTCCAGCCTTTACCCATAATAAATCTATTATTGCCTAAAATTAACTCAGGCCTAGGTATTATAATTCTTTCGTAGCAAAGCGGAGAAAAATTTACCTTGCCTTTATTTTGGGGAGAAGTAACAGTATTTTGGGAACGATTTAAATAAAACTCAATAAGTCTTGCTCCAAATTATAAAAAGACTTAGAAATTTTAATTTGTCTGAGCAAGCTTTCCAGCGAGTTATTAAAATTTCTTAGTATTTTTATAATTTGGAGCTTAGACTTATGAGCTTTATTTAACGTTCCAAAATACTGTTACTTCTCCCCTAATCATTTTTGAGTATCGACATAAATGCTTCCTGAGGGATTTCAACACTTCCTACCTGTCTCATTCTCTTTTTACCCTCTTTCTGCTTTTCAAGGAGTTTTCTCTTTCTTGAAATATCTCCACCGTAACATTTTGCAAGTACATCTTTTCTAAGAGCCTTTACAGTTTCTCTAGCTATTATCTTACTTCCAATTGCAGCCTGAATAGGAATTTCAAAGAGCTGTCTTGGTATTATTTCCTTTAACTTCTCAGCCATGTTTCTTCCTCTAGCATATGCTGTTTCACTTGGAACAATCATTGATAAAGCATCCACAACTTCACCATTTAGAATTATATCAAGCTTAACAAGCTCAGTTCTCATATATCCATCAAGTTCATAATCAAAAGAAGCATATCCCTTAGTTCTTGATTTAAGTGAATCAAAGAAATCGTATATAATTTCGTTAAGTGGTATTCTGTAATTTATCATTACTCTGGTAGTTTCTATATACTCCATGTCTATAAAAACACCACGTTTATTCTGGCACAGCTCCATTACAGCACCGACAAAATCGGATGGAGTTATTATCTGTGCTTTTACAACAGGCTCTTCCATATAGTCTATTTCTGTTGTTTCTGGAAGATTTGTAGGATTTGTTATTTCAAGCAATGTACCGTCAGTCTTTTTAACCTTATACACAACTGATGGCGCTGTCATAATTACATCAAGATTAAATTCTCTTTCAATTCTTTCCTCTATTATTTCCATGTGCAGTAATCCAAGGAATCCACATCTAAAACCAAATCCAAGAGCTATAGACGTTTCAGGCTCAAAATTAAGCGACGCATCATTAATTTGAAGTTTTTCAAGTGCTTCTTTAAGTTCATCGTACTTTGCACTATCTATAGGATAAATACCGCTGTATACCATAGATATAGCAGGTCTATAACCTTCAAGAGCTTCCTTTGCAGGATTATCAACTTCAGTTATAGTATCTCCGACTCTAGCATCTCTTACGTTTTTAATAGAAGCTGTTATATAACCAACATCTCCAGCTTTAAGTTCATTTGTCTTTAAATAGTTAGGTACAAAGACTCCAACCTCAGTAACTTCATATTGCTTATTGGTTGCCATGAGCTTTATCGTGTCGCCAGCTTTTACAGAGCCATCTTTAACACGTATATGACATACAACTCCTCTATAGCTGTCATAATATGAATCAAAAATAAGAGCTTTTAGAGGATTGCCTTCCTCACCTTCTGGTGCTGGAATTTTCTCTACCACTGCCTCAAGTACATCTTCAACATTAAGCCCAGTTTTAGCAGATATAAGTGGTGCATCACTAGCTTCTATTCCTATTACATCTTCAATTTCATCCTTTATTTCTTCCGGTCTGGCACTTGGAAGATCTATTTTATTAATTACAGGTACTACTTCAAGATCATGATCTACTGCCATATAACAGTTTGCAAGAGTTTGTGCCTGTATTCCCTGTGTTGCATCTACAACGAGCACTGCTCCTTCACAAGCAGCCAAACTTCTTGAAACTTCATAGTTAAAATCCACATGACCTGGAGTATCTATAAGATTTAATATATACTCTTCGCCGTCTTTTTCTCTTTTATATATAAGTCGCGCTGCCTGTGATTTTATAGTTATTCCACGTTCTCTCTCAATGTCCATATTATCAAGAACCTGAGCTTCCATTTCCCTCTTTGTAAGAGTTCCTGTAAGCTCAAGTAATCTATCGGCAAGCGTTGATTTTCCATGATCTATATGTGCAACTATGCAAAAGTTCCTTATATGTTTTTGTCTTTCACTTTGCATTTTATATCCCTCCAAATGTACAAGTCCTTTAAATTATAGCATATGTAAAAGGGTATTTGTCAACAATAACGCTTTTAAGCACTGAGCATATTATATAGGCTTATTATTTTTTCGAAAATACCTTATCTTTATAATATTCCACGAAATTTATTGTTCTCATTTTAAGCATGCCTATATCATCTCCTGTATAACTCATATAGTCATCAATCACTTCATAATAATCTCTAATTTTAGAATATAAATATGTCTTTTCATTTATAGCAGCTTCAGCTATACTTCTATTTACATACACCTTATAATTAAGTGTTTCAAATCTTATATCAAAGGGATTTGTACTATAAAGTATTCTAAATTTAGGCACATAAACTTTAGAAAGCATACTAAAATCATCTTTTTTGTTACTAACCTTTTTACTTTCACGTTCAAGTGCATCTAGATGTTTTTCCATGCTATCTAAATTATAATTATCAGATGCATTTCTATCATTCTCCTCACTTCTTTTTATATGAAGATCATTACAGTATATATCTCTATTAAGTTCAATGTTGTTTACTATTATAAACATAACAACACATATTATAATCAATACAAAAAATACCATTTTACATCTTTTCATCATATACAAAAAAGCACCTCCTATGTTAAGGATGTACTTTTTTTAAACTTTTTATTCATTTTTTGGCATTTAAATATTCTGCAATTATCCTTGCCAGGTATTTACTAGTCGCCTTTGCTTCATCAATAGTATTTATATCAGAACCAACTTCCAGTAAAAATGCATTGTTACTTTTATTCTGATTAAAATAATTTGTACCATAATCATAATAATATATTCCGTTAAAAATCCCGGGGAAATCTTTATTGCATATAGACACAAGACCGTTAACCATAGCAATATTTTTATCGTAATGCGGATTTTTTCTTGCCATAACGAACATAAATTTAGCCACATTTTCGCCGTTTATTGTAGCCGTAACAGCCTTTTTATCTACTCCCGAATCTCTATGCATATCTATTATCATTTTAAAATCGCCATACTGCTTTAAGTATTTATCCAGAGTTTCGCCTGACCTTGTATAACTTTTATTGTATGCCACAACATTATGAACCGTCTTATCATTTATAGCATATATACCATAATTTTGTCCAAGCTCTCTAGCTAGTTCATCGCCTACTGCACACACATTTTTAGTATCATCAAGTGTATCTGGAGTCGCAGGTTTATAAGCTTCTGTAGTATGAGAATGATATATTAAAACCTCAGGCTTTGATTTATCAAGTGTCTTTTTAAATTTAGGATCATACACATTTGCTTCTGAGGTCTTCTGTCTTTGATCTTTTACATTATTATCCGTATTTTTAACCACATCACTATCGTTTAAACTAAATTCATCACCAGAAGTTTTAACTTTATCTTGAGGTAACTTGCCACCTAAAAATGACATTTCCCTTGAAACTATGTTTTCTGGATGATTGATATCAATTCCAACAATACCAAAGCATAAATTCTTTAAAGAATAAGCATTTTCCGCCATATCCTCCGCATCAAAATTTGATACTTTTATAGATGGGAGCGTATAATTTATTATCTGAACGTAAATCATATTTTTTTTCTCATATTTTTTATTCTTATCTTTACCTATAAGACTGATCAAACTTATAAATAAAATTAAGAATATAAAAATAAACATTCCGAGCTTAAAATCAAATTTATCTTTATCTTTGTTTATCACTTTATTAAATATCATTATATCCCCTCCACCATAAATATATTAAAAACAGTAGAGGTTTATTCTAAAAATTAACCAATAAAACTATTTATCTCATCAAGTTCAAGCGCAGGCTGAAGCGCCATATTTATACCTGATGCTATGACTTTAGAAAGTGATTCCATAACCATATCAACTTCCTTAGGAGTAACTAGAAGTTGACCTACATATGGGTTTAATATTTCATGGATAAGCTGTTCCTTTTCGTCATTATCTATTGCCTTTAGCATATTATAAAAATTACTTCCTTTATCCGAATACTCCTTCATTTTGTCAATGACTATCTCTATAGTGTCATTTGCCATAGTAGCTGCATCCACTACCGTTGGTACTCCAACTGCTATGACAGGAATGCCAAGAGTTTTTTCACTTATTTCCATTCTCCTATTTCCAATACCTGATCCAGGTGATATTCCAGTATCTCCAATCTGAATAGTCGAATTTACCCTTTCCATTTTTCTTGCAGCTAATGCATCTATACATATTACTAGATTAGGTTTAACATTTTCTACAATACCTCGTAATATTTCACCTGTTTCCATTCCTGTAATTCCAAGAACACCAGGGGCTATAGCACACACAGGACGTATTCTTTCATCAATACTATCAGGAACATATTTTTTTAAGTGTCTTGTAACCATAAGTCCATCTACAGCTTTAGGACCTAAGGAATCAGGCGTTATATTCCAATTACCAAGACCAACTACCAGTGCTGTCATACTCTCATTAAAATCAAATTTTTTTATAACTTTAGAAAGTTCATCTGCAAAAGCCTTACTTACATCTTCCATAATATTAGCATCGTACATTGTAAGTTTTGGTATGTCTAAAGTCACATATGTACCTTTAGGCTTTCTTATAATTCTTTCTCCTTCATCATTTAACACATTAACTGTGGTTATTTCTATATCTTTTACTTTTCTAGTATCAACCTTTACACCATTTTCTTTTTCCTCGCTGCCACAGTACATTTCTCTTGCTTCTACTGCAAGATCCGTTCTAACACTATACATAAAATTTTCACTCCTCTCTGAAACATATTTTTACCCCTTTTATCATTAAGTATTCTATTGCGAATTAACATTGATTTGTAACGTTAAAAAAATTCTATAAATCTAAGATGGAAAAATCGTAAAATACTAAAATATTTCAATAACTCGCTGAAAAAATTCCTCCGTACCTACGGAATTTTGGGCATGAATTGCATAGATTTAATTTGATATATATATTATTTGATATTTAATAGAATAATACACAAAGTTCATTATTCTTCTATAACAATGTATTATAGTATTTTTCGTAGTGAAGCGGAGAAAAATATTCCTTGCCTTTATTCTAAGCGAAGTAACAGTATTTTGGGAACAATTTAAATAAAACTCAATAAGTCTTGCTTCAAATTATAAAAAGACTTAGAAATTTTAATTTGTCTGAGCTGCTTTTTAGCGAGTTATTAAAATTTCTTAGTATTTTTATAATTTGAAGCTTAGACTTATGAGCTTTATTTAACGTTCCAAAATACTGTTACTTCGCAATTTTTAAATTGCACTTGAAGATTGCCTATATTAATGTTATAATATCATTTGTTAATAATGTGGCATAATGCAGATTTTCAAAAACTGCTCGCATATACAAAACTGCAAGGTGGTGAAAAAGAATGGCAAATATTAAATCAGCTAAAAAGAGAATAAAAGTAATTGAAACTAAAACTCTTAGAAATAAAATGATTAAATCAGCTTTAAAAACTTACATAAAGAAGTTTGATGCTGCTTTCGATGCAAAAAATGTTGAAGAAGCAAAAACTGCTTTCGTTACTGTAGCTAAAGCCTTAGATATGGCTGCTTCAAAGAACATAATTCACAAGAATAAAGCTGCAAGAAAAAAATCAAGATTAGCTTTAAAGTTAAATTCTTTAAACGCATAAAAAAGACCGGTTAAGCCGGCTTTTTTTTATTTCCTATATTTAATAACATACTACAAAATGCTTAGAATATTATGAAATTGCTGCTGTGAAAAATTATTACAACACAACAAATCAAAAGATTGGCGGTATTTGATTTAGAAGAATAATGGGTACTTGACCCAAACCTCGTGTTAGATAATAGCTATATTTATAATCAATGTCTCCATCTTAAACTTAGGGTCTTTAGAGACACTCTTAAGTTCCTTTTCCGTATTAAGACATATCTCTAACGCTTTAAGTATTTTTTTCATGCTAAATCTCTTACATTCATTCATCATTTTCTCACACACATATGGATTTAATTTAAGTTCACGTGAAAGGATTTCCTTAGTCTTTCCGCTTTCAATGCCAACTTTTATGCTGAGCATAAGCTTGAATTGCCTTTCTATCATATAAAGTATGCTGTTTGCTTTGACACCCTTGTACATTATTTCATTTAAAACCGTCACAGCCATTTCAGGTCTTGACTGCGATATGTAATCCACCAAATTAAAAATATCGTCATTTTCATTTGGCTGCAAGATTTTATCTATGTCCTGTTTTGTTATTTCCCTATCTAAAGTATAGCAGCATAATTTTTCAACTTCATTGTATATAATGTCCATATTATTATCCACTTTGCTGCAAAAATAATTTAATTCTGTTTTTCCTATAGGCTTTTTCTTTTCCTGAAATACCTCTTTTACTTTTTTCTGCAGCTGCATACCTCTAAGCTTGGAGAATTCCACCACACATGCCTTTTTATCAAATTTTCTAACCTTATATGAAGGTTTCTCCCTTGGATTATCAAATACATAGTACAATATTAAAATACAGTATTCCGGTATATTAGTCACATATTTTTCTATACTTTTAATAAGCTTATCATAATTCTTATTTGAACCATTTGAATTATCACTTAAAAAATCAGCTCTATATACAACAACTACTCTTTTTTCACTCATAAATGGAACAGTTTCACAAGCATTCATTATTTCATCAAACTCTATATTATTTCCATCAAATGTACTGTAATTTAAAGTCTCAAAGCTTGCATCAACAGATTTTTTGAGTATTTTATTTATATCTTCCTTCATAAGCTTTTCATTAAAACCGCACATTACATATACGTTATTAATTTTGTTTCTATTTATATTCTCTTCTAACTCAGTATAATTAATCATTTTTCCCACCCTTTAAAAACCAAAACTTTTCCATTTATAACTTTTATTGATGCCTTAACTCCAAGAAAAGAGTATTTGCTATAATTACCGAATTTTATTATACCATAATGATGCAAATAAAAACCCTTATAATATATACTATCACCCGATATATAAGCTATTTCTCTATTTTTAAAGTAAATTTTAGCCCCATTTTCCCAAAATATTTCATACATGCTTCTGTTTATTCTTAAAAGCTTGTTATTCTTTACAGTAATTATCCTATTAACTCCCAAACTACTTAGCATGTTTTCTTTTTGACTTTTCTTCTTTATCATGTAATTTGTAATTAAATCTGCACTATCCCTATATCTAACTATAATTGCATTCTTATTATTTATATTAACACAATTTATTTCCGGGAAGTAATGATATGTATTTATTATAATTCCCAGAGACAACAGAATGGGTAAATACTTAAATTTTCTATAACCTTTTATTGTGAGCATAAAACTAAAAATCATAACAGTTAAAGAAATACTCGTAAATTCGGACATATACATCATTGGTGGAGTAGCCTTTAAAGCAACCTTAATAAGCCCGTCACAGCTTTTTAGAAGTATATTAAGGAAATAGCACAAAATATTGAATACTGGCTCTATTTTATAAGTTAATCCTCCAAGATTTCCTAGAATAATAACAACCGAATATATAGGAACTATAATTAAATTACCAAGAATAAATCCTCCACTGAAAGTTTTTAATACAATTCCAGCATAAGGTACAGAAAAAACCTGTGCACTTAAAGTCAAGCTTATACTTTCATTAAGCTTTTGTGGCAGCTTATATAACGCCCTTGATATTTTCTTATAATACAGAAGGATACCTATAGTTGCTAAATAGGACAGCACTGCTCCTATATTGAAAATATAATACGGCTTAAAAATCAGCATTAGTATACCTGACAGTGCAATTGATGAAAGTGAATCATAATTTTTATAGACTTTTACTGAAAGCTTCAAAATAAAAATCATTATAAAAGCCCTCATTGTTGCCGGAAGACAACCTGTAAATATAACGTAAAATAGTGACACTACAATAGCCGAAATAAGTCCTATAGTTTTTTCCAAAAGTCCATAAATTACTGCCAGATGCATACCAGACACACTTACAGCATGTATTATTCCAAGTTTCTTAAGTTCGTTCTTATCATCTCCGCTTAAATTAGAAGTATCTCCAAAGCATAAAGACATGATTATGCCTGATCTATTCTTACTCATGTGTGAACAATAATTTTCATATATTTCACTTCTAATATCATACATTTCAGTTACAATATCAGATTTATATGACTGAACCTTATCAATGTGCAAAGTTCCTATAGTACCACTGCCGTAATCCATGGACTTTTCATATGTACCTTTTATTCTTATTATTTCTCCCAGTTTTACATTAATATTTTTTCCATAAATATTTATATTTCTACCTTTATAGCTGCCAGTTAAATAATACCCACTTTTTCCATTCACTCTTACACTTACTAACTTTCCACTTTGTATACTGAGATTAAAATATTGAACGCAGGCTACAAATCCAATTATAAAAAAACATAGATTGATAAAAAAGAAATATTTTCTATTAGTAAAAAACATTATAACGAAAAAAGATGCAGCCATAACTGCACCAATTAAAATATAATTTTTCAAAAAAGCAGCTGTTAAAATTCCTAATATAATACTTACAAAATAAAAAACAAGTGGTCGCTTCATCTTGTTCTATTATGCTGATACCCACGCATATTAAGTGAATCAGGAATATTCATAGGCTTCTCGCTTTCGCTGCGGTCGATGGAAACATAAAATTTTATCATGGCATCCTCAATTTGTACATCTTTAACCTGAGGTATGCCTTCTCTTCCTTTTGTCTTAAAATAGTTATTTGCAAAATCATTTGAAGTTTCTTTATTTATATCTTCATAACTAAACAAAAAATCCTTCTTAGGTACAATTAAGCACATAACATCTCTATCTTTACCGAAACTCTCATATACATTATCAAACATACCAATGCACCTCCATTGGTATTTTAACCAAATCATAATCACATTAATCAAAATACAGAACTTTTATTCTGTAAATAATTTTTTACCAAAAATCACAAATACCTGTAATCCTAAAACTACACCTATAATTTTAATTTCGTAATAACTAAGGTTATTAATTCCAAACATATAATTTCCAAAGTTACTTAAAGCTATACCTAGCTGCAAAATTAAATTTAAAGTTATTACAACTAAAAACCATATATTTTTTTCAAATCTATTAAATAAACCATAAACAATCTGCTGAAATATAACACACCAGAACACAAATGTCTGTATATTAACATCACTAAAAACAATGCAGCTTCCTAAGACTAAAATTGCTGGAAGAACACCATTAAATAGTATTGAAAATAAGCTAATATCTAATAAATTATCCTCCTCGAGATTAAAATCATATTGAGATATAACCTTTTTATAATTCAAGAAAACCGCAGCACTATTAACCGTAATGCTGAAAAATAGTACCCATAAAATCTCAAAAGCATTAAATTTTAATGAAATACCTTTAAGCATGAATATCAAGAATAAAATTACCAAATTAAAATTCCAAGTTAAAATGTATTTAACCATATCTTTAAAGGCTATAACAAACTTTCTGCTGTCCACAATTATATTAACTATGGACCACATGTCATTTTCTCCAAAAGCTACATCACTTAACTTTTCAACTATTTTATTGCATTTTTCACCATATGAAATAGACAAATTTGACTCATTTATTGATTTTAATTCTGTCAATTTTGAGCCTGAAGTTAAAACATTATAATTTAACTCTTTTAAATCAAGAACTACATCTCTTTTATTTTCTTCAGAAGCTCTCGAATAAATGGTAATATTATCTACACTGTTTTTTATTTCCTCCTGCGACATATTGTCCATTTCAACCCCTGCCAGCACACAGTTAGCACCACTATATATATTAAGATTTTTTGCCATTGCCGCAGCAGTTAGCTTTCCATCTTCCGTAAATATAATGGGCTTTATGGAGTTTGCAATACACCTTTCAACAGCAATTTTAGCATTGCTTTTAAATATACTTTCAAAACCCATCAAACCCACAAATACTAAATTACTTTCTATATTTTCATCAGGACTTGGATTATAACTAAAATTTCTATATGCAAGAGCCATAACATGAAGACATTCATTACTCATCTTCATATCCGCTAGTTTTATATTGTTAATAACTTCATTTGTAAGTTCTCTTTCAACACCATCAATCATATAATGCGTACAATTTTTTAATATAGTATCAACGGGTCCTTTAACATTCGCCCTGTACCGTCTTTTAATTTTATTTACTGTGGTTTTAATTCTTTTATTTCTATTATATGAAATTTCAAAAATCCTCTTTGACGGCTCCAGCTCCATTTCCTCTTTTTCAATAAATTCTAATATTGCCCCTTCTGCATCATTGAGGGTTGCATTAGAATTTTTCTTTGAGCCATAATCGTTGCACATAAATCCTATCTCAAGCATTCTTTTAATATTGCTATTTACTTGGAATTTATTATCACAATTTCTTACAGATTCGTTGTCATAAAATTTCCTAACATACATTTTATTTTTAGTAAGTGCCTCTTCTTTATCCGTTACAATTGCATTTATTTTAGATAAATTTTCAATATTGGAAAGTGATTTTAACTTTATGTGTTTAGATTTAAAATGTAAATTTATAATTAAAAATATTGCATATAATACAAATATCACATTTACCGATGCACCTGAAAAAATCACTATTGAAGCCGCATCAATTGAACTATTTAAAGCTACATTACTTGAACTCATATAACACATAACTACAATCCACGCTGCAAAAGAAAAAATTGCCAGAGCATTCATTACCTTTTTAACATTTTCAAGTAGGAAATTACTGCTCTTATCTATATCAAGGGTAGTTGCCATTGTCTTTCCAAATTCAGTCTTATCACCTACTGCAATTACTATCCCTTCTCCTTCTCCTTCACACACAATTGAAGATTTAAAAAGCATATTCCTCATCTCTGATATTTCAAGATCATCACCGTATATTTTAGCAGAGAATTTTTCAATTATACTTTCATCCCCTGTAACATTTACTTCATTGATCTTTAAATCCCTAGCATCTATTATTCTTACATCCCCCGGGATAACATTTCCCTTAGAAAATGCAATTATATCACCTACTACTAAATCCTCAGCATTAATGCTTGTAAGCTTTGCATTTCTAAGCACATTTACTTTTCTAGAATTAAAGCTTTCAACATTCTTAATGGATTTATACATCATATAGTTAGGAATTAAGCTTACTATTAGCGCTGCTATATCCATAGCCAATACTACAATACAGTATTCTATTCTCCCTGCATATGCAAGCGTAACTGCACAAAACATAAAGAAAATAAACCACGGATTGACAATTTGCCTAAGCATATTTAAAGTTAGCGTTTTATTTTTACTACTTACTATCTTATTACTTCCATAAGCTTTCCTATTGTTTATAACTTCTTCATCGCTGAGACCTCTAATGTCATTACTCCTAAATAAATTGACAATGTCTACAGCTGCCAAACCATACCAATCTGACACGTTCTATCACCCCTACCACAGTGGAAACTATAAATTATTTAATATTTTTTTTAATACAATACTATTTTAATATTAAAACGCAGAAAAATAAAGTGTTAAGACATTATTATACCATTGCAATATATTAATTATCGAAACATCAAAGAATTTATAAAGGGCAACATTACAATACATAATAAATTTAAGCATTCTTATTTTGAAATTTTATTGAATTCGGAGTGAAGTTTCCGGGGAAATAATTTGAGGTTAATGGTAACTTTTATATAATTCAACTATTAATATGAAACATATAAATTATAAAATAACATACAATAGTGAATAGTAAAAACAAGGTTGGATATAATAATATAAAATCAGAGGAAGGTGAATATATTTTGGATAAATTAAGTATAGTTGGAATTCTTGTTGACAAGAGAACAAAATCTGCGGCAAATGTTCAAGAAGTGTTAACCAAATATGGTGATAGCATTATTTCTAGATTTGGAACCCATGATCCAGGCGAACATGATCATGGACTTATAACTTTGAATTTCCGTGATAAAGAAGATAAATTAAAATCAATGATACATGATCTCGAAAATATTGATACTGTAGTAGTAAAATCTATTAATATGAAGTAATTATATTAAAATCAACTATAATCTTAACAATTATAAAAATACATGACATAACACATAAATATTGTGCAATATCGTGTATTATTTTTTTATTAAAAACTGAGCTTATCAAAATTATACTGACTAACATAACCATTCTAGAGCCATGCATAGCTATAGTGTGATTTTCATAAATTCAATAGCCGAGTAAATCAGAACAATAAATACATCTTATGTTAAAGTTCAACTATGAAATGGTATCAATACTTAAAAATATGAACCAATTTAAATACATCCTATGTTAAAGTTCAACGTGTCTCATTGATATGTTCTATATTATCTTTCCTATTTAAATACATCCTATGTTAAAGTTCAACTTCGTTTCTCATTTTTCTCAAGTACGTCACCATTCTATTTAAATACATCCTATGTTAAAGTTCAACGGGAACAGCTAAAAATGCTCCAAGAAGATTATAAAAAATTTAAATACATCTTATGTTAAAGTTCAACATAATGTAGTTTTTTCATTCATAAACAGCACCTCAATTTAAATACATCTTATGTTAAAGTTCAACTTAAAGTTCAACCTCATGCTCTTTTACTTCAGCATTAGATTGTATAACTTATGTTAAAGTTCAACTTAAAGTTCAACCACTGTAAAATAGCCATTACTTGTTTTCATTATACTCTCCTAACCCGCATCAATAAAGGATTTCCTTAAAATTTTTCCAACCGGTTTTCATTTTTTTGAAATTTACACAAAAAAGTGCCTCAATACATTGATATACAATAGATTAAATCACTTTCATTTATTGCATCAGTTGGAAAAATTCATTTAATTATAGTATTAAATCCTCCGTATTCTTTTCGTTTATACCTAAAGTCTCCTCATCAAAACAATCACCATTTATAAGCTTTATTATTGTTACAAAATCCTTACCTTCAATTATTTTATTGATTTCACTCTTTAGTTTTATGAGATTAGCCGGGGTTATGGTACCTCTAAACACAGAGTTCTGATGGTGATGAAAATACTTTTTGCAGATCTTAAACACCTTGTTTACCCGCTTTTCATTTACATCATAAAATAAAAAGGCATAATTGAAATTAAAATTTTTTCGCATTAAACCATCTCCTTCAGATTGAATGGCTTAAATTTTCTGCCTTCAAGTATAAACTTTATAAGCTTGTATCCATCTAATTTTATTGCAGTTCTATAAGATATCTTCCTTTTTAATTTACTATGCTGAAAAACTTCATCAAATCTTTCCTCTATGGCTTGTACAAATATCCTTTTTCCAGCAGTATTTAGTAGGCAATAGTTATACTTTCTATCAAAATGCTTTGTAACCTGAAGCTTTTTAGTATTTACAAGCTCAAATATAGTCTTATATACTATTGCTGGCTTGAATACTTCCGATAAATCTAAGCTTAATGAAAATCTGCCCTCAGAAGGTTCATGTAAAAAACTTATAGTTTGATTTAAATGTGTATTGTAAATTTGGGCCACAGTTTTAGAATACAAAATAGAATTACCAAAAGAAATAAGAGCATTCATAGGATTATCTGGTGGTCTCTTTACTCTCTTATTAAACACAAAATTCTCTGGAAGAAAATATTTAAAATTGCCATAAAATCTTTGCCAAATTTCTCCCTCTACTCTAAGTATCTGTTTTATATTTATCTTATCATTTTTCAAATATAGAGGAACAGCACTTTTTATCCAATCTAAAGTCTCCTTAAGTTCACCTTTGCCATGTCTATAATAATGATATAAAACCTCATATATGTTATCTGCAATTCCCTGTACAAAGGCTTTTGCTATTACATTTCTTTTATTCAAAAACGCCTCAGCCTGCTTTATGGTCAAATTGCCACTTACAAGATTCTCTTTAGGATAAAATGTCCCACTGTAATATCCATAATAATTAAAGAAATGAATTATTATACCTGCTTTAGCTGCTAAATCCAAAAACTTGCTGTTGACATTCACTTCATTCATACAGTATATTTCTTTTACTGATTCTATAGGCAAATAGGAATTACCCTTTTCATTTTTAAATAATATAGAATTATCTTTTCTTTTAATATCTCCCATACTCATAATATATTTTGTTCCACTGCTCACTACCTTCACTTCCTCATCAGCTTATTTATAGATTTCTAATTATTCATACTGAATCACAGTCCTTTAAAAATTAAATAATTAAAATTTCATCCTAACCTCTTATACATAACAGTATTCATAATACGCACACTTTTTGCATTTCTTAACTTCATAGGTTTTAGGCGGCATATCATTTCCCATAAGTTTTTCCATATCTGTCTTTAATTTTTCTAATTTCTTTTCTAGTTCTTCCGTAAGCTCAATATATATTATTTTTTTCTTTTGTTTGTTTTTTTCTTCAAATTCAATTTTACCTTTTCTCTCAATACCCTTGTCCTTTAATATCTTTAAATATAGGAGTACCTGCCACTTAACAGCTTCTACATCAACATCAGATTTTTTTATTTCAACAAGATATTCATCAGTTATCTTATCTACTTTTACATTATCTATTGAAATTTCAGTATTCTTTTTGCCCTCACTTTTAAGCTCATGAAGTACTTTGCCAATGTGAACATCCTCGCTATTATCTTCAAGATTAATCCTATTTCCATGAAGCCAAAATTGACGTTTGCAGTGAAAGTAGTAGTTTATTAGCGTTCCGTTTATTTTCATACATATCACCTGATAAATTTTTTAATATTAATATTTTGCATTAGTCATTCCCCCAAAAATAAATCCAAATCTTTTATATTAGGCATTTTAACTCCTGTATCATAATTATATTTGAGGTTTAAAATATCATAACGACTTTGACCAAATTTATCATCAATTAAATATCCTAATTCTGGTCGTGCCAAATATATTGGTAACGACACTGTATTTTCATATTCAAAACAATTTTTATCATAATCATCTTCTAATATAAAATCTTTTTTAGGAAATTGAATGTCCCTTAAATTATAAAAATCATCACTTTGCTCTATACCATGAAGATTTTTTATAATTTTATCAAACATTTTATAACCTGTTGTAAATTTATCTTGGATTTCATCCTCGATTCTTTTATCACCGTATAACATATCATATACAATATTAAGCCATTCATTATACTTGCCTATTGTAAATAATCCTTCTTGAATAGTATCATAAGTTATCTCAAGCAATTTATAGTAATAAGGTTTCTCTTCTACCTTTTTAAAAACAAATACCTCTCCTAACTTATTTATATTTTTATTTCTATTTACTCTTCCAAATCTTTGAATTAGTGAATCTATTGGTGCATTATCTGTATACATAACATCAAAATCTATATCAAGAGATATCTCTACAACTTGGGTTGCAACTAAAATAAAATGTTCATTATTTTTTAACTTATCATATATTTCATCTTCTTTTCTTATTCTATCTTTCTTCTTAAATTGGGAATTATATAAAATTATATCCTCTACATTCTTATTCTTTAAATCTTTATAGGTTTTTACTGAATTCTTAATATTATTTCTAACTATTAAAACATTGCGTCCAGAATTGTATTTATCAACAATTATATCCATATTATTGTCTATGGAATCATCTACCTTATATATATAATTTGCTTTTTTTGAAAATAACTTTTTATCTGTAATAATTGTAAATCTATCAATGCCTATTAACTTTTTAGTTTTATTAGGTATTGATGCACTCATAATACAAACTGGTACTTTATATAAATTGCATATTTCTAAAAATCGTTTCATAAATCCCATCATTTTAAAATCATAAGAATGAACCTCATCTATTATTACAGATGACTTAATAAAATTAAGCATGGCTATATTATATCTTCCTATATTTAAAAAATATTTAAATAAACTATCTATGGTAGATATAGTACAGCCCTTATTAAATGTTTGAGAAAATAAAATATTGCTGTCACATTTATTATCAATTTTTCCATTTTCTTTTTCGTATTCCTTTTCTAAATAAACCTTAGATGATCCATGAATAAGTCCAGTATTATTATGAAATACGCTTTTAGCCCTTTCATAAAGCTTATTTGATGTAGTTTGAGTTGGCAGTGTATATATAATTTTACCCCAATTACCTTTTAAGTTTTTTACTCCCCACAAAAATGATCCTTCTGTTTTTCCTTCTCCTGTAGGTATTTCAACAAGTACATTTCCTTTAAAATCCGAAAGCATGCTTTGAAAATTTCTAGGAACAAACTTTTCAATTTTTAATGATTTAGACAATTCCTTATAAATATATTCTTTGCTCGGTACACCATTAAATTCTATTTGAGGCATAGTCCTATTAAATTTTGCTGAAGCTATCCAATCTGACAAAGTCAATATCCCAGTTACATATGAATATAATACTCTTAGCTTTATATGATTGTTGCATTTTACCAATTTATGTGAGTCTATACACCCATAAGTACATCTAATAATATTTGAAATTTCTTTTAACGTTGCTTCTTTATACACAAAATTATATTTACATTCTTTTCTCATATACTTCTCATAAGCATATTTATATTTATAAAAAAATTCTTCAGCATAATTAATAAATTCAAATTTAAATGTATTTCCATCTTCTGCAGTTTTAAATGAGCTATCCTGATTAAATACTGTATGATGCGTTAATATAATTAACATAAGAAGATTCACATTATTAAAATTAAAGTCATTAATTCTAATAACTAAACTTGCAGAATAAAATGAATGATAACTTTTATTTTTATTATCAATAGTTTTTTTGAATTTATCAGTAGCTTTTCCTATATCATGAAAATAAGCCGAAAAGAAAATTAAATCTTCAATCTTTGTTTTATCTACTCCTGTTTTTTCAGAAATAACATTTAATTCATCATCATGAATTAAGTTTAAAGCTTCCTCTATAACATTAAATGTATGTTCATCTAAACTTTGTTTTCGTCCATCTTCGCTCTTTTTAGCCACCACTTCACACATAATAATTCATATCCTTTAATAAAAAATTAATCTATCGTCTCCACATATAAAACTTTTAACATTATTTATTTGTACATAACAATTTAAAAATTCAACTTGTTTATACACATCACTGCCTTTTCTAGCAGATCTAACTCCTTCATTTTCTCCAATCTCATATTTTAGAGGCACTTCATTGGCTGTAGGCATTTCAACTGCATCAAATAAATCTTTTATTTTAACTTCATATTCATACCCTTTATCCATAAAAACTGAATTTATAACATCAGATTTATTTTCCTTGATATCAACATTACACTCTACATCATATATTTTAACGATTTCATCATCCAAACCAAGCGACGGAATTGACTTGGGATATAATAAAGCACTATATATATCTTTACTTAATTGTTCATTCTCTAGCATTATATAAATTGTATATTGGGCATTAAAAAGATGATCTCTCCTTATAATGCTTTTCCCATGCATGCCAGATTTACTTTCAAATGTTTTATATGTCCACAAATCTTTTACTTTGCCATTTATATTGTTTATGATAACTGAGATTTTTATTGTATCATCATTTAAAATTTTATAAAAAAACTCTTCTGGCTTTTTCATTATATTAGTTATCATTCCTAATATAGTAGTTTTGGGAGGAGCCAAAAATGTTTTTTGATACGTTCTGAAAAAAGGCACTCTAAACGAATTAAATACTCCGTCTACTTTGAATTTTATAATATGCACTTTTATTCAGCTCCTACCTTTAAAAAATCAAACGCCTCTGTTATGCTACCTATTTCAATTCCTCCATCTTTAACAATTTTTCTAATTTCATCTTCATTTTTGAATATATTTTTTGAAATTCCAATCCTTACTCCATCTATAACAGCATTATTGTCTTGTATTTCTTCCATAATGCTTTCAATGGCTAATTCATTATAATCGTTTATAGTTATACTATTTAGCAAAAACGGATTACCTGTTTTCTGCTTTATAGCAACAACAAACTTTGGTGATATATCCTCTAGATTTCTTGCCTGTTTAGCACCACCATTGAAAAATCTTATAGAATCTGTTAGTTTATTAATTCTGTTTTTCTTTTCACTTTCATCAAGCATAGGTATAACTTCATAATTATATTCGTTTATGTCATTTCCTATTTTGTCTATATCAACAATTATATTACCTCTCATATAATTTAAAGTATCTATTTCTATTTGAACTATATTCCCACTCTTGTCTTCTCCCTCTTTTGAATATTTTTTTCTTGTCAAATAGTCATATTGACCCCCATACGGAAAGATAGACACCATTGGAGCAACTTTAACCGGTGACCATCTTCTTCCACCTTTAGGAAACATATATCCAAATAAATCAAGATCACAAAATTCTTTGTACATTAACTCTTTATTTTTGAATTGCCCATTTTTTATTATTTTATCATTTAATTCAAGGAAATCCGGCTCTCCATCTTTATTAACAGCTGTTACCCTTTCGCCAAGTTGCATTAAGGTGTTCTTTAAATATCTCCTTAATGCCTGCCCAGATATATAAGCATATTCGTTACCCTGATTATCCATTATCTTTTTAATAGGTGTTATGTTTCCTCCCATACCTTCACTTCCATTTAACGATGCCAAATTAACTTTTGATATATACGAAATATTATAAAACATTTTATTTTCCTCCTTTTAATCCCTGTAATTTTTTAGCACTATTTATTGATCTGTATTTATTAATAGCATATATCGCTATATAATCTCTTATAATTTCCCAATCTTCTGATTTTTCCTTTTCACTATTTATTGCTTCAAAAACTTTTTCTAAGCTATCATTAATTTGCTTTGAAAATTTCACTAATGCTTCATTCTTCAAAATAGTAAATTCTAAATCCTTAAAATATGCTATCATCTGTTTTTTATTTTTAATATTTCTCAATTTAAATAGTATATTTTTTCCGTCCTTTCCTACATTAAATGCATAAATTCCTATACCATTGCCCATATCTTTTGATATTTCATGTAAATTCATAATATGTTCACCTCTTCCTATCTCTTTTAAATACATATTCTCAAAACAATATAATCCTGGTCCTAAGCTTTTTCTGTCATTTTTTAATATTTTGAAAGAGACATTATAATATGTTTTCCTCAGATCAAAAAATTTTAATAGATTATCTGCAAATCTCTTAATATTTAAATTAACCTTTTCGTTGCTATTTTTAGACATACTTATTGATGTAATTAAATCAGCAAGATACTTAAACATCGTATAATCCGAATACTCTGTTTTCATAAGTTTTTTTAGGAATGAAATCATTTTGTATGTTTTACGATATTCATCAAGACTTGATTTCATATCACCATCTTGAGTGTAACTCACAAAACTTATCTTAATTAAATTCTTATATATATTTTTTTCTTCTTCATCAATCATATCTTCACTGGTATTATTATCTTCTTCTAAATGAACCATATATGAAGTAAAATACATAAAAAGCTTTAATTCAAATTCATTTATACTTTCTGATATATAAAAGTTATCATTTTTTTTTATTTCATCATAATAAAGTTGATCAGATAATCTTAAATTTGTTGGAATTGTTTTTACATTACCTTTTTTGTCTATTACCCGAATAGGATCATCACTTATATTTAATCGTGATTTCACATCATATAACGTTAGTAAATCATTTGAATTAGGATAAATAAAATAATTAACATTATAATACCTCTTTATTTTCACCCCAAACCAGTAAATAAGTGCATCCCATTTGTCTATTAAATTATCCTTATTTAATAACATATCTCTAAAACAATCTCCACCATCTTCAAACTGATGTATTTTAGAATCATATGTAAATATATCCCCTTTTACCAAATATTTAATATATCTATCAATTGCTTCATTTTTGCTCATAAATACTGGTATATTACACTTGTTTTCAATTTTAAACTTAGTACCCTTTTTAAAAATTTTTGTATCCGCTTTTATATCAGCATTACCAATTCCATGTTTATCCGCAAACTCAATATATATATCAAATATTTCTTCAGTACTTTTTCCTATATCAACCGGTGTTATATATTTATATAAGTATTTAACATCGTTTCCTGATGACTTTCCTCTAATATCATATCTGTTACTATACATAAAGCATTCATTATCTTTATCCCAATATAATCTATTATTTTTTGTTTTAAACACTATATCATTATCGCGTATAAATTTTTCTAATATTTCATCATAGTAGTTTCTTTCTTTATCACTTAGGCATTTAATTTCCAAGTGATTTTGTGTAAAATTGCAATCTAAATCTTCAAAACTATTTTTTTCTAGCTGCATTTTCAAATTAATTAAACCATTATTATAAAATACATCTTTTGTAGTAAATTTTTTAATAAATAAATCATTAATCAAATTAAAATTCACCTCCAATACGGTTCACAATACCCCGCACCTAATGCTGAGTTTTTTTCTGCCAATCCCGCTCCCAAAGCTACAAATGCCAGTTTCTGTGATTTATCATCATCATTAACTTTTATTTTGAATTTATTTCCAAGTAGGGTAATGTTTTTATAAGTATAAGGTATAGGCTGTAAATTCAATATTTTTAATTTTTCAACAAAATAATCATCTACTTGTCCTATTTCTTTTCCAAAAAAGAACTTATATTTCTTTTCTGCGTTGGCATGAATCCTTTTAATTAATGTCAATAAATCATTATTTTTAAGCCATGGTTTACTATCTATGGTTACTATTGCCGGAGTAATTGTTCGTATAAATTTTATTTTTTTCTGTTGAATTATTTTTACAGATACTGAAATAATTTTTAAATTTATATTATCATAATCCTGAAAACAGTTTTTTATATTAGTCATAAAATCTTCTTCAAAAGTTCTTAAGCAAAAAATATATAGCCTATTAGCCTTATATATACCCGCTTTTTCAACAGGCATAAAATTATTAAAAACATACTTATATCTCTTTTGCTTATGATATTTCATTAATTCTTCACTTTTCAACATAGCTGAACTGATACTCTTCCCTATAATTTCACTAGTTCTTGTAAACTTTAAATCTTGCTTCAAAAGCACTGTTACTTTCATTTCATAATATTTCAAGATATCCCCTCTTTCGCACCAATTATTTTACCACGCCAAGTGATATAACGTTTACAAACGTTATATCACTTCATACGATTTTTATCAATAGTATATCCTCCATTCCTTCCATATATTGTATTAATATATATGCCTGCATCCTCCAGGTCAACTATATACTTCCTTATTGTACGCTCACTTAACCTTAATCTGAACGCTAATTGTTTTGCCGTTAATTTTTCTTCTCGATGTAATAGCTCTATTATCTTAAAAGCTTTTGCAATTTTATTCATTATTGTTCCTCCTTACATTTTTATTTACGTAATAATTTACCTATCAATGAATTATATTTATATAATAACACATAAAGCGGAAACTTTTATTATATTTTAATTTTTTATTTCTACATCTCATGTTAAAGTTATTATGAGCTTTACGTAAATAAAATACCCATCAATTTTAAATACATTTCATGTTAAAGTTCAGAAGCGCAAAATCCAACTATACTTATTTATCATTATACTCTTCTATCTATTTAAAATAAAGAATTTTATTTAATTTTTTCAAACACTAAAATAACACATTTATATAATAAAACTATCTGCAAATATCATTTTCCGCAATTTTTTTAATCTTGATTTATACTAACATTAATTTATTCTGTATCTGATTTTTATGTTAACAAAATATTCAAATTTTAAAGACTATCTAATACAATATTCCCTTCCCTTTTAAATACATCCTATGTTAAAGTTCAACATATAGAGATGGAGGAAACTTGCATTATAGATGAATTTAAATACATCCTATGTTAAAGTTCAACAATGCTGTACGGACTAAGTTTTCAGTGCAACACTAATTTAAATACATCCTATGTTAAAGTTCAACGCAACTGAACCCAATGCAGTAGATTTATATATCTAATTTAAATACATCCTATGTTAAAGTTCAACTGAATCTAATGGTTATTATTCTGAGTCAGTATATTTATTTAAATACATCCTATGTTAAAGTTCAACTATTTTTTCATTTTCATATTTTTTACATAATTTAATTTAAATACATCCTATGTTAAAGTTCAACCATATAGCATTATTTTTTAAATAACCCTGTTCATAAATTTAAATACATCCTATGTTAAAGTTCAACTAAAACTAATCGCTCCACTAGCAATAGCATCATTATTTAAATACATCCTATGTTAAAGTTCAACAAATATTGAGGATAAAATTTTCTATTGGCTGAAATAATTTAAATACATCCTATGTTAAAGTTCAACCTTAACTTAAAATAGATTCCTGCAAAAGTTACTACTATTTAAATACATCCTATGTTAAAGTTCAACGCTCGAATTGCTGGTGAAAAAGCACTTGCATTTTACCAATTTAAATACATCCTATGTTAAAGTTCAACACAGAAAATGAATACTCAATTCATAACGTCAGGTTAATTTAAATACATCCTATGTTAAAGTTCAACCAATAAAGAAATATGGTATAAGGATTATAATAATAAATTTAAATACATCCTATGTTAAAGTTCAACGTGATATTCATAAAAGGGAGAAGGATGGGAATTCAATTTAAATACATCCTATGTTAAAGTTCAACTATAGGTAAGAGAAATATTTAAGGAATGGTGATAGTAATTTAAATACATCCTATGTTAAAGTTCAACTTGAAAGCAGTAAAACAGCAGTATTTGTTGTTTTACCATTTAAATACATCCTATGTTAAAGTTCAACAAATAGTTTAATACCAAAACACTTAAATACTTTAATTTAAATACATCCTATGTTAAAGTTCAACATGATGCGGGTTCAGCTACCTCTAGCTTGTACAAATTTAAATACATCCTATGTTAAAGTTCAACGCGGGTAAAGATAAAGTTGGCAAATTTCTTTTGCTATTTAAATACATCCTATGTTAAAGTTCAACGAATACGCAATAGTGCAGTCAAAAGAAACTGATTCAAATTTAAATACATCCTATGTTAAAGTTCAACTCATTATGGCTAACTCCCTGCGTGGCTTTCTGTAATTTAAATACATCCTATGTTAAAGTTCAACAAAGTCGTTTAAATGCAGTGGTTAGTTCAGTGACAATTTAAATACATCCTATGTTAAAGTTCAACTGGCTTAAGATTGTCTGAACTATGCAACATTAATATATTTAAATACATCCTATGTTAAAGTTCAACTAAACTATATTCAGAGTGATTCCAGTATTCTTAACTGATTTAAATACATCCTATGTTAAAGTTCAACCACTGTAAAATAGCCATTCCTTGTTTTTATTATACTCTTCTAACCCGCATTAATAAAGGATTTCCTCAAAAATTTTCCAACCGATTTTCATTTTTCACAAATTGCATATGAAAAATGCTTCAAACCATTGCAATTCAATAGCTCAAAGCACTTTAATTTATTGATACGGTTGGAAAAATATATCTTAAAATACATTCTAAAATGATATAATTATAAAAACATTTGAATTAAATAAAAGAAATGAGGCCTGTAAATGAATGAAAATATATATCATGACTTATTTATAAAGTTTTCAAGAAACATTGGAATTTATTTGGACGAAGAAAATTTCGCTTTACTCAAGAGTATTTTTAAGCCAAGATTATTGAAAAAAGATACATTTTTCCTGCAGGGAGGTGAAAAATCCTCGGAAATAGGCTTTGTTATAAATGGAGCTTTTCGTTCCTACTATATTGATAAAAATGGTAACGATATAACAAAATATTTTTATTCAGAAGGCGGAATACTACTTTCTTATGTAGCATATTTGAGTAAAAGTGAGTCTATGTATACTATACAGGCATTAGAAGATAGCGAAATTCTTGTAGCTAAAATTTCTGATTTTGAAAAAATAGTTGATGGAAACTATAAGATTCTTCTATTCTATAAAAAGGCACTGGATAAAATTCTTGTTATGAAGGAAGAACATGCTAGTAGCTTTAAGTTATTAAATAGTGTGGGACGATATAAAAAATTTCTTGACGAATATCCTAGTTTGGAAAATCGTATTAAACAATGTCATCTTGCTTCCTATTTAGGAATAACCCCTGTGTCACTTAGCAGAATAAGATCAAAATTAAATCTTAACAAATGATAATGCAAATATTATGCACATGATTTATGATGTAGCTAAGCTTTATTAATGGAGGTTAGTTACTATGGAAAATAAAGAAGTTGTTTTAATTACTGGATGTTCTACAGGTATTGGACGGGAGCTTTGTAAGGTATTATTTGATAAGGGATATATAGTTGTCGCTACAGCTAGAAAAGTTGAAACTTTAGAAGATTTACCTGCGTCTTTGAAGCTCCCTTTAGATGTTACTAAAACAGAGTCTATTTATAGTGCCATAAATGAAATAAAATCAAAATTTCAAAGAATCGATATTCTCATAAATAATGCAGGTTTTTCACTTAGAGGTGCTTTAGAGGAAATTAACGTTGAAAAGGCAAAAGATATGTTTAATGTAAATGTATTTGGAATAATTAATATGATTCAGGCAGTTGTTCCAGAAATGCGTAAGAATAAATCAGGTAAGATTATAAATCTTGGTTCAATTTCAGGAAAATTTGCTCAACCAATTAACGGTATATATTGTGCATCAAAATTTGCAGTTGAGGCGTTAAATGATACACTGCGTTTAGAGCTTAGCAGCTGCAACATTCAAGTAACTGTTATTGAACCTGGCGCTATAAAAACCAATTTTTTTAAAACCTTGGCCAATAATTCAAATGATGTCATATCAAATCCTGATTCTCATTATTGGAATTTCTATAAACATGATATTCAATATAGAAGCAAGCAAAATTCAGCTGATCCTAGAAAGGCAGCAGAAGATGTAACCCGTATAATTTCAAAAGAACATCTTCGTTCACGTTATAAGATTGTTGTTCCATTTATGCACAGCATGCTTACGCATTTTCCTGATTCCCTGAAAGAATATTTTTTAAAAAGGGCTTTAGATTAATCTAAGGCTCTCCTTAATAAAAGCTTTCCTTGAAATTTGTCCAACCAATTTTCATTTTTAGGGCATTGCATGTAAAAAGTGCTTCAAACCATTGCAATTTTATCATTACAAAATATTATTACAATTCAACTATTGTTTACATAGAAATAACCCCAGTTATATACTGAGGTTATTATCTATTTCGTTTTCATCTAATCTATCCTAATTTAGTATAGTTTCTATTTTTCAAAAAATCAATGGATAATATATTCCAATTGATAATTATATTTGCAAAATTATCATACTCGTCTATAAGTATCATACCGACGTACCTCATTTTTAAAACTCATATTTATATAATTAATTATTTGCATTATAATGCCTGATAACATTAAATTTTATAAATATATTGATTAAAAATACATCTTATGTTAAAGTTCAACTACTGTAAAATAGCCATTCTTTATTTTTATTATACTCTTCTAGCCCGCATTAATAAAGAATTTCCTTAAAATTTTCCAACCGATTTTCATTTTTCATAAATTGCATGTAAAAATCACTTCAAAGCATTGCAATTCAACATCTCAAAGCACTTTAACTTATTAAGACGGTTGGAAAAACATATAAATATTTATTACCATAACTCAGGACTTATCATTACTTTTTTTGCATGGAACTCCTAGATCCTTGAAATCATATGCACTCTCGTGCAACTTCTATATATCAATTTATAGTAACATAATCCATTAAGTCCTTTCCCCTCTTTGGGCCTATAGCTTTCTGAAGATCCTCAGCGGAGTTTATCCTGCCTCCATTTTTTTCTCTGTAATCCACTATCTTTTTTGCAAGACCTGCGCCTATGCCTTTGATTTTCTTATTTACAATATCCTCAGCTGTTGCAGTATTTATATCCAGCTTTTCATCCTGTGAAGCGCCGCCTGAACCTGAAGTTTGAGATGCTGCTTGAACTGCCCCAGAAGAGTTTCCAGCTGAAGCCGCCTTATTTGTAGTTTCACCCTGCGCCTTCACATATATATTAGCACCATCTGTCACCTTGGCAGCCCCATTTACACTAAACTTATCAGCGTTATCAGCAAAACCTCCGGCAGCATTAATCAAATCCTTGATTCTGCCGCTGCCTTTTAGCGTATACACTCCCGGGTTTTTCACAGCTCCAAAAATTTGAGCACTTACATTCTTATTTTCATTTTTATTTTCGTTTTTAGAAGCACTGTAATTTTCCTTACTTTTGTTCTTGCCTGTAACTTCACTAACTGCTTCGTCATATGAAGCTCCATTTTCATCATCTTTATTTTCTACCTTATATCCTACAAAAATCATTATCGCAAATATAACCACAAGAGCTATTGAACCAATAAAAACCTTCTTATTTTTCATCGTTACACAATCACCACCAATTTTTACCTTTATATTTGGTATTTTCGACCACTTACATATTTTTAAACATAAATTTTTGCCACATATATTTTTTTTTGGTATACTATTATTATGAATTTTTTAGGAGGATACAATGAAAAAGATATTTATATACATAACTACAGTAATATTTTTAATCTCGAGCATCAAATTTGATGTACATGCGATGCCAGAGCCTCCAAAAGTTTCTGCTGATGGTGCTGTATTAATGGATGGTAACAGCGGTGAAATTTTGTACGAAAAAAATATGGATGCTGCTTATCCACCTGCTTCTACAACTAAGTTAATGACAGCGCTTTTAACTCTTGAAAATTGCAAATTAAATGATAAAGTAAAGACAAGTGATGATTTTACTAAAAAGTATCTTGCTCTAAGGGATGGCAATACAATAAATGTTGGAGATGGAGAAGAGTTTACTGTACATGATCTTTTATATGCTCTTTTGCTTATTTCCGCTAATGATTCTGCCGTTGCCCTTGCAGAACATATAAGTGGCTCACCAGAAGCCTTTGCAAAACTCATGAATAAGCGAGCAGCAGAACTAGGATGTACTGACACAAATTTCAAAAATCCAAATGGTTTATTCGATAAAGACCATAAAACTTCTGCTAAGGATTTAGCTCTAATAATGAGAGAACTTTCTAAAAATCCTGAGTATAAGACAATTTCGACAACACTTAACTATGAAATGGCACCAACTAATAAGATGGATGCAGCTCAGACAAAAAAATCCAGAAACTTCTGGAATGAAGATAAATTAGTTTATAAAAATTCACGCTGCTATTATGACGGATGTATAGGTGGAAAAGCCGGTTATACTATTCAGTCACTTCACTCATTTGTTTCTGTAGCTTCAAGAGGTAATGAAAAACTTGTTGTAGCATTTATACATAGCAAAGATAAAACATTTTATGATGATACGAAAGCCTTGTTTGATTACGGATTTAATAATTATGAGCAGAAAAAATTATTTTCAAAAGGTGATGCTGTTCAAAATTATTATGCAGATGATATGAAAATACCTCTTATTGCCACTGAAGATTATTATTATTTAGTTCCAAAGGGTTCTAATCCTAAGATTAAATACTCTATACCTAATAACTCTTTAAAGGAAAAGTATTTCAAAAAAGGTCAACAGATTTTAGCAGCGAATGTTTTTATTGATGGCAAAAAAGTAGCTGAACCTTTAAAATTAAGCAGCGGTATAGATAACCTTAAATCTAAA
Source organism: Clostridium pasteurianum (assembly GCF_001705235.1). Classification (NCBI taxonomy): domain Bacteria; kingdom Bacillati; phylum Bacillota; class Clostridia; order Eubacteriales; family Clostridiaceae; genus Clostridium; species Clostridium pasteurianum. The sequence continues at coordinate 710,175 of NZ_MCGV01000001.1, forward strand.
GATAAAACTATTATTTCAGGTTACAGTTATGACAATTATAAAACATATATAGGCTATGGTTTATTATGCTTGCTCCTAATAGCTGGTGGTGCAGCAGCAGTCATATTAAAAAAGAAAAAAGAAAAAAAAGATAGTGATATAGATTTGTATCTATAAATTAGTTGTAATTTAAATTTTATGAGAACGTACATAGATTTGTATAAAAATCTGGTACGTTCTTAATTTTATAAAGAAAGTGCAGAATGAATATATCATTCTGCACTTTCTTTCATGTTCTCTATAAGATTTTCAATATCCTGAGGAAGCTTACATTCAACACTTACTATTCTGCCATCTCTAGGATGTGGAAACTGAAGCCTATATGCATGCAGTGCCTGACGGTCAATTAAGTCACTTTCCGTTCCATAAAGACTATCACCTATTATAGGATTGCCAATACTGCTTAAATGCACTCTAATTTGATGTGTTCTCCCTGTTTCAAGTGAAAGTTTAACCTTATCACCTGTTTCGTATCTTTGGAGGACTTCGAAATGTGTTATGCTCTTCTGTCCTCTATCATCTATTACTCTCCTTATAGGCTCATCTTCAGCCTTATAAATGGGTTTATCTATAGTACCCTTGGAATCATATAAATGTCCACTTATAACCGCTATATACTCCTTTTTAAAGGAATCTAGGTGCATATCTCTTGCAAGTGCCATGTGAGAAAATTGATTCTTTGCTACCAGCACCAGACCGGAAGTATCCATATCCAATCTATTTACTAATCTAACAATGCAATTTTCACCCTTTTCTTTAAAGTAATATAGTAAGCCATTAGAAAGAGTTCCATGCTGATAATTTTTTGTTGGGTGAACAATCATTTTAGGGGGTTTATTTATAACTATTACATCTGAATCCTCATAAGCTATGTTAAGTTCCATTTTTTCAGGCTCTACATTCTGGCTTTCAACCTTGTTTACATCAACTTCAATTTTATCTCCCTCAGATACTCTGTAAGATAACCTAACTACTTTTCCGTTTACAAATATTCTTTCGCCAAATGCTGCTCCCCTTACAAATCTTGTGGAAAATCCATGAACCTTCTTTAAATAATCTCTTATTTTAAAATTTTCATGCTGTTTTTCTACAAAGTAAACAAGTCTATTATTATCTTCTCTATTCACTAAAATCTTCTCCCTGAAGTATAATCATGTCAAATTTATCTGTTTTCTTGCCTACTAATTCTATATCATCGACTTTTAGTTTGCTTTTTATATACGGTACATAATCTTCAGGTATACCATATAAAGTTACCTTGGTCTCTTTAACAGGCTTTTTAGGATAATTACCTGTAGTTATGTCATTTCCTAAACCTTTCTTAACAAGTATATCTTTATACTGTTTAGCAAGTCCATTTTTCTCTGTACCATTTAAAATTTCAACTTTATATGCCTGACTCGGAATATTTACTTTTGATGTCTCTCCACTTGAAAATATAGCTTTATTTTCACTTTTATTATAGACAAAATAATTGATACCATCAATGTATGCATTTGCTCCGCTGAGTGTAGTTACTTTTAGATTCTGACTCTTTACAGCTGCTAAAGCTTTGGCATACTTGTGCATATCCGATATGGACATATTAGTTGTCACATTCTTAGCGGCAGTTTTCAAAATAGAAGGCATTTTAAATATCATCTTTCTACTTTTTAGTTTATCCATAACTGCTGCCATAAATGCATGTTGATCTCTTATTCTAACTAAATCGCTGCTTAAGCTATCCTTGGAATTATTATTTTTTTCCCATCTTACAAAATCCTCTGCTTTTACTCCGTCTAATGTCTGATTTTCACCCTTATTAAGATGTATGTGAATTTTACCATATGGGTCATCATAATTCATTTTATTATTTATATTTACATTTACACCGCCAAGTGAATCAACTATTTTTCTGAAGCCAGCATAATCAAGCTGCAAATAGTAATTAACTTTAATGTTGAAATTTTTGTCTATGGCGTTAACTAAATATTTAGGACCACCTATGGAATTTAGATCATTTATCTTTTTAGCTTTCCCATCTACTAATACCTTAGTGTCTCTAGGGATGGACACTAAACTTGCAGTTTTAGCTTTAGGATCATAATGCACAATCATTATAGCATCATTTCTCTTTTCATAACTTCCAAATTCGTTTTCCTTACGCCCATCATCCATACCTGTAACCAAAATATTTACAGGTTCATTTTTTTCAGGCTCAACTGCCTGTACATTTACATTTTTAGAATTAGTGCTAGTACTATATAATGATACATAAAAAAAACTTCCAAAACCAACTGCTGCACATATCAAAACAAAAACACAAATTATTATTATTCTTTTTTTATCAAAAACCATAAAATGACACCTACTTTCTTTGCGAAATGAGATAATTTCTAGCCTCTATCGTATTGTGATGAAGAAAACCTTTCTTACCAATTACAAATTTAATAGTATTATCAAAAGCCAATAGAAGTGCATCATCTAGATTTTCAAATGCTGCTTTTCTAAGTTTATCTACACCATTAAAATCTCTGGTTGGCTCAATATAATCTGCTATATAAATAATTTTTTCTAAAAGTGACATGTTAATTTTGCCTGTAGTATGAAACTCCACAGCATTAAGCACTTCTTCATCTTCTATCTCCATTAAATTTTTAGCAATTATTCTGCCTGCAAGTCCATGGAAAAGAGATGGATTTCTTAGTGCTATATCGTCTAATTTATAACCATTTTGAGTACATATTTCAACGATTTTTTCATCCGATAGTTTTTTAGCACAATCATGTACAAGCCCTGCCAATTTAGCTTTCTTGGTATCCCCATTATATTTTTCTGCAAGCTTAACAGCAGTATCCATCACTCCTAAGCTGTGCTTAAATCTTTTTTCTCCTAAATTGTTCTTCAAATAATCTATAATTTTATCATATGACCACATACAAATATACACCTTCAAACATAGAGTTTATTATTTTTTATTATATCGCAAATTTCTTTAGGTACCAAATCCCCTATATATTCATTTCTTCTAATTTTTTGCCTTATTATGGTAGATGATATATTTATCGGCTGAATATCCAAAAATACTATGCTATTGCTGTATTTTTTTTCCAAATATTTTTCTTGTTCTACAACTTGACTTCTTCTATATCCGGGTCTATTGAATACAATAAACTTACACAATTTAAGTATTATATCTGGATTCTTCCACGTATCTAGTTCCATGAGACTATCAAGCCCTGAAATAAAAAACCACTCCACATCTTTTTCTTTTTGTGAAAAATATTTAAGTGTCTCGTAAGTATAACTAACTCCGCCCTTTTCAATTTCATAATCACTTACTTTAAATTTAGGAATACTCTTAATGGCTTCCTGTACCATAGAATATCTTATGCATGCTGGAGTTACTTTTTTTTCATCCTTATGTGGAGGATTTCCCGAAGGTATAAATATTACCTCATCAAGGTTAAATCTTTCTAGACTTTTATATGCTATATTCAAATGCGCATTATGAATAGGATCAAATGTTCCACCAAAAATAGCTTTTTTCTTCATTTTATCCCTTCTTCTGCACTACCTACTAATAAGTTCGATTTTAGGCTTATTTTTTGATTTTCTGTATATAACAAGCTTTTTACCAATTGCCTGTATTCCCTCGCAGCCTAATCTTTCACATAAAACGCCACTTGCTTCTCTTGGTGTAATACCACTATTTTCAAGAACATTTATTTTTATAAGCTCTCTAGCCTCAAGTGCATCATCTATTTGTTTTACTAGAGAATCTTCTATTCCATTCTTACCTATCTGGAATATAACCTCCATATTATTTGCCATACTTCTTAAAAAGGCTCTTTGTTTACCTGTTAGCATAAATTTCCTCCTACTTTAAAAATTCAAATTCAAAATCATTAAGTCTTACAATGTCTCCATCTTTTATTCCCATTTTATCTAATTCATTCATTATACCTTTGTTTCTTAGAACCTTATGAAAATATTTAAAGGAGTCTGGTTCATTTACATTTACACTTGCAAGAAGTCTATCTACAAAGCTTCCTTCAACAATGTAAGTATTCTCTTCTTTCCTTATTGTATAAGTAAAATGCTTATCCTCTGGTACAAATTTTTCTTCCTCAGGTATTTCCATATCCGTAATCGGAATAGTACTTAAAACTCTAGCACACTCTTTTAAAAGAGGCTCTACTCCCATTTTAGTTGCAGCAGAAATTTTAAATACACTATTATATCCTAACTTTTTAAGTTCAGCCTTAAATTTTTCAAAGACTTCATCGTCATAAAGCATATCTGATTTATTTGCAACTACAATTTGAGGTCTATCCCAAAGCTTTACATTATATTTTTTGAGTTCTTCATTTATTTTCATAAAATCATCTAGAGGATCTCTTCCCTCTGAACCAGATATATCAACAACATGAACTAAAAGTCTTGTTCTTTCAATATGTCTTAAAAATTCAAAACCAAGACCTACACCTTCAGATGCACCTTCAATTATTCCAGGTATATCTGCCATTACAAAGCTGCTAATTCCCGGAACATCAACTACTCCAAGGTTTGGCGTTATAGTTGTAAAATGATAATTAGCAATTTTAGGTCTTGCTTTAGACGCTATAGAAAGAAGTGTTGACTTTCCAACATTAGGAAATCCAATAAGTCCAACATCTGCTAAAAGCTTTAATTCTAGACTTATCCATCTCTCTTCTCCAGGCATACCCGGCTGTGCAAAGTTAGGTGCCTGCCTTGTTGGAGTACAAAATTTTACGTTTCCTTTTCCGCCTCTTCCACCTTTTACAACTACAAATTTATCATCCTTATGAGCTAAATCTGCCATTATCTTATCTGTTTCTACATCTTTTATTACTGTTCCCATAGGAACTTTTATATAGAGGTCTTTACCATCTCTGCCATAGCATTTTGCGCCTTGACCATTTTGGCCTCTTTCCCCTACATATTTTCTTTTATATTTAAAATCGAGAAGTGTTGTCATATTGGAATCTGCTACAAGAATTACGTCTCCGCCTTCTCCTCCATCTCCACCGTCTGGTCCTCCAAGCGGTGTATATTTTTCTCTTCTAAAGGATATTGCACCATCTCCACCGTCTCCGGATTTAACAAAAATCCTAGCTTTATCTACAAACATAATCTCACCTTTACCTTTAATAATTTATTTATTAATTCACTTACATATATCACATAAATTTTAATACGTCATATATAGTTATTATTAGTATTTTAAATGTTTTTATAATCTAAATTGTAAAAAAGCACCCTTAATAAAGGGTGCTTAAGATTTATTCTGCTGCGCTTTCCTGAATTTCAACTGGATAAACGCTTGCATATTTCTTATCTTTTCCGCGTTTCTCGAATTTAACTAGTCCATCAGCTTTAGCAAAGAGTGTATCATCTTTACCTTTACCTACATTCACACCTGGATGAATTTTTGTTCCTCTCTGTCTAACAATTATGTTTCCAGCTAGAACGAATTCTCCATCAGAAGCTTTAGCTCCAAGTCTCTTGGATTCACTATCTCTTCCGTTTTTAGAACTACCCATTCCTTTTTTGTGGGCACATAATCTAAGATTAATTGTAAGCATAAAATTACACCTCCTCCACACTAACCTTTATATAACTGCTATAGCTTTCCGCTAAATTTTCAAAGCCTAATAACGTAGTCTCCATAAGAACCTGTGTCTGCTTAAGATCATCTGAGCTCAAATCTTTAAGATTTAACCCTATATGCCCTTCTTCAGCCGAATACTTTACTTTCATATGTAAAACATTTTCCATACCTAAAATGCATACTTGACCTAAAACTGATACGGCACTACAGACTGCATCATCATATACCATCCCTGTTTCTCTATCATAATTTTCTAAATATATGTCATCACCACTGGCCTTACGGTCAGCATGACCCTTTATGGAATAAGAAACCAGGTTTTGATTTTCTTTTTTAAAAACCACATCAATCATAATTATGCTTCAATCTTTTCAATTACAAGTTTAGTATAAGCCTGCCTATGTCCTGCTTTTCTTCTATAGTCCTTTTTTCTCTTATACTTAAATACGATGACTTTCTTGTTTTTACCTTGAGCTGCAACTTTTGCTACAACTTTTGCTCCATCAACAACAGGTTTTCCTAAAACTAAACCATCTTCTTTTGAAACTGCAAGAACATTATCAAGTTCAACTTTTGAATCAACTTCAGCTTCAAGTTTTTCAACGTAGATTGTATCTCCTTCTTGAACTTTATACTGTTTTCCTCCAGTAGCTATAACTGCGTACATTAACAAACACCTCCTCATTTACGGCCTCGCCATTAGGGTACACAATAAATTGTGTTTATATAAACCCTTTTTGTGCGGTCTACATGTGCCATTGTATCATATAGCTTACCTTTTGTAAAGAATTTTTTTACCCATAAATTTTATACTGCTGAATTGATACATCTCCCATAAGCTCTCTAAAATCCATTTTAAAGAAATCGCTTCTATGTTCGTACTTAACATAAACGTGAAGCTTCTCCGCACCTATATCATGTACAAATTTTTGCGTGTCACTTTTAATTTTATCCTTATACCTTATATCAATTTCAATATATACATTATTAATCTTTTCATGTTCCTTTAAGTATCTATTAAGCTCATTTCTCATAAGACTTTTAGCATAATCAAAACTCAGCTCGCTTCCGCTTCCACGGCAGGACATGCAATCTTCTTCAAGGTAATCATAAACTGATTTTCCCCTTCTTCTTCTTGCAATCTGAACTATATTTAATTCTGTAAAAGGATATATTATGGTTTTATTTTTATCATTCTTAAATCCGTCTATTAATATACTTATTATTCTATTTTTTTCCTCTGCACTATTAATATCTATAAAATCAATTACTATTATACCGCTTAAATTTCTAAGTATAACCTGGCGCACCACTTCTTTTGCCGCTTCCACATTGGTTTTAAAAGCCGTTTTAGACAAACTTGAATTTTTTATGTTCTTGCCTGAATTTACATCTATTACGTACATTGCTTCTGTTTTATCAATTACTAAATAACCACCGCATTTAAGCATAACTTTTCTATCTATGAGTTTAATTATCTTTTTCTCAAACCCATAGTATTCCATTAAGGTTATAGGATTATCATGTAATTTCAAATCGCATTTCATGTCTTTTTTGCCGTCTATATACTTTTTTATGTATTCAAAATCATTCACATCATTTACTACTACCTGGAGATCATCTTCATCAGAATTATCCCTCATTACTCTTTCTATTACTCCGCCGCTTTTATAAATGAGACCAAGCTTATTAGAGTATTTTGCCTTCTTACTTATGCCGCAGTAAATTTCATATAAACTTTTTATTTCTTCATTTATGTCATCAAAGTTAACATTTTGAGCATTTGTCCTTATCATTACTCCAACGTCGTCTGGTTTTTTTATATTTTTCTTTAGTTCCTCTACATATTTAGGATTAGATATTTTTTTTGAGATACTTATATCTTTATTCAAAGTAACTATAACAGAATACCTTCCTGGTATGGTTATTGCATTACTAACCTTAGGTCCTTTGCTACCTATGCTTTCCTTTATTATTTCAACTAATATCTCGTCACCTTTTTTTATATTTATATTATTGAATTTCTTATCCATGTAGAGGTATCCATTTTTCCCCCTACCTATATCCACAAAAGCACACTTTATAGCAGGTACTATATTCCTAATAACTCCCTTGTATATTTCTCCAGAATAAGTTTCTTCTCTTTCATCTTCTATAAAACATTGATTAAAAATACCATTTTCCTCTATAGCTACTTTTAGAAAGTCAGTACACCTCTCTATAAATACCTTTTTCAATTAAAACACCTCTTTTGTATCCCTGCATTTATAATTTAGCTAAAATACTTGTTCAGCGGAACTAACTTTTTGTTCTTAATAGCATACATTTCAACTCTTTTTATATCTGTAAAAGAATCTTTAAGTACGCTATTAGTATTCTTCTTTATATAATCACAGAGCAAATCCGGTGAAAGATTCTCACGACTTCCAGAGCTTATTGCAGTACGAATTTTTAATACATTATCTTCTATATTATAAGAAAGCTTTTTTACCATACTTTTAATATTAACTATCTTTTCGCTTTTTTTAGTCTTTTTAAGTATTGACCAATCCTCGCTCTTTAATAAACTTTCCATTTCTTCTTTAAGCTTAGATGTATTTTCATATTTAATTTTTATATCATATACAGCTGCTTCTATTACAGCCATGGAACTTTCAACTTTTTTACCTGAAGGATAATATTCATTTCTTATTTTAACCACATCAACAATTTTTAAAGCATTGGTTGAAGCTTTATTGAACTTTTCCTTTACTTCACTTTCAGGTATTTCATCGCTGAATTTTACATCCATATACTCACCATCAGAATAAACACCAACAGAAAGGGGCTGTGCTATTGACATCGTCATATGAGGATTGAATCCATGTGAATACTCAATAGGAAGATCAGCTCTCTTTATAGCTCTTTGGATTGTACGCATTAAATCAAGATGCCCAACAAATTTTATATCTGAACCCTTACTGTATTTTATTAAATAACGCACCTTCAAAGCACTTCCCTTCTTTAAAATTAATGTTAATTCCGCAGTTTTTACATCCCTGTCTACAATCAGGTGTAACTACCGCCTGTTTAGCCTTTTCATTTTCATTTATTAAGTATTCCTTATTAACTCCTATGTCTATAAAATCCCATGGAAGAACTTCATCATAACTTCTCTGTCTGTAAACATAAAAATCCGGATCGACACCACATTCTTTAAAAGCTTCCATCCATGTATCATTATTAAAATACTCAGACCATCCGTCAAACTTAGCTCCCTTTTCATAGGCTTTTATAATTACATCACAAACTCTTCTGTCACCTCTTGCAAGTGCTGCCTCAAGATAACTTACAGGAGTCTCATGCCAGTTATATGTAATAGCCCTTGTTCCATTTAATTCATCTCTAAGTCCACTTATTTTTTCTCTAACAGATTCTATATTATCTGCAGGAGACCACTGGAATGGAGTAAACGGCTTAGGTACAAATATAGATGTACTTAAAGTAACCTTAAGTCCTCTTTTCCTCTGATCTTTAGGTACTTTATAATATTCCTCTACTACTTTTTTACCAAGCTCACCTATGCCTCTTACATCTTCTTTAGTTTCATTAGGAAGTCCTATCATAAAGTAAAGTTTTATAGTAGTCCAACCGTTTCTAAAAGCACTGCTTACTGAATCCATAAGGTTTTGCTCTGTTACGCCTTTATTTATAACATCTCTCATTCTCTGAGTTCCGGCTTCAGGAGCAAAAGTAAGCCCCGATTTTCTAACCTTTTGAAGCTCTTTTATTAAATCGACTGAAAATGAATCTACCCTAAGAGATGGCAGCGATACACTTACATTTTTTTCTTTGTATTTTTCAATTAAACTGTATACAAGATTTTTAATATCTGAATAATCGCATATGCTTAAAGATGTAAGTGACATTTCCTCATATCCAGTACTTTTTATTATCTTATCAGCAAGCTCCATTAATTTATCCGTCTTCTTTTCCCTTACAGGCCTATATATCATCCCTGCTTGACAAAATCTACATCCTCTTGTACATCCTCTAAAAGTTTCAAGCATAATTCTATCATGTACTATTTCATTATATGGAACTATAAAATTTTCAGGATATACTACCTCATTAAAATTAGTTATTATCCTCTTCTTTACCTTTTTAGGTACATCGTCATAAAGAGGTTTAAATTCCTTTATAGTATTATCCTCATTATATGTAACATCATAAAGAGATGGCACATAAGTACCTTCAACATGTGATGCCATTCTTAAAAATTCTTTTCTGCTTAATTTATCTCTCTTGCATTTTTTATATAAATCAACCATCTCACTTAGGTGCTCTTCTCCTTCACCTAATGAGAATATATCCGCAATATCATAAAGAGGCTCTGGATTATAAGCACATGGTCCTCCACATATAATAATCGGGTCATCTTCACGCCTTTTAGATGCTCTTACTTCCACATTTGCAAGATTAAGCATATTGAGTATATTTGTATAACTCATTTCATATTGAAGAGTAAAAGCTATAAAATCAAAATTTGTTATAGGATCTTTTGATTCAAGAGCATAAAGCGGAATGTTATTTTCACGCATCAACTTTTCCATATCAGGCCATGGAGCAAAAACCCTTTCACAGTATGTGTCATCTCTTTTATTTAGCACATCATATAGTATTTTCATTCCAAGATGTGACATTCCAACTTCATAAACATCCGGAAAGCAGAAAGCAAATCTCACATCTATCTTTTCTTTATCTTTAATAACAGAGTTAAATTCTCCTCCTATATATCTGGCTGGTTTCTCAACTCTAAACAAAATATCATCAAAAGTGTTATTCATTAAATTTCCTCCTAAAAATCGCTCATTTTTATATTCTAACACATACATTAAAAAATGTTCAACATATTAATCATTTCTTTCTCTTAAACTCACTAATTCTCCAAAAGTTATATTGCCATAATTTTTAAGAGCATCCAAAATTTCTTCTTCATAAATTAAGTCTATAACTTTCATTTCCTCATTTAAGACTGTAAAAACTGTATATTTATTTTTATCCATTATCTTAAGTGAATTTATGAGATTATTTTGGTCTGATACAGAAATCATCCTATTTTCAATATACCCTTTTCTTAAAAATATTATTTTTTTTCTTAATATATCCCCCATAACAATATAGACCATCCTTCCCTTTTCTTTAAAAGAACAGAATAGTATAAAAAAAGCCACTACTAGCATATTTAAATTTTTAATATTAAAAAAAACACCTATAAGTGAAAATATACAAAATATTATTCCAATAAAAATACTTACACCTATGGTTATTTCATTAGATTTTCTATAATTTAGTTTACAAGAAAGCATATCCCTAAGTAATCGTCCCCCGTCAAGCGGAAATGCAGGCATTAAATTAAATATTCCTAATGAAAAATTAATAATACATAGAGAATATACTTTGTAGCCAAAATTATTTTTAAATAAAACATAAAAAATAGCTGCTAGAATTAAATTTAATAAAGGTCCTGATAAAGAAATAATAAAATCTTCCCTCTCTGTTGCATATTCTATATCCTTAAGCTTTAAAACTGCACCAAAGGGTAATATTTCTATATCAAAACCACTGAAACCCAATATTCTAGCAGTTAAATAATGTGTAATCTCATGAAGCAGAACAAAAATGAAGACATAAAAAAGTTCTCCATTAAAACCTATAATAAATAGAATTATAATATATGGAATAAAGTATTTGCTTAATTTAAACAACCAATCACTCCGAAATATTGCTTCTAGTTCTAAATAAATTGCAGAAGGCACTAAACTCTAGTTTACATGCCCCCTATAAAATCATTTTAATTGAATGTAAAATAATCTTCGGGATTTTTATTTTCTCCCATATACATTATTTCAAAATGAAGATAAGCCTTAGATTTATCGTCACTTTTTTTCACTTTTCCTATAGTTTCACCCTTTGTAACACCATCGCCCCTCTTAACTTCAATGGAATCAATATTTGAATATTTACTTTCAATGCCATCTCCATTATCAACCAAAATATATTTTCCTGTATCTTTGTCCTCTCCTACATTTTCTACAGTGCCATTATATATGTTTTTTACATTATCATTGTCACTTGCAGAAATATCAACACCTTTATTTTTACCCTTTGCACCATAGTGAGAAATAACTTTGCCCTCAATTGGTAATGCATAATCCTGCTTTATCTTATCAGCAAAGGTTTTCCCTCCTGTTATTTTCGTCCTTAAATCTTCAATATAATTCACAGAATCATTTTTAAAGGAATCCACATCAACTTTATTAGCATAAGCCTCTATGTTACTAACGTCCAAATCCCTAACTTGTGATATTAATGCTGAAAAGTCGTAATTATATGCCAGTGTATATTTAATGTAATTGCATGCTATTTTTGTTTCTGGAGTGGTAACACTTTTGCACCCCAATGCCACTACAAATAATATAAATGCACCTACAAGTTGAAATTCAATTTTCTTTACAATTTTTTGTCCCCAGTTTTTCTTGTTAATATCTCCTCTATAAACGCTGCTTGTTCTAGAATTTCTGTTTAATAATGCCCTGTAATAATTTTCGTACTGAGAATTGTAGTTACCCATTTTATCCTCCATTATCTATTAATAAAAATATAAAAATAAAGAGATTGCTTCAATGAATATTCTTTTTAATTTAAAAACAAAGTACACAAAAATAATTCAGCCTAAGCTAAACTCTTTAGTATAAGTCATTTAACTTCAATTAAAAATTTACATTCAGAAACAACCTCTTAAAATTAATTTCTTTATATATATATTTTCTTTTTATACTTTTATTACATATATAGAGCATAAATTCTATTACATTTAAAAACTAATTCCATCCTTAGTAATGCCTATTTTCAAAACAATTCCAACAGCTATAAAAGCAGTTAACATTGAACTTCCTCCATAACTCATAAACGGAAGTGTAAGCCCTGATATAGGTGCAATTCCTATAGCCATACCCATATTTATGTATATGGAAAACAAAAATGAAGCAGCTATACCAGCACAAAATATTTTTCCAAAAGTATCTCTTGCATTTCTACATGTTCTAATAACTCTATATAAAAATATACCATAAAATATTATAAGAACAATTGCACCTATAAGTCCCCACTCTTCACCAACTACTGCAAATATAAAATCTGTATAGTTTTCAGGGATATAACCGCCTTGAATTTGCGTTCCTTTTAAAAATCCTTTTCCCAAAACACCGCCAGAACCTATAGCAATCTGAGATTGAAGCAGCTGAAGACCTGATGTAGAGCTATACTTTTCTGGATTTAAAAAAGAAAAGAATCTCGCCTTCCAGTATGGCTTCATTAATGGTGTATTCCATATTGCCGCAACACCTCCAACAACACCAAATAACCCACCAAATATAACCTTGAGATCTAATCCTGCTATAAAAAATACACCGAGTACTATAAAAAAGCACACCATAGTCATTCCCATATCCGATTCAATTAAAATAAGTCCCATAGGAATTGCTGCATATATAAGTAACGTAAAGAAATTCTTAACATTATTTATTCCATCTTTCATGCCGTCAAGCTTTTTAGCTAGCATAAGAACCAGTCCAATTTTAGCAACCTCAGACGGCTGAATGGCTCTTTGTCCAATAGCGATCCATCCCTTTGCACCATTTCTAGTTGAACCAAAAATATCATTTACTATAAGCAGTACAATAGATGCCCAATATATTACTTCTGCATAATTTATAAAAAAGTTATAATCCATCTTAATTATTAAGTACACGCATATTAATCCTAAAACAAGCCACATTAGTTGAAGCTTCCACGTGTTTGAAATATCCGATTGATTATGAGCCGCACTATATACATTCATTGCACTGTACAGAGAAATTATTACAGGTACTAAGAGTAACGTAAAATCCATGTCTTTTAACGTTTTTCTATCAATTTTAATTTTATCTAATATCATGTCTCTTTCCCTCCACTTTTATGATTATACCATAAAAAAAAGAAAAAGCCATGCACTTATTCTACAATTGTGTACATAAAGGGTTGTCGCATTAAAAGTTAGTAATTTGTAGTTAAAAAATATTGCAAATTAATTTTTAGTGCAATATTTATTTTAAATGCAACAGCCATGTATACAACTCATAGATTTTTTATAGTTAAACTTTTTATGCATTTAACCATAAAACTTGGCACAGCTTTGTTCTAATGGATCTTACTTTCTTCTATTTTTCATAGATTTAATCGGTATATTTGCAACTAATGCTGGAGAATTTCCATCTTCTACATCAGTTCTTGTGAGCTTTACTTCCACATCAGAATTGTCTATTTCTACATACTTTGAAATTACGTTTAAAATTTCTCCTTTAATAAGATCTAAAAGTTCGGGAGACAAGTCTGCTCTATCATGTATAAGTATTAGTTTTAAGCGTTCCTTAGCAACTTCCTTGGAAGAATTTCTTCCAGAAAAAAAACCCAATAAATCCATACTTTTACCCCCTATTACCGCTGAATAATTTTTTTATTGCTGCAATAAAACCACTTTCACTTTCATACTTTTCAAATGGCACATCTTCTCCAAGCACCCTTCTAGCTATATCTTTAAAAGCTTTTCCAGCACTAGAATTCTGATTTAATACTATTGGCTCTCCTTTATTAGTAGAAACCGTTATCTGCTTATCATTAGGTACAACACCTATAAGCTTTATAGCAAGATTATCTATAATATCTTCGATTCCAAGCATATCACCGCGCTTAACCATGTCATAATCAATTCTGTTTACAACAACCTGATGGTCATCTATACCCTTTGCATCAATTTTACCTATAACTCTATCTGCATCTCTTACAGAAGTAACCTCAGGATTTACAACAACTATAGCTCTATCAGCTCCAATTATTGCATTTTCAAATCCCTGTTCTATACCAGCAGGACAATCTATAATAACATAATCGAACTCTTCTTTTAATTCATTTACTAATTTCAACATTTGCTCAGGCTTAACATCATTTTTATCCCTCGTTTGTGCTGTTGGAAGTAAAAATAAATTTTCATAATGCTTGTCCTTAATTAATGCCTGCTTTAATCTACAATTTTCTTCTACTACATCAAGAAGTGTGAAAACTATCCTATTTTCAAGTCCCATAAGTACATCTAAATTTCTAAGTCCAGTATCACCATCTATAAGTACTACCTTTTTTTTCATTGAAGCAAGAGCTGTACCAATATTTGCAGTAGTGGTTGTCTTACCAACTCCGCCTTTTCCTGATGTTACTACTATAGCTTCTCCCATCAAACTTACCTCCATTGAATATTTTATTAGGCGAATAGTCATATATTAATATATTTTTTACAATTATATAAATTACTACCTTCTTAAATATTATAGCAAATATATTTTACATATACTATAAAAGTAAACAAATTATTTTTGCTTTAGACTGTATTTTAAATAAACGCTCTTTATTGCACTTATTTACATTCTACAATAAATAAAAAAATCCTTCCTTGTATTCACTTATTTTAAAACAATTATAATTATAATTTATTCTTCAGTGAAATAAAAGTAAATTTTATCCATGCAAAAATATGCAACATAAGTCCATTTTTAATTATCGTATAATTTACATACTTTTTAATAAGTAATTTCAAAAAAAATGAGGGATTCTCCCCCAACACATAAGCTTGCTATATGAACTTATTAGGTAAATACGGTTCTACTATTATAGAGTTTCCCTTTAATTTTGCAACTTCCGGATAATCAGGTTTTTCATCATCTTCTGGTGATCTTGATATAAACTTTGATATTTGAAGTATTTTAGGTTGAAGTCTAAACGCTGAAATAATTGCTCTTTCATTGCCACTAAATCCTGCATGAACGTCTCCCCTTAAAATGCCAAAAACCATTACATTTCCGCCAGCATAAATTTCAGCTCCTGGATTTACATCACCTACAATTACAACATTTCCTGAATATCTAATAATCTGACCACTTCTTATGGTTCTTCTTATAAATTTAGTACGTCCCTCATATATACCAGTAAACATTTTATTTCTTTTTTCATCACTTTCTTCAAAAGTACAATCCTTTATGAGAAATTCATCAAATAAAATGTCTTTAAGTTTTCGCATATCTCTTTCATTGATTTCCTTAAGCTGCGTTACTATTTTAAGAGTACATCCTTTGTAAAATCTTTTTCCCTTTGACAATTTAGAAACAAACTTTTCAAGCATTTCGTCAAAATCCTTGAAACTATTCATATTGATTATTACATTAAGACCCTCTCTATTTCCCTTAATAATTATTCCGTCTCTAAACATACTAATCCTCCACAATTCTATGAGTAGTCTCACTAAAAAGAAACCCAAATAAGCTCAAAGCTAAAAGGTGCTATTTCCATTTATACCGAAAAAGCCCCATAAATTTAAGCTTATATATTGCCATTACTTAATATAATTCAACATTATTTTACGAATTCCTTCTTTTAATATTCTAAGGGAAGCAATAATATTTTGAAACATTAAATAAAAATCATAAGTCTAAGATTCAAATTATAAAAATACTAATAAATTTTAATAACTCGCTGAAAAGATTGCTCAAACAAATTAAAATTTCTAAGTCTTTTTATAATTTGAATCAAGATTTATTGAATTTTATTTAAACCGTTTCCAAAATATTATTGCTTCCCTTAACATAAAGGCAATGTAAATTTTTCTACGCTTCACTACGAAAAATATTATCATACACGGGGCTCTGGAGAACCTATTATCCTTCTTAACCGAATGTAAGCACTTTCCTAATACGGAATTCTAATATCAAAGACAAACTCCCCATATGCTGACAAGCGAAGCAATGTCAGCACCTCACAGACTAATGATATTTAGCACACATTATTTACACCCAAAATTCCGTAGGTACGGAGGAATTTTTTCCTTGCCTCACCCCCAAAGGGAAGTAACAGTGATGAAGGAACGATTTAAAAAAAGGCTAATAAATCTTGGTGAAAAAATCACAAGATGCTTAGATTTTCAATCTGTTTGAGCATTTTCTCAGCGAGTTATTGAAATATCTTAGCATTTTGCGATTTTTTCACCTTAGATTTATAGCCTTTTTTTAATGTTCCAAATCACTGTTACTTCCCTGTTGTATCTACTTCAGGTTTTGCATCAACATCTATATCAAACTTGAAATTTTCTGCTTTAAGTATATCCTTAAAATAAGCTTCATACATATCCTTCGCAATACCTGCAACACCAGCACCAAAACCACCATCGAATATTACTATAGCAACTGCTATTTTAGGTTTATCGCTAGGTGCAAATCCAACATAAAGTGCATATGACGATCTATCTATTTGACTTTCTAAATCACTACTATACGGATCGGCTGTACCAGTTTTTCCTGCTGTAGGGATTTTAAAGTTTGCAAAAGTACCTGCTGCAGTACCTCTATCATTAACAGCATTCATTCCTGCCTTTACTGAAGCTATATTAGCTGCTTTAACACCTGTATCTTGAACAACTTCAGGTTTATCTTCATACACCGTTTTCCCATTAGCATCTGTAATCTTCTTCACAAGATGTACCTTGTATCTTTTTCCACCATTAGCTATAGTGGCAATATAATTGCAGAGCTGAAGAGGAGTAAACTGATTAAGACCCTGACCTATAGCAGCACTATAAATGTTTGTTGGGTTTTTAGCCTGATAATCATCTTCTGATTCCTGACTTACTATTCCACTTACAATAGCCTTTATATCCGCTTGTGAAAATGTCTTTCCCTTATAAAGTGGATCTGTGCTTATAAGTTGATTTACAAGCTCTTCTGTTTTATTTCTATCAATTTTACCTGTTGAAATAGAAGTTCTCATATTACTTTTTATAGCTGCTTTTAACGTAGAAAGTGTCTTTGAATCGCTATCATTAGTATACAAATTTATATTTACGCCCTTTAAATACTTACCACTTTGAAGGTCTTCCATTATAGTCCATTGACCCTGCTGCGCAAAACTCTGTTTTGAACTATAAAGGTTATATACCTGACCAAAGTTTTCTTGAATTTCTATACCCGTAGTCGGATTTACATTGGAGTTAGGTTGTACACCAAGTCCAAATTTCCATGCATATTGTGCCAATGAATCAAGCCCAGCTTTCTGTCTTAAAAGTTTTCCAACGGTCATAAAGTAAGCATTACTAGACTTAGCAATTGCGCCTATAAGATTATTACTACCCTGCGGTCCATCAGCCTTAAATACAGTATGGAAGCCGGCTCCATCATCAAATGATCCAGGATCATCAATAGTTGTATCCTGAGTTATAGCACCAGTCTCAAGTCCTGCTATAGCTGTAAGTGGTTTAAATGTGGAACCTGGTGGTATTAATGACAACGTTGCATAATCATAAAGAGGTTTAGGAAGATAATCATATTTATCTATTCTAATATTTGGATTACTTGTACTCTTAGGAAACAAAGTATCATATAAATTTTCTGGAACTCCGACAGATTTTGCTTGAGAAATCAAATCCGTTGAAAAATATTTTGACAGCGTATCCTTAGAAAGACCATTAGGGTCTGCAAAATCGTTAGGATTAAAATTAGGAACAGAAGCAAGTGCTAAAACTCCTCCAGTATCTACATCTATAGCTACCGCAGCACCTCTTGTTGCATTACCTAAATATGAGCTTCCAGAATTAGAATTTGCATATCCTTGCTTTCTTAAAGAAGACATTGTATTTATAAGTGCCTGTTCTGTTGCATACTGTACATCTTTATTTATTGTAAGCTGAACATTCTGTCCTGGATATGGATCTTTTTTAGCAAGTTCATCCGTTATTTTTCCCTGCTTGTTTACTTCAACAATTCTTCCACCAGATGTTCCTTTAAGTCTGTCCTCTAATGCAGCTTCAATACCAGATGTACCAATAAGATCACTATTAACATCATAACCTTCTTCTGTATACTTCTGTGATTGCCCTGTACTTGACGGAGTTATCTTACTTATATATCCTAAAACGTTAGAAGCTAAATTACCATAAGGATAACTTCTTATAGGATCAATTGAAATATCTACTCCTGGAAGTTCATCAGATTTTTGAAGTATATTAAAAGCTGTATCCTTTTTTACATTACTTGCTATAATAACAGGCTTATATCCTGAATTCATTTTAATAGCATCTTTTACTACCATAAATCTTCTAATATCATTAATATCACATTGTTTACTTATAGTATTACCATCAATTGTAATTTTATAAGAATTAGGTATTTTATAAGTTTTAACAAGTGAATCAAAAACCTCTTTAGGAGTATATTTTAGAAGAGCATTATTTACTTCATTTAGTTGAGCAGTAGTAAGTTCATCTTCCTTTGTTTTTCCATTATGCATCTTCTTTATAATAGGCTCTTCAAAGCCTCTGTCTTTTAAAAATCTAAGCTGCATCTTTTTTACTTCATCTGGATTCGTAGTATTAAAGTCAAAACTAAATCCAGAAGCAGCATCATACTTTAATGCAAAACTATCATTTTGCTTCTCACCATTTTTATCAATAATATAGAACACCTTAGCAGCAGTATTATAAAAACTATTTTTATTACCATCAGTTTGAATATAAGTAACATCATAGCTTTGCTTATTCGTTGCAAGAAGTGTTCCTGTTGAATCCGTTATTTCTCCCCTAGGGGCAACTGCCTTTATAAACTTATGAGCCGTGCTGTTAGCTTTTGCCTTGTAGGAGTCCGTTTCAACTATTTGAAGATCTACAAGTTTAGCAATAATACCTGAAAATACAAAAAGTGCGACTAAAATCAATGCAGTAAATCTATTAAATATCTTTTTTAACTTTGTTTTTTTTCTATTCATAATCTATTACCTCACTTTAAAGTCTCCACTTTGTTATCATATAGTCTTTTTGACACAACTTGTAAACCCATATGTATATAAATATTCCCAAAACAAAATTATAGATTGATCCATATAAGCTAAAACTTATATCGCTATAACTTTTACATAAATATAAGATTACAAACATTAAAATACCTTTTATAAAGGACATTATAAAAATGACTATTGTTGGTATAAAAGCTTTTTCTTTAAACAAATTTTTACCTATAGCTCCTGCTGCAACACATAATATCATGTCAAGAAGCATGTTTACACCAATCCCATTAAAAAGGTAAATATCCTGAATAAACCCTGCAGCAATTCCAATAACAACACACGGCCATCCTTCATTTATTATTGAATAACTTATTATAAAAATAAAAAGCAGACTAGGGTAATATCCTTTAATGTTAATAAACGGTGCTATACAATTATCTATAAACGTAAATCCCAATATACATAATAATAATGTTAAAAATTTTCTCATAAAACATCACCTAATATTTAATTTCGCTTGTATCTTTTGGAACTACTATGAATACCCTTTGGAGTCTTGTAAAATCAACAGCTGGCTCAATTATAGCTTCTCTCTCCATTTTACCTTTGTTGTCTTCAACACTTGTAACCTTACCTATTATTATATCCTTAGGATAATCCGATCCAATTCCAGATGTAACTATAGTATCTCCTTCTTTTATGTCTGAATTCAAAGGAAGCATAGTTAATATTGCTAAATTTTTGCTCTTATCTGCATTATCAGTATATCCTGTAACAATGCAATCATTAACCTGTGTTCTTTGGATAAGCGCTGCAACAGACACATTTTCACTTGAAATAGTTTCTATTTTGCAATAATTACTTGCTGCAGAAGTAACTTTACCTATAAGCCCTGCATCATTAATTACAGCCATACCTGGTTTTACTCCATCTTTAGTTCCCTTATTTATAACATATCCTTTTAATATGCCGGAACCACTTTTTAATACTATATCGCCACCAACATAATCATACTCAGAGTGATCTTCTTTAAACTTAAACATTCTCTTAAGTTCAGCATTTTCATTTTTAAGAGAATCATAAGCTGCTGCCTTTTGCTTAAGCTGACTATTCTTTGACTTTAGTGTTTCATTTTCCTTTTGAACTTCTGAAAAATTAAGTGCGAATCCTACAGCCCCTTTAATATTGTTATTGATATTATAAAAGAAACCTTGTACAGAATTAAATACTGTACCTACTCCATTCTCTACAAAAGAAACCTTTTCCCTCTTAACTGTGTATCCTATTAATATCAAAAAGCTAACTGACAGAACAACAATCGTTACTGTCAGCCTATTTTTAAATAGTTTCATTTAAGCCACTAATCAGTTAACTTCTCAAAATGATCTAGAGCTTTGCCAGCTCCAAGGGCTACACAATCAAGGGGAGATTCTGCTATATGTACAGATATATTGGTTTCTTTACTAATTAGCACATCAAGACCTTTAAGAAGTGCTCCACCACCGGCAAGCATAATTCCTCTATCCATGATATCAGCTGCAAGTTCTGGAGGTGTTTTTTCAAGAGCAAGTTTTATTGAATCAACTATGGAAGCTACTGGCTCTCTCAAGGCATCTCTAACTTCTTCTTCACTTATTTCAACAGTTTTAGGTAATCCTGTTACAAGATTTCTTCCTTTTATAACTATATTTTCTAAAGTTTCTTCAGTTTTAAATGCTGAACCCATTTTCATTTTTATTATCTCAGCAGTTCTCTCACCTATCATAAGATTGTATTCTCTTTTAATGTAACTTATTATTGCCTGATCTAATTCATCTCCTGCAACTCTAAGTGATTTACTAGTAACAATTCCGCCTAAAGACACTACTGCTACTTCTGTAGTACCTCCACCTATATCTACAATCATACTTCCTCTTGGTTCTTCAACTGGAAGACCTGCTCCAATAGCCGCTGCCATAGGTTCTTCCATAACCTTTACTTCTCTTGCTCCTGCTCTTTTAGCAGCTTCCTTTATTGCTCTTCTTTCAACTTCTGTTACGCCTGAAGGATGGCAAATAAGAATTCTAGGACTTGCAAATGCACTTTTAGCACTTATCTTAGTTATAAAACTCTTAAGCATATTTTCTGTAACATCAAAGTCTGCAATAACACCGTCTTTTAAAGGTCTTATTGCTACTATATTTCCAGGTGTTCTACCTATCATTTGCTTTGCTTCATTTCCGACAGCAAGAACCTCTTTATTATAAGTATTAATAGCAACAACAGAAGGTTCTCTTAATACTATACCCTTACCTTTCACATAAACCAGTGTATTAGCTGTTCCAAGATCTATTCCCATATCTCTTGATATTCCAAAAAAACCCATTAATTTATCTCCTTTCATTAACTACGTTATATTAGTCCCTCTTCTTTTAAACTAACATATATACCTTCCCCAACTATTATATGATCTAAAAGCTCTATTCCTATTATCTTGCTGCACTCAAAGAGTCTTTTAGTTATATTTATATCCTC
Source organism: Clostridium pasteurianum (assembly GCF_001705235.1). Lineage (NCBI taxonomy): Bacteria > Bacillati > Bacillota > Clostridia > Eubacteriales > Clostridiaceae > Clostridium > Clostridium pasteurianum. The sequence goes on from NZ_MCGV01000001.1 coordinate 732,235, forward strand.
ATTACTTGGTTTTGGATCACCCGAAGGATGATTATGACACAATATAATTGATGCTGCGTGTTTTAATATTGGCTCAACATATACCTCTCTAGGATGAACTATAGAAGAATTTAAACTTCCTACAGAAACATCAGATATCTTTATAACTATATTCTTTGTATTAAGCATAATGACATATAAGTGCTCCTTATTAAAACTTTTTAATTCTTCCATAACAAGATTAACAGCATCTCTAGGCGATGTGATTTTATACTTTTCTCCAGATTTATATGTTTTAAATCTTTTGAAAAGCTCACCTACCGCTATAATTTGAACTGCCTTCGCATTGCCTATGCCTTTTATCTTCTTAAGTTCTTCAAGTTTCAAATTCAAAACACCATTTAAGCCGCCATTTTCACTTAAAATCCTGCTGCTTAAATTAATTATATTCTCATTTAATGTTCCTGTCCTAAGTATAATAGCTAAAAGCTCACTATTTGAAAGCACTTCACTTCCATACCTTAAAAGCCTTTCTCTAGGTCGCTCACTTTTAGGTAAATCCGCAATTTTAAGATTGTTATTCATAAAAATTCATCAATCTCCTATTTATAGATTTACCCCCATCTCCAAAAGAATTTTATATAATCTATTTATGGGCAGCCCTACAACATTATAATAGCAGCCCTTAATTTCTTCAACAAAAATTGAAGCTTTCCCTTGAATACCATATGCGCCTGCTTTATCTTTATATTCACCACACGCTATGTAATTTAATATGGCTTCACGTGATAAATCGGAAAACTTCACATCCGTATATAAAAAATCTTTTCTAGTCAAGTTGTTTTTAATGTCTATAACTGCAATACCTGAATAAACCTTATGAGTTCTACCACTAAGCCTAGAAAGCATATTAAAAGCTTCCTCAGAATTCTTTGGCTTACCAAGTATTTCACCATCAATTGAAACTACCGTATCACACCCTATTATAAAGATTTCATCTTCATCTTTAAGCAAAGATTCCTCTTTAATCTTATTAAGTGTACTTTGTGCTTTAGATTCAGCCAAAGTCATTACGTAGTCTCCAACATCCCTAGTATTTTCAATAGAACTTTCATCAAAATCACTTACTATAGTAATAAAATCCTCAGTAATATTTTTTAGAAGTTCACGTCTCCTGGGTGAAGCTGATGCTAAAACTAATTTCATGATCTCACTTCCTAATTTTGCTATATATTATTATTGCCATTACTACCCCTGCTACAGCCATTAAATTAATATTGAAGTTTAATCCGAAAGTAAAACTAAAAACTTTAAGATCAACTACAAGCGGTTTAGCTGTTCCAATACTATATGCTTTTCTAAGGAATTCAACCCGTGTAAAATGTTCTCCCAGTATATCTCCAACTAATGAACCACCTATACAACCTATTAGAGATAGAAATAAAACATCCCTGAAATTCTTACCTTTCACCTTACCTAACTCCCTACATCAAATATACATCTTTTATAGTTTATCATTTAATATACTCTTAAACAAGTCTTTAAAAGATTATTAAAAAATTTTTTATTTTATTTTTAAAAATGTGTACATTAATAACTAGTAATTAAGAATAATACAATGTAATAGTGCTAAAGGAGCTATTTAGATAAATTCTAATAAATCTTGGTAAAAAAATCGTAAAATACTTAGATGTTTCAATTGTATCATGCACAAAGTTCATCCCCTGCTGGCGAGCAAAACAATGTCAGCACCTCACAAACTAATTATGTCTACTACACATTATTTACACCCAAAATTCCGTAGGCACGTAGGAATTTTTTCCTTGTTTTACCTCATAAAGTGAAGTAACAGTGATGAAGGAACGATTTAAATAAATGCTAATAAATCTTGGTGAAAGAATCGTAAAATACTTAGATGTTTCAATTGTATCATGCACAAAGTTCATCCCCTGCTGGCGAGCAAAGCAATGTCAGCACCTCACAAACTAATTATGTCTACTACACATTATTTACACCCAAAATTCCGTAGGCACGTAGGAATTTTTTCCTTGTTTTACCTCATAAAGTGAAGTAACAGTGATGAAGGAACAATTTAAAAAAATGCTAATAAATCTTGGTAAAAAAATCGTAAAATACTTAGATGTTTCAATTTGTCTGAGCTTTTTTCCAGCGAGTTATTGAAATATCTTAGTATTTTACGATTTTTTTACCTTAGATTTATAGCATTTCTTTAATGTTCCGAATCACTGTTACTTCACTTTATCTTCATTAATTCATTATAAATAAAAATCTCATTTTCATTTATGTTGTCCCTATTAATATCGCTTGAAAGACTAGCTATATGTTTTTTTATTTCTTGAATAACTTTGTAGTTTTTGTAATCTTCATTCGCATTTTGAAGACTAGAGCACCACTTTTTTAATGAAGAAACCTGAACTGACTTTACATTCTTATCATTAAACTTATTTATAATTTCTAGATATGCACTTATTATATCGTACAGCTCGTCCCCACCTAAATCACTCTTGCTAAAACTAATAGTAAATTTATTAAAGTCAAACTTATTGCTTTTAACATTTTTTTCATAAGCATCATAATCTTTTTCACTACAGGCAGCATAAATTACTTTGTATAATCCTTTATTCTTTACTTCAAACGGCGTACCTATATTATTTAAGTCATTAAGAACTTTATCCGCATTTTCCTTCTTTGAATTAGCTGAGCACTGGATAATAAAAAAATTCGCCATTCCTTCACTTTTTTTATCATTTTCTTTTGATACAATTTTAGCATTTTGAGATGTACCGCTCGCTTTAATAAAAGTTTTAAATATAACCGTTCCAATTAAAAATGATAAAAATAAAACCAAAGTCAAACAAATCACAAAAGGCATACTGCTACTTTTTTTATGTTTTAAATCATATCTAGTATATCTCATTTTCTCATCTCCTAAAGTATAATATTTATTATATATATATTAACTTTAGGTGTAATTTATGATTTATATATAAAAACTTCAAGAAATATTCTTTTCCATTATTATAAGATCTTCTTTATATTCCTTATCTGAATAAAATTCCTTATTTACTCTAATCATTTTAAAATCATTATTCTGCCACATTTTTATCATATTCTTCTCACTTTTAGTAATGCCAGTTATAAAATCGCAAATACCAAAGTTATTATAAAAATACTTTAATATGTTCATTAATATATTCTGACTTTCCTTAGAAGTACTATATCTTTCATCTATGAAAAAGTAAGAAATCCATACAATATTCCTGCTTTTAAATTCTATCCTTCCTCTAAAAACTCCTATGAATTCTTCATTTTTTAATATTTTAGTAAAGAATTCATATTCACTCATGTAGTATCCTAAAAACACTTCATCAAATCCATTACCATTGAGGCAAAATTTCTTATCTTTCAGCATACTTTTTAAATCGCTTATATCTTCTCTTTCAATATTCTTTACACTTATATCTTCAAATTCTATATCTACATCAAACATAATTTCACCTCTAAAAATTAATTCGATATTGAGGTGAATTATCCTTTAATTTTTTATTTTAAGCAGCATAAGCGATTTCTACTTATACACGTAAAAAATTAAGAATGATGGTAAATTTTTCTCCTATTTGCTCCGAAAAACCTGAGAACTTATAAATACTCCATTCACCTAAGGCAAATGTTCTTTTCTAAGTTAGTAGGCTTTCCAAAGCAAAGTGGTAGAAAATCATCCTTCATTCTTAATTCTTAATTTTTCTAAAGTAGGTAACAGCCTATATAAATTTTTAACTACCCAAATAATTCTTCTTCATCAACTTCTTTAAAATTAGGGATAGCAAAAGGCGGCGAATAGTATCTTTGAGCAGGACAAAACTGCCTAGAATTTCTCATACATGGATTAAATTCAAATGGACAATCTTCATAGGGTGCTCTAGATACATGATTCATATTGTTTTCATAGTTACAGCCATAATATTCCATACATTATTCCTCCCAAAAATAAAAGCTATGCTAGTATTAATGGTATATGTATATTCAATATGAATTATTTTATGACTACAGCCCCATCATTATCTTTCTCCGCTTCGAATACTTTCCAATTATGTTTTAATCCCTTAAGATAATTCTCCATCTTATAAATAAACTCAGTATCTCCCCCATCTATAACCGCAATCAGAGTAGAACCCGATCCACTTATAAATTCACCAAGAGAACCATTTTTCTTAGCATTAATAAAAATCTCATCCACATTATTTATTAATTTTTTCCTATAAGGCTGATGAATTTTATCTTCAAACACATATCTCAATTTTTCGTTCTCACCGTTATTTAAAGCAGAAATAAGCATGGCACATCTCGATACATTAAATACTGCATCTTCCCTCGAATATGAATCTGGCAGTACTTTCCTAGATGCCGCAGTACTCACTTTAAAATCAGGTACCATTACAGCATACTTTAAATTTGATTTTTCATTAACCTTTGAGTAAATTATATTTCCATTATCATTTATACTTATTACAATGCCACCTAAAAGTGCTGGTGCAACGTTGTCTGGATGTCCCTCAATATCAACTGCTATAGAAAGCATATCTTGAACTGCCATATTTCCTTTTAAAAGCGCATTAGCCCCAACTATTCCACCAACAATACAAGCTGCACTACTTCCAAGTCCCCTTGACAAAGGTATATTTGTTCTTGACATATCTATTTTAAAACCTTTATATCCTCTATTCAAAAAATTATATACTTTCACAATACTTTTATAAGTCAAATTTTCTTTATAGTTTCTATCAAGCTTCCCATTTAAAAGCTTAATTTCTGTTTTGCCCTCTGTCTCCTCTATAGTTATTTCATTATAAAGCTTAAGGGCCATACCTAACGTATCAAATCCAGCCCCCATATTTGCACTTGTGGCAGGTACTCTAACTCTGATCATATTTAAACACCCCAATATTTTTTATTCCATTGCTACAATTTCAACCTTCAATACATTTTTAATTTTTTTAAGTTCCTCTACTATCTCCTTGATATCACCTTCTATGCGGCTTATATCAAAAGTAATATTTACATTAGCTGTATTATTTATAGGTATATCCTGATTTATTGTAAGTATATTACAAAGACTTTGAGCTAATTTATCTAAAACTTCCGATAAAGTTCCCCTTCTATGTTCTATCAAAATTGATATAGTGACCTTTTGACTTTTAAGTCCATCAGAAACTTTAAAAACATAATCTTTATATTTATAATAAGTACTCCTACTTATGCCAACCTTTTTAACTGCCTCTGTGATATCTTTAACCTTGCCCATTCTCAAAAGTTCCTTTACAGCTATAACCTCATCAAATACATCAGGAAGTACAGCTGTATCAATAAGTAAATATTTTTTAGGTGCAGTCGTACTAATTTCAATCACCGCTTCCATGTTTTTATTAAGCAAACACTTGTATGTACTTCATGAACTAACGTACTAATAATATCATAAAATAATCTTAAAAACAATAACCTTTTATAATGTGATAAGACTGTACCATTCACATTTCACCTTAAATATAAAAAGTCACTTATGATTTATTAGCTTCTTTAAGTTAAAAATTCATAAAATTAGTTTCACATATAAAAAAAAGAGAGGTACATACCTCTCTTTTTCCACATATACATCCAAAATACCGCTGCTCTTTCGTTGACAACCTATCCGCTGATAGGTGGGTGTCCTCAAAAGTACTTCTATCTTTTCTCTACTACGAGAAATCCATATCTATACTCTTATATTGAACTCCCGTTTTAAAACTGTAGGTTCAAGATAAGAGCTTGGCGAATACTTCAGAAAATATTTGATTTATAACGTTTACTTAAGCTTATTATAGCACATTTCAAAATAAAATCAATGTTTTTCAACTAATTCATCTATAATTCTAATAAGATCTCCAACTTCAGGTTTACTTATCTGTGCATCTGCTCCTACAGACTCACCTTTATGTTTTAATTCATCTGTAATAAGGGATGAAAAAATTATAACTGGAATGTCTCTCAAAAGTGGGTTTTCTTTTATCTGTCTTGTAAGAGCATGTCCATCCATCTGCGGCATTTCTATATCAGTTATAACCAACTGAACCTCATCTTTTACCTTATCGCCTTTTTCTTCGGCAATTTTTTCAAGGTAGTCTAAAAGCTGTTTTCCATCATCAAATATCTCTAATTTTGTAAATCCAGCTTTAGCTAAAGTATCTTTTAAAAGTGTCCTTATTAAAGTAGAGTCATCAGCCATTGCAATTCTTATACCAGATCTATCTTTATACTCAATATTGCCAATTCTTTCTTCACTTATTCCTGTTTTAGGGCTTATATCTGTAACTATTTTTTCAAAATCAAGCATTAATAATATCTTTTCATCTAAAAGTACATGTCCTATAACCAATGGATTATCTGAAACATCGTCTGGTTTTAAAATTTCTTCCCACTTAATACGATGAACTCCAACTATTGAATCAATGTTAAATGCTACTTTTATCTTATTAAATTCACATATTATTACTTTAGAGCATGATTTTACTCTTTCGCCCTTATTTATTACATACTTTAAGTCCACAAGAGTTATTATTTCATTCCTACACAATATAAGTCCAGCTATTGCAGGATTTGTTTCCGGCAATCTTGTTATTTTTCCTCCCTCTACTTCAACTACTTCCTTAACCTTTATGATATTAATTGCAAAATGCCTATCTCCAATCATAAATTCAAGTACTTCCAATTCACCTGTTCCTGATTCAAGCAGTATATTACTTTCCATAATAAATTCCTACCTTTCCTATTTACTTAATTTACATATTTTCATAATTCATTTTTCATATAAAGTCGTAAGTATACTAGACAAACGCCTAAATTATATATATATTAATCCTCAATTTTTGGGTGTTGCCCATTTAATTATAGCGTTTTAACTAAAATCCTTATAATTTGTTTTAATATATATATCGTAATTTTTTAGATAATTATTATATCAATATATCCTATATCAAAGAATTTTTGAGCACATTTAATTATTTTATATCTTTAACTATCTCAATACCATTCATACTCATATTGTATAATGCAAATATGTTCATTAAATCTCCATTGTGATTTGTCTCATCTACATCAAATGTTTCAACGGCTTTTACAGGTACAATTATTCTGGATTTTATATTTTTTTCATTAAAAAATGCCTTTTGAGTTAAGCAAAAATTCATAATACAAATATCCGTAACATCACCTACTACTATCATATTAATTTTATCTAAATTATTCTTAAGCCAATCACTATAAGAATCACATAAGAATCCGTTAACGCTGTTTTTTTCACATATAGTGGCATTTTCACTAGCAAAATCTTTTAACTCATCAACTATTTCACTTTCAGTAGTTCCTCCAATGCAATGTGGTAAAAAAGCATCAAATTCAGCAGACTTTTCTGTATGTTTATCCACGAAAAATATCTTATTGTAATCCTTAAAAAGATTATTAATTTGTACAGCATAAGGTATTATTTTTTCAACTCGCTGTGAACTTAGATTTCCACTTTTGCAGAAACCATTAATCAAATCAACATTTATAATAACAGTGTTTTCTTTCTTAAATTCCTCTAAATTTATTTCTTTTAAATTTTGTAGACCTTTAATTATTCCCAAAATCGATTTATTTACATCTTCAATAAAACTTTTCTCATTATTTAATTCACGCATCACTGCACCACCTTTAAATCTTATTATAATCGGCAGAGTTTAGTAATATACTCTTAATAAATAAACTACCACAGCCATATATTTTTATCAATATAAAATACATGTAATTCTTATAAACACATAAAAAAAGATTTAGCAGAAAATAGTTTTTTCCACTAAATCTTTAATAGTTGTCCCATTTTACATTTATTTAAATAAATACTTTAGTATGCAAATATTAATGCACCTGATGTAAGCGCTGTAGGTTTTGACCTAAGCCATGTATTTGTTGCGGTATTGTCATAGAAAAATAATGCACCCTTTGTAGGATCAGCTCCATAAAGAGCCTCTTTTGCCGCATTTAATGATTCTGCCGTGGCACTCTTATTAATCATGCCATTTAAAACCGGTGTAAACTGATAATATCCGCCTTCTCTATCATATATTACTTTGGTAATTGTATTTGGCCAAGTACCACTTTGAACCCTGTTTACTATTACAGCTCCAACTGAAACCATAGCTGTATGACTTTGGCCACCAGCTTCTGCATTTATAAGCCTTGCAAGCAAATCAACTTCTGATGCTGTACATGGTATTACATATAGAGGTGTAGGTGCTGGTGCCGAAACTCCAACAGGTATTACTATAACTTGTCCAACATTAAGAGTGTTTGTCCATATATTATTTGCAAGCTTTATATCACTGAAGGACACTCCAAACTTTTTAGATATAGTATAAAGAGTCTCACCGCTTTTTACAGTGTATTTAACATCTGGAACCTTAAGTGTCTGTCCAGGATATATAATATTGTTCTTTAAATTATTAACAGCAGTAAGGTAATTGTAGTTAGTATTATACGCTCTACTTATAGTAAAAAGAGAATCCCCACTTTTTACGCTGTAAGTTGCAGCTTGCACAGAATTTTTTCCCATTGCTGCAAAAGCAAGAGCCCCTGCAAAAATGAAAAATTTTAATTTTAGTTTTATCATAATTTTCTCCCTTCTATTATTCGCAAAGAATATTAATTTCCCTTGTGAATTATGCCTCCGAGGTTAGCTTACGGATTCGGGTTGAAGGTACCCTACTCATATAATCAATATAAGATTCACCCAAAATGTGTTCCCCCGTACTTAAGTAAATTTTAAGATTCGGCAATTTATATATAACGCATAATTTATATTGCATTCCTCATTATAAAATATTCTAAGTCATGCTGCTCTAGCAGAAATATTTTATACGCTGCAATGCAGTAATTTTAGTGCGTTACGTTTAGTTATGATTCTAACAGATAAAACCTATTCAATCTATGCAAAATTTATGGCAGGAGAGGAATATTTAAATTGGATTTATTTTTATAATTTTATTTTGTTATGTTTAAAATATTCCTCTCAAAAGCCTTTATATATACGAGAGTCCCCTTGAAAATTATCTTTCATCCGCAGGAAAAATGAGACCAATCTGCTTTCTTACTTCATCCATAGTTTCCATTACCATACTAGAAACTTTAAGCTTTTCCATAGCACTCAAAATATCTTTCTTTTTAACTAAACTTATAAATTCCTCAAGTTCATAGCACATATTATCTTTTACCTGTGCAGCTGATAAATCTTCTCCTTCTCCATTTCTAAGTATCAATTTCACCTTTTCAAAATTATTAATGTTCTCTATTACTATGTTTCCCTCTTCCCCTTGAATTTCTGAATATAAATTAGAGTTAGTTATTTTTGAATATATGACTACACCTTCCATGCCATCATATTTAAAAAGCACATTTCCTTCTCCATCAACACCTGTACTCAGAAACAATGCATTTGCCTTTATTTCCTTTGGCATCCCAAATAAATTTATCATTGGATGAATACAGTAAACCCCTATATCCATTAAACCGCCATTGGATAGTTCCTTTTTAAAAGCATTTAAAATCACTCCACTTTTAAATTTATCATACCTTGAAGAATACTGGCAGTAGTTGCCAACATATCTTCTGATTTTACCTATTCTATTTAGATTATTTTTAATGGCTTTAAAGCCAGGTGTAAATTCTGTCTTAATCGCTTCCATTAAAACCACATTATTATCCTTTGCTGCTTCAATCATTTTATCTGCTTCCTTTTTATTAGAAGCAAAAGCCTTTTCGCAAAGTACATGCTTTTTATGCTGCAAAAATAGTATGCTCTGCTCTGCATGAAGTGCGTTTGGAGATGCTACATAAACTGCATCTATTAAATCACTTTCTGCCATTTTATTTAAATCAGTAAATACATACTGTGCCCCATACTTTTCTGCAAATGATTTTCCCGTTTCTTCACTTCTTGAATACACTGCCGTAAGTTCGAAATCCTTTACATGTGCCGCAGCACTTAAAAAACAATCTGTAATCTTACTTGTTCCTATAACTGCAAATCTTATAGTCTTATTCATTAACATCTGCCTCCTTTGTTCATCTCTTAATACTTTTGGGTTAGACACTTTTAATATCGTGGCAAATCGCCTAGGTCATCACATACTCTGTCGTCCGTTTTAATTTTAACATACGCTTCACCTTTAATATAGTCTATACTAACCCGCTTTTTTCTATCCCACTTGTTATCATTTTTGTACATAGTATAATATTTATTTCCATCCTCTATATCAGCTATTAAAAAATCCCTCGAAAATTCAGTTGGCAAACTTATATTATTGTCCTTTATAAAACAAACTTTAACTCTAGTTATAAATTGTCTACTGTTATTTTTGTCATAACGAACAGCATAAACTCCATAATCGTAAACGTTTTTCAAGGCAAAATTCCCCCTTTATAAACTACTACTATATACTATTTATGATTTTTGTATAGTAGAACTATAATTTAATAACTATCACTGCATAATTAATAGATTAGAAATTTATTAATAAAATAGTAAAGAAGCTGCGCCACTAAATCACTTAGTATTGCAGCTCCTTTTTGTTTTGCTATGTGAAACGTTATCAACTACCAGCCTGACATAGGAAAATATGCCATTATAGTGTTAAGATGTGGCAGCACTACACACGTACCTACTACCAATACCGATAAAATGAACAATTTCATACTCAACTTATGATTTTTAAAGAACATTATATCCACGACCTTTCATATATAATTTAATGAATTTTTGAATTTCTTTCAAGGTTTCATAGTCTTTTTTATTCAAATAATATTCTACAAGCTTATTCATAAATTTTACTTTAACTTTTTGTTCTTTATTTATGTTCAATAAAAACATGTCCTTAATTTCGTTAATTGCTTTATCATCGTTATTGTCAATATATATATCAAATAAATCATCTAATGTAATTCTTACTACGTTGTACTGCTTGTACGCCTTAGCATAATCCAAAGATTTCAAAAAATATGATTTTGCCGTTTCTATTTCATTTAATTTTTTATATAGATTTCCAACTTCGTGGTACATTTCAGGTAATCGTTTCGTCTTCTGAGGAACATTGTCTATGTTTTGATCTATCTCTTCCAAGTATTGTTTTGCCATACCTATCTTATCAAGATTGATATAAGCGTCCACCAAATTAAACATTACTGATATGCGTAGCTCAAAGTTATCTTTGCTTATAACATTAAATATTCTATTAAATATGTCTAAGGCTTTACGATGTTCTTTAAGCAATCCTAAGCAAACACCTTCTTGTCCCAGCACTTCACAATACTTATCCGTATTTATATCTTTGATTATAGGTTCTAGTTTTTTTAATCGGTCAAGTGCTATACTATATTTCTTTAATCCTGAATAACATAATGAACTATTGAAAAGAAATATAGAACGATATTGATCACTTAGTTTGTCCCCAAACTGATTTAAGGCAAAATCACAACATTTTATGTTTTCCTCGTATTTATCCATGTAAGAATAAACCATTGATAATTTTCTTAGAATGGAGACAAGATTTTCGGTATAAACGTTAACGTCCATTAACGCCCTAGCTTTTTCATAATACATTGAACTATTATATAGGTCGTTTGTATTAGCAAAATAATCTCCTGCTAACTCAAAAACGTCTATTTTTTTATCGACTAAGTTCCATTTAGTCAAGAACCCTTCCACCTCATCTAATTTTTCGGTAAAGCTTCCGTCTTTATAAACGCTCAAATCTTTAAGCTCTTTTATATATTTATCAAGTATTTTACTAGCTTGGGAAGTTTCATCTTCCATTAAATATTCTATAGTTTCATCAACTTTAATATTCTTTTTATTACAGATTCCTTTCAAATTACTCATCATAATCTCAGCAGCATGCTTAGTTAATTTTGCTTTGCTGTGTTCTATCTGGCTAATAAGGTTTCTAGTTATTTCACCACCAGCCAAATCATCTTGTCGTACATCATATTTTTCTCTTAAGTTTTTAAGTTTGTTTCCAACTGACAGTATCTCATAACTTCCCATACTTAAAACTCCTTTATTAACCTTACTTGTAAAATAGTTTGTTTACACTTATTATAACATATGTTTTATTGTTTGTTAATATAGTATATTTTATCCATTTAAATTAAAATTAATTTTACAATCGAATATGTCATTAACTAAATAATATTCTTAATATATAGGAACACAAAAAAGAGAGGTCAAAAACCTCTCTTTACATTCAAATATTACTCCAAAATACCGTTACCCTAATTTTGACACCTATCTCTCCGATAGGTGGGTGTCCTCACAGATGCTTCTATCTCATTCAATACCGTAAAAGGATTCACAAGAAGTACATATAATCATCTAAATATTGAACTCCCTTGTTTAAACTGTAGGTTCAAAATAAGAGCTTCACGAATACCTCAGAAAATTATTCAATTGGTGCGAAGAACGGGACTTGAACCCGTACGGTATAACCACACGCCCCTCAAACGTGCGCGTCTGCCAATTCCGCCACCCTCGCATATTTATGCTAAATCAACTGACAAATAAAATTATACTATATAATTTTATTTTGTCAATAAAAAAAATCAGCATAAATATAAAGCTTTACAATTATCAATTAAGTTTTGTTATCTCTTTTAGCAATTTCTTCACTTGCTTGTTTAAAGAGTATAATCTTACATTTGCCTTAAGCTTGGCTATAAATAAAGTTTCCTCCACTGGTTTTGTAATAAAATCATCGGCACCAGCATTTAAAATACTTGAAATTGTCTTAGGATTTGTAATACCCGTAACAGCAATTATAGAAGAATTTATATTATTTCTCTTTATATTCATAATTATATTTTTTCCAAACTCATGATTAAGGACTATATCTACAAGATAAATATCATACTTTTTATCAGAATTTAAAAGTTCCCTACCAGTGCTATAGTAATCTACATTTTCAATTCCATATTTATCTAAAATATCTTTGTTTCGCTTAAGTTCAAATTTACTATCATCTAAAACTGCAATTTTTGCCTTTTTTAAATCATTCATATATTGATCTTCTTGGAAAACAACATCAATATGCTTCGATATTTCATCTAAAAATACATCCTTAGTTATATAATCAGTAATTCCAAGGTTCATTATCCTCTTCTTATCGCTATCCATTTCATTACTTGTAACTAAAAATATTGGAACTTCACTGTGCTTACTTAAGTTCACATCAGAAATAAACTTTTCTATCGTATCTCCATCTGCAATAAATGATGTTATGATTAAGCTAATGTGCTCTCTATTAAGAATCTCTTCTGCCTCGTCAAAACTATCCGTAGCAACATAATAGTAACCCTTTTTGTCCAAAATACCCTTAAGCATTTCTCTAAAAAAATTGTTTTTTTCAATATGAAGTACTGTATACATAATATTTCCCCCCAGTATTTATTTAAACCTGCCATTGCTATATTATCGTACAGTACTACAATTAAATTTACTTATTTTTATCTATACCCGTATATGTTATACAAAATATATTCTAATTACCATAAAGTCGTTTATATATTTCATAATCGCTCATTACCTTTTTAACATATTTGCTAGTCTCACCATATGGTATATAATGAAGTGTCTTTCCATCTTTAGAATTAGCTTTATTATTAAGCCACTTCTTAACGTTACCCCTTCCACCATTATAAGCAGCTAAAATGAGTGTCTTATCGCCGTTAAACTCATTTGACAGGTCCTTTATATACCAGCATCCTATTTCTATGTTTATCTCAGGATTATACAAGTCATCAGTCTTAAAATTATTAATTCCCATCTTTTTCGCTGCCCAATCAGCAGTTTCCGGAGTAATCTGCATAAGACCATAGGCACTTTTATTTGATTTTGCATCATTATTAAAGTCACTTTCTGATCTTATTACAGCTAATACAAAATAAGGATCAATCTTATTTTTAGTTGAATATGTTTTTACATAAGTAAGATACTTAACTGGATAAAAGTGCTTTAATATGTTTTTTGTATTTAAAGCTATAATTACAACAATTATTATTATAAAAAATGTAAAAAATTTAGACTTCATTTATTTTTCCTTCATTATGTTTACAGACTGCCCTATTCTATCAATCTGCTTAATTGTATTTTCAAATGTACCGCTGTTGTCAATTACAAAATCCACGTACTTCTTTTTTTCATCTAGCGGCATTTGAGAATTAATCCTCAGGATAACTTCATCCTCAGACATATTATCTCTTGCTTTAACTCTCTCTATCTGTGTATTTCTATCCACCCAAACAAGAATATTTATATCCATATCCTTGTAAACATCATTTTCTATAAGTGTTGGTGCATCAAGGACACATACATTTTCATCAAGGCTCTCATAAGTTTTCATAGTTCTTTCTATATCTTTCTTGATATATGGCATTATAATATTTTCATATTCTTTCCTGTAATTCTCATTACTAAAAATAAAATTTCCAAACTCTCTTCTTTTAAGTGCACCTGATTCATCAAAAAAGTCATTTCCAAATTTATTTTTTACTGCTGTAACTATCTCTGGATGCTCTTTAATTACACTCTTTGCCACTTGATCCGCATCTATAACTAAAACTTGCCTTTCTTTAAACATTCTTGAAATTGTGCTCTTTCCGCTGCCAATTCCTCCTGTAAGGCCAATTTTTAACATACTCCCACCACCAAATAAATTTATTTTGCTTCATACCAGGTACTACCTGATTTTATATCGACTTCTAATGGAACTTTAAGCTCCATAGCCTTCTCCATTTCAAATTTTACCATATTCTTTACTGTATCTAGTTCATCTTTATATACATTCAAAATAAGCTCATCATGAACCTGAAGTATAAGTCTACTTTTAAGCTTTAGTTCTTTAATTTTATTATAAACATTTACCATAGCAAGCTTTATTAAATCTGCTGCACTTCCCTGTATAGGAGTATTCATTGCAAGTCTTTCACCAAAACTTTTAACCATTTTATTGGATGAATTTATTTCAGGAATGGTTCTCCTTCTATTCATTATGGTCGTAACATACATATCCTTTTTAGCTTTTGCAATGGTATCATCTAAATATTTCTTTACATTTGGATATCTTTCAAAATAAGTTTCAATATACTCTTTAGCTTCCTTCCTTGATACTTTTATATCCTTAGCTAAGCTAAAATCCCCTATTCCATAAACAATACCAAAGTTTACTGCTTTTGCATTACTTCGCATTTTAGGTGTAACTTCTCCAATTGGAACCCTGAAAACCTCGGAAGCAGTTTTAGTATGAATATCACTGTGATTCTTAAAAGCACTAATTAAATTTTCATCATCAGCAATATGTGCAAGTACCCTAAGCTCTATTTGAGAATAATCCGCTGAAAGTATTATACACTCATCATTTTCTGGTACAAAAACCCTTCTTATTTCTCTTCCCATTTCGCTCTTAATTGGTATGTTTTGAAGGTTTGGTTCAGTACTTGAAAGTCTTCCTGTTGTAGTTACCGTTTGATTAAAGCTTGAATGTATCTTCTCATCAACATCTATAACAGGCTTAAGCCCCTCCACATATGTAGAGTATAATTTTGTAAGATGTCTATAGTATATTACTTTTTCAATTATAGGATGTTTATCCAAAAGTTTATCCAAGACTTCCGCATTTGTTGAATAACCAGTTTTAGTCTTTTTTATCACAGGTAAATCTAATTTTTCAAAGAGTATTTTACCCAGCTGCTTTGGAGAACTTATATTAAACTCCTCACCTGACATTTCATATATTGCATTCTTAACTTTTGTTATCTCGCCATTAAATTTCTCACCAATTTGTTCAAGTTTATCTTTTTCAACCTTAAATCCTTCACTTTCCATAGATGCCAGTACCTCTACTAATGGCAACTCTACTTTATAGTACAAGTCTTCCATCTCAAGAGCTTCAATTTTATTTTTAAGGTTGTTGTAAATTTTATCCATTATATAGACTTCTTTTATTCTAATATCATTTTCCTCTCCCGTCAAATCCAGTGAGAGCATTTCTTCAGCAGCATCTTTTAAATTGTACTCTTTTTTAGAAGGATTTATGAGGTATTCAGCTATTGCTGTATCAAATATTATGTTTTTTATCTTTATTTCATTCTTACCAAGTATTGTGTATAACTTTTTAGAATCATGAATTACTTTAGCTATAGTCTCATTTTCAAAAAACTTCTTCAAATCCTCTAAAGTATCTTCCTTTTTTTCATCCATTATCTTCTTAATTTCAATAAAATATGTGTCTTTATCTGTTTTTATGAACATTTTATCTATATAACTTTTAGAATATACATTTCCCTCACCTATAGCATATGTCATGTATATAGTGGTATCTTTAACTCCCAACACAAATTCATGAAACTTAGAAAATTCATCTATATCTACACTTTTCACATCAATTGTATTTTCTTCGCTTTCTTCATTAAGTTTAGGTATTTTCTCCATTATGTTTCTAAACTCAAGCCATCTTAAAAGCTTTTTTGCACCTGGTACGTCAAAATTTTCCTTAGATCTTATATCATCAATATCAATTTCAATAGGAACATTTGTCATTATAGTTGCAAGTTTTTTACTAAAAACCGCCTGTTCAGCATATTTTTCTAAATTTTCTTTTACCTTATTACCTTTTATGTTATCTATGTTTTCAAGGACATTTTCCACGCTGCCATATTCATGTATAAGTTTAAAAGCAGTTTTAGGTCCTATTCCTGGAACCCCTGGTATGTTATCCGAATTATCGCCCATAAGTCCTTTTACATCTATGAATTGAAGAGGTGTAACTCCAAATTCCTCTATCATTCTTTTTTTATCGTATATTTCTTTTTCCGTCATACCTTTTTTATTTATAACAACTTTAACATTATCATCGGAAAGTTGCAGAGCATCCCTGTCTCCAGTAACTATGTATACTTCAATTCCTTTTTCCTTTGCATATGTAGCTAATGTTCCTATAAGATCATCAGCTTCAAATCCATCTATTTCAAATATATTTATAGCTAATTTTTCAAGCAATTCTTTTAAAATAGGAAACTGCTCACTAAGCTCTGGAGGCATTTTCTTTCTTCCTGCCTTATAATCTGAATATTCCTTGTGTCTAAAAGTAGGAGCCTTCCTATCAAATGTTGTGACTATGTAATCAGGTTTTATTTCATCTCTCATTTTAAGCAGCATATTCATAAAACCATATATTGCATTAGTATGGACTCCCTCTGTATTGGTAAGTTCAGGTAAAGCATAAAAAGCTCTATTCATAAGGCTATTACAATCTAATATAAGCAGTCTTTCCATTTTATCACTCCTAATTTAATTATCAAATACACAGCTTATTATATCATAACTCCAATTTAATTTATAATAATGTAGGTTGCAATATTTTATATTAGAAATTACAATATAATAATATGATACCTTTATATATAAAACTTTTAATGGGGTGTGTCAATTGATTAAAAAAAATATAAGTAAACTTCTAAGCGAAGAATTTAAAAATAATATTGATAAAATACATAAACTTAAGGATTTAAATAAGGATGCCTTCCCTGCAATAGATGATTCTTTTAAGAGGTTTTCGGGAATGAGCTCAAGTTTTATAAATTCAGTTTCTATGAAAGACCTTTTAAACTTTCTAAAAACAAATAATATGCCTGATGGAAATAAACTCATAATAGTATCAGCACTTTTATTCGAAGAGGGTACTATTTTTGAAGACAATGAAGACAATATATCAGAAGCTTTTTTTAGATATGAAAGGGCCTTCAACTTAATATACACAGTTTTTAATGATGATTTAGACTGCGATATAGAAAATTATACGGCTTTATCAGACACTACTATAGAAAGATTAACTCAATATGAGCTAAGCACGGAAACCATGGAAAAATTATTCAAGTATTTTAAAATCACTGAAAATTACGCTAAAGCAGATGACTGCCTTTATGAACTAATGAATTCAAGTGATAGCAATAATTTTAAGGAAACAGCTATAAACTTTTACCATGAGCTTCTCAGTAAATCAGATGAAGACTTATTAAAAGGAAATCTTAAAAGATCAGAAGTAGAAGAATATTTAAAAGAACTAAGCTAAAGTTCATATTGTAATATCACTGCATAATAATTAAGGGGATTAGTTATCTTAAAAACAATCCCCTTATTGCAGGTGATATAAATGGATTATATATGAATTTCATAATAAAAAATAAAATCATACCTGCAAATCCACCAACAACCGATCCATTTATCCTTATCCACTGAAGATCACTTCCAACCTTATCATCAATGAATTCATTTAATCTTTTATCATCAAACTCATTAAGTGTATCTCTTATAAATTTTCCTATAACATAATGCTTCTCTTGAAGTAAATTTATAACCGTTTTCTGAACATAGTCTTCAATTTTACTTAAGCTTTTTCTATCATCCTTTAACTTTTTAAAGCAATTCACAAAAATCCCGAATAATTTTTCAGATATAAAACATCCATAAAGTTCATTTTCCTCAAACTGAATTTTTGACTTTAAAAATAACTTATTCATAATCTTTTCTATACTATCATCGCCAAAGATATTCTCTTTAATGACTTCCAAATTACCGTCACTAGAATCTAATCTATCTAAAAACCTCATAATGCACTTGTCAATTTCATTTCTATAATAATTTTGAGGCTCGCTTAATCCCTTCACCTTATGTATAAGCTCTTCATAAAATATTTTGCATGCTTCTCTTGTATTAACACTATCTGAAGCTTCAAAAATAGACAATCCTATTTTGGCAAAAGTACCTTTAGTATTCTCCTTTTTAACTTTATCTGCAAAATTATATATATAATCCTCTACTTCTGGTTTTTTTAAAACATAAAGCAAGAAGTCAGAAATAACATTTAAAATTTTTTCCTTATTATTAGTATATATACACTCTGCTATACATTTTATTCTACTGCTGCTGTAAAGCTCATTTAGATACTTTTCTCTAAGCTTTTTTATTTCTTCTTTTATTTTATTTTTGTCTATTTTATTTACGTATTCATCAATTAGGCTAAAAGCCTTTAAACATATACTCTTCTCATTTTTTATTATATTTTCAATCAACTTATCTCCAATATTGTTCTTTTCTATCTTCTGCTTTATAGACTCACTACTTAAAAGTTCTTTCTCTACAAAACTAGCTGTGGCATCAATTATTTTTTCCCTATTTCTAGGTATAAGTGCCGTATGAAATGATACACCAAGTGGTTTTCTATAAAGGGCTGTTATAGCAAACCAATCAGCAACTCCTCCTACAAGCCCTGCCTCCATTATAGTAAATAGGAAATCACTATATGCATTATTTAACACGTAATATTTTATTATGAAAGCAATTATAAAACCAACTGAAACCATTACAAGAGTTATATTAGCTTTGTTTCTATAATTCATAATCTCTACTCCTAATATTAAATTAATATTTTTGTAACTATAAATACTAGCATACCTACCATCCCTCCAACAACAGAACCATTTATTCTTATAAGTTGAAGGTCATCACCAGCTTTATCATAAGCTAACTTTATTATCTCATCATCATTATATTTGTTTAAACTTTCACGTACTATACTGCCTATTTCCTTGTGTTTAGAATTAACGAGTTTTTCTATAAAATTGCTTATAAATTCATTCACTACCTTTTTATCAAGATTATTTACAGCATTTATTATTAACTCGCTAATGTTGTCTTCACTGTATTTTTTATTCCATATCTTACACTCCTTTGGACAGTTTTCACACCTTTTAGCACAGTCCTTTACTAAAGTTGAAACATCAGGGAAAGAGGATTTATCCTTATTTTTATAAATAGATAGTATGAATTTCTTAACATCTTCCTTATATTCATTTTTTCCACTTCTTATACTGTTTAGCTTTTCTATAATTTTATCCTTAACTATATATGGAGCTAATTTCAAATTTCCTTTAAAAACAGCCTTAAGAATAAATCCAGTTGTAAGCTTTCTCCTAAGACTATTTCCTTCATATCTTTTTATAGTATCTGTTAAAATCTCATTAATAAATTTTATGGAGAAATCCTCATTTATGACTTTCACCATTTCTCCTATAACTAGTTCTACCGCTTTATCATATAACTTACTCTGAATAAAATTATCTAAAGCTTTATTTACATATGCTTCATTTTCATATATATTATCCTTTAAAAATCTTTTAATATCTATTCGAGATATTATATTTTGAAGAACTTCTTTTTTAAGCAGCTTCATATTTAAAATAGCTGAAAAGAAATCATAATTTCTTACCTTTTCATTTATTTTTTCTTTACTTAGAAGATCATTTTCAACCATATCCACTATTGTACAAACAAATTTTTCTTTATTATCTCTAAGTATATCCGTTCTAAATATTTTTTTAGGCCAGTTTATATTAAGTGGCTTTTTAAAAATAGCTGTAACACCAAACCAGTCTGCTATGCCGCCTACAAGAGCTGCCTCCGATATACTTGAAATAAGACCTCCATAAAAATTGTCCTTAAATGCACTACTTATAAAATAGCATACACCAAAAAAGGTCAACAAACTTGATGCTTTATATTTATTACTTTTCTTCATTTTAGTACCTCATAAATCTTAATAAATTTTTTCATTCACAAAACTATGACTAAAATAATATTATATATAAAAACTAAATATTTAACCTAATATTGTTCCATAAACTTATGTACTTACAATTTTCATAAATGCATAGGTTTAATTTCACGAATAACTATATATACATTATATATTAAAATTCATGGTTTTTAAAATCATTCTCAGTTGAAATTATTTATTACAATTTTTTCTACTTTTTTTATTGTAATTGTATTGATTTAGTGGCTTTTATACTATATACTATTTATAAGTTTTCTCAATTGAAATAGAAAAAGAATTGGAGAGATTAAAAATGAACAAACATAATTCAGCAGTATTATCTATTGCATCAAATAGTATTTTAATAGTTTTTAAACTTACTGCTGGTATTGCAATGAACTCAATTAGTGTAATATCTGAGGCTATTCATTCATCAATAGATCTTGTAGCAAGTTTAATAGCCTTTTTTTCCATAAGAAAATCATCCGAAAAAGAAGATGAAGGACATCCGTTTGGACATGGCAAATATGAAAACGTATCTGGATTTGCTGAAGCAATACTGATAATATTTGCAGCTGCAATGATAATATATGAGGCAGTCACAAAATTAGTATCTCACTCAGAAATACAAAATGTAAATTCAGGAATCTATGTAATGCTTATATCTTCTGGAGTTAACTTGTTTATATCAATTATACTTTCTAAATGCGCCAAAAAGACAAATTCCATTGCTCTTGAAGCAGATGCAGCACATTTATTTACTGATGTTTTCACATCAATGGGAGTATTTTTGGGGTTAATTCTTCTAAAAATAACTAAAATAAAGCTCATAGACTCTGCAGCTGCCTTTATAGTAGCATTCTTAATAATAAAAACCGGAGTAGATTTAATAAAAAAGTCTTTAAAAGATTTAGTGGACAGCAGTCTTGATAAAGAAGATCTAAATAAAATAGCCGCTATAATTAAGAACCATCCTTATGTAGAAGGATACCATAAACTTAGGACAAGAAAATGCGGCAATACCCGTGAAATAGATATTCATATACAAATAGTTGGCACTGATTCACTAGAAAAGACCCACAATATATGTTCTGATATTGAAAAGCAAATAAAGACCATCTTTCCGGACTCCTGTACAGTAATTCATCCAGAACCTTACAAAGGAAACTTTTTAAAAAATAAGTCTTAAATGTAATAAAATAATTTACCAGCTCATATTCTATATATAAAAAGAATGGGCTGGTGATTGTTATTAAAGCGCGAAAAATTATTTTATTAGCAGCATTAACTATTTTTCTAGTATGTTTTTGCGGCTGTGATAATGAACTTTTACATAAGAAAAAGCCATTTAACTTTTATTACACAAACCTTTTGGCAGAAAGTTTCGTAAAAGAAAAAGTCATAAAAGTTTCTTTAATAGATACAGTATACTATAAAAATTACATTTTAAATAATTCTGATATATCAGTCTTAAAAAACTTTTTAATTCATTTGAAAAAGCATAATTACATAAATAAACCCTCAAACCTTCCAGAGAAACCTATGTACCGATTTTTTTTAACCTTTTCAAGGAAAAAATTTGTTTTAGATGTATACAATAAAAATTATGTAACTGTATCCCCATGGGATGGATATTACCCTAAGGACTTTTTGAATATAACAGATATTCCATCTTCCTGCAACCCTTATAATTTAGGCACACACGTAATACCACGTTAGGGGATTAACATTGATTCGTAACATTAAAAAAATCCTATAAATCTAAGATAAAAAAAGCTTAAAATCCTAAGATATTTCAATAACTCGCTGAAAAGATCCTCAAACCTGCTAAGTAAAGTCAAGTGTTTTTATTAAAAAATTTCAAAGAAATTTTTCAGTAAAATAGGGCAACTTTAAAAGAACCTTCTTACGGAAGATTTTTTTAAAATGCTCTATTTTTATTTTTTTAGTTTTTCAAAATTTCTGAAACTCTAGCATAATATATTCTCAAAAATTTATTTAATCCTGCTATTTTAGCCTGCTTCTTTGCCTTACCCTCTGATTCTTTTTTTATTATATAGTCATACACTGCTGTATCTTTAGTGGGGACTCTACATTTTATGCTTTTCATTATCTCATAACCTGTTTTTCTAAGATATCGAGATCCTCGTTTTGATATTTTTCGGTTGTTTCCATTAAAGTTTCCCGATTGATAAGGTGGTGCATCTATTCCTGAATAAGCCACAAGAGCCTTTGCACTGTAATACTTTCTTACATCACCTATTTCCGCAATAATTCTTGGTGCCAGTCTTTCTCCTACACCGTTCATATTCAAAACAACATCATATTCTGGTAATAGCTTGGCAAGTTCCTTCATTCGTGATAATATTTTATTTAAGGTTATTCCAGTCGAATGGATGCCCTTTATAGTTTCTAAGATGATCATTTTTGTACTTGACATCTTAGAAGGCATAGTTGTGATACTATTTTTAGCGAGAATATATATTTCATGAGCTTTATTCTCGCTAAATTGGTATCCCTCTTTTTTTGTCCACTTCTTATAGTTTTCAGTAAATTTATTTTGGCTTAATTTAATAATATTGTCATAATGCCAGTATTTTTGAACAAAATCTGATAACTTATCTTTTGATATCTTCTTCTATTTTATAATTACTTAGTTCATGCCAATTGTCTAAGCCAAATTTCGAGATTGTTTTTGAGTCTAATTTATCTGTTTTACCTTTTCTAATAGATATACTTGCATACTTTTTCATAAGCATGGGATTAACAACAGAAACCCAAATTCCTCTTTCCTGTAGATAAGATACTACTGGAATATGATAATGTCCTGTTGCTTCCAAAATTACTTTACTTTCTTCGTCAAAACTTATAATCTTATCAGCCAGCTTTTTTAGTTCTTCTAAAGTATGTTTAACTTCAAAAGGTTTCTCTAAAATTTCACCATATAATTTGCGAATACAAACTGTACTTTTGTTTTTTGAAACGTCTATGCCAACACTAATCATAATATCGACTCCTTTGCTAAAAATTTTGTCCATCCACTTATTACTACTCATTTTTGTTCGTTACACGGAAGCTAATTATAGTTCCAACCTGCTTAATCGAATATCCGTAACAAGGAATGGGTGATAGTTTGAGCCACGGAAGCAAAATTCCAACAATTGAATCATCAGCCCATTTCTTATTATATTAAAATAAGTGTAGGTACTTAATCAAATGAGATTAAGTGTCTACACTTATAGTACAAGACAATTGAAATATCTAAGTATTTTAAGCTTTTTTCATCAAGATTTATTAGAATTTTTTTAAATCGTTACGTATCAATGTTAATCCCCTTTGAGAGTAAAACAAGGTAACAATTCCTCCGTACCTACGGAATTTTGGATATGATAATTTTATTTAAATTCTTCTCTTATAATAAAAACAATGATACCTCTCCCTCATTTCACTATGAAAAACTTTTAACCTTACATCTTTCCATTTCAACTAGTTGAAATGTTCTTTCCTAAAATATAGATTTTCCAGAGCAAAGCGGCGGAAAATCCTGCTTCATTCTTAATTCTTCTTTCTTAATTCTTAATTCTTAATTTTTCCTTTTCGCTTCTCATTATTAATAGAATCGACAAATCACAGAATTTTTGGTATATTGATTGTGTATTAAATAGACTTCAAGGAGAGGATTTTTATGTACGTTAAAGGTGATTTTCATATTCACACAAATGCATCTGACGGAAAATATGCTCCGGAAAAAGTAGTTGAGATTGCCAAGAATAATGATATTGACATAATGGCTGTAACTGACCATGATACTACAGATTCAGTTAGTAGAGCTATATCTTACGGTGAAAAATTAGGTATAAAAGTGATTCCAGGAATAGAATTATCAACTCTTCAAAATGGAGAAAGCATTCACATTCTAGGATATTTCAGAGATAATTCATACCAAAATAAAAGTTTTCAGGAGTTCCTATTAGGTATGAAAAATTATAGAGTATGGAGAGCAAAAAAAATAGTTGAAAATCTAGATACTTTTTTTAATATAAAGCTAGATTATAAAAGCATATTAAAAGAAGCCCATAATATTGTAGCAAGACCTCATATAGCGCGGGCAATAATCTCTAGTGACTATGATTTTACTTATGAATATATATTTGAGAACATATTAAACAAGGAAAGTCCCGCATATGTTCCAAACAAAAAAGTATCTGTGTCAGAAGGAATTGATATTTTAAAAAATGCCAATGCAGTAGTAATTTTAGCTCATCCAATTTTAATAAAAAAGACACCTGTAGAGGAACTTTTAAAGCTTAATTTTGATGGACTTGAGGCAATTTATTCATTAAATAAAGAATCTGATACAAAAAGGTTTTTAGAAATAGCTACAAATTACAACAAAATAGTAACCGCAGGTTCGGATTTCCATACAGATGATCCATCAGACACAAAACACGGAAAATTAGGTCAGGTTCATTTAGATAGTAAGAATATAGATATATTACTATCCAAATAATGCTTCAACTTAAGAAAAATTAAGAATGTTGGATTTTTTAATTAGGCTCTGTTAGACTAAATTGCTAATATATACTCTAAAAACAGGTAGTCCAATTTCCACTTGAATTTAGACTACCTGTTAATACATAATATAAGAGAACTGCGTATAAACTAAAATGAGTTTTATAAATAGAATGACTTTTTAGACAGATATTAGTAACCGAAAAAAGCTAATGTATTTAAAACAATATCTTTTAAGTCAGTATATTTTTGTGGAAGATTCTCTTTTGCACCGAGCATTTGTAGTGGATTTATTAAATCTCGAAGTTTGCTTAGTTTATACCAATCAGATGGTAAACTTCTATTAGAAGAATTATTATATACCTGCTGAAATATCTTAATTTGCTTTTGACTAAAGTTATTTTCATATCGAAAAAACTGGCCTATATCTCCTAAGCTGTGACCAAAGCCCGAAAATTCCCAATCAACAATCCAAATACTATTATTTTTATCAATTAACATATTTGCAGGACGAAAATCTGAGTGAGTAAAACTTATATACTTATCAATTTCATACAAATCTCTTTTTTTATGCGATATAAGTCTCTTAACTCTTTCTTTAATCTCTTTTCCAATACGCTCTGTAATAATTTCTTTTTCAAGAAACAAATCATACCATGTTAGAAATGGTGGATAATCATTATCAAATACACCTTTATTTGTAATATTACAGTTATGTATATATGAAGCACTTTCGGTAACTTGAACAATAATGCTATCTTCTAACTTACCTCTTTGTACCAACATTTCTTGCATAGATTCTCCATGTATATATTCATATATTAAGCATATTCTTTGTGTAATGTTATCCTCAGATACAAAAAGCAATTTAGGGACATTTAAGTGCCCATAAAATAATTCGTTAATAGTTCTCTCTTTTTTATGGCTAATATCGTTTATTGGGCATATTCTTAGCAAAAAGTATCCTCTATTCGTATGCACTTTATAATTACTGTTTCTACAACCAACATTTATAGGAGAATAATTCAATATTTCAAGGTGCTTATCATATTCTGTGAATATAACTGTTATTTCCTTAATGTCTATATTATAAAAAGGTATAGAACGTTCCCAAAAATTATCCATTATAGCCTCCATTTTGAATGTATAAAACTGCATCAATATGTTTTCGTTTCATATTAATCAGAGCAGTTTTGTAATAATTTACTAATATGTGTTATTATGTATACATATTATACTACAATGGTATTCATTAACAAGTTAGGTTGTAAAATCAAGCTATACCTGCATTTAAACCCCAAACAATCTCAAGCCCAAAATTCCGTAGATACGGAGGAATTTTTTCCTTGCTTTACCCTCAAAAAGAATTAACAGTGCTGAAGTAACAATTTAAAAAAATCCTAATAAATCTTGGTAAAAAAATCATAAAATGCTTAGAGTTTTCAACATTATCCTGTACCAAGCTTGAGGAAAGTCCAGTTACGATAATATTTATATAATCAAGCTATACCCACATTTAAACCTCAAACAATCTCAAGCCCAAAATTCCGTAGGTACGGAGGAATTTTTTCCTTGCCTTACTCCAAAAAATAATTAACAGTGCTGAAGTAACGATTTAAAAAAATTCTAATAAATCTTGATAAAAAAATCATAAAATGCTTAGAGTTTTGAATTTGTCTGAACGTAGTGAGTTATTCAAAACTCTTAGTATTTTATGATTTTTTTACCTTAGATTTATAGAATTTTTTTAATGTTACAAAGCACTGTTAATTATTTAAGAAAGCTGAATACCCATTTTTAGTTTCATAAATATCTGCCTTACTTGAAATTTCCCATGGTGCATGCATATTTAAAAGAGCAACTCCGCAGTCAATAACTTGCATACCGTATTCTGCAAGTATGTATGCTATTGTTCCACCGCCGCCTTGATCTACCTTTCCAAGTTCAGCAGTCTGCCAGCTTACATTTTCTTTGCCTAGTATTCTTCTAAGCTCTGCAATGTATTCGGCATTCGCATCATTACACCCTGATTTACCTCTTGCACCAGTATACTTATTGAAAACTATACCCTTACCAAAGTATGCACAATTTCTTTTTTCCATAACATCTGGATAATTAGGATCGAATGCTGCACTTACATCTGAAGAGAGCATTTCGGAATTAAATAATGCTTTTCTAAGCTTTAATTCATCATAATCTCCACATAAGTTCATAACTTCAGCCACTACATTTTCAAAGAACTTTGACTGCATTCCCGTTGCACCTATGCTTCCGACTTCCTCCTTATCAACAAGTATTGTCACACAGGTTTTTCTTGCTTTTTTCATTTCAACCATAGCTTCAAAAGAAGTGTAGGCACATATTCTATCATCCTGACCATAGCCCATTACCATGCTTCTATCAAATCCATAATCTCTAGCCTTTCCAGCTGGAACAACTTCAAGCTCTGCGGAGACAAAATCTTCTTCATCTATTCCGTACTTTTCATTGAGTATTTTCATTACATTCATTTTTACTCTTTTCTTTTCGTCTCCATCTTTAATTGGAATGCTTCCTACTAATATATTTAAATCTTCACCTTCAACAACTTTATTCCCCTTTTTAGCTGTTTGGTCGCCTGCAAGATGGACTAAAAGATCAGATACACCAAAAACAGGATCGCTATCATCCTCACCTACAGATACATTTATAATACTTCCATCCTTCTTTACAATAACACCATGTATCGCCATTGGAAGAGTAACCCATTGATATTTTTTTATTCCTCCATAATAATGTGTATCAAGCATGGCTAAATCAGTATCTTCGTAGAGAGGATTTTGTTTTAAATCAAGTCTAGGAGAGTCTATATGAGCACCTAATATTTTCATTCCATTACACATAGGTTCTTTTCCTATTAAGAACATTATTAGACCCTTGCCTCTATTATTGGCGTAAACTTTATCTCCCTCTTTTAATTCTTCACCTTTTACTATTAAATCTTCTACATTTCTGTATCCGTTTTTTTCAGCTACTTTTATAAGCTCTGTTACGCATTCTCTTTCTGTTTTGCATTTAGAAATAAAATTTTTAAATCTATCACCTAGAGCAAAAACTTTTTTTACCTCTTCATTGTCATATTTATTCCATGCATTTTCATATTTCTTCAATAAATCTTTTGACATATTCTAAACCTCCTAAATAATAAAATCCGTCTAATCTGTAATAATTTTATCAACTAGTACATCGTTAGAATCCATAATAACTTCTTCCACTACCTGAAAATCATAACAAATTCCTATCTTAACTGTTGATTTTGAAATAAGTTTCATATACCTGTCATAAAACCCTCCACCATAACCTATTCTCCCACCTTTTTTATCAAATGCCAATCCGGGAGCTAAAACCATATCTATCGTCTGAGGTTTTATATAATCTAAGCCTGTAGGCTCTAAAATTCCATAGTTTCCTTCTGTTAAATCATGTAATCCTTTAATTTCAAGAGCCTCCATACCTTTTTCTTTAGAAATAACCTTTGGTACAAAAACTTTTTTTCCATCAATAATTGCTTTGTTTATGATCTTATGAGTGTCAACTTCACTTTGGTAACTTACATAAACAAATATATTAGTTGCATCTTTATATTCTATGCTATTTATCACTTTATTATAAATTCTATTATCTTTAATTGACTTTATACTGGAGTCTAGACTGTCTCGCATGTCCAGCATTCTTTGCCTTAATTCCCTTTTATTCTTCTGAATCATTTTTATATTCTTCAATCCTATTATTAATAGTATCTACAGGAGATATTTTTCCGCTTAGATTATATCTATAACTAGCGGCAGCAGCCTCTATTATAACTGCAACATTTCTCCCAGGTCTTATTGGCAAAGTCATTTTTCTAACCGGAATATTCAAAATTTTTATATGCTCATCATCAGTACCAAGTCTGTCGTAGTCTCTTCCTTCTTTCCACTGCTCAAGGTATATTACAAGATCAATAGTCTTTTCTGATAAAACAGAACTAAGTCCATAAAGAACTGGAACATCAATTATACCCATACCTCTTACCTCAAGCATTCCCTCAGTTATGTATGGAGATTTACCTACGAGAACTGATTCTATTTCTTTTATATCAACAGCATCATCAGCAACTAATCTATGTCCTCTTTTTATAAGCTCAAGAGCAGTCTCACTCTTACCTATT
Source organism: Clostridium pasteurianum (assembly GCF_001705235.1). Lineage (NCBI taxonomy): Bacteria > Bacillati > Bacillota > Clostridia > Eubacteriales > Clostridiaceae > Clostridium > Clostridium pasteurianum. The sequence goes on from NZ_MCGV01000001.1 coordinate 761,644, forward strand.
CCACTTTCACCTGTAATTAATATTCCAAGACCGTATATGTCAACCAGCACCCCGTGAATCCTCGTTTCAGGTGCTAATTTTGTATCCAGATAATTCATTATTTTATTTATAAATCTAGTAGTCTGCATATTTGTCCTTAAAAGCCATCTGCCATATTCTTTAGAACACTCTAGCAGCTCCTTTTGCGGTTTTAACCCCTTAGCAAGAACAATACATGGTGTATCAAATTGAAAATATTTTCTAACCCTTTTTTCTCTTATTTCCTGACGCATTGCATTTAAAAAACTCCACTCACCCATGCCAATAACCTGAACTCTTTTATTACCAAAATAATCGTAAAATCCAGCAAATTGAAGTCCAGGTCTATTAATATCACTTACATTTAATTTTATGTCACTTTTTCCCTCTACTAAAACTTCTAATTGAAGATCTTTTATTATATTTTCAATACTTACAGACATTTACTATCCCCCCTTACCGTAATTCAAACATATTAATATTATTCTATCACTAATTTACTTTTATTCAAGTCATGAATAGCCTCTGTAAACCTTATTGTTCCTGTCTTAGACCTCATTACTATTGAATGAGTTTTTGCAGTTTCATTTTTAGAAAATACAATTCCTTTAAGAAGATCACATTCTGTTATAGCTGTAGCTGCAAAGAACACATTATCACTTTTAACTAACTCATCATTTGTCCAAATTTTATTTACATCTTTTATTCCCATCTTATGGCATCTATCGATTTCATTTTGATTATGAGGCACTAATTGAGCCTGCATTTCTCCACCCATACATTTCATTGCTGTAGCTGCTATAACTCCTTCTGGTGCTCCACCTGTTCCCATAAATATATCTATTCCAGTATCTTCAAAACCACATGCAAGTATAGCTGCAACATCTCCTTCACCAAATAACTTAATTCTTGCTCCAGCTTCTATTGCTTCTTTTATTATATAATCATGTCTTTCTCTCTCCTGAACTATGACAGTGAGTTCTGATATATCTTTATGTAAAGCCTTAGCTACATTTATAAAGTTTTCTTTTGGAGACTTATTTATATCTATAGCTCCTTTTGCTCCTGGGCCTACTGCTATCTTTTTCATATACATATCAGGTGCATGAAGTAAGCTTCCCTTAGGTCCCATTGCTATTACTGCAATTGCATTAGGTAATCCTTTAGATATTAAAATTGTTCCATCTAATGGATCTACTGCAATGTCCATTTCAGGCATATATTCTTTCCATATACCTAATTTTTGTCCTATATAAAGCATTGGTGCTTCATCTAGTTCTCCTTCACCTATTACAACTTGACCCCTTACTGGCATAAAACTAAAGGCTTTTTCCATTCCGTCTACTGCAGCCTGATCAGCTCCAATTTTATCTCCTCTACCCATATATTTTGAAGATGCTAATGCTGCTGCTTCTGTTACTCTTACTAAACTCATGGATATATCATTATCGAACATGAAGTTCCCTCCTTAATATAATTAAACATTTGTTTACAAACATTCTATACTATTCATAGGTTTTTATTATGTACCTTAAAATATTATTAACTTACATTTATAATCCTATTTATATAAAATACACTCATTTGTTTAAAAAAACCCAAAAGTATTATATCATATTGAATATATAAAACAAACCATTGCGGCATACATAATATACTTTTTCATAAAATTTTAAACCTTATCATATAAAATACTATTACATTACATCATGTAACCTGCAAAAATCCCAAGGGAATACCATAATATTTATTATAAATAACACTTTTCTCCGCTTCCCTGAAGAAATATTTTAACCTTAACTTTTGTCATAGTATCACTCACCTGCTGACGGGCGCAGCAATGTCAGCAGCCCTCAATAAAACTTGCTCCAAATTATAAATATTTTAGATAAGTATTTAAATTATTAAATGAAAATTACTAATCGTAAATATTAAGTAGCCAGTATTTTATGCAAAAGAATACCATGTCTACAACCCAAACCCCAGTTATGCTAAAATTCCGTAGGCACGGAGAAATTTTTTCCTTGCTTTACTCCAAAAGATAAGTAACAGTATTTTGGAAACGATTTAAATAGAACTCAATAAGACTTGCTCCAAATTATAAAAAGACTTAGAAATTTTAATTTGTTTGAGCTTTTTTTCAGCGAGTTATTAAAATTTCTTAGTATTTTTATAATTTGGAGCTTAGTCTTATGAGTTTTATTTAATGTTTCAAAATACTGTTACTTATCTGAGTTTCAGAGCATTTATTATTTTATCTTCCTGTTCCTTAGTAATTATATTACTATTTACTAACTTATCTAAAGCACTTATTTGTTTACTCTTACTTTGTTTACCAACGCTAGTTACAGTACCCATAAGAGAAGTTACTATTTTATTAGATTGATCTTTAGTTATAGTTTTATCATTTACTAATGTACTTAAAGTATTATCATAGTCTTTTTTTACCTGTGATTTATCAAATGTCTTTTTCACCTGATTTTGAGGATTCATAGATGTATTATTGTTGGCGCATCCAGTAAACATAAACATAGAAATATTTAGGGCCACAAATGCCATAATTAATTTATTAAAATTTTTGTGCTTTCTCATTTCAAATCTTCCCTTCTAAAAGTTTTTATATTAGTATCTTGCAACTTTTCATAACAAAATATACTCAAAACTTTCAGTAGGTAAAGTTCTACTATGATTATTTTTATAAAAAATACATTAAACTCTTTTTTGAATTTCTAGTAAGTCGTCAATTTTTTCATTCATATATTTATAAGAATCGTAAACTCCTTGATTATAAAATTCAGGTGCTAATTTCTCTATTATAAAATCCAAAATTAAACTTGAAGCTAAATCACCTAATTCTTCATCTCTTTCATTTAAGAAATAATCTTTTATTAGCTCAATCATATCTTTTCTTTTATCCTTATTTAAATCAATCTTACTGCTATCCATCATATATGTATATACCTCCACTTTAAATTTTCACAAACTCTATTAAATATAATTATAATGTATTACATTAATAATTATATATATAATAACCTATTTCAAAGAAAAAAACATGGATCTGCTGCATCGTATAGATTTCAATAATTTAGGCACAAAAATTCGAACTTTTTATGCTGTTTTTTTGATAACTCACCAAATTGTTGAGAGATTATATATAAACTAATAGCACACCAAATATCCTATAAGAATATTTGATGTGCTATATTAACTTTTATTATTTAAATGGATTCTCTGTCTTATATAACATTCCCTTTGGCTGATTAAATCCTATTTCTTTCACTCCTAAATATCTAAACAAATTATAAATTGCCTTTCCAAAATGTCCAAATGCAACAGCTCCATGATGTGGAAAATTATTTTCAACTAAAACATGACGATAAAATCTTCCCATTTCAGGAATTGCAAATACTCCAATAGATCCAAATGAACGTGTTGCAACTGGTAAGACCTCACCTTCTGCTACATAAGCTGTAAGTTCTGCTGCTGCATTACTTTGTAATCTAAAGAAAGTAATATCTCCTGGAACGATATCTCCCTCAATTGTTCCTCTTGTTATATTTGGCTCCTGATTGGGCTCTAATGCTCTTGCCATAATCTTTTGATTTCTCATAGTAGGCTTTATTAATTTGCATGCTGCTGTGTTACCGCAGTGAAAGCCCATAAATATATCTTTTAATGTATAATCATGTTTGCCTTTAATTTCTGATTCATACATATCTTTAGGTACTGTATTATTTATATCAAGTAATGTTACAACATCTTGGCTTATGCAAGTTCCGATGTATTCACTTAATGCTCCATAAATATCAACCTCACAGGATACTGGAATTCCTCTAGCTGTTAAACGGCTATTTACATAACAAGGAACACATCCAAATTGGGTTTGGAAAGCTGGCCAACATTTATTTGCAAATGCAACATACTCCCTTGATCCCTTATGTGCTTCTGCCCAATCTAATAATGTAATTTCATATTGAGCAAGTTTTGGCAAGATGCCGGGCATTTTATTGCCTTCTCCTAATTCCTTCGCCATATCAGCTGCTACTTCTGGAATTCTTGAATCATTTGCATGTTCATTAAATGAAGCAAATAAATCAAGCTCTGAGTTTTCTTCTATTTCAACGCCTAAATTAAATAACTGTTTTATAGGTGCATTACAAGCTAAAAAATCTTGAGGTCTTGGGCCAAAAGAAATTATTTTTAAATTCTTTAATCCAAGTAATGCTGTAGCAACTGGTACAAAGTCAGAAATCATACCAGCAACTTCTGAAGCTGTTCCCACTGGATATTCAGGAATATATGCTTTTATATTACGAAGTGCTAAATTATAGCTTGCATTTAACATTCCACAATATGCATCTCCACGACCATCAGCTAGATTATCTCCACTTTCTTCCGCTGCAGCCACAAACATAACTGGTCCATCAAATTCTTTAGCAAGTAAAGTTTCTGGACTTTCGGGGCCAAAATTTCCCAAGTACACAACTAACGCATTTACCCCTGCGTCTTTAACATCTTTTAAAACTTTTCTCATATCTTTTTCATTTTCTATAGCTATTTTGCATTCATAAATATCTCCATAAGATTCTTCGTAAACTTGAACAACTGCTTTTCTTCTATTTGATGACAATTCCATTGGAAAACAGTCTCTACTTACTGCAGCAATTCCTAATTTTACTTTTGGTATATTATTCATTTTTAATTCCCCCATTTTATTTTATTGAAATATTTTTTCCCTTTAAACCTATAAAAGCTCCCTGCTCACCTAAATCAGTTTCTTTATGTCCAATTAGCCACTTATTTTTAGCAAAAAGCAGTGCATCTTCTCTACCTTTTTGAATTTTATTTTCTAAAGGTAAATTTGTATTCTTGGGCAGTACTACAACACATTTAAATCCATCCTCCCTTGCATTACATGGTGCATAATGAAGAGTAGTTGCATAGACTTCAATTATTGTACCAGCTGGAATCTTAAAAGCTTCAATTTTAGATGTATCGTATGAATAATCATCTTCAATATCCTGCTCAGATCCTAAAAGCAATATCATATCAGTCACCGCTATGTTTATTTCAGATGAACAATGATATTCAACTGCATTTAACAAATAATTATTACCATTACAATACCCTATCTGTATCGGAAGCTCACCATATTCTCTTCTTTCTATTTCTTTAGCAAAGTCTAGATCTTCAAGTTCCTTAATTGATGGCTCGTATATAACATCATCTGGCAGTGGTGTATTTTTCATTTTTTCAATTATTTCTTTACAATCATAGTTTTTCAAAATCTGTCCGTATTTTTTAAATTCCTTATCCGTAACATTTTTAATAACCATTCTTTTCACCCTTTCCCCATGCAACTTTCAATATATTTTAGCAGCATTTTACTTCTCAAATACTGCTGCCCAGTTACTCCATATCATTTACTTCCCTAATATAATCCACATTGGCTGTGTCTAAAAAATTTCACCTTTAACATACTTCTGTTTGTATTTAACTTAGTAAATATGTTTTTAAAATTTGTTTATTAAGTTTGTAAAAATAATAAAGTGGTTTTACCACCCTATTATTTAATTTCCAAAAATTCCTCTATAGGCATCATAGCTGCCCCTAACAAGTATGATTCTTTAAAATTTGCAATACTAAAATTACAATTATTTTCATCGGTAAACAAATTATCTTTATATACATTCCTTTTTAAAATATTTATCTTATCTTTTAATAAATTATTTATGTCCCCGCCTATTATTACATTTTTGGCATCTAATATCATAATTAAATTTGATATTCCCAAAGCCAATATCTGCAAATACCTGTCCAGTATAACTTTAAAAGTTTCATCATTTTCATCATATTTTTCTTCAAACTCGTCTATATCTTTGATACTAGAATTAGTTTCTTCATTATAATTGTCAATCAAGCAGTTCTTAGATGTATACGCTTCTAAACAGCCTCTAGCTCCACACTTGCACTTCTTGCCACCAATTTCTATTTTCATGTGTCCTAATTCCCCTGATGAATTGTTGTCACCTCTATATATTTTGCCATCTATTATTATTCCAAGTCCTAAACCATCTGTTATTGAAACATATAATAAATTTTTCAAAGAATTTTTTTTACTTAAGAACTCATAGTAAGCAGATAAGTTAGCCTCATTATCTACATATATCGGTACATTTAAATACTGGAATCTTTCTTTTATATTAAAATCTCTAGTTCCAAGAAGATAAGAATATTTTATTGTTCCCTCATTAAAATCTACAGTTCCAGGTATTGAAATTCCAATTCCTAATAAATTTTGAAAATTTAAATCATACTTTTTTATTAATAAATCTATATTTTCCTTAAGCACTTCTATTAAATTTTCTATACTATCATTTTTATGCTTAATTTTTATGTTTTCAATTGTGTTTCTCTTTAAATTAACTAGAGTTATTTTTATATGATGTGGTGTTAGTGAAACTCCAATAGAATATCTACAATTGCCATTTAATTTAACAGCAATTGCCTTTCTCCCACCTGTAGACTCTAAAGCACCTACATCTTCTACAACTCCTTTATCCTTTAACTCTGTAATATTCGTAGAAACTGTTGTTATGCTTATATCTAGTATCCTAGAAATATCCAGCTTAGTAATCTCGTCTTTTTCTAATAATAATCGTATTATTTTTTTTCTATTAGTTTCCTTTATTTTACTGTGATTGACTTGCATAAAATTCAATCATGCTCCTTTCATCCATAGAGAACCAGAGGCAAAATTTAATTTATATAATATATAGAACACGCAATTTAATATAAGTTCATTATCCTTCTTACAGTACATTACTTAATAATATCGCTGTTACTATTTTAGTTAAAGCTAAATATCCTTAATTTTAGGATAAGCTGAATTATATTTTTCGTATACCTTTGAATACACTTCTTTTAAGTCCAAATTTGGCATAACTTTTGCATTTCCCTTCACAATTTTCGTGCAGGCATCCTCTACTGAATCATATATACCTACTCCAACTCCTGCAAGTATTGCCACACCAAGTGCTGGTCCTTCTGATGCCTTTACCGTGGTTAATGGATATCCAGAAATATCCGCCAATATTTGTCTCCATATACTGCTCTCTGCTCCACCACCACTTACTCTTATATCATTAATAGTTACATTCATACTTTCTATAATATCAAGGCAATTCTTTAAACTAAAACTTACACCTTCTAATATACTGCGCACAAAATCATCATGATTATTTATAAGTGATATTCCTAAAAATGCTCCCTTTACACTTGGATCTAAATGAGGAGTTCTTTCTCCCATAAGATATGGCAAATAAATTATCCCATTAGCGCCTGGCTTTGATTTTGCTGCTCTTTCTGTCAACAAATCATATATGTTAACTTCTTGTTTTTTACTTTCATCAATTTCGCTTTTACAAAATGTTCTTTTAAACCAATTCAGTGATAAACCTGCACCTTGAGTAACTCCCATTACGTGCCACTTATTAGGCACAGCATGACATAACGTATGCACTCTACCCTTTGTATCAAATCTAGGTGTATCTGTAGCCGCAAACACTACTCCTGAAGTCCCTATAACTGTTGATATTATTCCTTCGCTTACTATTCCATTTCCTATAGCTCCAGCTGCTTGATCGCCTGCTCCTCCTACAACTGGTGTATTTACTACAAGGTTTGTCAATTTAGCTGCCTCTTCTGTAACATATCCGCTAACAACAACTGATTCATAAACATCTGCTAATATATTTTTATCTATTTTTAACTCGCTGAGTAATTCCTCGCTCCAATTTCTAGTGTTTATATCTAGCATCTGCATGCCGCTTGCATCTGAAACTTCTGTTGCAAATACATTAGTTAGCTTGAATCTTATATAATCCTTTGGCAGAAGAATTTTATATATTTTCTTATAGTTATCCCACTCATTATTTCTAATCCATAATAATTTCGAAAGAGTAAAACCCGTTAAGGCAGGATTACCTGTTATTTTAATCAATCTTTCTTTTCCAATGGTACTTGTAAGTTCACTGCACTCTCTTTCCGTCCTTTGATCACACCAAATTATAGAATTTCTTATTACCTTGCAATCCTTATCTATCAAAACAAGTCCATGCATTTGTCCACTCAAACCAATTCCCTTAATATCAGAAGCCTGTACATTACTTTTTTCAATAACATCCTTTATTCCACTAACACAAGCCTGCCACCAGTCTTCCGGATTCTGTTCCGCCCAGCCTACCTGAGGTTGAAGCAAATCATAGCCGTAGATTGCAGTTTTTATTGTATTCCCTTCTTCATCAAATAAAGCTGTCTTGGTTCCTGATGTGCCAATATCCAAACCTAATAAATATCTCATAATAACCCCCTATTTTTATTCAAATATATTTAAACCTTTACTTATCATTTTAATTAACTTTTTAAATGTCCTTTAATAAGTTAATTTTACCTTTTTTTCTATCATTAGTCAATACATTTTTGTAATCTTTTTCATTTTAGTTCATCCTTTGTTACACACAAAAAAATAGCTGTCCTTTACTAAGAACAGCTACTTTAATATTCTTTATGCAGCTTCAGCAGAATCAGAATTACTACATTTTTTTATATTCCTTACACGACTAATTAATGTTTGGATAATGAAACCTCCAGCCAAAAATACTACCATAAAAGTTAATATTACTAATATATTGTGATTTAACACAGACTGATTTATACCTGATATAGTCATCCTAAGTGTACTTACAGAATAACTCATAGGAACTACTTTATTTACAATTCTAAAAAACTCAGGAGCTGTTTCGATTGGAAAAGTTCCACCCGAAGATGCAAGCTGCAATATTAATACCACAAACATAACCGCTCCACCTAAAATACCTATAGCATAAGATAGCCCATACATAACACTAAAAAACGCTACCGAAATAAATGCATTAATCACACAAAATTCAGGTATGCTTACTGGATTAATCTTAAGTCCATTTAGAAGCGTAAAGCTTAAAATGCACGACTGTAAAATCACAAGACCAGATCCTATTATAAAACTGCCAGCAAAACTATTAATTAGCTTACTTTTAAATAAATTTAATTTTTTAACAATCGAAATTATAACGCTTATAAACATTGCACCTATCCATAAAGATAGTGATATAAAATATGGTGCTAAGCCTTCTCCATAGTACTTCACGCTATTTATAGAACTATCCTTTAAAGTTATAGGATTTGAAACAAAATTAGACATATTATCAGCATTAAATTTAAGGTTATCATTTATTTTATTATACCCTGCATTTAATCCGTTGTTAAGTTTTCCTGTTCCATCATTAGCAGTCTGTATTCCACTTGTAAGTGCTTTTGAACCACTGCTTAACTTATCTAAACCAGCTTCCAGTTCATCAGTCTTATTAACAGCAGTATTCAAGCCAGTTAATACATTTCTACTACCATTTTGAAGAGTATTAGCTCCTGCAATTAACTTGTCTACACCTGCAGCTGCTTTGTTTTGACTATCTTCTATTCCTGATGATAATGCACTAACTCCATCCGAAACTCCCTGGGTACCACCTTTAAGCTGATTCAGATTGGTAGAAAGCATGTGAGCTGAAGCAGCTGCTTTATTTAATGGTGCTTCACTACTATTACCTACATTTGTACCACTTATTTTGTTTAATGCTGTAATGGAAGCTGTAAGCTTATATTTATCTTCATCACTTAAGTTTGAATTATTAATAGCTGCTAGTTCACTATTTAATACAGAATCCGCTCCCTTTATTCCATTTGTTAATGCTCCAAATGAAGTATCAAACTCACTTGCACCATTTGCAATTAAACCGGTTTTATAATTAAGCTCAGAAGCACCATTCACTAATAAAGGAAGCTTGTCATTGGGCATAGTTAAATTACTTTTTAATGTATTTAAGCCATCAATTAAAACTGGGTACCCACTAACTATTTTATCTTGACCACTAGCAATAGTTTGTAATCCTGCTTGAAGATTTTTAGAACCACCTGCGGCAGTATTTAGTCCATCTGATAATTGGCTGCTTCCCATAACAAGCTTCTCTGTACCAGCTTGTAACTGCTGTGTTCCGTCAGCTGCATCTTTAATAGACACCTTTACATTCACTAAACTGTTTACTAGACTTTTAGAAATTTCCTTTTGTACATTTGAACTTACATTTTCCTTAATGCTATCAGCAACCTTTGATGACATTTGAGAGAATACAAAATTTTTCCCTTGGTTTCCTATATATATTATTTGAGGAGTTTTAAATTTTCCATCTTGAGCGCTTGCAACACTTTGAGAAAAGTTTTTAGGAATTTCTATAACTGCATAGTACTTAGTCCCTTTTACTCCATCAATCGCATCTTTATAGCTTACAAATTTCCAATCTACCTTCTTATTACTTTTAAGATTTTTTTCTATATCTTTTCCTAATGAATATTCTTTACCATTTCTTGTAACACTATTATCTAAATTCACAAACGCAACCGGCACATTCCCAAGACTATTATAAACATCCCATATACTTTCAAGGTAGGCGAAAGAGTACATGGTTGGCACAAATATTACTGCTGCAATTACTATAGATAAAATCGTTATTGTAAGCTTTTTGTTCTCCTTAATATTTATTAATTTCATGTGGGTACCACCTTTCTTTTTTATAATCACACAAATTAGACGCTTGCATTTTAATCAACATATGTGTATTATAAGATACATGTTGTATATGTTCAATCATTAATATCAAGAAATTTGACGATTAATAGACATTTATTCAACATATGTCTATTAATAGACACAATATTAAGGAGGTTTCATTTATGAAAGAACAAAAAATTGATAGACGTGTACGTAAAACCAAAAGTGCTCTGCTGAAATGTTTAACAAAGCTCATGTCTCAAAAGAAACTAAACGATATTACTGTAAAAGAACTTACAGAATTAGCTGATGTGAACAGATCTACTTTCTACCTTTATTATAAGGATATATTTGATATGGTAGAACAAATAGAAACAGAAATGTTTGATGAATTTATAAAAATTTTCCAGAGTCTTAATAAGGAAAATGATAGATATGCAAACTTTCTATCATTTTATACTTATATCTTTGAATATGTACAAAGCAATGCTGAAATATGTAAAATATTACTTGGACATGATGGTGATTATGCATTTATACAGAAGTTTAAAGATGCTATTATGCAAACAAAACCTCCATTTAATGGAGCCATTTCTGAAATAAAGATTCATTTTTTAAGACCTTTTATCATATCAGGCTTTATTGGTGTAGTACAGCAGTGGCTAGAAGATGGTTTAAATGTTCCACCTAAAGATATGGCAATTATTATGACTGAAATAAATAGCACTGCTATACACCCATAGATTTAAATACATGATTTTTTATAAATGCCTTATTATATCCCTCTATTCCACTTTTCCAAGAACAAAGCTTATAATTAATATTATAAAAACAAAAGTTGTTATTTTTACGTACAAATAATCCTTTTCCTTAAAAAACACAATTATAGATACTCCAACACGCATAACAGGAGTGATTATGAGAATTAAAATACCTGTGAGCATTATTGCATAAGATTTAAATGCAATAAGTCCCTTTATTATATCAACAGGACTTTTTGGATAATAATTAGATTTATATCCGCTGTTACCGGTTACCAAAAACATGACTAATCCTATACAAATTACAATAGCACTCAGTACAACTCCAGCTCTTAGAAAATTGCTAACAACAATCTCCATATCCTCCATTTCACTCTTCTCTTTCATTAAAATTTCACCCCAAATCCTTTTACAATCATTTCAATTCCAGCATAAGCAACAACCGGCACAAAAATCATTCTTATAGTTTTACTTTTTAAATTCTGCATTATTTTTGTTCCTACAGTTGCACCAATAAGCACTCCAAGAGCCACCGGTGCAGCTATTTTAGGATCAATATTACCTCTTAGAAGATACACACCTGCACTTGCTGCTGCCGTAACACCTATCATAAAATTACTTGTAGCACTAGATACCTTAAGAGGAAGTCTCATAAACATATCCATTGCCATAACTTTAAACATTCCACTTCCTATACCAAGAAGGCCTGATACTACTCCAGCAACATACATCATTCCAAACCCGCTGTATATACCAGTAACATTATAAGAAATATTTTTATCTAAAACTTTATCATAATACTCACCATTTAATTTTAGCTTATCGGCAATGGGATGAGCTTCTACATGCTGGGGTATTTCCTCGCCTTTTTTCTTAAACATCTGAAATGCTGAATAAACAAGAAGAATTCCAAAAATCAAATATAAATATTTTGTATTAAGTAATCCACTTACAAAAGCCCCTGTTATAGCTCCTGTAGTAGTTGCAATTTCGAGAAACATACCTATTCTCATATTAGTTATTTTATCTTTTACATAAGCTACTGCTGCACCACTTGATGTTGCAATTACAGATACTATACTTGCACCTATTGCATATTTTATGTCTATTCCAAAGACCAAAGTTAAAACTGGCGTTATTATTATGCCTCCTCCAAGTCCAAGAATAGCTCCAAATACGCCTGCTGCAATCGATATAATGAATATTTTTAAAGCTAAAATAATCACTTTTTATTTTCCTCCAATGTGTATATTATTCCCTAAATAATTTTCTATTACCATTAATGCTGAACCTACTGCTATAGCATTTTCTTTAAATTTGCCACCCTTACTAAACACAACTTTATTGTTTGTACAGTTATTTTTGCGAAAAGCATCAACGCACTTTTCATAATATGACTCATAGTTTTTAATCAAAGGTCCATATAAAATCACTAATTGAGGATTTAATAATCTTACAAGATTCGCAAGTCCAATACCCAAAGTATAGGCACCCTTACTTACGATTTCAAAAGCAAGTTCATCTTTTCCACTAGCTGCCAGTTCTAATATTTTCTTATACTCTTCCTCCTTAAATTTTTCCTGCTTGCAACTTCGTTTTTCATCCTTTAAATTAAATCTTTTGACTACAGCCTCAATAGATGAATAACTTTCTACAGAACCTATGCTGCCACAAATAAATTTTTTATCATTTAAATCAACAATCATATTGGCGAAAGCATCTTCTGAATTATTCATTGCTCTAATAATGGTTCCACTAGTTATTGCTGCTGACCTTATTCCTATTCCACAATTTATGTATACAATGCCTTCTAGTTTTCTACCCATACCAAATAAATATTCAGCTAAAACAGCATTGTTAGCACCATTATCTATAAAACAAGGAATAGAAAGCTTCTCTTCAATCATGTCCTTTAATGGCACATTGTTCCATAAATCATTAAAAAAGTTTTTAGGCTTTAAAAGAACACCCTTTTGCCTATCAAGCGGTCCTACAGTTCCTATACCTATACCCAATATCTCACTTTTATCTATTGATAAATCTAGCAACTTTTGCTCTATTAAAGAAACAATCTTTTGGACAGTTTTTTCTGGTGAAAAGCTATCATTCATAAAAAACTCTTCTTTTTTCAAAATATCCATTTTTAAATTCGATACAATTATTCTTACATAGGTTCTTGATATATCAATACCTATGACATATATTCCCCTTTGTATTACGCTGTATTCCACTGCTTTCCTTCCACCAGTTGATTCAGCTGTACCTACTTCCGTTATTAGTTTCTTATCCTCAAGACTTTTCATTACTCTATTTAAAGTTGTCAGCGTCATACCTGTTAACCCCTGCAAATCTTTCTTTGTAATGATGTCATTCTTATGAACTATGTTAAGTGTACTTAGTTCTCTATCTGATAATTGCCTTAGAATTTCACGCATACAAACCTCCTCTTTATATATTTAATTTATACTATTATTATATACCTTTTGACCAATTTGGCAATAAGTTCTTTGCCTAATAAATAGTATTTTTAATTAAGGCTATGTTTTAAATAAGTGTTGAAAATTGATATATATTAGAAAAATAGGTTATAATATAGATAGAATAGTGTTTAGAATGTAGAATTATGACAAATGTAAAGTCTATATTAAATGATATTGAAAAGTTACCATTACATCAGAAAGAACAAATACTATCAACTTTAGAAGAAATTCTTGTCTTAGGTTCGCAAGTGAGCCAAGTAGAACAAGAAGTTAAAGAATTTAGATTTTCTAAGGGGAAAGTATGCCCAATTTGTAGCTCCGAAGCTATATCAGGAAATGGTAAGTATAATGGTAAACAAAGATATATCTGCAAGTCTTGTAAAAAATCCTTTACTGATTTCACTAATTCTGTAACTTATAAAAGTAAGAAAACATTAGATAAGTGGCTTAAATATGCTAAGTGCATGGTTAATGGATATTCTATTAGGAAGAGTGCTAAAGTTGTAGAAATTAACATAGCGACAAGTTTCTTTTGGAGACATAAAATTCTTGATTGTATAAGCACATTCTTAGTCAAGGGATACGTTGATGGTGTTATTGAAGCAGATGAAGTATTCTTTGATGAAAGTTTTAAGGGTACAAAAACCTTCTAATATGCCCAGACGCTCTCGTAAAAGAAGCAAACAAGTTAAGAAAAGAGGTATCTCAAAAGAACAAGTTTGCATTGCTACTGCTATTGATAGGCAAGGTAATTTAATTATGGAATTAGCATGTAAAGGTAGAATTACCTCCAAGGAATTAGAAAAATTATATGATGGACATATAAGCAATGAATCTATACTTTGTACTGATAGTCATAAAAGTTATATACAATTTGCAAATGATTTATCATTAGAACACAAACGTATAAAAAGAGATAAACATAAAGAAGGATTATATCATATTCAACATATTAATACTCTACATAGTAATTTAAAGAAATGGATGAATAGGTTTAATGGTGTTGAAACAAAATATATCAACAACTATATTAAGTGGTTTAAATGGCTTCAAATGTTTGATATAGATAAAGAAATAATAAAGGCTAAAAATTTTATAGTTCAAAGCAATGTAGCACATTCATATATCAAAGTAAAAGATTTAAAAAGCAGAAAACCAATATATGTATAATGGGTGGTGTGAAAAATGGGAATAATTCTGTCACTTCAAGGTTGTATGGCTGTTGGTAAAACGACTGCTGTGAATTATATCAGAAAAAATGTTCCATATATAAATGTAGACTATGAGTTGAATAGTAGTGTAATTGATGAAATTAAAAGGAGGAATTTAGATAAAAATAAATTCTCAGATTATATTGAAATTCAAAAATTATGGATAGATAAAGAAATAGTACGTTGGGAAAAATCTCAAAAATATGAATGTTCACTAATGGATTTTGGTGCTGAGGAAATCGAGTTTTATACACTAAATTATCCAAAATCAATGGGGTTTGATTGGGATGTAGTCACTGATTTGAAAAGTGAATTAAATAAATTACATCAATGTTTACCTAATCGTATATTATTCTTAGACGCAAGTAAAGATGTGCTAAGAACCCATAAAGAAAATGATACTACAAGAAATAGAAATTTCTTTGAACATCATTTAACACATCTTTTACCATTGAAAAAACAATGGTTTCAAGCTAAAGAAAATGTGGATTTTTTGAATGTTAGTACTTTAAATTCCGAAGAAGTTGCAATTGCAGTTAAAAAGTGGATTGATGATTACTTAAAACTGTTCAATGTCTAATATTATGGGCATAATCTGTAATTACAAAGAATTCTAAATGTATTTATACAAAAAATTATAGATGGACAATCCTAACTATAATTTTTTATCATATTTCAACATTATATTAAAACATAGCCTTAATTAAAAAGGCAGAGTGCCAATTTGGTGTACTCCGCCCTTTTCTTTCTTACTTGTCCAAAGTTTTGTTAATAATTTCATTGTACTTATTCAATACCGTATCAAGCATCTGACTGGCTGCTACTACATCTGGATTGACCAGATTGCCATTTTCATCAATTAATTTGTTTAAATTAACTCTAAGTTTTTCTATTTGTTCTTTTATTTCTTCAATTTCTGACATTTTTCGACCTCCTTCCATTTTAAATATATAGGAAGGAGTAATAATATAAAATATTAAAATAAATCCAACTGATAAGTATTTTATACTTAATGTAATTTTGTTGATATATGCCGAATTTCTGTCAGTGTAGTAATAGTAGGTCTGTTGTATTTAAATATAAATATTGTGAGCCGAAAAAGCAGATGATTTTTTGCATAAAAATAAAAAGCTTCCTGAATATACTTCATGGAAGCTTTTTATTTTAATATTTAAAATCCGTTCTAAAAGGGCTAGCCGGCAGGCCACTTTTATTATAAAGATTAACCTCATCATAATTTTTCCAGCCATATCTCACTTTCTTAGGATTTTTAATGTTTTTATTATAAACTATAACCTTATTTCCACCATCGATATAAGCTTTTGCATAAACAAACTTATTATCTTCGCCACTTATTTCAAAACCTTTAAGCTCATCTCCACCTTTTATTACAAGACTATCGTCCCTTGTAAAATCAAAATATATTATTATCCTGCCAGCTTCAATTTCCATACTCTTATAAATAGGAGAATATCCATTTATATTTTCTTTATAAATTCTATTTCTCACCATAAGAGCTAACCTTTCACCTATAGGTTTTTTATTCACAGGATGAATATTAAATTTTTCTCCACAATCTATAGTCACGATCATATCCGTGTTTTCAGTATTTCTCATAACAGATAATTGATTATCTCTTAGAATTGCCCAACTGTTTTTAGGCTTTTCTTCCTTATCATCATAATAATATGGTAATTGCACAAATACAAATTTTAACTTTGGATTTTTAAAATCCTCTCTCCAATTTTCTATTAAACAGTTAAATAATTTTTTATACAAAGTGCAGTTCTGTGTATCTTCTTCGCCTTGATACCATAAAACAGCTTTCACCTTATATGGAACCACTTTTCTAAACATAGTACTGTACAATCCTGAAGGACGCAAATATGACTTTTTACCAAATGGAGGTGGCCAAGGAGTATGTCCTACTGCCTTTTTCACTTCACTCATTGACTTGTGCGGATTATCTTTCTTGTACTTTTCTAATTTGCAATTGTATTTTTGAACAACCTTTAAATATTCACTATTTCTTTTATCTTCCTCTTCTTCCGTCATATCCTTTACTGCATCTAAATAATCATCTAAATAAGCCTTTTTAATACTCTCATCTCGTAAAAGATACCTTTCATCAATCCAACAGGAAGCTGAAGTTCCCCCTTTATTGCAGCTTATTATACCTATAGGTACATTTACATATTTATACAAGTTCTTTGCAAAATAGTGTGCTACTGCAGAAAAATTTTCTGAGCTTTCTGGAGAACATGTCTCCCACTTCCCCTCCTCAAAGTTAGGTATTCGCTTATTTTCATCTTCATATTCTATTTGAGGAACACTATAATAACGTATATTCTCTGAATATGAATGCTCTATTTCTTCTTTACCATACATAGAATCTTTAAGCTTATATTCCATATTAGACTGTCCCGCTGCAATAAATACATCACCAATTAATATATTTTTTAGAACCATTTCGTAACTTCCACAGATAACTTTCATATCAAATGGTCCTCCTGCATTAAGCACATCTAATATTATATTCCATTTTCCGTTTACACATATAGTTTCCTGCTTTTGTGAGCAAAATTCGACTTGTACCTTCTCACCATCTATTGCTGTTCCCCATATTGGAACTTTACTTTCTCTCTGGAGAACCATATTATCTGTAAACATAGAATTTAATTTGAACATCTTTTTCACAGTTTTCTCTCCTTTAAACTACTGATTTAAAAAATTATATACTGCTCCAATTAAGTTGGCATCATTTTCGAACCTGCATTTTTTTACATTTGGTTTCACTTTAGCAATTTTAACTTTTTTTAGTATCATATCTATATGTTTATTTATATTATCTATTAAGTCTTCCCTGGCACTTATCGCTCCACCTATTATGGTCATTTGTGGATCATACGCATATTGAATGTTGTATATGGCCTTTGCTAAATTATCATACATAACTTCAATTTCCCTTTTAGCTATTTCATCCCCATTTTCCTTGAGCTTAAATGCCATTTCACCATTAACCTCAATGTCTGGTATTTTTTTTGCTTTAGCAACTCTCTTTGCCATTTCCACTGTAGATGCCGCATTACTTAACGTAGTATAATCATCTGATACAATCATATATCCAAATTCTCCGCCATGAAGATTTGCTCCTTTATGAATCTTTTTATTCTTTACAACTGCTCCACCTATTCCAGATCCGCATATCATGAAAACCACATCATTTAAGCCCTCTGCAGCCCCCTTCCATACTTCCCCTAGTGCTGCACAGTTAGCATCATTCTCCATTGACACCTTAAATCCTAGAGTATCACTTATCTTTTTCTTTATATTAAATCCATGTATGCATGGAACTGCACTAAATCCGCCTATTATTCCAGTATCATTATTAACAGCTCCAGGGAGGCTCATTCCAACACCTCTAATATCGTATTTCTTCTGAAACATTACTTTAACATCATTTAACTTACTTATAAGAACTTCAACATCATCTTTGGGCGTCTTAAATTTTCCCTTTTCTAAAATCTCTCCATTTTCATTAACCATACCATATTTTATACTAGTTCCACCTACATCAAAACTCAATATGTCCATAATCACATTCACCTCTACAATAACTTAGTTAAAACCACCATTCTCAGTTAAACTTTTAAACCAATGTCCAGATTTCTTTATGGTTTTTCTTTGAGTAGCTAAATCAAGCTCTATAAAACCATATCTGTTTTTATAAGCATTGCTCCATGACCAGCAGTCAATAGGGGTCCATAAGTGATATCCAAAACATTTTGAACCTTTTTTTATACCTTTATTTAAAAATGCTAAATGCTCCTTTATAAAATCTATTCTATAGTCATCCTCAATAGTGCCATATCTATTTTTAAACTTTTCTTCTCCTTCAACACCCATTCCATTTTCTGAAACATACCATGGTATATTATTGTAATTATCCCTTATATTTATAGCTATATCATACATAGCCTCCGGGTATATCTCCCATCCCCTATATGGGTTAATTCGCCTATTGGGCATAATATAATTTTCAAAATATTTATCGGGTTTCCAACCGTTTTCTGCATAAGGTTCTTCCCTCTTTTTTATTCTTCTAGGCTGATAATAATTAATTCCTAAAAAATCTACAGTATTGTTTTTTATTATATCAATTTCATCATCTGAAGACTCCCAAATTACATTATCATTTTTTAGCATTTCTACAAGCTCTAATGGAAATTTTCCTTTTACAGCTGTATCCAAAAACATTCTATTATAAAACATATCTGCAAAATTTGCTGCTTTAACATCTTCCTTTTCCTCACTTCTAGCGTAAGATGGTGTCAAGTTTAAAATAGTTCCTATTTTCCCTCCATCTTTATTGTATCCACCTTCTTTAAAGGTTTTTATAGCTTTAGCAGAAGCAAGATTTAAATTATAAGCTACCTGAACGGCCTTTTTTCCATCAACTAATTTAGGGTAGTGAAACTGTTCTAAATATTGCCCCTCAACTACAACTATAGGTTCATTAAATGTGGTCCAATATTTAACCTTATGAGAAAATAACTCAAAACATTTATTTGCAAAACCATTAAACAATTCAACTACATGTTTAGATTCCCAGCCTCCATACTTTTCATAAAGTTCCACTGGAAGATCAAAATGATGTAAATTTATGATAGGCGTCATGCCTAATTTTATACATTCATCAATAACATCATTGTAAAATCTAATCCCATCTTCACAAGGTTCAAAGGTTTCAAAATCCTTGATAAGCCTTGTCCATTGTATAGAAGTTCTAAAGGAATTAAATCCTATACTTTTCATCATAGCTAAATCTTCCTTATAACTATTGTAAAAGTTAGATGCAACATTTGGACCTACTCTATTAAAAAACGCCTCAGGTTCTGTATCATACCAGTAATCAAATACACTTTTATGTTCTTTATTAAATCTACCTTCTGATTGAGGTCCCGATGTAGCCGCTCCCCACCAAAAGTTTTTAGGAAATTCGTATTTCAATTTATCGCCCTCCAACTTTTATAGTAAATTAACATTATTTATTTTCATATATTTTTATAAATCTTTCTGTAAGCTCTATAACCGTACTAGCAGACATAAAATGATCTTGAGCATGTATTAAAAGAATGGTTTTTTCAATAGTTTCACCATTTACTTCCCTATTTAAAAGACCTGTCTGTATTTCGTGAGCTTTGTGTAATTCCTCTTTAGATTCTTTATACTTTTCTCTAGCTTCTTTTATTTTTCCGCCTTCTGCAAGCATTATAGCTTGAAGTGCAATGGACTTTGCATTACCTGCTATATAAATAAGTTCCATTGCTTTTTCCGCATCCTTTTCATTCATACTAGTGGCCTCCTTATTATTTTGCTGTTTCTTTATTTTTCTGTTTCTTTAATTCCATCATATCTGCAATTTTAACAAATGGAAGATAAATTAATATAGCTATAACTAAATTTATTAGCTGAACAAGTGCACCTTTAAAAGTTCCTGTAAATAGTACTCCAGATATTAGTGGTGGAACTGTCCATGGAACATTGTTAGTTATAACAGGTATAAATCCTATCTTAGTGAAAAAAACTGCTATATAAAAGCAAAGTGGCTGAACCAATACAAAAGGAATAAAGTAAATAGGATTCAATATTATTGGAAGCCCAAATGTAATAGGTTCACTTATGTTAAATATCGCTGGTGCTAAAGCTATTTTACTTACTTGTTTATTTTGCTTTAATTTTGAGAATATTAAAAGTGCTAAAACCGGTGCTAAAGCAAATGTTCCTGCTGCAATAGTCGAAAAATTCATGAATAAAGTTGAGTACAAGTGATGTGCAGTTCCCATCATATTTTCTGTATCTGCAATTCCCCAAGTTACTCCAAATATAGGTCCCCATATTGAAGTTGGATGAATTCCAAACCATTGAAGTAATGGCCAAGTTATCTGGGAAACCAATGCAAAAGCTGCTGTTCCTGAAATAGCCATAGCCGGCTCCTGAAGTCCTTTTAATAGTAATTCAGGCATAGAAAGTCCGGATACTTTATTACTTATAGCCGTAAGTATTATATATAGTGATAAAGTTAATAGGCCTGGAACAAGTGATTCAAAACTTCTAGCAACCGCAGGAGGTACTGAATCAGGCATTTTTATTGATATATCTTTTTGAAGCAGTTTATTATATATATATACTGCTGTTCCTGCTATTAAAAGTCCTGCAAACATCCCCTGTGGTCCTAAAAAATTAGGATTTATAACACCACTTATAGGAATATTTTTCTTATTGATTATTGCAGTATAATTCCATGGTAAGCAAACAAAATATGCTGATATTGCATAAAGAACTGATACTATATGCTCTTTGTTTTTAGGAAAAAACTTTTTCGAAATAACATAAGAAAATACAACAACTATTAGTAATGCATTTATGGACATTGCACCTTGAACGAAAAATGAAAACAATGATTGTACATATTTTAAATTATTCATAAAATCTGAGCTCTGCCAGGCTGACTGGCTTCCAAATATTACTTTTCCCAGATTCAAACCAGAACTGCCAAATATAATTCCATTAGGATCTAAGAATACACTGTTAATCATAGTGGCAAAACCTGCTATCATAATAACTGATGAAACAAGGACAAAAGAATCTCTTAGTGCTAAAAGTAATTTATTCCCCGCTACTTTTCCTACTATCATTGTGAACTTTTGCTGAAACGTATTAAATCTCTTATTGTTCTCCATTTCTTTTTCTCCTTCCTAATTAAAAATTATTTTAATTAGCTTTTATAATTCTCTCTCAAGTTTATCAATTATTTTGTTTCCATCCATAGAACCAAATTCAGCCATAGTAAGTAATATTACTTTTTTGTCTGGATATTTATCCTTAACCTGATCATATGCCCATGAAATTTGAGGGCCTATCATTATAACGTCTACATCATCTTCGACCTCATCTATCATTGCAAAATCAAAAGCCTCAATTACATTGCCTGTTATTCCTTTCTCTGCATAAGCTTTCTGCATTTTTTTAGCTAATAAACTTGTTGAAAAACCCCCACTACAAAACAACGAAATTTTCATAATATATTTCCCCTTTCATAATTAAAAATTATAAATTCATATCATTTCTTACACTACTTTAATATAGCAATTACCATGCCATAATATATTTCATTTTAAATAAACTGTAACTTTTTTATCTTCAAACAGTACTAAAGCCCATTATTACACGAATTAAGAGACTACTACAAAAATTTAATTTTCTAGCAGTCTCTTTTGGTTATTACCATATTTGTTATCATATTTTGTACAGAAACCGTTTTAATTCATACACATATAACTTTTTTCATACACATTATTCATTAATTTTTACACATACTATTTTTTTCATACACAATAGTACTATTCTCTTATACCCTTAATCAAAATAATAATATAGCAGCATTGTTCTATAGAAAATTTCACATCAAAAGCATCTTCTATAATATACATTTCCTCATCTATTACCTTAATCTCTTCACTATAATTATCCATAATATGCTTAGCATTCCTACATTCCTTTAAAACTTCTCCCATTTTCAATTTTTCTATACCGCAGGCTATATGAAATGCAAGACCTATTTTTTTATCCACATTTACTTTTATCTCAAGTCTCTCTTCTATATTTTTAATAAATACTAAAATTAATTTTTCAAATTCTTCAAAATCATACGCAGTTATGTCATCTTTTAAGTTATCTAACATTAAAGTTACTTCTTTATCTGAATTTTCCTCTACCTTCTCATTTAACAAATTACTATTTATGTTATTTACTAAAACTTGAATATTATTATATTTGTTGTCCTTAAAAAGTTCACTTACAGAAATATAAGGTATACCATAAATTTTAGGATTTACAGTTCCAACTATACACAAAATATTTTTTTCCTGCGATATTTTATTTATTTTAAAATTCATATCCTCTTCATTAACTATAGACATAGGCAAAACTTCAATATTTTTATCCTCAAAATTCACATTGTCTTCAATCATTTTTTTAAGTTTCATGGCACTGCCTTCTCCGGTCATACACATAGTTATTATTATATTATCCATATCGAGCGCTGCATTATTAAATGAATTTCTTTCATAATATATTGAATATCCTATCTTATCCACAACCTCCTTAAAAATCACATCTATATTACTTTCAAGTACTGCTTTTCTTGAACATTCAAGTCCAATTAACGTTGTAACCATGTCAATAACTTTAATTTTAATTCCAGTATCTTCGCTAATTAATTCTCCAAACATACCAAGTGATCCCATATCAACAAGAAGCAGTACTCCAGCGCCTTGATCTATTTGTATTATCAATTCTTTTAACTCTTCATATGCTTTATCTGTAGATTTGCTAAGAGGCATGTCATAAGAATAAGTATTATTTTCTCCTACTAGCTTATTTACAACATCTACCATAGACGAAGCAGTACTAACGCCATGCATAGCTATTAAAACAACAGGCTTATTTAATTCCTTATCTTCATTCATTATGTCATTGCAAATAAACATTGTGAGAAATCCAACTTCATCTAGTGGAAACTTTATCCCCTTTTCCTTTTCTATTATACTTGCAAATCTCATGCTTACAGCGTATTCATCAGGATGCTTTTCTATTATTTCACTTAATTTATAATTAATTATTTTCTTTCCATGCCTTACTCTTTCGAGAGAAGAAGATAAATGCATTGCAAGTCCATAAAATACTTTTTGTGGAAATAATCTATTAAGCTCCTTACCTGCATATTTAATAAATTTCTCAACAATAGAAATAACACTTTCATCTACAACCTTTAGTAATTCATCTCTGTTTACTGTTGTATCAATTTTGTATATGTATCTTTTAAAATAATTATCTACATCTATGCTCATAATCATTTGTATATCTTTATCGCTTATTCCACGCTTTTTAAGCTCTTCTATTCTCTTTTCAATTTCTTCATAGAAGGTACTTGTAATCTTATTGTCACCCTTTTCTACAAGCTTCTCTATTCCCCTTGGAGTATACACATAAGTTGTATCTTCATTTACAAGCTCATTTATTTCATTCTTATGTTTCTTGTAATTTAGTAACCCCTTTTTAACATATTGATTAAAATCTGATATATCAACCTCTATCTTCTTATTACCCTTAGATACACATCTTAAAAAAGCATTAGCACAACCAAGCTGTATATCATTTTTAAGCTGTCCGATATTTCCAACACAATTGTACAAAAGCAAAGACTTAATAATCTCAGGTGTTGCACATATCTCCCTTTTTATTCTAGTTGATTCAATTTTAAAGAATTCCCCAATAAGCTCAAATCTTTCAGCCAGAGTTCTTTCCTTTAAATATGGAAGCGTAATTATCATTGGAATTCTCCTTAAAAGCGTTGGCAAAAGAAAATCCTCAACCTTTTCTGTAGTTGCACAAATTATGAGTACGTTTACTTTCTTAGCATTTTTAATCTCACCAAGAGGTTTAAACTCTCCTTTATCAATTATGTAAAAAAGCATTTCCTGACCTTCTGGTGGTAATCTATGGACTTCATCTAAAAATAGTATACCTCCATCAGCTTCTTCTACAATTCCGCATTTATCACCACTTGCTCCTGTAAAAGTTCCCTTCTTGTATCCAAAAAGCTGTGACATCAGAAGTTGTGTATTATTAGCAAAATCAGCACAATTAAATGAAATAAATGGTGCATTATATTTTAAAATTTTATTTTCAACTGCAAATTTATACATACACTCTGCAAACATAGTCTTTCCAACACCAGTTCCTCCGAGTAGAAGTGTATGAAGTCCTCTAGGAGGATACAATATTGCTGCTTTTGCCTGCTGCACGCATTGCTTTAAACTTTTATCACTTCCTATAAGTGCTTTAAAATTTAATCCTTTAACAGCTTCATTTTTATTTTTAACTGTATTATTTTCTTTAATCAAATATAGTACAGGTTTCTGCTTTAATTTTATTATTTTATCTTCTCTATACATATTATTAAGAAGTGAACTAACATAAGTTCTCTGCATATTTAATGCCTTAGATATATATTCAGTTGTACAACCAATTATTTTGCCTTCTTCTTTCTGTTTCTCACAGGTATCACTTAAAAAAGAAAAAATTATAGTCTCTCTATTATCTCCTTTCAAGTAATCATCTCCTCATCATAATGTGTTCGTACACATTTTATCATATATCATTAAGCTTTTAAATGTATTTTGTATTATAAAGTCCATCAATGAAAAATAGCAAAGACTAAAAATGCCTTTGCTATTTCTGCACATTAATTTTTTAATTTTATCACTTTAATCCCTAAACATTTCACATTACAACTATGCTATTTTAAACTTCAATACCGTTTCATTGAGTTTTTGAGCTAATTGTGCTTGATTTTGAGCTGTTATTGCTACCTGTTCAGTTGCCTTAGATACTTCATCCACACTTGCTTTTATTCCCTCAACATGCTCAGAAGCTTTTTGTTGTGTCTCTGCCATAGTTTGTGATGCATCACTTACTTGATCCATGGTAGCTGAAACCTCTTCAGACATAGCAGCTAGTTCCTCTGAAACCTTACTTATGAAATCAGCATCATCATAATACTGTTGTCCAACTTCTTTGAAAGCTGTAAATCTCTGAAGTACATCCTTATTTATGAATTGTAATATTTCATCGCTGTTTGAAGAAAGATTTTTAAATGCCTCTTGTACTTTTATTATAGTAGAGTTAATTCCAGCTACTGATTGAGCTGACTGCTCTGCAAGCTTCCCAACTTCATCTGCTACTACGGCAAATCCCTTACCTGCCTCGCCTGCTCTTGCAGCTTCTATTGATGCATTTAAAGCTAATAGATTTGTTTGCTCTGAAATGCCCGCTATAGTCTCTGCCATAACTTTTATATCATCGACTACTTTTCCAGCTTCTATTGCCGCAATTATCTTATTTTTCTTTTCTGAATATAAGCTCTTAGTTTCACTTGTAGATTTTTTTACATATTCATTGCTCTTTAAAGCTCTATCCTTTGAATCACTAGAACTATTACTTTGATCCATTGTTTTTGAAGATAGCTCATTTAAACTTGAATTTACTTCTTCTACTGATGCATTTATTTCTTCTGAAGAAGCACTTGAATTTTCAATTCCTGATACTATATTAGCTACTGCTTCATCTATACTGCTTGCTTTAGATGAAAGCTCCTCAGAAGTAGCCGAAAGTTCCTCACTTGCAGCGCTCATGTCCTCAGCATTACCCATAATTACTTTTATTAGTTCTGCAACATGTTCCTGAGAAGAATTAAGTGACCTTGCAACTTTTCCAAGTTCATCCTTACGCCTTACTTCAATAGGTGTTGAAAAATCAAATATACTAAAACGTTCTGCCATTTTTTCGATTTTTTTAAGTGGTCTATTTATATGTTTTGCCATTAATATTCCAAGTATAATTGAACAAATTATGCTCCCTAAAACCACTATTATTGATAATCGCACTGCACTATTATAGGTTTTCTCACTTGAAATATAATTATCATTAGCAGATTTCAAATTAAAATCTATTGCTTTATCTAATACATCAAAAGCATCTTTTCTAGCTTCTGATACTTTATCAAAATAAACATCAGCTTCATCATAATTATTCTGCTGAATTAATTCAATGAATTTTTCTCTTAAGTCTCTCCAGTTTTGTAACTTTGTGTCAAGCTGTGAGTATAGTTGTCTATCTTCTTCAGTATCCATGGTAAATTTGTAATCTTTCATGATTTTATTATTTTCAATTTTTAACTTATTGATTTCTTTAGCAGACTCATCCATTCTATCTCTGCTGTTTCTATCCTTTAACCTTGTAAGATCAGCTCTTATTTCTGTTACATTAGTTTTTAATTTGTTTAAATCATTTGACCCTTTTAAGTCCATATTATATGTATTTTTTAAATCATTGTTTATGGCCTTACATTTACTTATACCAACTACCCCAGTAATAAGTGTCAATAAAGAAATAACTGTAAATACTAGCATTAGCTTTTTAAATATCTTCATATCTGATATTATTCTCATACTTTTCTCATCCTCCGTATTATTTATTACATTTTAAATAAATCCCCCCTAAGAGATTCTAAATAAATGTTACTTATATGTGTTTTGATTTTTATTTCACAATCATTTTTATTATACCATCCAGTATAAAAATATGCGATTCTTTACATTATCGTTATTTATAATATGACAAATTTTTTTGTGTCATTTATAAATCACACATTTTTTTAAAAGCTTTATTAACATATATTATATAATTCATGATAATATTTTCTTTTGTAATTTTCACAAAAAAATTAGGTGCTAATTAATAGCACCTATCTAAAAAAATTTTATTCATCTCTATTCACTAAAAAATTCATTATATAACACAACTCGCTGTCAGAAAATTCCACTAAATATTTATTGCATAGGCATTCACAGTTTTCTTTTACAACTGAATACACTTCTGAATTTTTCCTCATAAAATCGCCCTTATTAGGATACTCTGTAGGTTCTTTTCCTTTCTTAATTCTACTTATACCAAAGGCAATGTGGAGTACTAAACCTATAAATGTTTCATCGTTAATCTTGATTTTTAGCCTCATTTCTATTCTTTTTATGCAATCATATATATCATCATATAATTCTTTTCCATCAATATTATCTATATTCTCTTTAAGAACAAGTGATAATTTCAAAACTACGGATTTTGTATCAACAAGTTCTTGCAGTTCATTCATTATATTCATGCTAAGTACATCATGCATATTATATTGTTTTATATCTAAATCTATATGAAAAGATGAAACAATAAATAGAATTTCTCTATCTTCATTTATAGAAATAAGCTCCCTTTTAAAATGATTCTTATCAAGACAGTTTAAGCATATTATCTCAAATAAATCTTTATCATACTTGAGATTACTATTAAGAAAACTTTTTATAGCTAATGAACCACCTTCGCCTGTTAAACATGCAGTTACAATTGCCATCTTCTTTTTTCCATCCTTATTAGGCATATCATCCAAATGCTGAACCACATGCTGATAAGAATTTATTGTGAAAATGCTATCATATATCTCATCCAGTGAAAGACCTAACATTGCCTTTCTAGCTGCTTCTATTACATGAAGCGTTGAAACTAGTGGAAAAACTTTTACAGGTACATTAAACTCTTTCCTAATTACATCACCAAAAGTAGTAAGTGATCCCATGTCAACAAGCAGTATATACCCATTTGTAGAAAAGTTCTTTTTAACCGTTTCCCTTAATTCTTCTAGAACTACAGATGGTTTAACTTCGAGTGGACAATTAATGCCTGTTACAAAATTTTCTTCTAAAAGTGTATTTGCAACTTCAGCCATAGATGTAGCTGTACATTTTCCATGCGCAATAATGATTACATTTACTAAATCTATTACTTTTGCAGGATATTTTTCATCATTGTTTAAAAGAAATAATGCAATATAGCCAGCTTCATCATCAGGAATTGGATGATGAACATATTTTTCGATTTCTCCCTTAGCTTGCAATGCTATTTTATATTCTGTAGGATATAGTTTTTTTATAGTCTTAAGTTCCGGATTAATCACAGACTTATTATTATTTATTCTAGTTATCAAAGTATTTATATGAAGTGCTAGTGCTGTATACATATTATTATTAAGATTTCTTTTAAGCGAAGTTACAATTTGGTAAACTATCTTATCTATAAAATTTAATGTTTCCTCGCCTAATATATTAAGTAAATTTTTTTTATTTACTTCCTCTGACACTCCTGTTATATACTTACTAAAATATTTTGATATATCTTTTTCAATGATATTTTCTATATCAATTTTAGATATTCCTTTATACTTCAAAGTTTCAAGCTTTCGCTCTATATACTCATAAATATTATTTCTATTATTATATTCAAGTTCTTTTTCAGTTCTATCGTCTTTACTAGAAAACTTAAAATATTCTACTTCGTCTCCCATTAATTTATTCCATAAAATTCTGTGTTCTTTTTCCTTATAAAGACCTTCTTTAATATACATTGGAAGACTAGAACTATTTATTCTCACATCAACTTTTCCACTAGTTAAAAATTCAGAATATGCTTTAGCACATATTAATTGTACATCACTTTTTAACTGTCCTATATTATTAGGACAATCATATGATAAAAATGCTCTCATCGTATTGAGTGACACAGAAATATCTCTATTTAATTTTTTACTTTCATTCTTAAAAAAAGTTTTTACAAGATAAAGCCTTTCTTCAGATGTTCTTTCACTTAAGGAAGGTATTGTAATTATCATAGGTATTCTTCTTGTAAAGGTCTTCAAAAGTGCTGAGTTAGGATTTTCCGTAGTAGCTGAAATTATTAGAACATTGGATTTTCTTAACTCATCATCACCCATTCTTCTAAATACACCTTTATCTAAAAAAGTAAAAAGTGCTTCTTGACCTTCTGGAGGCAGTCTATGTACTTCATCTAAAAATAGCATTCCTCCATTGGCTTTCTCTATTAATCCAACTTTATCTGTATCTGCACCTGTATATGATCCTTTTTTTACACCAAATAACTGTGAAGTTAGAAGCTGTGGATTATTAGTATAATCAGCACAATTAAATACTATGAAAGGTGAATTTTTATCCTTCACTTTTAGCTCAGCAGCATAATCATGCATTAAAGATGCAAACATTGATTTACCTACTCCAGTACTTCCAAGTATCAAACAATTCATTCCATTTGGAGGATATAATACAGCTGCTTTTAACTGCTCAACAGCATGTTTTAAACTAATATTATTTTTTACAAACTTGTCTAAATTATTTTCTTTAACCTCAGTATCATCACATTTTGAAACAAAAAATAGAACCGGTCTGCCAGGTGTCTTAAATACTTTTCCATACTTACATAAGTTATTTAATTCATAACATACATTAGATCTACTTATATTAAGCATATCTCCAAGTTCTTTTGCACCTATTTTAGTACCTTTAGGCAATTCCAATAACTTATTATATATTTGTTCTCTTCTAGTCATTAATAACCCCTCCTTAAATAATTAATTTATAAAAACTGCGAATCTTATTATCACTTTGTACTACTTTTGAAAATAGCCAATAAAGAGTGGCATATGATTAAAAAAATAGTCTACCATATAAAAACTATTTTTTCAATATGCCACTCAACTTTACTGATTTTTTCGATAAAAATCACGCATATTAATTATTTGGGAGCTCCTAGATAGGGAATATCCTCTTTAACAGCCATTAAATAGTAACTAAGTGCAAGTAAAGCAACAAATGGCCCAAAAAATCTATTAAACAAAGAACAAATAAGCAAAGAATGTGCAATATAATTAAATGTAACTCTAAAACTTAATTTGTCGGATTTTCTAAAATGAGCTACAATTTTAGCCAAAAGACTTATTAAAAATGTAGCTATGATTATCTCTACAAACATAGAAAAAGCAGTAATCAAAGCGTTCTTTAAGGTAAATCCAGATACATATACTTTAAATACTGAAAGTTTACCTGTAAATAATGACATAAAGAACTCTGATACTATTAAAAATATCATGCTTATTATCACTGTGATCCCCTGAAATAGAATTATTCTAAAAATTGACTCCTCTTTAAATTCATTATATTTATACGGTTTAAATAAGCTAACTTTTATTTCTTCAATTATATTCATATTCATAGCATCATTTATCCTTTCATTCATCATGTAGAATATTCTTAACCCAATTCTCTCCCATTAGAATCTATAACCTTTTTATACCAATAGAAACTCTTTTTCTTATATCTTTTTAAATCTCTCAAATCCTTCTCACCACGATTTACATAAATAAAGCCATATCTTTTTTTCATTTCGCCGCCTGAACTCAAAAGATCTGTTGAGCCCCAGGTTAAATATCCAATTACTTCTACACCTTCTGACATGGCAATTTCCATCTGTCTAATATGTTCTCTTAAATAATCAATTCTATAATCATCATCAACTGTATTTTTCTCATTAAGTTCTTCTCTTACTCCAATTCCATTTTCAGATATAAAAATAGGTAATTCATATCTTGAATAAACATCCTTTAAAGCTACTCTGAGTCCTATAGGATCAATAGACCAACCCCATTCATTTTTCTTCAAATTTGGATTTGGCATAATACCTTTAAGATTTAACTCATCATTTTCATTAACATCTTTTACAATTTGACTTTGATAATAGCTAAAAGTTAAATAGTCCACAGTATTTTCCTTAATAAGTTCAAGATCCCCATCTTCCATTTGGAGTTTAATATTTTTTTCTTTTAAATAACTTGTAATATATGATGGATATTCTCCTTTTGCAAATATATCAAAATAAAAATCTATAAAAAATTCCTTTGCCTTAATGAGCGCAAGATTATCTTTAGGATTGCAGGATGCAGGATATAATGTTGTATATGCAGCCATTCCTCCCATTTTAGCATCTGGAATTATTTCTTTAAGAGTTTTTTTAGCCTTTGCTTGAGCAACAAAAACATTATGACACATCTGATATCTTAATGCTTCGTCAGTCTCATCTCCAGAAAGTTTTACTCCCCAGTGTTCAGGCATATTAAACATCAAATTTTCTTCATTAAATGTAATCCAGTATTTAACTTTGTCTTTAAAATGCTTAAATACA
Source organism: Clostridium pasteurianum (assembly GCF_001705235.1). Taxonomy (NCBI): domain Bacteria; kingdom Bacillati; phylum Bacillota; class Clostridia; order Eubacteriales; family Clostridiaceae; genus Clostridium; species Clostridium pasteurianum. Next base: position 793,457 of record NZ_MCGV01000001.1, read on the forward strand.
GTTCTTGCATACTTTTCAAATAAATCAACAACTTTTCTTGAAGCAAAGCCATTATATTTTTGTGCTAAAGCTAGTGGCACATCAAAATGATAAAGTGTGATAACTGGCTGTATACCATTCCTTAATAATTCATCAAAAACATCATCATAAAATTTAAGTCCTTCTTCGTTCACTTCTCCTTCGCCGTCAGGAAAAATTCTAGCCCACGAAATACTTGTTCTGTAAGCATTAAATCCCATTTCTTTAAATAATGCTATATCCTCTTTATATCTATGATAGAAATCCACTGCTACTTTCCAATCTGAAAAATCATCCTTTATCTCTCTTGCATCCACTATAGAAGGTCCCTTACCACCTTCATTCCATGCTCCTTCAGTTTGAAAAGAAGTTACGGCTCCACCCCATAAGAAATTTTCAGGAATCACGTTTAATTTTCTATTTACCATTAAAGTTCCTCCTCATATTAATATTACAATATCCATCACGTTTTATTTTAATATTAAAAATAGTTTTTGGGAATACTGAGTTATATTCCCAAAAACTTAATTTTAGAGTTATTCAGCTTCTACTGGAGCAGCCTGCTCTTCTTGATAGTAATTCTTATCTACCATTTTTAAGAATGGTAAGTATATCAAAGTAGCAACTAACAATTCAACTATTTGTAGAATTGCTCCTCTTACACCACAAACTAAGAATCCTCCGATTACTGGTGGTGTAGTCCAAGGTATCAAAATACCTGAAAGTCTAGGAACTAATCCAGATGCTATTGAGAAGTAGCACATTGTATTCATAACAAATGGCACAATTATAAATGGTATAGCCATAATAGGGTTTAAAACTATTGGAAGTCCGAAAGTAATAGGTTCATTAATATTAAATATACCAGGTATTATTGCAAGTTTTCCAATCTTCTTACATTGTTCTGATTTACATAAGAATATCATTGATAAACATAATCCAAGTGTACAACCAGTACCACCTAATTGCATGAATATATCTTGGTATGATTGAATTACAATGTGTGGCAAAGCTTTACCTGCTTGGTAAGCAGCAACGTTTTCTGCCTGTAATGACATCCAAAGTGGCTGTGTAACTGCACCAACAACGTTTGTTCCGTGTATACCAAATATCCAGAAAAAGTCCATAAAGAAGTTCGCAATAACTGATGCAGGATAAGTAGCACCAAGTGAAGTAAGTGGTTCTTGCAAAATTTTAAATATAAAATTATGAATAGTGCTGTATGGAGTATAAGTAAATCCTAATCTTACTAAGTTGAAGAAATACATTACAAAGAATGCAGGTATTAAAGCTGAGAATGCTTTTGAAACCGAAGGTGGAACACCAGCTGGCATTTTAATTACCCATCCACGATGGTCAATTTGTCTAACAATTTCAGTTGCAATTATAGCTACAAGCATTCCAACAAACAATCCACTAGAACCAAGCCAAGTAGTAGGTATTATACCTGATATAAAGAAGTGGCTTTTAGTTCCTGTTGGAGTATAATTCATCCAGAAAGGAGTAACTATTAAGAAACCTACTAATGCAACTACTCCAGTACTTACTGGTTCAATATCATAGTATTTTGAAAGACTGACCGCTATACCAATGATAACAAATATAGTCATAAGTGCCATACTACAGTTATAAGGAATGTTAAAAAAGTCATCCCAACCAGCTCCAAATATGCCCTTCATGAAGTCTCCATAACCTGTTATAGGAAAATTAGCGAATAATAATGACATTGCTCCTACTATTAGAAGCGGCATTGCAAGCATGAAACCATCACGTATTGCTAAAAGATATCTGTTTTCTGATATTTTTCCAGCAATTGGCATCATGACTCTTTCTAGATTGGACATAAATTTACTTTCTTTTTGTTCACTCATGATTTTTCCCCCTGTTTCTATATTATTTTATTTATTATTAGCAAGCTTTAAAGCTTGATCTAATACCTTAGCACCGTCCATCATTCCATAACTTGCTGGACTTATAACTTCTACTGGAATTCCCTTAGGTTCACATGCCTTTTTAGCTTTATTAAGAGCATATCTTACCTGTGGTCCTAAAAGTACAACATTTACTCCCTCTAATCTTTTTGCCATTTCAGCTTCTGGGAAAGCTTCTATATCTACTTCAACACCCTTTTTCTTAGCTGCCTCCTGCATCTTAGTAACAAGCATACTTGTTGACATTCCTGCTGCACAAAATAATCTAATAGTAATCATAATAACTTCCTCCTCTTTCTTATACGAAATATAATTTTTTTAATATTTTATAGATAAATTACTTATTCATCAATGAATTAACTAATTTTCTTAATTCAATGATTTCGCAGATCATATTTTTCTCTGATATAGTTGTCATTAAATGATCCTGCGAATGTACAAATAATACTGATACTTTTAATTTTTCACCACTTGCTTCTTTTTGAAGCATTGATGTCTGAACATCATGAGCCTTACCTATAGCTTCATTTGCCTTATCGATAAGACTGTCTATTTCATCATATTTTCCTTCTTTGGCATTTTCAAGAGCTTCATACATATATCCTCTTGCGTCGCCAGAATAAATTATTATATTCATTACTGTTTGTTCTAAATCCATTTTTTATACCTCCATATTGAAATAATTAAATACTGTTTTGTCACACTTATATACATAGCAATTATCATGCCAAACATTATTTTTCCCCACAAAGTTAGTTTTTTCAACATTTTTATTGTCATTAATTTAGTGTCTAACATTTTTTTTTAGTGTCTGAATACGTTTTCTTTAGTGTCTGAATACGTTTTTCTTAGAGTCTAAATAGAACTAATTTAGTGTCTGTATTCCTTTACATAAAAAGACACAATAGCATACAAATAAAAAAAATAACAAGTCTACATTTCTGCAAACTTGCTATTTTATTTAGTATCCTTCACTTTTCAAACTTTTTTGTAACAATTAAATGAGGCTTCCTGACTCTAACTCAAAGCTAAAACAAGTCTCATTCTCCCCGTCACTTTTTACACTTATGTTTCCATTCATTCTCGTAACTACTTCCTTAGCTATAGCTAAACCGAGTCCAGCGCCTTCTTCTTTATGAGATTTATCTACTTTGTAAAATCTATCAAATATAAGGGATAAATTTTCATTATTAATCATAGAGCCTGTATTATATACAGATATTATTGTCTTTCCACTGTCATTTTTTGCAGACAGTGTAATTATACTGCTATCCTTTGCAAATTTTAAAGCATTGTCAATCAAAATTGTGAGTACTTGTCCAATACGATCAATATTTCCTTTTGCATATATTGGGGTTTCACTTTTCTTTACTATTAACTTCATATTTTTGTCTTCCATTAGAATTTGAAATTTATCCTGCTGATCATATAATATATTTGAAACATCAACAACTTGCATGTCAAAAGGCGTATTCCTCGACTGTAGCCTTGACAATTCAAATAAATCGTTTACCAATCCATTTAGCCTTTCAACTTCATTATAAATAATTTCATAAAAATGAGTTTTCTTTTCTTCGTCCTTAACCATTCCCTCTTTAAGTGGAATAATTAACCCCTTTACAGCTGTAAGTGGTGATCTCAGTTCATGAGAAACATTTGCTACATAGTCTTTTCTAGTCTGCTCAAGTCTTGTAGATTCAGTAACATCCCTAAAAATAAGTACTGTACCTACAATACTATCATCCTCAGAACGTATTGGAGAACCTGAAATTAAAATACTCTTTTCCTTGAAGTCACATGTAGTTATTTCTGTTTTTTGATTTTTAATTGCCCCTAAAGATACTTTTCTCATTATTTCACGTAAATCATCTTCTAATTCTTCCATGCCAAATTCTATATCAAACATCTCTTCAAATGTTCGATTTTTCAAATTTACTTTTTGATCTAAATCAAATTCCAATAATCCATCGCTCATAGAGTTAAGTATCTGTCTCAATAAATTGCCTTCAATAGTAAGTGAATTAATTGTTTTAGAAAGTTCTGATGCTAATTGATTTAATGTAACTGCCAGTTGTCCAATTTCTCCACTATAATTATCCTTTGCACGAACTGAAAAATCACCCTCTGACATGGCAATTGCAACTTTTTTCATTTCCACTAGTGGACTAACCACTTTTCTTGATGCATACAAAACAATTGGACACACAACTACTAAGGTGATAAGCATAGAGCAAAGAACTCCTGTATTTACTCCAAATACTATTTGATTTGCAGTCTTAATTCTTTCCTCAATGTAACTTCCATAAAAACCATAAAACACAATTGACAGTCCTATTGATGCTAGTATAAGTGTTAGCATTACAATAAAAATAATCTTAACATATGAGCTTTTTATATTCAAATATTGTTCTCTTTTTTTCATATTCCCGCCTCAAACTTATATCCTACTCCGTAAACAGATTGAATTCTTTCAGCATAATCCCTAGGCAAATGTGAACGAATCCTGTTAATATGGGTATCTATTGTTCTTCTATCTACATAAGTATAATCTGCACCCCATACCTTATCTAGTATTTCATCTCTTGAAAGTGCTTTACCTGAATTTGATATAAGCATAAATAATATTTCAATTTCCTTTGGAGCTGCATTAATTTGAACATTATTTAAAAGTAATTTATAAGTTGAAGCATTTACTTCAAGATCACCAAATCTAACAACCGATGCCACTTTCCTTACATTTATATCTTCTAGCCTTCTAAGTACAGTTTTAACTCTTGCAACCACTTCCCTTGGGTTAAATGGCTTTACAATATAATCATCTGCACCAAGCTCAAGGCCTAAAAGAATATCAATTTCTTCTCCTTTTGCAGTTAACATAATAATTGGGATTTTAGATACTTTACGTATTTCTTTACATATATCAATTCCTGACAAATATGGCATCATAATATCTAAAATAACAAGATCAAATTTTCCTTCTAATGCTTTTTTTAGTGACTCTCTTCCATCATATACGCTTGTATATAAAAAATCATCTGCCTCTAGATATATACCAAGAGAGGTATGAACTGCTATATCATCATCACATATCAAGATATGCGCCATTTTAACTTCTCCCATCCATCATAATATTATTTCTTTAGTTATATTTTAAATTATACATTTATAAGCACTGCAATTCCTATTAACCCCGGTCCAACATGTACACCTAATACAGGACTTATCTGTCCCTGTATTTTTACTATACTATTAGGAAGTAGCTGTTCAAGTTTATTCTTAATTTCCGGCAATTCTATTCTCTCTCCACTGCACATAATTGAAATTTGAGCCTTTTTCCCCCTGCTTGCAAATTCATTCACCAATGCAATAACCTTTTTAATACATCTTTTAGAGCCACGTTCTTTTCCAGCAATACAATATGTACCATCTTCATCACAGGTAATAATTGGCTTTACACCAAGTGCTGATCCAAGCATAGAGGCTACACGTCCAATTCTACCACCTTTCCTTAAGTACTCTAAAGTTTCAACACAAAAGAAAACTTTTGAATTGCCATACTCTGACTTCAATAGCTGTATTGTTTCCTTGTAGCTTTTTCCTTCCTCTAAATTATCTGCTACTGAAATCGCATACATACCGCTTCCAATAGCAATATTCTTTGTGTCAAATAAATATATGTCAATTCCCTTTTCTTTAAATTCTTCGCTAACCAATCTAATAAGATTAAAAGTTCCGCTTAAATTACTTGAAATGCTAATTGATATGATTTTATTATATCCATCTTTAATTATGTTATCAAATACCTCTTCTACATCACTATATTCTGGCAGAGATGTAGTTGGAATTTCTATGCTGAGTTTTCTATATATTTCTTCTGGAGAAATGTCAATTCTATCTCTATATGACTTTCCTTTATAATTTATTCTGAGTGGTAATACATAAATTGGGTACTTTTCTAAGTATTCTTCTGGTACATCACAACATGAATCAACTAATATTGCAAACTCATAGTTTTGGTTTTTTAAAGTATCACCTTGTATATTACTATTCATTAAATATAACATCCTTTCATCAACAGTACATTATTATTATCAATTTTAATTATATTTAATATACAAGGTACTTTCTACAAATTTAACACTTGTTCACATTTCTATTTATATTTCACTATCAAATCCACAGCGGATTTTCACCGCCAAGTTATCGCCCATACTAGACACACAAAAAATAACAAGCCCACATCTCTGTAAGCTTGTTACTTTTAAAATTTATTTATGTTTATATTCTTACATCTCTTTCACCATTTTCAAGCCTCTTTAAGTTATGCATTATAAGATCATACATCTTATCACCTTTAAATTTATTAACATGCTCACGAATTACTTTTTCTCCAACTTTCCTTGTATCTTCTGAAGCATAATCTAATAGATATTCTTTAAAGGTAAAAATAGCATTAGGTATACAGAAATTATGTACAAATTTTGTTTTAGCATAACTCATAAAATTTTCTCCAGTTCTTCCTGCACGATAACATGCTGTACAGAAAGAAGGAATACTTTCCATAGAACAAGTTTCTTTCACAACATCATCAAGGCTTCTTGTATCACCAAGTGAAAATTGTTCCTTATCGGGTATTTGATTTCCGAAAGACTTACCGTATCCACCTACTCCGATTCTTGAACCTGCATCAATTTGAGATACACCAAGAGGAAGCACTTCACGTCTTACTTCAGGCCTTTCCCTTGCTGTCATTATCATTCCTGTATAAGGTACAGATAATCTTAATATAGCAACAAGTTTCTTAAAATCTTCATCACTTACACAATATTTTGGCCTCTCTGAATATGGTGTTCCTGTTGCTGGAGTTATACGAGGAAAAGATATAGTGTGAGGTCCTATCCCATTGTACTTCTTTTCAAGATGAATTGTATGATATAAAAGTCCCATTACTTCAAAACGCCAATCATAAAGTCCAAATAATGCTCCTATTGCAACATCATCTATTCCTGCATCTAAAGCTCTATCCTGCGCATATAAACGCCATCTGTAATTTCCTTTTATTGTATTAGCCGGATGCAGAGTTTTATAAGTTTCATGATGATATGTTTCCTGAAACACCTGAAAAGTTCCTATTCCAACTTTTTTAAATTTAGCAAGCTCTTCACGTGCAAGAGGTGCACAATTAATATTAGCTCTCCTTATTTCACCATTTTTTGTTTTTATACTGTAGACTTTTTTTACAGTTTCACACATAAAATCTATATTTGTCTTCGGTGATTCACCATAAACTAAAACAGTCCTTTTTTGTCCCTCATTTATCATTATTTTTACTTCTCGCTCAAGTTCACCCATAGTTAAAGTTTTTCTAACCATTTCATTATTACTACTTCTAAATCCACAATATTTACAATTATTAGAGCACTCATCACTTATATAAAGCGGAGCAAAGAAAACTATTCTATCACCATAAACTTCTCTTTTAAGTTTATGTGCAAGTTCGTACATTTCATTAATAGTTTCTGTATCTGTATTTTGAATAAGTATGGCAGTTTCTTCTGGCTCTAATCTTATTCTAGTTTCAGCTTTTTTTAATACCTCTCTTACCTCTTCTTTACTTGGATTTTCATGTTTGTTAATCTGAGCCCATATTTTATCATCGTCTATAAAGTCATTATCCATTTTGTCATACTCTTCAAAATCCTTCTTGTATTTTTCCAAAAAATTCATTTTGCAACATCCTTTCAATACAAAAAACTCTCTTTGAATATGCAAAAGCATTTCCAAAAAGAGTTCTATTATTTATTATATAAAATCATCCCAAATTAGTATAGAATGAGCTGATTTTTCAACAAATTTGAATTCTCTTTTACCTCAGAAATATCTTTAGCATTAGATTATTCCTTATTAATTTTATTACATATAAATTATTCATTTTTTCATAAAGCCTTGCAAACAATATATTCGCTTTAATGAAAAAGAACTTCACTTTCTATTTTTTATAATTATGTCATTGATTTTTAATTTTTTTAAGCAATGTACCATAAAAAGCATTTTAGCAGAAGCTGCACTTTCAATAGCCTCACCATTTTTATTTTTCATATCTTCAAGTTGTATAATTTTGTTTTCAGCTTTTACAGCTAAAACTTCAACTGTATCTCCATTACAAACTTTATTTCTCTGTTCTATAGTTGCAATATGCGTTTCTTTATCATAATTTTTTACAACACCTACAATATCGTAATTGCGTATATACGATGAATTTTCATAAATTTGTCTTACATCTTCATCAAAATAGAATCCAGTTGTAAATGGTCTATGGCTTGGCTTTGTAAGATTTTCCATCCACTTAGGGTCAAATTTATAATTCTTAGGATTTTCTACGTATTTATCAATAGCTTCCCTATATGCTTTCACTACGGATGCAACATAATAAGAACTTTTCATTCTTCCTTCAATTTTAAGGGAATTTATGCCCGCTTCAATAAGTTCTGGAATATGCTCTATCATACATAAATCCTTTGAATTCATTAAATTGACACCATCATCAGTAGCTTTAACATATTCTCCTTGATTTTTTTCTTCAAACAAATTGTATTTATATCTACAAGGTTGCGCACAGAGCCCTTTATTAGAATCCCTCCCAGTTAAATAATTTGACAGTAAACATTTACCTGAATATGCCATACACATAGAACCATGTACAAATGCCTCTACATCACAAGTTTCTGGAAGTTTTCTTCTCAAAGTTTTTAAATCTTCAAGGCTCATTTCTCTTGCTGCAACTACTCTTTTAACTCCAATTTTGTGCCAGAATAAAGCTGCTTTATAGTTTAAAAGACTAGCCTGTGTACTTAAATGTATTTCAAGCTTTGGAGTAACTTCTCTTGCTATGCTAATTACCCCTGGATCAGCAATTAATGCAGCATCAACTCCAATATCATATAATTGTCTAAGATATTCATCCATACCTACTAAATCTTCATTATGAGGAATTATATTTACAGTAACATGTACTTTTTTCTCTCTTGAATGCGCAAACTCCACTCCTTCTTTTAATTCTTCAAAGGTAAAATTATCTGACGATGCTCTTAAATTAAATTTATTTCCTCCAAGATATACTGCATCAGCACCGAAATTAATAGCTGTTTTAAGTTTTTCTAGATTTCCCGCTGGTGCTAAAAGTTCTGGTTTTTGCATCCCTTAGTCCTCCCTGCACCCAAAAATATCCATATATTACTTCCATTTCAATATTGTAAAATTCATAATTAAGTGTCTATAATTTTTCTTTATTACATATGTATCGAATTCCATTAAGTTGCTTTTTTAAAGAATACTTAACTGTATCATTATCTTCCGACTCTATTCCGCTATATTCCAGTGTAACTATCTTTGGATTTGCATAATTTAAAACCCATTCTAATAAATTGTAATCTTCATTTTTCATTGCTTCATGTGTATCTGATGGAAAACCATCCTTATCATATCCAGAACCATTTACATGAATCTCCATAGCACGGTTGAGTGGTAACTCTTTAACGTAATCATGAATATTCCAACCATGATACTCCGCAGTAATCTTTGCATGAGTTAAATCAAGCAAAAATAATACATCATTATCTATAACCAATCGACTAATTTGCTCTGGCATAACATAAGGATAATGATCAATTGTTATTTGATGTTCTTTAGGTGAATCAGGAATATTTTCAAGTAATAATGGTACTTCTAAATTATTTTTAAAAATCCGAATCTGCTTAGACATATGTTCATATATATCTTCATCTGTCATACCTTTATACATATCCGAATTTTTTATTGCAAGATGAACACCATAATGTGGCGAACCACACTTTTTTATAAGATTATTTGCAAAATTAAAATCTATATTTTCTATGTTCCTCATTCCTGTACGTTCAAAATATCCTAGACCATGCAATAGAATTGGCCTCATTGAACGCATATTTGAAAACTGTTCATTAAAATTTCCATATGCACCAGACTTAATGTAATCTACATTAATATAATCTTTTTCTATAAGAAACTTCAAAGCTTTTGACCAATTACATGCAATATACAACTTTTAAACACAACTCCTATCAAATCTAAATAAAAATATATTCTACATTTACTTATAATCCTCTGTAAACTTAATAATCCTCTTAATTCCCTCTTTAATACTATCCATGGAAGCAGCATAAGAAATCCTAATATAATTGCTGACTCCAAACCCGTCCCCTGGAATAACTGCTATCTTCCCCTTTTTCAAAAGTAATTTGCAAAAATCTATAGAATTATTAATTACTTGTCCATCTATTACCTTGCCAAGCATTCTTGATATATTAATCATGATATAAAATGCTCCTTGTGGCTTTTTGCACGAAAGCATATCAGTATCATTTACTTTTTCAACTATATAATCTCGTCTTTTTTTAAACTCATCAACCATTATCTTTACAGAAGCTTGATCTCCATTTAATGCCTCTAATGCTGCATATTGTGCTATTGAATTAGGATTAGACGTAGTATGACTTTGTATATTTGACATTAATTTAATTACTTTTTCATTTCCTACAACATATCCTATCCTCCATCCAGTCATGGAATATGTCTTTGAAACTCCGTGTATTATTATAGTTCTGTCATATGCGTCGCTGCTAATACTAGCTATGCTAATATACTTGTCATTTTCATAATTAAACTTTTCATATATTTCATCAGATATTATTATTAAATCATGCGCCTTTGCAAAATCTGCTATCATAACTAATTCATCTTTTGTATAAACTGCTCCTGTTGGATTATTAGGATTATTTATTAAAATTGCTTTTGTCTTTTTAGTTAATACACTTTCCAATATACACCTAGTATATTTAAAATTGTTTTCCTCAGTTCCAAACACAAACACAGGAACACCATCTGTAAGTTTGATTAGCTCTGGATAACTCACCCAATATGGTTTAGGTACAATAACTTCATCTCCTGGATTTAAAATAGCCTGAAAAACATTCCATATGCACTGTTTTGCTCCAGTTGATATTATGATTTGAGAATTAGAATATGTTAAATTATTATCCCTTTTAAATTTTTCTGCTACAGCTGTTTTCAATTCCTCTATACCAGAAGCCGCTGTGTATTTTGTAAAACCATCATTAATTGCATTTATAGCTGCATTTTTAATATTTTGTGGTGTATTAAAATCTGGTTCTCCAGCCCCTAAAATTATAATGTCATCACCATCTTTTTTCATTTGTTTTGCTCTAGCTGTAATTTCTAAAGTAATGGAGGGTGAAATTTGTTCGGATTTTTTAGAAAATATCATATGAAAATACCCCCTTTTAATACTTCCTGTTTTTTCACTTTTTAGGTTGCTATACATTTATGTTATTATAGTGTATTCTATATATCAACAAATAAAATTGCAATCTGTGATAGCACAGTTTTTACGGAGGTCATCATTTTGTTGAAATACGAAGAAATTATAAAATATATTAAAAACAGCATAAAGACAGAAAATTTAAATCATCCGAAAAAATTGCCTTCGATAAGGTCTACTCAAGAATTGTTTCATTGCAGTACAGGCACAGTTTTAAAAGCCTATTCAAAACTTGAACAAGAGCATATTATTTATTCAATACCCAAAAGCGGTTACTATATAATTAATGATTTTGAGCCTGAGGATTCATCCAAACGTTCTATAATCGATTTTTCAGCTGTAAATTTAAATACCAAAGCTTTTCCATATAAAAATTTTCAACATTGTCTAAATAAATCAATAGATTTATACAAAGAAAAGCTCTTTTCGTATTCTGATCCTAGAGGATTAAATACTCTAATTAATGTATTAGCAAAGCATATGCAAAACTATCAAATATTTACGAAACCAGATAACATAATTATTACTTCAAGTTCCCAACAAGCATTAAACATATTATCGATCATGCCATTCCCAAATGGTAAATCTAACATTCTTGTTGAACAGCCTACATATTATGGTATGATAAAATTCTTAGAGCTTAACAATATACCAACTCTAGGTATAAGCAGAAGTTTTAAAGGCATAAACTTAGACGAATTAGAAAAATTATTTAAATACGGTAATATAAAGTTTTTCTACAGTATACCTAGATTTCATAATCCAACCGCAAATTCATATAATAAATTTGAAAAGCAAGAAATCATTAAATTAGCTCAAAAATACGATGTGTACATTGTTGAAGATGACATTTCTGCAGATTTAGATATGGATAAAAAAAATGACCCTATATTTTCCTATGATACTTCTTCAAAAGTAATATACCTTAAAAGTTATTCAAAAGTACTTATGCCTGGCTTAAGGGTTGCAGCCCTTATAATTCCAGACCCATTAATTAATATTTTTTTAGAATACAAAAAATGGACTGATATTAACAGCCCAATATTATCTCAAGGTGCATTAGAAATCTATATAAAAAATGGAATGTTTGATAGTCATATGAAGCAATTAGTTAATTTATACGCTAACCGTATTAATTGTTTAAAAAACACTTTATCAAATCATAAATATAAAGATTTTCAATACAATATTCCAGAATCCGGTTACTTCGGATGTATTTACGTAAATGCCTCTTTAAAATACGATAAAATTACTACTGCACTGCAGCATAAAAGCATAAAAATTTCCAATACATCAGAATCTTTTCTAAAAGAATACAAATGCAATAATTATTTTAGACTTACAATAAGTGAGGTAAATGAAAAGCAAATATCTAAGAACATACCTATACTACTTGATATCATTAATAAATTCAAATTATAATTAGCTTTAATATTTTACTTTATTTTTCACATCACTTTACAGTGAAATTCAACCCTTAGCTTTTAATTATTTATCTGCAAAAACAAAAATAGTGAGCCTACATTTCTGCAAACTCACTATTTTAAATGTTTGGTAGCCCCAACGGGACTTGAACCCGTGATTCCGCCTTGAGAGGGCGATGTCTTAACCGCTTGACCATAGGGCCTTAAACTAAAACTGCATTTCTCAAACACAGCCAACGAATAATATTATATCATTATATCTAAGATTTTCAAACACTTTTTTCGAATGAATTTCTTATATTTTTCGAATTACAACACTATATCTCGTTTTTCCTTTTATGCGCTACTGTACACTTAGTTATACCATTTTTTTACAATTAGAATTTTATATCTTTAGCTATTTTATTAATATCAAATTCCTTATTTGCTTCAGAAAATACTGCTAAGCAATCACTGTATCCACAATTTCTATCCTTAACCTCGTGAACTATACTTTTTGCCTTTATACCAAACTCATCAATACAATCTTCAAGTGCTGCATCTACATTGTCTAATGAAAGATCGTTTAAAAATGGAAGATAATACTTACTATACCATGTATCCTCTTCGTTTTCTTTACTACATTCTCCATCAGCAGATGCTTTAGCCGCATTTATTTCATATTTATCAAAAACATATTGAAACTTTATAACAAACAAATCATTTTTATAATTTATTTCCTGTATATTTTCTATTCCACTGTCACTAATAAAATCTAAAATTTCATTCTTATTCATATTTCACCTCAAAAAAAATTTTTTAATATTTATAAGCTTTTTTGGTTAAATCTAATATTAATATTATTATATTATCACATATAATATGAATATTAAAATTTATACTTTTTTATTCATGTATTAATATAAATTACACAATTTTCATAATATTATGCCTATGCTTCAAGTACTTTATATTTCTACTATTTATTATATAATAGTTTCGAACTATTATTTATAACTCGGAGGTTTTGCAAATGAATATCGATATATTAGGAGTACCTATATATTATGGTTCTGACAAAAAGGGAGTTGACTTAGCACCTAATAAAATAAGGGAAGACAATTTAAAAGCAGTAATAACTAAGTACAATCACAAGGTTAGGGACATGGGAAATGTCAGTGTTCCATTCATACCTGAAAAAGATAAATTTAATGATAATTCTAAAATGAAATTTTTAAAACCTATAATGAAAGTTAACAAAGATGTTGCCGATGAAGTTTACCATTCACTGGCTTCTGGAGATTTTCCATTTATACTAGGAGGAGATCATTCAATAGGTCTTGGCAGTATATCTGGTGCTAGCAAATTTGATAAGGATCTTGCTGTAATATGGATTGATGCCCATACAGATATAAACACAGATAAAACTACTTTGTCTGGAAATGTTCATGGAATGCCTCTAGCTGCTGCAATGGGTATTGGTTCTAATGAACTTACAGACATATATTACAAAGGTCAAAAAGTAAAACCAGAAAATGTATTTATAATTGGCGCAAGAGATATAGATGATGGTGAATCAAAATTAATATCAGAAAAGCATCTCAATGTTTATTCTACAGAGACCTTAAAAAAAATTGGTGTAAAAAACATTATGGATGAAATTCACAAAAAACTTTTAAGCCAAAATGTACATTCAGTTCATTTAAGCCTTGACATAGACTGTCTTGATAAGTCTATAGTTCCAGGTACAGGAACTCCTGTCCCTAATGGCATGAGCATACCTGACACTAAATTTATTATAAGTTATCTTGCTAAAACTGGTCTCGTTAAATCAATGGATCTTGTTGAATTTAACGTACTTTTGGATAAAAATTCAGAAACTGAAAATGTAGTTATGGATTTCATTGATTGGACATTCAAAAATCTGAAGAGAAATAGCAATGATGTGGAACATTAAAAAAATGCTATAAATCTAAGGTTAAAAAATCGTAAAAGGCTAAGATATTTCAATAACTCGCTAAGAAAATGCTCAGACAAATTGAAATATCTAATCCTTTTACGATTTTTTAGCCAAGATTTATTAGCATTTTTTTAAATCGTTTCACATCATTACTATTTCTCTTATAGAGGTAAGGCTAAGAAGAATAATGTGCTTCGCCCATGCCTTGTGTATGATTCCATTCAGTGCCTTTCAATTCCTCTTTTACAAGCTCATACATCTTTGTGGTAAGTGCAGCTACATTATCCCAGGTGTACTTATCCTGTACCGTTTTTATTGCATTTCTCCTTATTCTTTGAGCAAGTTCATTATCCTTCAAAATTTGAATTAAATTATCTTTAAGGCTTTCTACAGAACCATTTATCATCTTCATACCATTTTGTCCGTGTTCTATTATTTCTGCAAATCCGCCGGTATCAGAAACAACTGCCGGACATCCTGCTGCCATGGCCTCTAAAAGAACTATGCCAAATGGCTCATAAAGAGATGGGAATACCGCTGCACTTGCGATTCTATAAAATTGTCTTTTAGTTTTACTATCCATATACCCTGTAAATAAAAATTTATCCTTAAGTCCTAAACTTCTAACCTTATCTTTAAGTTCTTCAGTCATAGGTCCTGTTCCCGCAATTATAAATTTAGTTCTACCGTATTCTGAAATTATATATGGAGCCGCATCTATTAATATTTGAATTCCTTTTTCAAATACATGCCGTCCTATAAAGAAAACTATCTTTTCATCATCTTCTGCATACTTTCTCCTAAATTTAAGCCAATCAAAGTCAAAATCAAAAGTTTTTAAATCAATTCCATTGGGTATTACCCAAACCTTTTCATCTTCTGCCTTAAATGTATCTACTATCTGAGATTTCATATAATTACTGCATGCAATTACTTTTACTGCTTCATGGGTTAACATCCATTCTGCTGATGAAATATACTTCTGCATATCTGTTCTTATCCCATTATTTCTCCCCTTTTCAGTAGCATGAATTGTACACACAACAGGTATCTTATATGACCACTTTAATACCTTAGCACAGTACATAGAAAGCCAATCATGGGCATGAATTATGTCTACAGTCCCAATTTCTCTTATTATTCTTATGCTTTCCTCAATCATAGAAAAATTAAGCTGCATAATCCATTTAGTAAAATCTTCTGTATCAATTTTATAAGGAGTTACCCTATGTACCCATACCCCATTATCATTTTCCTCAATAGGTGCCGTTTTTTCCTCACATGTAACAACATATACCTTATGCCCCAAATCTGCTAATGCATGTGATAAATTATAAACATGATTAGATAATCCTCCAACATTTTTAGGTGGATACTCCCATGACAACATTAGTATTTTCATTACTATTCCCCCCATTTGACCCTATTAAATATAAAATATTCTTGATTTTTTCTGCTTTTGTTTTTCCAAATTTTTATATTGAAAATTGAAATTACATAAATCAATTATTAAGTTATTTTCCTTATATTACAATTATAAATGTTTTTCAATAGTTTTTTCAAGCTTACATAAAATGAAACAGTGATTAATTTTCACTATATTATATTATGTGTAAATAGTGAATTTTAGTTATATACTAAAAAAGATGAAGGAATATTTTATTTAATCCTTCATCTTTTTAAACTATTTAGTAGAATCTTTTTTTAGAACATCAGCTATTGCTGCTATGCTTCCAAGGGATGAAAGTGTTTCATTTGGAAGTATAAGTTTATTAGCAGGATTTTTAGCCATTTCTTTAAGTGCTTCAACCTGTTTTAATGCTATAACTGTCTCATTTGTTCCTGATTCTATTATAGATTTATTAACAACATTTATAGCTTTACCCTGTGCATCTGCAACGGTTTCTATAGCCTTTGCCTTACCTTCTGCTTCAAGAAGTTGAGATTCTCTAAGACCTTCTGCTCTCTTTATGTTAGCTTCCTTTTCAGCCTCTGCCTGAAGTATCTTAGCCTGTTTTTCACCTTCTGCTTTAGCTATTTCTGCTTGCTTTTGACCTTCTGCTTGAAGTATAGTTGCTCTCTTATCTCTCTCTGCTCTCATCTGTTTTTCCATTGCCTGCTGTATCTCAGCTGGAGGAATAATATTTTTAATTTCAACAGAAAGTATCTTTATTCCATATGCATCTGTAATTTCATCTACAACTTTAAGTAATGCTTGATTTATTTGATCTCTTCCTGAAAGTACTTCATCAAGAGTCATATCACCTACAATATTTCTCATATTAGTTATAGTTGAATATATAATACCTGATTTATAACTTTCAATATTGTACACAGCATCCCTTGCATTCATAACTTTGTAGAATATTACATTATCAATAGATATTTTTACATTATCCTTTGTTATAACACTCTGAGGTTGTATATCAAGTATTTGCTGCTTAGTTGAAATTTTAGCTCTTGTAAAATCAACAAAAGGTATTATAAAATTCCAACCTGGCTGTAAGCTTCTATGATATTGTCCTAACCTCTCTACAACATACACATATCCAGTTGTAACAACTTTAAGTGAACTTAAAATAACAAGTAAAATAAAAACTATAATAATAATTAAAAATATTTTTCCTATCATGTTAAACATCTCCCTTTTTTCTTATCAATAATTTATTTCCATCGATACCGGTAATTATAAAGCTTTCGCCCTCTCTTATATTTTCGCCTACATTTTTTACTGTCCAATATATACCGTCTAGTTTAATTTTGGAGTTTCCAATATCCATATCTTTATTTGCCTTAATTTCCCTTCCAATGAATTTTTCTTCCATTAAAGGTGTCCTTCTAACTGTACTTTTTATTAACTTTTTTGATAAAGGATATCCAACACTTAAACAAATAATGCTTACAACTAAGAATATTATTATTTGAATTGTAAGTGATGCTCCCAATAAAGATGCCACTATTGCAGCTACTGCACCTATAGTAAACCATATAAATAGAAATCCGGATGTTGTAAAATCAATTAACATCATGACGACTCCAATAGCTATCCATATTTTCAAAACATCATTCATTGTTTCACCCCCCTTGATGAAATATACTTTACATTATTTTATACTGTAAATAAAGTTTCATTTTACCTCTAAAAAGGTTAATTTATACCCTTTGCTCTAATTTAGCTTGTCTTTAGTGTTCAACCTTATTATATCATGGTTTTTCGCCTTTTTATAAATTTAATATTTTATTATATATTTCATTAAAATTTTTTAGTAAAATATTTCCGCATTGTGTAACCATTTACTAAAATAAATACAAGTTGATTAAAAGTTCATATTTCCTTGCTGACGTAACAATGTTATGTTACGCTGTATGTATGATAACAATAAATTGCACTTGCTTATTATATTATTTATTGTCAAATAAAAGATATTATCTCATAGAAAGGAAATATAAAATGAAATATAAAAGAAATTTTCTACTATACCTATCAGCTAGATTTATCTCTTTAATAGGAACTGGGATACAACTAACAGCTCTTCCTCTTTTCATACTGGATTTAACACATTCAGGTATGCTTATGGGAATATCTTCTGCTATAAATATAATTCCAAATGTTTTAATATCACCTACCGCAGGCATTTTAGGTGACAGAAAAAACAGAAAATATCTTATGATAATCTCAGATTTTTCAAGGGGAATTCTAACATTAATATTGAGCATTTTAGCTTTTAGAGGAATTCTTAGTATTTATGTTTTATTTGCAGTTCAAATACTTGTATCAATTATGAATAGTATATTTTACTCTTCTTCAAGTGCAATTATAAGTGAACTTATAGATGAAGATGAACTTATGAAGGCCATGTCCACAAGAGGAGGTCTTGATGCAGTTTCAATGATAGTAGGTCCTGCAATTGGCGGTGTCCTATACGGCTTTTGTGGAATAAAGGCTATATTTTTTATAAATGCCCTTTCATTTATTATATCTGGAATACTATCTTTATTCATGATATACGTTTGTAAAAACCATAAAAATAAAAACCTATCAAACACTTCATTATTTAAAGAAATGGGTGAAGTATTAACCTTTATAAAAAGTAACAAAGGACTTATTCAGCTATTTGCGTTTGCAATGATATCAAATTTATTAATATCACCTTTTATCGATATAGTAATGCCTTATGTTGTTAAAACTTGTATAGGCTTTAGTTCTGGACAGTATGGTTTCTTAATCTCTATATTTACCATCGGTGCTTTAGCTGGTAACATACTTTTAAATCTACTCTCAAAGAAAATGAGAGTCAAAACCATAATGAATTTAGGCGTATTAATAGAAGCAGTTATGCTATTTGCTCTGTCTATAGCTGTTTCACCAGAATTAGTTAAGCTTCTAGGCTCACATTCAATTTCATTATTTTTAAGCTTAAGCCTAATATGTATAATCATAGGTATAGCTAATGCTTTATTAAATACACCGATAAACACTAATCTTCAAAAAATGGTTCCAAACTACCTTCGTTCAAGATTCTTCTCCATATTAGGAGTATTTATGCAATGCACTGTTCCCATAGGCTCCCTTGTATATGGACTTGTTTTAGATAAATTTCCTTATTTTTATATTTTACTAATAGTAACAACATTAAATGCATTAGCCAGCATAATCTTTATGGTAAAGGCAGTAAATGAAGTTTATGAACCAAGCATTTCGGAAAATTAGCCCTGTAAATACAATATAGAGAACCTTACATGTGCTATAATATATAAATATGAAATCAGAAAAATTTAATAGGAGAGAATAAAAATGAATAGTTTACTTAATCATGGTATAGTTGAAGTAGCAGCCCTAACGCCTACTTCAATTCAAATAGGTAATCCTGAATACAATGTAGATAAAATGTTAGAACTTATAAATGAAGTTAATGAAAAAAACCGTATAGGGGAAAGGCAAACAAGAATAGTTGTATATCCAGAACTATGCGTAACAGGATATACCTGCGGCGACTTATTCAATCATTCTGCCCTTCTTAACAGCGCAAACAAGGAATTAAAAAGATTCATTGAAGAATCAAACAGTGAATTTAGCCCTATAATATTCGTTGGTATGCCTATAAGAAAGGATAATCAACTATTTAACTGCGCTGTTGCAATACATAAAGGAAAAATTCTAGGTGTTATTCCAAAAACCTTTATCCCAAATTACGGAATTTATTATGAAGCTAGATACTTCAAAACTTCGGGTTCCAGACTAAACAATGAAATTATTATGTATGGAGAAAAAGTTCCCTTTACCCCAAACTTACTTATTGAAGATGACGAAACAGGAGCCGTAATAAGCGGAGAAATTTGCGAAGATTTATGGGTTCCAATTTCCCCTTCTTCTTATCACTGCCTACACGGGGCAAATATAGTAGTAAATCTTTCTGCCAGCAACGAAACTATAGGAAAAACTGCGTACCGTGAGGACTTAGTTAAAATGCATTCGGCAAAATGTATGTGCGGTTACATTTATGCTTCTGCTGGAAGTGACGAATCTACAACTGATACAGTTTTTTCAGGTCATTCTATCATAGCTGAAAATGGCTATATTGTTTCTGAAACAAAATTCTTTAATAATAAGGACATAACTTATGGAGAAATTGACATTGAAAAATGTATGAATGATAGAGCTGTAAATAGTTCTTATATGATGGTTCAAGATAAAAAAGAATATAATCACATTTACACAAAAACCTTTGAACCTAAATCCACTAAATTTAAGTCAAATAAAGAACTGTCCATATTACCTTTCGTCCCTAAGGATATTGACAATCGTTCAGAAGAAATATTGCACTTACAGGCTACTGGATTAGCTCAAAGATTAAAGAAAATTCACTGCAAAGAAGCAGTAATTGGTATATCTGGCGGCTTAGATTCAACTCTAGCCTTAATTGTAGCCGTGGAAGCTTTCAAAATCAACAATTATGATATGAAAGGCATTACAGGAATAACTATGCCGGGCTTTGGAACAACAAACAGAACTCTAGATAATTCTAAAACTTTAATGAAAGCACTACACATTACATATAAAGAAATTTCAATTAAAGATGCCTGCATTCTTCACTACAAAGACATTAAGCATAACATTGAAGTACATAACACTACTTATGAAAATGTTCAGGCAAGAGAAAGAACTCAGGTACTTATGGATGTTGCCAATAAAAATAACGGTATCGTTGTAGGAACTGGTGATTTATCTGAATTAGCTCTTGGCTGGTGTACTTACAATGGAGATCAAATGAGCATGTACGGAGTTAACACTTCAATTCCTAAAACTCTTGTTAAAAGCATTGTAAATTCATATGCCAAAAAACAAAATGACCAAATTAAAGAAACTCTATTAGACATTTGTGCTACACCTATAAGTCCGGAACTTTTACCTCCAAACCCAGATGGAACAATTGCACAAAAAACGGAAGAAGCTATTGGTTCATATGTGGTTCATGATTTTATATTGTATTATATGCTAAGATATGGCTTTGGCCCTAGTAAAATATATGACTTGTATGTAAATTCCTTAATGCTAAGTGCTAAAAAAAATGGAGGTTCTGAAAAGAATATTGATAAGGAAAATATATTAAAGGATATGAATACTTTTTATAGACGTTTCTTCACTCAACAATTCAAACGTTCCTGTATGCCTGACGGAGTAAAAGTTGGTTCCGTTTCCCTATCACCAAGAGGTGATTGGCGTATGCCAAGCGATGCTTCATACGAAATATGGCTAAAAGAACTTAAAGAGAGAAGTAACAGTATTTTAGAACATTAAATAGAATTCATAAGACTAAGTCTCAAATACCGATACTTCTCTTAAAATAAATGCAATGAAAAAATTCATCCGTACCTACGAAGTTTTAGGTGTGAAGTGACTTGAATTTCAATATTTTTCGTAGTATCACGAAGAAAAATTCACTTTGCTTTTACTCTAATAGAAGTAACAATATTTTGAAAACAGTTTAAATAAAGTTCAATAAGTCTTGCCCCCAATTATAAAAATACTTAGATACTTCAAATTGTCTGACCGTTAGGGAGTTATTGAAATATCTTAGGATTTTTATAATTGGGGGCTTAGACTTATGAATTTTATTTAATGCTTCAAAATATTGTTACTTCTCTTTATTTATATAAGTCAACTATTAGTCCTGCTATTTCATCTACAGTTCCTGCTATTTGTATTTTCTCTTTTTCTTCTTGTAAAAGCTGCTGTGTAAGTTCTTCAAGCTTGGCATCAATAGTTTCCACTGTGATATAATATTGTGTCTGCCAGAAGCTTATATCCTTCTTCACAGAATACATATGATCAAGCACCGATTGAAGATATTCCTGTATAAGGTTCTTATAGGCTCGTACATCTCCATAACACTTAGTTATAATTAACCTATTCCCCTTCTTTTTTATCTCATCCTGCAAATCCCTCAGCTCTTGTTCTGATTTTTGTTGTTGCGCAAAATTAAAACTCTTTGAGAAATCTTTCTTGACAGCTACACGTGTACTATTATTTTTAATCGGTCTACTACTCTTTATTTTTGAAATCTCCACAAAATCACATCCCTATTCAATATACCATTTATTTTTATCTATTATATTAATTGTAACAAAATATATTCGAAAAATAAACAAGCAGTCTAAAAAATATATCGCGGGTGGCTGTAAATTCAAATACAAGTTTAAATGTTTTTTTATTTTAATATTTTTTAATTACTAAAAATTAAACATCAAAAACCGCCCGCAATATACTTTAGACTGCTGTAGATATACATAAGTACATCTGTTATTATTGTTTACATTTTCATTTTAAATATTCATTTTTATAAATATTTTTTTCCCATTTCAATATAATGCTTAGCATTTTCTTTTATGCTTAATTTTTCTTCCTCAGTAAGTTTTCTTATGACTTTAGCAGGGCTTCCCATACAAAGTACCCCACTAGGTATCTTTTTACCTGAAGTCACAAGACTATTAGCTCCTACTATACTTCCTTCCCCTATCTCTGCATTATCCATAATAGTAGATCCCATACCAATGAGGCAATTGCTGTGAACAGTGCATCCATGAAGTATAACCCCATGACCAACAGTAACATTATCTTCAATAGTAACACCATTGTCATTAGAATTTACATGAATTACTGAATTATCTTGAATATTAGAACCACTACCTATCTTTATATAATTAGAATCCCCTCTTATTACAACCCCAAACCAGATGCTGCTGTCCTGTCCTATCTTAACATCACCGATTATATCTGCACTTTGAGCTACAAAAACAGATAAATTTATATCTGGCTTTTTATTTTCATAACTGTATATCATTAAATTTCACCTTCTAGACTTATTATTTTTATATATTTCGCTTACACTAATATTATCATATATAATTCTATACTAAAATAGTGTTGAATTAAAATCAAATTTGTTTTATAATATCTATACAATATATAGTACTTTTCGAATCAGTTTCCACTATATATAGTATATAACTGGAGGATTTTTAATGGATGATTTAAACATATTATTTAAAAGATACTATACTCAGGAACTTGAAAAAGACAAAGATAAAACCGTCTATGATTTATTCAAATGGAAAAAAGTTGATGTCAAATTAATAGATCACAAAACTAATAAGGTGCTCACAGACATGAAAAATCTAGAATTTCCCTATGATTATTCTCAAAATGCCTGCGATATAATAGCATCTAAATATTTCAAAAAAGCAGGAGTACCAAATGAATGCGGTTACGAAAACAGCATGAAAATGGTAGCACACAGGCTTGTAAGCTTCTGGTGTGAAGCTCTTAAAGATGAAGGTATTATAAAAAACAAGGAAGATGCATCTATTTTTTATGATGAGCTAGCATATGCACTTTTGAATCAAATGTATGCGCCAAACTCTCCACAATGGTTTAACACAGGATTATCATTAATTTACGGAATAAAGGGAGAAAAGCAAGGACATTTTTATTATGATTTAAAACAAAAAAAGGTTGTACCAAGCAGTGATTGCTACACTAGAACACAAGCATCAGCATGCTTTATAATTTCTATAGAAGATAAGCTTTTAGGACCTCATTCCATATCAGAACAGTACGTAACAGAAACAAAATTGTTCAAAGGTGGCTCTGGTACAGGAACAAATTTCTCAACTATAAGAGCCAAAGGTGAAAAGCTATCAGGAGGCGGAGTTTCTTCAGGACTAATGAGCTTCTTAAAAGGCCTTGATAGAAATGCAGGTGCAATAAAATCCGGAGGTACAACTAGGCGTGCAGCAAAAATGCTTTGCTTAAATGTAGATCACCCTGAAATAATGGATTACATAACATGGAAAGCTAAAGAAGAAGACAAAGTTAAGGCACTTGGCAAAATGGGTTATGATGCAAGCTTTGAGGGAGAAGCCTACGAAACTGTATCAGGTCAAAATGCCAATAATTCAGTAATGTTGACTGATGAATTTATGAAAAAAGTATGCAATTTAGATAAAAAACCAGATGAAACTATAGAACTAAAAGGCAGAGTAGATTCATCTGTAAACAGAAAAGAGAAAGTCAAAGATATATGGGATGCGTTCAATAAATCTTCCTGGAGATGTGCTGACCCTTCCCCTCTTTTCTCTGACAGATTAAATGCATGGCATACGTGTCCATGCGGCGAAGATGGCGTTTATAATGCACAATATAACAAAATAAATTCTACAAACCCATGCGGAGAGTATGCTTTTTTAAATGATACTTCCTGCAACCTAGCTTCAATAAATTTATATAAATTTTATGATGAAAATAATAACAGCTTTGATGTAGAAGGTTACAAACACATAATAGGACTTGTTCAATTAGTTCTAGAAGCTTCAATACATTGGGGACAATTTCCAACAGCAGATGTTGCTCGAAAGACTCATATGTTTAGAACTACAGGTCTTGGAGTATCAAATTTAGCTGCCCTACTAATGGTAATGGGATATCCTTATGACTCAGATGAAGGCAGAGCCGCAGCAGCTTCCCTAGTTGGAATACTTACTGGCTACTCATATTATATTTCATCATTAATGGCAAAAGAAGTTGGTCCTTTTGAAAAATACGATATAAACAAGAAATACATGAATACAGTAATAGAAAATCAAGCAAGAGCTGCTGGAAGCATTAATACTCCTTATGAAAATATAAACTATGAACCTTTAAAAGCAGACCATAAAATACTTGAAAAAGAAAACCTTAAATACGTAGGTGACGAACTTAAAAACGTATGGAAACTAGCTGTAGAAGGTGGCAGCAAATACGGCTACAGAAATGCTCAAGTTTCAGTCATGGCTCCAACAGGAACTATCTCCTTTGCCATGGACTGCAGCTCAACCTCAATAGAGCCATTTTTCAGCCATGTAATTTACAAAAAGCTTTCCGGCGGAGGATACATGACCATAACAAATCCTCTAATCGAAAAAGCTCTAAAACACCTCGGCTACTCAAAAAATGAAATAGCCGACATTCAAAACTATATTTTAAGAAAAAAGACTTCAAAAGGCGAAGATGGCACAGAGTATGAAACAATACTCGACGGAAAAATCGAAGGAGCACCACACCTAAAACCAGAACATCTTGCAGTATTTGACACAGCAAACAAATGCGGCACTGGAGAAAGATTCATCCGCCCAATGGGTCACATACTAATGGTAGCATCACTGATACCTCTTATATCAGGTTCAGTTTCAAAGACAGTAAATCTTCCAAAAACGGCAACTGTGGAAGACTTTAAAAATGTAATCATTGACTCCTGGAAACTCGGCGTAAAAGGCATAACAATATATAGAGATTCCTCAAAGGAAAGTCAGCCTCTTAACACAAGCTTAGAAGAATACTCCTCAACTAAACCAGAGGACATGACCTATGCACAACTTCTAAACCTTGTAAAAAAATCGGCCTCCTCCCCTGTGCACATGACACGCGAAAGAGCTGTCGGCATAAGGACCGGCAGAACACACCCTGCACAGATAGGAGACATAAAAATATACACAACAGTAAACAGACGCGCCAACGGAGAAATTTCTGAAATATACATCACAACAGACAGAGAAGGAACTCTAATAATGGGACTTTTAAACTCCCTATCAAAATCAATCTCTGTGATGCTTCAATACCACGTTCCACCAAAGGATATTTCAGAAATGCTTAGAGGTCAAAAATACGAGCCATACGGTTTTGTACAAATGCACCCATATATAAAACACGTAACCTCAATCTCTGACCTAATAAGCAAAATAATAGACATAGAACTAGGCGACTTCTCCCACTGCCAGGTAAAGCCACAAAACATAGAAGCCTACGAAGAGGAACATCATCACCCTGAGGAAACAAAAATCTCCAAAGGTGAAAGAGCTTACGACATAACTTGTCCTAACTGTTCCTCCACAAGAATGGTGAAAAACGGCACCTGCTATGTCTGCCTAGACTGCGGAACCACTACGGGATGTAGCTAATCATCCAGAGGCTTGGGCGACAGCCCATTAGTCTCTTGTACTATATAAAGTCGGTCTCAATATTAATAACGTAGAACTTTATATTGCCACTACACAAACTGGGGTTTGGGCGTTTCACGGCGCTTTCCCCTTATATTATGATAATACTATAAATGGGCTCACCCTTCTATTTCGGATGAGTCCATTATCTCTGTGCAAACTATAGCCGGTCTCAATATTAACAGACCAAAACTTTATATTGCCATAAAATAAACTGAGGGGTTTGGGCTTTTCATGCCGCTTCCCCTCATATTATGATAATACTATAATGGGCTCATCCTTCAATCTCGGATGAGTCCATTAGTCTCTTGTGCTATATAAAGCCGGTCTCTATATTAACAATATAGAACTTGTACTGTCACTATACAAGCTGAGGGGCTTGGGTTTTAACCCATTAGTCTCTTGTATAAACTATAGTCGGTCTCAATATTAGTAATATAGAACTTTATATTGTCACTACACAAACTGCGGGGCTTGGGCGTTTCACGGCGCTTCCCCTTTATATTATGAATATACTATAATGGGTTCATCCTTAATTTAAGATGAGCCCATTAGTCTCTTGTATAAACTATAGTCAGTCTCAATATTAGCGACGTAGGATTTTATACTATCACTAAACAAACTGCAAGGTTTGGGCTTTTCACGGCGCTTTTCCCTTTATTATATTAATATACTATAAATGGGCTTATCCTTTAATTTCGGATGAGCCCATTATCTCTGTACAATATATAATAATCGTTTAAATTAACAACATAAAATACATACTAATAATATAACTATAAATTAGAGTGTCTTTGCAGACTATATAAAATAAAAAACTACGTAATTTAATATTAATTTTTTATTTTATTAATCCATAAATGTTCTGCTTTTACCTTAACTTTAATTATTTATACCAGTCTTCTGGAATCAACTTTTTTTCATGCCACCAATCTTCATCAATTAATTTTTGAAATTTTTCATCCTTAAGTTCAGCATGATCTACTATTATAACCTGAAGATTACCCTTTAAATCATTTACTCTCTCTATAATAAAATCATATAAATCATACACCATATTCCAATCTGTATTTTTCTCATCAAGTTCAGAAGGAAAATACACCTGCGATGGTTGATCTATGAATAAGAACCTAGGTACCGGTCTATTTGCATTTATAAAATATTTATGCAATGCAAAATAAGTTATTAAATGAACTCCAACCCAATTTGAGCCACTTCCTATTTGCCTCAAAGGAACTGGACGTTCCGCTTTATCAACAACAACTGTAACTTTATTCATGTCCAATCTGTAAGGATTATCACTATGTTCCAAGTTTAATTTTTTAGCCCATTCACTCATGTCAACTGAAATTCGCGATAATACAGATTGACGCTTTTCATCTAAAATATCCTTGTCTAAAAGATTATCTATTTCATCGATACGTCCTTCTATTTTTTTGATTTTTTGCTCTTTATCTTCAAATTCAGTATCTTTTTTTACACTTTCTAACCACAAACTAATTCTCCCAGCTATCTTTGCACGTCTAGAATTTAAATCTTTGATTTTTTGGGCTTCTTCGTTTTCATTATAAATACCATCAATCTCTGCTTTCAAGTTTTCAATTTTTTCTCTTAATTTTTGCCTCTCTTGTTCTAATCCATCAATAAATTTACGTAATTTAGGTTTTTCCCGAGTAACATTTTCTATATTTTTATCCAAATTACTAATAGCAGTTTTTATAGCATCTATTTCTGGAATTGAATTAGTTAACTTTCCTGAGCAAAACGGACAAATACCCGGCCTAAAATCTAGCTTTTCAAACAAACCAATTGACTCCAATCTTATTTTCTGATGCGAAACTTCATTTACATATCCTGTTGTTTCTCCTGCAAAAGCTTTTGCATCTGAAATATTTAAATCTAATTCCTCTAACTCACACTTATGCTTTTCCAATATACTTTGTAAATAACTTAGCCTGTCCATTCCAACTTCATGAAAACTGGTAGGTGTCCATTCTACTACATTTAAAAGTAGATCATACAATTTAGTATAACTATTATAATCAATATCTGTTGTATAATCTATGAGTCCTACTTGCTTTGCCTCAGAAATAAGCGAAATTGCTCTTTCCATTCCTCCACCTTGTAAAACTCTTTTTTCTTCAATACGACGCTTCTCAATAGATAATTGCCGTTTCAATATGCTTCTTTCATTTTCTAAAGCTAATGTTTCTTCATTTACAATACCAAGAAAGTACGGAAGTGTATCTTTAATTGCTTGAGTAATATAATCATCTGATTGTTTATGAAAAAGAAAGTTTTTAGCAGCTATTTCATCTTGATTTTGAAAGCAATAATATAATGCATGTCTTATATTTGCGGATAAAGCATTTCTACTTTGCCCGTCAGGTGGCGTATGTAAATTTTCTAAAATTCCAATTCTACGAGACAATGTTTCTTCTAATCCTGCTACATTCTCATTTGATACAAAATTACATTTTATCGGAGCTTCTATTTCTTTTCCGATGTCAACATAACAATAACTCGTTGATTGTTGTCCTAGATCTGGATTTTTACGTGCAACAAATACTCTTTCATTCTCAAATTGAAGCAACAATCCATACCAAACTACGTTATCACGAACAATTCCGTCTGCAATATTACATGACTCTCCTCCAAGACAATAGTCTATAATATCTCCAACAGCCGATTTACCAGATTTAGATTTTCCTGTTATAATATTTACTGATCCTAATTTAAATTGTAAACGTCGAACTTTTCCGTTTTTTCCATAAACAATAATTTCTCTTATTTGCATCATGGTTTTACCCCCAAACATATAAATATATTTTCAACTTTTCCTGCTGTTGCAAACCACTTAGCAATATGTGCACCTTTATTAATGCAATCCTTTATTTCATCATCAATAAATTTTGTTTTACTAAGTGTTTTCATTGTTCGAACAATTTCTAATTCACCATTATATGTTAGCTGTAGTACACCTGTTTGTATTAATAATTCAACTGCTTCATTTGTAATTGGAATTAATCCTCTTGCCCTTTTAGGGAAGTCAATTAAAGCCTCAGGATATCGTTGCACCCATATTAACATTTTAGTTTTGCTATTAATTAATTCTCTTGTATTTCTTCGCAAAATTAATGGCAATATCAAATACGTAAGTGCAAATGGAAATTCTCTATGAGTTACTTCACCATATGTTTTTACTGTACTATATATAATTCTTCCGCAAAAAGCTGGATTAAGTAAATACGCTACTTCCTTTGACCGTTCGTTCCAATCTCGCATTTAATGTCACCTCAATTCTAATAATAACTTAAGACGTTCGTAAAAATCTGCATGCCACCCTATTTTTAGTTCATTTGATAAAATGTGATAACTACCTCTCATTACAAAAGCCTCACTACACTTTTCTCTTATTCTTATATCTTGTTTCTCTAAATCTGAAAACAGATCTTTTCCCTTTTTTACTTTTATTTCTTCAGTAATTTCATCACCATATTCCTCTAAATCATCCTGCATAGCATAAAAACAATGTTCCCATTCATCAATAAGTTTTCGTTCATAGTCTTCTAGTTCATCAACATATAGCAAATCATTTCTAACCCAACTTGCACGTTGTTTAAAAGCACGATAGTAATCTCTTAACGCCATCCGTACACGATTACTTCCAATACTAATCAATTTTAATTGTTCGAGAAAAATTTTATCATTAGGTGCCATATTATCCATATTTAATTTTTCAATTTCAAATACATCTATTGGAAGATTATCAGGAGTATATTCTTCACTAATTGATACAATATACGAACGAACTTGACTTTGTGAAACATAAATAGGATCATCAGAATTTAAAGCCTCAATTGACTTTTTAAACCACCATCCTTCCAGTCTTTCACAAATTAAATCTTGGTATTTAGGTAAACAGCTATATCGAATTTCTCTCTTAATTTCATTTTCTACATTAATAATATTGCTACTTCCATCAATTACCACAATATTATTCAATAATTTTTTTGCGACTTCTTCATTCAAAGAATTAAAAGAATTATAAAACTTTAAATTGACTTGATTATTAGATTCTTTACTTACCTTTTTTAATAACTGATATGCTAATTCAGTATCTCTGTTCTCATTGTTTTTTAAATAATAGGCTGCTGTTTTATCAGGTGCTAATGCTGTTGTTATAATCATAAATTTAGTAGTTTCTAGTAATTCATTTGATTCTTTTATTGCATCAACCCATACCTTTATTGTTCTCCACATATCAACACTAGCATTAGTTAAATCTCCTCGATGTTCTATATGATGCTTAAGCTGAATCAGTATTTTAGGAATATCATTATCACTAAATGCAATATCATCAAATTTTTCAATACTAATCTGTGCTTGTTCATCCTCACTTTTTAGTAAAAGATTAAGTGCATATCTAACTTGATATAAATATCCTATCATTTGTTCTGAAGCTTGATGATTTGACATATTTGTTTTCGCCCCCCACTTGTTAACTTATACATTTAATCATTAACCTGGAATCTAAAGTTTTCATTTTATTTCGCATATTGTAAACATATGCAAATTTAAAACTTAATTAAAAATCATTTCATATATCTTCATTGTATGTATTTAGTATTTTTCTTTGAATATTCTAACATTGAAAATTTTCATTTGGTACAAGGTTTTTATATTAACTATTAATTTATAAATACACTATAATTCTTGATTCTAACGTTTTATAGCATGTATAACTTAAGTTTAACCCTATAAACCCTACAAATTTTTATATATTTATTTTGTAGTTGAATTTTTTATCTTAACTTAACCTTATACTTTTTTAACCTTATCAAGCTTTTGGTATTTTTCACTTTATAGTTTAAGATTGTATATTTTTTTACCAACTCAGAATCACTATGAAAGTTTCCAGTCTTTTTTCCTTGACATACATATGCTTTTCCCAACTTCTTATTTTTTTAAGCACTGAAAGTACATTTACCATAACTGATCCATGATGCGGTACAACAATATGTAAATACGTTATTGGAAAAATATATTTATTCATATTTATTACATCATAATCACAATCTCCTGGAAGTAACATATCTCATCACCTTGCAACTTAAGAATCAACCCATAATTATTCTTTGCATTAATGCCATTCTTTGCAATAGCCTTTCCCTTCCAAATAGTAATTTCTTTTTCTTTAGTTTCATATACCATTAAATTTTGAAATTCATCACTTATTAAACAAAGGTCAGCTCCTTTCGTAACCATAACTGCACACATTGGAATCGCTGAGACACATCTTGTCATAATATCTTTAAACCTTGGAGCAATAGATAGTCCTTTATTGAAATAAGGGTTATCTAAAGTAATTATCAATATGCCTCTTATTAGGATCATCTTTACTAGTCAAACCAATATATCTATCTCCTTTTGGCATATTATCTCTCCCCAATATTTTATGATTCCATAAAATTATTATATTTAGTTTCAAGCTTCATTGAAGCATAAATTTGAAAAATAGCTCTTTCATGCTCATCATCAATTCTAAACATCTTTGTTGTAAAATACTTGTACATATAATTTCTAGTATCTTCCATAGTTTTAAATTCAAATGCTTCTGATTTCATTATCTTATACGTTAACGTAGCTTGAGATTGTGAAACTGCTCTAAGATCAATTCCTATTCGTTGAGCTAAATTTTTAGACCTTCCAACATAAACAGGCTTCTCCTTTTCAAACATTATGAACACACCTGATACAGGTTCTCTTGTATTAAAATTTTTTTTTATTTCCCCTTCAGTTAAATCTGCAAACAAATATTCCTTTTGTTCAAGAAGCTTTTCTAAATACAGTGGTAATAATTTAATAATATTTTCAAATGAATTCATAAATTTTTCCCTCCATTTATTTTATAAAAAAATTTCACGCATAAATCAATCTCACTACCCAATCTTTCCCTCAGCAGCTTCCAAAAAATATTCCGAATTAACATACAGAGGGTGAACAGGATATTCAACATTTTTTAAAATGCCTTTCTGGTTTAATTTATGAACCATAATTGCATTTTTATATTTATTTAATATTTCTCTTTGCCTACTTGCTTGAATATTAGTCTTTCCCCATGCCAGCCAAACAAACTGATATTCATCTTGCAACTTCCTTGCTTTATACATTAATTCACAAGTATCAGATAAATTTTTTGCTAACTTCTTAGCTTCGTCACTACTTTTAGATCTAATATTAAATAAATTTTCTATATGAAATGTATACTGTTCTGGAAGTTTAATATTATTTTCTGCATAAGCTTGTTTTATTAGTTTCATTACTTTTTTCATTGTATTATCACTTTTAGTAACTACAGGTCTTTCAGTTTCATATTCTTCAGTAGAAAGTTTCTCAAATAACTCATCCGACTCCGGTCTTGCACTTCCTGGGTTCAACATATAAATTAGCCCAATTACATTTCCTGGTCCATTATCAGATCGAAATTCAGTATCATATCTAAATATTTTAATACCACTAACTGTTTTTATTGATTTATAATTAGCTAATATAACCATAATTTAATCGCCCCATTCTATATTATTTATTTAGAAGTACATTTCTACATTCGTCCCTAATTTTCCTCCATAATTTTCAATATACTTTAAATTCCTCCATAAAAAAATGACACATTTTCAAAATGAAAATATGCCATTTGTTTATAGTCGAAAACTATAAAACTTTTTATCTATTCTTATATACCTAAACTGCATTTTTAATATATATATTTATTTATCCAAAAGCTCACTTATACTTTTATTAAATCCAATTGGTTATGTTCTATAAATTGAATTTTATTTTTTCTTACCTTTTCTATTTATAGAGCAAAAAAGAGCAGCACCTATCGCAACCCAAATAGCAATTTTCATTAAAAATCACTCCCTACAAGTTCCTATTTATTAATCCACCTTAAACCGTTTTCTAGCTCCTGTTTACCTATACCAACTTCAATTACATGATTTACCCTCTTTAAAATAAGCAGCAAGTGAAATTCCCGCAGCTAACAAAAAAATTGCAGTACTAATATATCCTATATATGCCGTTTTCTTAACCCATAATGCTCCACCTATACAAAGAACGACTAATGTTAAACTGAATTTTCTTTTGTCCATAACCAATCCTTCTCTCTACAAATTTATAATTTAGAGGAATTATATATGATAAACGTTAACTATTTTTTGCCCTTCTTAGTATATTTATTTCTTTATCTGTAAGTCCTGTAAGTTTATTTATTGTTTCATTATCTAATCCCATTTCTATTGCTTTTATTGCTGTATCAGTCGCCTGCTCTTCTTTTCCTTTTTTTATTCCATCTTTGACTAACATTTCTCCTAATTTTGTCATGCTTATCTCCCCATTTACTTTTTCTTATCCACACTACCAACTTCTATCTATATTTTTATTATACCCTATTATATTCCTGTAGACATTACTAGCTTATAATATTTTTCAATATAATATATATCCTCTTCATATCCCAATCTTCCTTGATTTAATATTTGACAATATTTAATTTCTTTTAAATTCTTATTTATCTTCAATGGCATAGCCAGTGTTTTCTAACGCAAAAAATACCACAGTCAATGCGGTATTTTTAAATATGTATTTTAGATATTCTTAAACTTATTTTACTCTTCTAGCTGTTATGTAGTCTGGTCTCCCCATTGATGATATTTTTATTACATCACCAGTTCTCGGAGAATGAATATATGTATTATTGCCAACATACATTCCCATATGAGTAGGGTCTCCATTCTTACCAAAAAATACAAGATCTCCTGGTTGAAGCTGATCTCTTGGAACTCCATACCCATCATTTATTTGGTCATACGTTGTTCTTCCAAGGCTTATTCCAAAATGTGCATAAACATATTGAGTAAATCCTGAACAATCAAATCCTGTAGAAGGGCTTGTCCCTCCCCAAAGATAAGGTGTACCTAAGAAATTTGATGCATATGCTATTATACTATTGTCAGAAGCAGTTGCTACAGAAGCTATTCCTCTTGAATAATTGACACTAGGTGCTTCACTTCTCATGTTAATTACTGTTTTCATAGCTGCATTTACTGAAGCTTGGGATTCATCTACCTTTGATGCATATAGTTTTTCTTGAACTTTAGCATCTTCAATAAGTTTTTTCTGATCCGTTATTCTACTGTTTAGACTTGTTAATTTGTTTTCATTTTCACTTTTTAATGCATTTAAACCATTATACTTTGCATCAAGGGATGCTTTTTTACTTTTCACTTCTGCTTTCATATCATTTAAATCGCCTATTACTTTTTTATCCATGCCTATTATTTTTCCAATCATTTCTGTTTTAGATATTAAATCACTAAAACTTTCTGAGTCTAATAAAATGTTAAGGTAACTAGATTCTCCATTTATATATATTGCTCTTACTCTTTGACTAAATACATATTGCTTAATTTTCACTTCTTCTTCAACCTGAGTTATTTGTTTTTTTGTGTTTTCGATATCGTTTTCTGCTTTCGTTATACTCTTTTTATTCCCTTCAATTTTTATCATATAATCTTCAATTTGATTATCCAACTCTTCAATGCTTGCTTCAAGCTCATGTCTTGTGTCTTGTGCTTTCTTTAACGAATTCTTATTTTGCTCCAATTGAGTTTGTGCTTGATTAGATATTGGTGCAGCAAATGCTGAAACTTGAGTAACCATCACTAACACCGTTGCAAGCATAACCGTTTTAATTGTTTTTTTCACTTACATCTCTCCCTTATTTATAGAGTAATACTTGTCACTCTTTTGTAAAGTTACTCAAATAATACACTAAATTTGTGTAGAAATTATGTAGGTTTACATAAGACCATATATTACCACGGAAAATTGCATAATTTCATTATAATTATAATAAGTTTTACGCTATGGAAATTTAACTTTTTTAATTGAAAAATAGGCTTTATAAATCTAATAAAAAAGAAAGCTAAAAATTTAATAGCTTTCTTTTACTATAATTATGATCATACAATTAATTTAATTTCATTCCTTTTTTTCGTTCACTTCTTTCTTTCCACTACAACAATTCCCATGCTTACTATCCTTAAACATCATTCCAATCATAAGTACCATCATTATAGGACATATGAAAGGTGCTATTCCACTTATAGCTACTTTAAATCCTGTTCCTACATTTATAAACGGAAGTGCTCCAAAAATAATATAGGGTAATCCGCAGCAAAGCACCATCATTAACATATGCTTCATTGGATTGTGTTTTTTATTTTCTCCATTTGGGTTATTTCCATGACACTTCATAATAAATTCCTCCTTAATTGTGTTGTTATATTTAACAAGTAAGCTTAATAACTCCTGTACTCAAAATCGATTTATTTACAATTTTCTCAATATTGCCTCCTTGTAAATACATTATAAATAAATGTTGTGAAGATATTATAAAGATAAAAATTAATTTTTTCATAATGTACTTTACCCATCTATTAATTTTTTACGAACGTCCTCTAAGTTCGTTGTTTTTAATGAATCCGTAACTTCAAGACCAGCGACTGTTACATTATCTTTAACAATAAGATAAGTTCCAGCTTTATCTATCTTAAATTGAACATTAACTATACCTTTTTCCCCTGTAAATGAACTTACTTTCTCGCGACTATTTGAATTTACTATGATAAACTCACTATTAGGATTATCAAAATTATTAAGGTCAATAACTAAGTTTGTTTCTATTCCTTTTTCTATCACTACTACAAGTGGTTCAAACTCATAGCCAGTTCCCTTTATATTTAATGTTTGAGTGCTTCCTGAAATATTAGCTTTTTGGATTAATCTATCAGTAGGAACTTTACTTAAATCATTCCCATAGATGCTTGTAGCTTGTGGTGCAGTGCTTGAAGCCCCTGCCCCGCCTGTACAACAACTCATTCCACTACTTGGAGCTGGAATAGATGAATCCGACTTAGATGTATCTACAGAATCAAGATTATCAGTTACTTTAATTACTCCTCTTATCATTCCCATCCAACAGCTAAAATTTATGTCTCCATCCTTTGGTGTAAATTCTATTGTGTTTTCACCAGACTTTAAAGTTTTTTGTATATTAAGTGATGGTACTACTACAGCATTATTACAAGAATTTATTTGACTTCCTGTTATAATCCATTTAACAGGTATACCCTTTTGCACATAAAAAGCATTAGGAGTATAACCGTTATTATCTGCAGTCATTTTAATTACTTGAACTCCATTTTCAATAGTTGCTTTACCTATATTGGCTTGAGATGCATTTGCTTTAGAACCTGAAATACTTTGTGCTAATATTCTAGCATTTGGAACTCCAACTCCTGCAAGTGCAAGACCTCTATTCCCCATTATCAATCCAAGTATCACTACTAATATTCCACTAAACTTTAAAAGTTGTTTTGTATAACCTTTACTTAACAAGCTAGATATTGTTCCAAACACTAGCATTAAAGGAACTGTTCCTAACGAAAACAGGAACATTGATATAGCCCCCGCTGCTGCACTGCCTGTGCCTAATGCATAGAGCTGCATTGTTTGTAATGGTCCACAAGGCATTAATCCATTTAACATTCCCACTAAGAAAGGAGCTTTAGGTTTACTTTTTATTTTACATGCTGACCATGGTAATTTAATATTAAGTCTTCTAAATAAAGAGAAACCGGCTATATTTAATCCCATTATCACCATAAATATTCCAGCAAATATTTGAAGTCCTGCTTTTACATTGAGTGATAATGATAATACTGATCCTAATGCTCCTACAATACCACCTATTATTGTGTAAGAAGTTACTCTTCCAGCATTATATAAAATTGCAGGTACTAAAGCCTTGAGTCTACTCTGCTTTTCATTTGCAATACTATTTTTTGATAAGCTTTGAGTCAGCATTATTCCGCCACACATACCAACACAATGTATTGATGTAAGCATCCCAACAACGAATAATACCACATAAGATGCATTATTTAATTTAGAACTCATATCAAAACCTGATGTTGAATTGCCAAGAATCAGTACAGCTGCAGCTATAACTAAAAATCCTGCAAGTTTAATGCCATTTGAGTCTTTTGTGCTGTAGCCAGCTTTATTTATAGCTTTCTTTAATTGTTCACTAGTACAAATTTTACTATCATACTCAACAGTAACTTGCTGAGCACTATAGCTAGCCATCACATTTACAACTCCATCAACTTTCTTTAATGCTTTTTCTACTCTGTTTTCACAAGATGTGCATGTCATATTATATACTTTAATAATTTCTCTCTTAATGCTCATATTATCCTCCATAAAATTACTGCAATTTATTTATAACTAATCTTTAAATATAATTAATTGTAATAAAAAATTATGAAGATTTTATGTGCTAATTATTTTTACTTATGCATACTGTAAATACAGTTCCCTTGTTTTCCTTACTTTCTACATCTATTGTTCCAGAATGCAGTGTTAATATCTTCTTTACAAGAGTAAGTCCAATTCCACTTCCTTCAATCTTATGCCTGCTTTTATCTCCCCTGTACATTCTTTCAAAAACATAAGATAAATCTTCTTTTTTAATTCCAATGCCATTATCTTTAATTTTAATGATAACAAAGTTTATGTCGCTGCTGACATTAACCCATACAGTTCCACCTATATTATTGAACTTAATTGCATTAGATATAAGATTTATAAAAACTTGTTTTAATTTATCGTAATCTCCAACCACCATATAATCTATATTCTCTTCTTTATTCATAATTAATTTTATACTTTTTTCATCAGCAGCAATATAAAAGTCACTAATTACATTGGAAAGAAGTTCACCTATATTCACTAATCCTAATTTAAGAACTATTTCATCAGATTCTATTTGTTTTAACGCATTTAAATTATTCAAAAGCTTACCAAATCTTATTACTTCATCATTTAGATTATTAAGTTTATCAGTAGTTACAGGTATAACCCCATCTATCATTGCTTCCAAATTATTCTGAAGCACATTTAAAGGTGTTCTTATTTCATGAGATATATCTGAAATAAGACGCTTTCGAAGCAAATCCTGGCTATTTAATTTTTCTCCTAAATCATTTATACTTTCAGTTAAATCTCTGATTTCTTCAATATTACTTTTTATATTTGATTTAGAGCCATAATTTCCTTTAGATAAGCTAACAGATGTTTTTGAAACTTCTTTTATAGGTTCAGAAAACTGTTTCGATAAAATTAAACTTATTATTGCTACTATTAATAGTGTTAATGCTCCACTAAATACAATCCCCTTATTAATTTGTGTCTTGAAATTGATATCCTCCTGTGAAAGTAATACAGGTGAATATTGACCTACCAGAATATACCCTACCGTTTTGTTATTTACATTTATATCAAAAGTATTAGTAGTATAAACTCCTGTTTTCTTCATACCATTAATTGTAATATGATTTTTTTCTCTTATATCTTCATGATTCATTTGCCATACAACTTTTTTATTTCCATCTAAAAGAGTCAAACAGTAATTACTCATATATGCTTCATGCATCATTTCTTCACCAGAAGTTTTATTCCATCCACCATCACTTTTATAAACTTGCTCAAAATACTCTACTAACCTCTCATTTCTTTGAGTTTGTATATTTTGCATATATTTATTAAATGTATCAGTTATAGTTCTATTTACAATTAAAGCTAATAATAATACAGCAGTTACAGCACAAAATATTATGATAAAACTTAATCTTCCTCTAATACTTTGCTTCATAATTCATCACCAAATTTATAACCGACCTTTGTAACAGTAAGTATGTACCTTGGAGATTTAGTATCTTCCTCAATTTTCTTGCGTAAATTTTTTATATGAACATCTATACTTCTATCTGAGCCCTCAAAATCAATACCAAAAACTCTCTCTATTATTGCTTCTCTTGTAAATACTTTTCCTTTATTTGAAGCTAAAAAATATAATATATCAAATTCATTAGGAGTTAAACTTACTTCTTCTCCATTTAATTTAACTGTTCTTTTATCAATATCAATTATTAATCTATTGTTATCAAAAGAGAGAATATTTTCTTTATTTCTTCCGACTCTTCTAAAGAGTGCATTTACACGGGCAGTAAGTTCCCTTGGACTTAATGGTTTTATTAAATATTCATCAGCTCCAATATTTAATCCTTCTATTTTATCACTTAAAGTGCTTTTAGCAGTTAGCATAAAAATATATACATCTGATATTTTTCTAAGTATTTTGCAAACTTCTTCACCATCGATATCTGGCAACATTAAATCTAAAATCACAAGATCAATTCTTTTTTTTCTAAAAATTTCAATTCCGTCTAATCCGTTTTCAGTAGTAAACACCACATATCCTTCTTTCTCCAAATATGCCTTTACAACTTCTGATACACTTTTTTCATCTTCAATTATTAGAATGCTATTCATAATATTAACCTCTTAAACTTTTCATATTTTATTACACTCTCGTATATTTAGCATTTTAATATAAACTTATGAATTTTATATGTAGATAATCTTACATATCTATCAAAAATCATCAGTGAATTTTTCCATTTCAAATATTCCATAAACTATAATATATTTAATTTAGGTGGTATTCTAGATATAATAAAAACACCCATACTTCTCAGTATGAGTGCTTATTAATTGGAATTTATCCCTTTTTATTTTTTCTATTTATAGAGCAAAAAAGAGCAGCACCTATAGCAATCCAAATAGCAATTTTCATTTAAAATCACTTCCTACAAATTCCTATTTATTAATCTATCCTGAATAGTTTTCCAACTTCTGTTTACCTATAGCAACTCCGCTTACATGATTTACCATCTTTAAAATAGTTAGCAATTGAAATCCCTCAGCTAACAAAAAATTCCAGTACTAATATATCCTATATATGCCGTTTTTTTAACCTATAATATTCCTGTAGACATTACTAGCCTATAATATTTTTAAGTATATTTACTTATCATTATCCTCAATTCTTTTTCCACCAAAAGCATGAATTGTTCTTGTCCCCGCCGTGCAACTTCCTCCTTGTACTGTTCCTTTAGGAATAAAAAGTTCATCACCTGGATTTAGAACAAATGCCTTGCCATTTATAGTAACTGTATATTGCCCACAAACGCATATCATATATTCATCAAATTCATGTTTATGTTCTTTAGATATTCTATCGGAATAACATGTCCAAAAAGCCATCTGGCTGCCATCTTTTCCTTCAAAATAATATCCATCAATATCTGGCGTATTTTGTTGCTTTGATGGAACTTTGTTGATATCTTTTTTCATAAACTCAGGAAAATCTTTGATTTTATAATCACCCCTACAAATTTATTATTTATAATACTTAACTAAAAATTGAAATCTGTCATTTTATCCCTTATTATATGATAATATTATAAATAGACTCATCCTTCAATTTCGGATGAACCTATTATTATTTGTACTAACTATAGTGAATCTTTATATTAACAAAATTAAACTTATTATAAATCGTTCTATGAAAAGAATTTCCACGTCATGCTTTACTTTAATTCGTATATTTGTAATAATGAATGGATTAATGTTTATTGTTATTTGCAATAAACTCTGTCAAATTAAATTCTGTAGATATCATAAGGTCATTAAGCAATTTAAGGAAATCAGCGTAATAATTTAATATAAATTTTTTAATTTCATTTATACTCTAGTATCAATATTATTCCCCAAATTAGGATTCATTGATTGTATCATTTCCGCAATGTCTTGACCATCTTGTTTAGATGAATTCATTGCCATTTTAAGTACATCAATATTTGCCTGTTCACATACTCTAACATTACTACTAACAGTTGCCATAACAGCTATATCCATTTCCCAGCATCCCCTTTTATTTAATATAATTTAGTTATCGTATTATATGCATTTTTCTTGATAAGGCAGCCATCTTATATTTAAACTTTTACAAAAATAAAAACTCTAACAATATAGAACTTGTACTATCACTACACAAACTAAGGGACTTGGACGTTTTACAGCACTTTCCTTTATAAATGATACTACTACTATACAAGGCTCATCCTTCATCTTGGATGAGCCAATTAATTATTTCTAAGTAAAGCACCTCGTATATAATTATCATCAATTAAGTGATTTTGTTTTAATCATAAGAAAATTAACATTAATGCATAATATCAAAACTATATAAGTTTTTTTAAATTCATCATAGATATGTAGATAACTTCCTATGAAAAATTGTATTAATATTCTTAGCCATTTAGATCAATTTCATGATATTTCTTTTTTGACTTCATATCTTTTAACATATTAAATACTTCTGGATTTACATTTTCCTCTTTATCGTAACTATAATTTACTTTTCTTGTTTTAAATTTCTTAACTTGTTCAAGCATAATATCTGCCTGGCTTGAAAGTTCTTCACTTGCTGCCGCACTTTCTTCAGATGTAGCACAATTTTCTTGAATAACCTGAGATACCTCCATTATTCCGCTGCTAATCTGCTCTGCACCAGTTGCTTGCTCTTTAGAAGCTATAGCTATGCCTTCCACAAAATCTGCTACCTTTGTAACTCCTTCTACAATTTCACCAAGAGCTTCAGCCGTTTCATTTGCAATTTTAGTACCTATATCCACCTTTTTAATAGAATCTTCTATTAGTGAAGTAGTTTCTTTTGCAGCATCACGTGACTTTGCAGCTAAATTTCTTACTTCCTCTGCAACTACTGCAAAACCTTTTCCGTACCTACCAGCCCTTGCAGCTTCAACTGCAGCATTTAGAGCTAGAATATTTGTCTGAAAAGCAATATCATCTATAGCTTTTATAACTTTAGATATATTACCTGAAGCTACATTTATATCATCCATACTTTTAAGCATTTTATCCATATGAGAATTTCCCTTAACTGCATTATCTTTTACATGTTCAGTCAATTCATTTGCTTTACTTGCATTATCCGCATTAAGCTTTATTTGTGAAGAAATTTCTTCCACAGAAGCTGTCAATTCCTCCACAGAACTTGCTTGTTCCGTAGATCCTTCTGAAAGAGCCATACTTGAATCTGATACTTGTTTAGCACCAGTAGCCACCTGATTTGCTGCAATTTGAATATTTGTTACAACTTCATTTAAATTATCATTCATCTTCTTAGATGCCTTTGCAAGTATTCCTATTTCATCTTTTCCCATAGTATCTATATTTACATTTAAGTCTCCCTCTGCAACTTTACTTGTAGAAATCATAAGCTCCTTAATTGGTCTTATTATGGATAGTGAAATAATTGTTCCTAGCGCTATGGCAACAGATACCCCTATAATTATAAAAATTATAATTATTTTTCCACCTGTATTTGCTGTTTTATAATTATTTACTGAAAAACTTTCTGCAAGATTTTCCTTTAAACTTATAACTGTTTTCAAATTATTTTGTATATCATTTTGTGCTGTGCTAAGCTTTCCATGTACTAGACTTACTGCACCTTTGTTATCACCTTTTTGGGCTTTTTCAATAATTTCATTAGCTACTTCCATGTATCTTTCTTTAGACTCTTTAAGATTTCCAGTTGCCTGTTTTCCTGAATCAGTTAAAAGTGTTTTTGAAAATTCATCTAATTGTCGATCGAAATCAGAACTAGATGAATTCACCTCATTTATGTATTTATCCATGTCCGATTGATTATCTGATAAAATGACATCCCTCAAATGTGCTCTTATATCTCCATAGGATGAATTAAGTCTAGTCAACTGACCAAGTGGCACTGTCATATTTTTATATAATTGTGTATCTAAATTATTGATTTTATCCATATTTATTAATCCAAATATTCCAATTGTAAACATTATAAATACAATTAATGCGAATCCTATAAGTAACCTCATACCTATTTTTAAGTTATTAAATAATCTCACAATTATACACTCCTTTTATATTAAGCATTACTCAAACTATCTGCATCTTCGTGATTTAAAAGTTTTTCACAATCCAAAAGTAGTTTTACATTATTTTGAACTTTTCCTATACCTTTTATAAACTTATTTTTCATTCTACTAATTTCAGGTGGCTCTACAATTTCACAATCAGGTATATCTATTACCTCAGACACACCATCTACAATAAGCCCTATATAAATATCTTCAATCTCAATTACAATAATACAAGTTCTATCGTTATACTCCATTGGCTCCTTCTTAAATCTCAATCTAATATCCATTACAGGTATTATCTTACCTCTTAGGTTTATAATTCCTTTTATGTATTGTGGAAGTTCAGGTATTTCACTTATGGGTTGAATTCCTATTATTTCAATCACATATTTAATTTCTATACCATAAAATTCTTTTTCAAGAGTAAATGTAAGATATTTATTCTTTTGTGTATCTTCTTCCTCAATTAAATCATCTACTACAACTTCCGACATATTTACATTCTCCCCTCACCATTGGTTTTTGTTTTCCAAGCATATTTATAAGTTCACCTATATCAAGTATCAGACTAATACTTCCATCCCCAAGAAGAGTACATCCTGAAAGTCCATATACATTTTTTACCTTTCTTATATAGTTAGGCAAACACTTTACCACAACCTGCTGCTGTCCAACTAATTCATCTGCAAATATACATAATCCCACATTGTCCTTTTCCACCATGACAATTATTCCATCTTCTAAATTTTTAACATCAGTTTTTAAATTGTACAATTTATGTATACTAATAATAGGATAGCACTTACCCCTCACCATTATCATTTCATCACTACCAATATTAGAAATTACATTACTTCTTTCCACACTAAAAAATTCTTTTATAGACATAATAGGAATAGTATAGTATGAATTTCCCACCTTTATATTCATACCATCTATAATTGCAAGGGTTCTAGG
The DNA here is from genome assembly GCF_001705235.1 of Clostridium pasteurianum. Taxonomy (NCBI): domain Bacteria; kingdom Bacillati; phylum Bacillota; class Clostridia; order Eubacteriales; family Clostridiaceae; genus Clostridium; species Clostridium pasteurianum. The sequence goes on from NZ_MCGV01000001.1 coordinate 837,586, forward strand.
TATTTTCATAGTTATAGTAGTTCCGCAATTCTCTAGCCCTTCTATTGAAACCGATCCTGATACATTTTGAATATTTTTAACTACCACATCCATGCCAACTCCCCTTCCGCTAAATTCTGTAACGTTTTCATTTGTAGAAAACCCCGGAATAAAAATCAAATCATAGATTTCTTGGTCACTCATCTCCTCTGGATTTTTCTTAAGTATCCCATTTGAAATAGCTTTTTCTAATATGCTTTTTTTATTTAATCCTCTACCATCATCCTTTACAGTTATAACAATGTCATTTCCTTCATTTTTTGCTTCTAAAGTAACAGTTCCAGTTTCACTTTTTCCAATATGTTTTCTATCTTCTACAAATTCTATTCCGTGATCAATAGAATTACGTACTAAATGCATCAGAGGATCTGATATATGTTCAATTATATTTTTATCTACTTCTGTATCCTCTCCAATTAATTTTAAGTGAACCTGTTTATTTAATTTTTTACTCATATCATGTACTATGCGATTCATTTTGTGAAATACTATAGATATAGGTACCATTCTTACAGACATTATTACATCCTGAAGCTCGCTTGTAATTTTATGAAGCTGCCTTGATGACTTTTCAAAATTGCTCAATCTCATTCCCTTTAAATCAGAATTTTGAGTAACCATAGCCTCTGCAATAACCATTTCCTCTACTAAATACATCAACTTATCTAACTTTTCCACTTTTACATTTATAAAATCCTGTATAATTGATTTATCATTTGTATTTTCATTATATGAATTTACATTTTTATTAAATTTAGTAAGTCCTTCAAATTGTATATCTTCTTTCATTTTCTCAAATTTGAAACTTTTCAGAAAAACTGTTTTATCTAAAATTTCAGAAATTTCATTATATGACTTATTGGATTTTATAAATATTTTGAAGCCATTTTTATGTATTGTTTTACAAGTATCATCATTTTCAATTATATCCTTAGGTATATAGTCAATTTCCTCTGCAAATTCCTTCAATGTTTCTACCACAGTATACGCTCTTAAGTTTTCCATTTCACAGTCATCCTCAAAAAATATAATTGCTTCATATCTATTAATCAACTTGACTTCTTCATTTATATTTTCGCTAATAATATTCTCTTTACGATTTTGATTTTGTAAATCTATAAGGAACTTTTTATTGTACTCTATTATAAAATCGCAATTTCCATTCACTTTATCCCCATTTTTTATTTTTTCAAGCTCTACTTTTATAAAATCCACACATTTTAAAATTAAATCCGATAAACTTTCGTAATCTACATTTTTAGGTTTTTCTTCTCTGAGAAAATAGAACAAATCTTCTATCGAGTGAGCCAAATTTGAAATACATTCGTAAGCCATCATGGCAGAAGACCCTTTAATTGTATGCATGATACGAAATATCTCATTGATAACTTCTTCCGAATAACAATTTCCACTTTCATTTTCTAATATTAATGTTTCAAGTTGGTCAATAAGCTGGGACGTTTCAAATATATAGGATTCAAATATAACATCATTTGAGTTCTTATCTGACATAATTTGCCACCATCCAGTTTTAATATTTACACTGATAATACTTTATTAAGTACTTCAATCAATTTATCTTCTTTAAAAGGTTTAACAATAAATGATCTGGCACCACTAATTATTGCCCTCTTAACCATTGTTTCTTGTCCTACTGCAGTTATCATAACAACTTTAGCTTTATCATCATATTCTTTTATTTTTTTAAGTGCCTCAATTCCATCCATATCAGGCATTGTAATATCCATTGTTACAATATCAGGATTATATATTTTATATTTAAAAATTGCCGAAGTTCCATTTTTAGCCTCTACAATAACGTCAAATCCATTTCTGGCTAGCATCGTTTTTAGTGACAATCTCATAAAAACTGCATCATCAACAATAAGTATTTTAGGCATAAGCTCGCCCTCCTTACATTAGCATATTTACCATTTGTATAATACAATATTTAAAAAATAACTAAAGGATAATATCACTCTTTCCCGGAATAGCTTATTAAAAAAACCAATCGTGAAAGCTAATATTATCCTATATAAATAAAATAACATTTTCTCAAAGTGACTGTAAAGAAGTAAATAGTTCCACTTTTTCTATTTGAGTGATATACTGTAAGTTAATATCTTTTAGCTTACCAAATTTTGCTCCATAATATAATAAAATCAAATTATATTGTCACAATTAAATTACATTCTACAAAGTGGAATTTACCTTTTTATTAATCTGTAAATCTCAATAAATACCCATCTGGGTCTTGTATAAGAAATTCTTTTTGAATCTTTTGATTTCCATCGTATAAATATATTGTTTCTTTTAATTCTCTATAAATTTTAATTTTGCTATTTTTAACAACTGCATATAATTTTTCAACATCACTACAGGATATAGAAAAGTTTATTCCTCTACCTAGTGGATATTCCAAGCTAGCTACATTCCAGCCATCCCAATGAATTTCTTCAAACATAAACTGACTTTCACCATAAGATAAAAACATGAATTTTTCATCTATTCTTTCATATTCTAGTTTAAATCCCAAAAAAAATATATAAAATTGTTTTGTATGTTCAATATTAGTTACTGATAACTCTGGTATTAATGCATTAAATTTCATAATTCCTCCTAAAAATATTATTATCTTTACTTTAAACACTACCACATAATATTAATTTCAATGGTTTTTTCTCATTTAACCCAAATTCAATATAATCTTTGTATTCCATCATGTTAAATCTACTATCAATTTTTTTTGAAAAAGTCCTTCGTAAAATTTTATTGCTTTTTCTGCATTGCTCACATACACTCTCGTTAATATTTTATAAATTTGCATTTCTCCATCTCCTTAACAAATTGTAATTTGCCGCTATATACTTCCATCTGGAGCCTGCCCAGCATGAGCTAGCCATTGACATTCAGTCATCTCCATATTTGTAAAAGTTGCTTTAAATGATGAATCTTCTGGACTGCAAGCATAAATACCAAATTTAATAGAACCGTTACCATTCCACATATGACATATACGCATCTGACTATAATTAATTCCGTCAATAGAACACTCTATACAGTAATCGGCCTCCCTACGGCTAAATCTATACCACATCGATTTAATTGATGCATCAATAGTTGTAGTAGCCCAATCAGAGTAACCATTATTTGTAACAACACTTCCTAAATGTCCAAAATTTTTATTTTCATATTCAATAGAACCTTTAAACCAATTTTCACTATCTAAATACATAACCACGCCACATTGGTCAAAACGATGTTTACTTTCAAATTCAGTCCTTACTATAAAAGAAAAGTATTTTTCATCCGTATTCATCTGAAGCACAGGAGCATTATCATTCCTAAAATTATAATAGGTCTTTTGCCATAAATCAGTATGTGGCTTTGTAATAATTTCTATTTTATCTTCAGTAATAGAATAGCTTTCAGGTTGTCTTGTCCATTTTAAATCTTTAATATCAAATTTCATTATTTTCTTCTCCTTTACAATTTACTTATCATTATTTCCAATTCTTTTTTCACCAAAAGCATAAATTATTCTTTAACTCAAACTTATCATTTTATTTTCTTTAATGAAGATACAATATCCTTACATACTAATGTTTGCATGTTATCATTATATATAGTAACATCTGCTTTAAGCAGAGCTTCTCGAATGCATTTAGCTAACTTCGGTTTGTATTTTGCGATACACGGTAATGCCTTAATGCACTGCCTTGCTGTAATGGGCTTTTCATCTATAATATGTTTTAAGTAGTTATCTATAATTTCGTCAATTTTATTTTCCACATCCCATTTTGCATTAGCTGATATTAAAACAATACCTCTAGTTCTTATATATGAATTGTTATTTTCAATCATTTCAGCAAACTCATGAAAAAATTTATAAACAGCATTAGATTTTTCACTTTCAATTTCTAACATCTGTAACGCTTTATATGCTTCTTTATTATCTTTAGAATATAATTTTTCAATCAATTCTATTAAACTATCCATAAATCATCCTACTTTCTACAAAATCTTGAGTGGTGAAATTATAGACAAATGGCATACTCTCATTTTTGAAAATATGCCATCTATCTAAAAAGCTCATTTGTATTTTATTAACTATAACTGATTATATTCTACAAATTTAAATTTATTAATTGAGGTCATGTTCTATTATAATAATTGATTCTTCATGCTCACCAATCATTTCAACTGATATCTTTTTAATCACAGTGCTAAATTTTTCATTACATTTACTTACATAGTCAAATGCTTTATCTAGTATCTCTACAGACGATACTTTCCCAACTGTCATATGTGGAACATAATCACGACCCAACTTAAATTTATTTAGTTTATCTTTATATAGCCTATCGTGTATATTTTTGATAGTATCTATACCTTGTACTACATTTAAAAACAAGTAGTTTCCATATATATCTTCTTGTTTACTAAAACCTTCTAATTCAATTTTAAATGGATGGATACCTTCTAAACTCTCTTTTAAATATAATTTAAGTTCTTCATTAGTTAACTTACTATCAAAAGGAAAAACTAAAGTTATGTGAGGCAATACTAAATCTGCAAGAGGATCGTATTTCTCACGGATATAATTTATAACATTCATATTCTGAAATTCAGGAAAAATCATGATAGTTCTTGTATTCATACTTATATCCCCTTACAAGTTAGAATTTATATCTATATTTAAAGAGTTTTAGTAAAATAATAGCGCTTTCCTGTAACTGGATAGTTTTCTAATGCAAATACTTCTTTATATCCATACTTTTTATAAAATTCAGGTGCTTGAAAACTAAAAGTATCTAAAAATGAATACTTGCAACCACGCTTTTTCGCTGTTTTTTCTGCCTGATTTAAAATATTACTTCCGATATTATGTCCCCTTAATTTTTCACTCACCCATAGAAATTTTATAAACAACCAATTACCATGTGTATTTCCAATTAGACCAGCAACTTTTTTACCTGTTTCATCTTGTAGATAAACGCCTAAATCCTTTGGGTTTTTATCTTCAATTTTTGCTAAATTGTATTCTAATAAACCTTTAAAAATAATATCTTCATCTTGTTTTTTAATTTCATCAGTAATCTCAATTTTCATTTTAATTCTATACCTCCTTTGCTGACATTCAATTACAGATAAATTCCTATTTATATTACTTAACCTTAAATTAGAATTTATTTTGCAAATATATCATTTGTACAATTATCATTCCATATATATTCAATATCATTAGCAATTTTTATAGCTTTTTCTTTGCCAAATCTATCTGAAACAAATCCCAATGTCATATCAATTCCAGCTGAAATACCTGATGATGTATAATATTTTCCATCAGCAACCCCTCGTGCTTTTAGAACCCAATTCACCTTATCATTTACTGATTTTACCCATTCTAAAGCTTGATTATTAGATGTAGCTTTTTTACTATTTAAAACTCCACACTTTACTAATACTGCTGAACCAGTACATATAGATAAACAATATGTAGATTTCTCTGCAATTGACTTTAATTTATTTAAAAAAGATATATTATTAACTAATTTTCTTGTACCCCTCCCTCCGGGAATAACTAATATACCACTTTCATCTGCTAAACTAATAGGCTCAGTTATAATTTTAAGATTTTGTGCATTGGTAATAACTCCACCAGTTTCTGAATAATAATGTATTTCATAGTCTTCTATTTGTCCTAGTATTTCTATTTGTCCAAATATATCTAAGGTCTCAAAATCATTAAATAATATAATATTAATATTCATTTCTCCATATCCCTTAGTATTAAGCTAACAAATTATAATCTATATTCCATCCGTGTACTTTTTACCTTTAACCCCATTTTATTATAAAAACATTCTGCTTCTTTATTTACTTTCCATACATTTAACTCTAAGGACGTTGCATTCCACTCTTTAGCTTGGTGTTTAGCTGCTTCAAAAAGCTTTCTCCCAATTCCCTTAAATCTATGCTCTGAATCCACAACAAAATCTTGAATATATGATTGTACACTATCTCTCAGAGTAGGTATTCCTATGGATTTCCTCTTTATCATGTGGCATAATCCAGCTACTTTACCATTATCTATCCATAATAATATAATATCATTAGGATTTTTTATCATTTCTTCATATTGTTTCTTTGTAATTACTACTCCATCTATATATATCCGGTCTTCTGTCTAAATGCAGCTTAAAAATTTGATTAAACAATTTATAAACAGTTTCAAAATCATCAATATTAGCTACCCTTGTTCCCATACTCATTTTCCTCCACTAATTTATACTTTTCAAATTCATATCCTCTATAGACACTTCTGGATGATGATATCTGCCTCTTTTATTCAGCATTATTCCACCCCTTACAGCTTTCCTAGGGCACCAATTGAAACATGCTAAACAATTTTTGTATTTATTAGGGCATAAATACTACACCCATTTCCTCTAATTTCTTTTTGGTTCTTTTGAATTTGTTATAATTTCCAACACCAACAAGTGATTCGTTAAATAAAATCTTATATTGATTAGTTATCCCACCAATGGCTGAAGCACTTACGCAGTAATTACCATCTACACCGACTAACTCAAGTTCACTTGCATTTATATTTTGCAAATACTCTGACAACTTTTTATTAGAAAAACAGCTTGCCTTTCTTTTTTCAAACACATTATTAGATACCACAGAAAGTCCATCAACTAATTTCTTTGGCTTTCTCCCAATTTCCCAAAAGAATCTATTTACAATATAAATCACTGATTCATTAGGATATTCCAAAATTTTATCATTGATAGACTGTATCAGTTCCTTAGCCTTATACGGATACATTTTTACATTCCGTGAATCTCCCACATAGTCTTCCTGCATATCTATAACTAACAAGCATTTCATAAAACCACCTCTACACGTTAGAAATTTATTCGCCAAGTTTCCTTTTTAAATCTGATATATAAATCGCTTGCTGCTTTTTTAAGTAGAATCCTACAAACAAATTCATTATAGGATTGTTTACAGATACTTCTTCTACAAATTCAATCTTCGTACCATCATTGCTAGAAGTAAAAATACCAATCCAATGCCCTTTCATATTTTTATTAATCATATCAAATTCATATTTCTCATAAGGCTTTTTTAAAGTAACAGTAAATTTAGTAGGGAAATTGTCTTTTGTATACTCTGTAAAAGAGTTCCCGTCTTGTGAAACATCAACTTTACTTAAATCGCTGCGCCACTCATATTTATTATTATTTGTAACCACTTCCCATACTTTTTTAATATCAGCTTTAAATGAAGCTGTAATAATTGATCTTTTCATAATACATAATTCTCCTCATTAAATTATTGTTAATTTAGCCCAAATTATTTTACAAATACTGCTTTTTTATGATAAATTAATTATAACATGAATTTCAAAAAACAATATAACCTAATAACTCAAAATTACTAATGAAAGGAAGTCAGTGGCTTGATTAAACCTTATATTTCTCAACCCAAAGGTAGTATGAGTTGGGGTGCATATTCAATTGCATACTATTTATGGGAAACAAACAAATCTCAATGTATAAATGACAGAACTTTTGTTGATAGTATTTACAAAAAAATACAAACTGGTTCCAATAATATGGGTATTCATGAAGCTTGTTCAAGTCCGCAAAAAATATTTAATGAATTAAATGATACATGGCATTCATCTTCCTGCATGTGCATATTATCCACTAGTCCACTTATGCCACTTGCAGAAGGTTTTAAAATATCCGGCATAAATATAGATGTTCTTGATAAAATTAAGTTAAGTGTCAATAAGTATGCGATTATTTTATGTAGTTCAGAAAAATCTGCTAGAGCATTACATTATATACTTATTAAATGCGAGGATAATACCCTTAAAATGTTAAATTCATCAGCTATATATGGTAATGGTATTGATAATGTAGTTTGGGAAAATTTTATTATTGAATCTAATGGTAAAATTACATCGGATAGGTATAATCCATACTTATATGCAGGAGCAGGAATTCTTATAGAATAATTATTATAGGTCTTTAAGCTCCATGTTCTTGAAACTTACTTTGAAAGAGATAACAAATAATCAAAATAGCCTTGTTTATGATACATTTTTAAAGCAAATGGATTTAGTGAAAAAACATCGAGTCGTATTGTTTCTACCCTTTCGCTTTTCAATTTTCTTTCAATATGCTTTAGAGTTAATGCTCCTATGCCTTGATTTTGGAATTTAGGATTTACACACATTCTATGAATTACATTATAAGTTGCATTTTGATATTTCCAATTTCCATTAATATATTGCTCATCGCAATCACTATTCAAGACATATACACAAACGATCTCACCATCAATCTTACTAATATAGCTTTATTACCATTCATTAATAGCATATAAAATTGCAAGCCTAATCTGCTTTAGCAATTCACTCGACAGAGAATCGTATTCTTTATCCATCCCTTTTTCATGTGCCATATAAGGAGGACTATCATTCCAGGAACCCATTGCGCCAAAAACATCGGCAGTACTGGCCGCCTCAAAAATATGCAGATTTTCTTCTGGAAGTTCAGGAAGTGGTATATTATATGCGGAATCTGTATAATCAGAAGAACCTAGCAGAATATCAAAAGCTTTTTGAAATACCCACGCAAAATTATTGCAATCAATCTTGAGAGCTAATTCTTTTATATCAAGTAGAACAGATTTGAACTTCTCGCTATTATTTTGAAAATGCGGCTTTTCTAGAGGAGCATCCTTTAACTCCTTTTCTGTATAAAGAATATTCCACATCTTTTTATAAGAGTCAAATTCCCATTTTGCAAAGAAATACGTAACTTTACCATCTTCAAAAAAACATACAATAGAACTCTGCGCTGTATTTGAAAAGCCTAGAATACTACGATCCTTAACTGTGACAGGCGCAAGTAACTTTAAATCATACATTCCTTTTTTCAAACAATAATCATACCATTCAGATACATTTTTCGCTTTATATTCTTTTGTAACAAACAATTTATTCTGCGGCAAAAACTGAAATTCAATTCTGTTTTCATATTTAAATAGATTATAAGATATTGCTGTCTTTTCCTTTAGTGCTTTTTTTGCCGCCGCAGTAATACAGCAAATCTGATACATTTCACCATTCAACTATTATCATCCCCCTTACTTACTCTTATTTTACCCTTAAATTTCATATAATCAAATTATTTTAGACATGTAATACTCGTCCATATATTCTCTATTAACTAATTTAATAACTTGCATTCCCAACATAAAAAAAGCACCTGCACAATCATGCAGGTGTAATTATATTTATCCGTACCTTTTAATTTATTACAATTAAATATATATCAGTACCTCTCTCAATCTCTACCCTATTTTTTATCAATATCACTTTTAAAATTTCACTTATAATATATGGAACAATAGATAGTTCCATATGAAACTAAAACTATCTACTGCCCATTAATTTCTATATATCAGATCAAACTATAAATCTAAAGCTGCATAGTGACCATGATGAATTGCAGTCATAGCTTTTCCAGGTCTAACGCAGTCACCTATTGCACGGAACTCCATAACCTTATCACTTAAAGCTTTAACTTCGTCAGAACGTGATCTCATACCAACTGCACATAAAATTGTGTCTGCAGGGAATACAAGTTCATTACCATCTTTATCAACTGCTACAACTCCTTCTTTAGTTATAGCTTTTACAGAAGTACTAACTCTTACATCAACACCCTCACGTAATTCTCTAGTTAAGCCCATTTTATGGAATGGATTTGCATCTATTGCAAAATCGTCTCTAGCTTCTATAAGCGTTACTTCTTTATTTTCACGTTTAAAGTGAACTGCTGATTCTGAACCAACAAGACCTGCTCCAATTATAACAACTTTCTTTCCTATGTTAGGTTCATCTTTTGCAAGTTCACTACAGTATACTACTCTTTTATCATCAATACCAGGAATCCTTGGAACAATAGGATAAGCACCTATAGCACAAATTAAAGAATCTGGTTTAATTTCATCTACTAACTTTTCATCTACCTTAGTATTTAAGCGAATTTCAACATTATCATGTTTTTTAAGCTGACGTATTAACCATTTAGAAAATCCATAGTAATTTTTCTTAAAATCAACGTGAGCCTCACAAAGTATCTGTCCACCTAATTCACCACTAGCTTCACAAAGTATTACATTGTGTCCTCTTTCTGCTGCTGTAAGAGCTGCCTGCATACCACCTGGTCCCCCACCAGCAATTAGTACCTTCTTTAATTTAGCTGGAGGTGCTGGAGGCGAAAAGTATAATTCTTCTTCACCTATTACAGGATTTAAAGCACATGCTACATCTCTCGTATTTATAATTGTATCAAAACATACATGACAGCGCATGCACTTTCTAATATCCTCATCACGTCCTTCTTTAACCTTAGTTGGGAAGAATGGATCGACAATAAATGCACGAGCCATTTCTACTACATCTGCTTTACCTGAAGCTATAATTTCTTCTGCTTTATCAGGATCTGAAATAGCTCCTACAACTGCAACAGGAACATGTACATTCTTTTTTATTTCAGCTGCTAATTCAACATTAAGTCCATGAGGATAAAACATATCTGGATGCGTACGTACAAAAGTTTCCTGTACTTCTTGATTTCCAACACTAATATGAAGCATGTCTACATAATCTTGAAGAACCTTAGCAATTTCTACAGCTTCATCTAAACCATAACCACCCTCAAAGAAATCAAGACCATTCATTCTAAACTCGATTGGGAATCCAGGTCCAACTGCTTCTCTAATAGCTTTAAGTATCATTATAGGAAAACGTAATCTATTTTCAAGACTACCACCATATTTATCTTCACGATTATTAGTAGGAGAAAGGAATTGGCTTATTAACCATCCATGACCTCCATGAATCATAAGCATTTCAAAACCCGCTCTTTTAACTAAAGCAGCACCTTTAGCAAAAGCATCTACTAAATCCAAAATCATACCTTCATCCATTTGATGAACAATGGTATTATTGACTATTTCATATATTGGACCGTATGGCTTGTTTTTAGGATGCGGATTCTCTAAATTTGGAACACCTGCATATTTACCCGCGTGAGTTAACTCTATGTTCGGAACACAACCATGACGCTTAATTGTACGTGCTGCATGAGTTAAAGATGGTAAAATTAATGGATTATCTAGTGCAAGTTCCTTAGTATGTCCTCGACCAGAATCAAGTACATTAGACACTCCAATAGTACAATTAGCTGCTCCACCTTTTGCACGTAGCTCAAAGAAAGCAATATTTTCTTGATTTAAAGTCAATTCTGGTGATAATTCCTGCAACGAAATAGGTGCAGAAAACATTCTATTCTTAAAAGTAACATTTCCTAAAGTAATTGATTTACAAAGATTAGGATATTTCAGCTTCATAAAAACTCCTCCTTTAGCATCTATATTTATTTAAAATTAGTATTTTGAATACTACTTTGTTAATTTTTTCTCAGCCTTGTTATAATTATAACGTCGCCTGAAAACATTTTCAAATTCAAAAAAAAGCAATTGTTATTCCAAAAATGAATATTAATTTACTTTGATTTTTTTTTATGTTAATCTTATACCATAAAAAAGTTGTAATAAGGAGGTCTATAAAATGAAAATTGATTTGTTACGTGAATTTATTATACTTTCTAAAAACTTAAATTTTAGTGAAACAGCAAAACAACTGTATATCACACAGTCTGTATTAAGTAAACATATTATTTCATTAGAAAATGAAGTTGGTGCAACTTTATTAACAAGAAATCATCATAATGTGGAATTAACAGAAATAGGCGAACTATTTTTAGTTGAAGCTACAAATATTGTCAATCAATATGACACTAGTATAAAAAGAATTGAATCCAAAATAAAACACCTTGAAAAAGAATTGAAAATTGGATATTTATATGAACACACAAAAAATATTCTTGTACCAGCTGTCCACTCATTTAATATAAATTTTCCAAATATCAAGCTAACACTAATTGCTGGCTTGTACGAAAATCTACCACCACGACTGAAAAGCGGGAGTTTAGATCTAATTCTTACACTTAATTTAGATAAGGATATGTTATCCTGGTGTAATACATATACTTTATATAAAGATGTACTTTGTGCCGCAATGTGTAAAGAACATCCCCTAGCAACACGCCAAAATATTTCGATTAGTGATTTAGCCTCTGAACATATTTTCCTGCCCTCCAATGAAATTTTTAGGGGTTATGGAGCTTTTACAAATAAACTTTTAGGATTAGAATCTTTACACAAAGATATGGTTTTTACATATGAATGCATATATTCTTCATTACTAATTGTTGAGGCAGGTCAGGGAATTGCAATTATACCCAAAATGTTCAAAGCCAATAGAAATAATAATATATGTTTTTTACCATTTAAAGGAGATGAGTACTGCTTTGATGTTGTTGCGGCTTGGCGAAAAACTGATAACAATCCTGCAATAAAAAAATTCATTCATATTTTATCTCTTAATGCATCGTATTAGTTTTTAATTTTTTAAAAATTTTTTACTAATACTACCATCATCCTAATATAAATTGTGTTTCCTAAAAATCACTATCCATATTACTTAACTTTAAATTTCCTATAATTAAATTATTTTGGACATGTAATATTCGTCCATATATTCTCCATGCACATACATGGATTTTCTTTTTGTTCCCTCTACTTCAAAACCGTCTTTTTTGTACAAGCCTAAAGCTCCTTTATTATTACAAAGTACAGTTAATTCAAGCCTTACAAGCTTTTTCTCCAATGCCCACTCATTTAGCCTACTAAAAAGCTTTGTACCAATTCCATAACCGCGATATTTTTCTCTTATACCAACTACTATGTATGCACTGTGCTGTGTCCTTCTTACATTACCTATTTGTGCTGAAATAAATCCTATAATTTCATCTCCAGCTACGGCTAAAAAAAACAAATCATCTCCATCAATGGTCCTATTAATATTTTTCTGAAGTATATCTAAATTCTTAGTTCTTTCCCCTGGTTCATACATCATAAACTTTGTTTCATAATCTAATTTATTCATCATATTCCATAAAGCTTCTGTATCACATTTTTCAACATTTCTAAATATAATATTACCGTTCAAAAATACCACTCCTCACTTATTAATTGTGCCATTTGCAAATCAATATGCATTCTGGCAGCATTTCACCTTTAATAACAGAACTATCCATAATCTCAACCTTCTATCTACAGTGATGTAGGCAATTTATATTTAACTTTTTAACATCCTCTTCCTTTTCAAATAATAAACATCCACCATCATGTTCCCCAGTTAACATTTCATTATCTTTAAGTTTTTTAAACAATTGTGACTTTAAAGCCTCTCTTAAACTATTTCCCTTTAAATTAACATCTGAATATGGTGAAAATGGACATGGTTCTGCTCCCCCCTTAGCATTTATATGAAAAAAACCTCTCCCTGCAGCTAAGCATCCACCTGAATATTTTTCATCACCAGGAAACGATAAAAACACCATGCTTTCAAATACTTTTCTCAATTCTTCCACTTTCTCTGCTAAAATCAGACGTTCCTTATCCGTAGGGGCAAGATTTCTAGTATTTTTAGTTACAGGAACATATTCTACAAATATTAACACTCTTGCTCCCTTATTATAAAGATCCTGTGCAAACTCCTTACTTGTAACAGTTATTATATTTTCAGTTGTTACGGTTACAGAACCTCCAAATAGGATTCCCTTTTTAGTTAGACTATTCATTGCAATCATTATTGAATTATAAGTGCCTTCTCCCCTTCTACTATCTGTTTGATTCTTATATCCTTCAATACTTATCATTGGCACAAGATTTCTATTTTTATCAAATAAGTTTATATAATCTTCATCTAGCATAGTTCCATTTGTGAAGATTGGGAAAACTATTTCTTTAACAGAGGATGCTTTTTCAATAACCCCTCTTCTCATAAGCGGCTCTCCCCCTAATAATAATAGAAACGAAATTCCTATTTTCTTCGCTTCATTAAAGATTTCTCCCCATCTCTCTTCTGACATCTCACTAAGTTTTAAGTTATCTCCACATGATTTATTAGCTCTTGCATAACACCCTTTACAATGTAAATTACAATTACTAGAAATGCTTCCCATTAAAAGCGGTGGTATATGCTCTCCTTTGTTTTCTAACATATGCCTTTTGTTTTTTGCATCCTTTACTGATAACATATACTTTATTACAAATGCAGCTTCCTTTGGATTTTTCATAGATGCTTTTAAAACATTCTTTACTATATTTTCAATACCTTCACTCATATATTCCGATAAGTTAAATTCCTTATTCATTTTATTTGCCCCCAAAAACTCTTTATTTTAAAAGTAAATCTAGTTGAATATCAATAAACCTATCTCTTTCTTCTTTAATATTAATATCAATATCGCTAAAAGATTTAAATTCGTCTGCTCTATAAAATACTAATTGCATAAATGAAATTAATTGATATGAAATAATTTTGCACTCCTCATCACTTTTACTTCCCTTAAAACATTCTTTAACTAAAGGAAGTATTTCAATAGTTTCAGTAAATTCTCCCTTTAATAAAATATACGGCATCATTTCCTTTGTATATTTTTTATAATGAACAACTATATCACTTATACGAATTAAAAAATATTTAAGCTTATCTTTTGGCGACTTTACATCATTTTTCATATCTTGAAAATAAGTATTTGCAGCATCTCCTATTAATTTATTTGCAGCAATATTTATTAATTCATCTTTAGATGCAAAATGATAATTTATTGTTGATAAATTTACTTTTGCTCTTTCTGTTATCTTTCTCGATGTTATTTCTGAAACATCGTCACACTCTTGCAATAATTCCATTACTGATTTTATTAATTGATTTTTGGTATTATTAGATTTATCCAATTTATCGCCTCATTTTCAAACATGTTTGATACATGTTTGATTATAAACCTTTTATCATAATATAACAATATATGAAAATTATATTTAATAAATTTTATATAAAAATAACTCTCATCTAAGGCATTAAGCCTAAGATGAGAGTAAGTTTACATTTCGCATATTAATAAAGTAGTTTCTTTGTCTACCCTATTAAGTTATTTAACATATCCCATATATTAATCATTTCCTTATTAACATAAACTTTACATCAAAATAACTTATTTGTGTGCAGCCTTTAAAAAATAAGGATTAACGTACCTTCCCTTTTTAACTGTTCCTTTGCCATATTGTATTGCTTTTTTAGGGCAGCAGTTAATGCAGGCTAGACATTGAGAACACTCACCACTCCAATGTGGTTTCCCTTTTTCTAATGTTATTATATTTGAATTACATACCTTTGCACATTTTCCACAAGATATGCAGTCATCTGTTGCATAAAACTTTGATGCGTTTATGCCGTATTTCTCAAAAAGAGGATTGATTACATTAGTTAAAATCCATGGCGCAGATCCCTTTTCTACTTCAAATACACTTTGTCTTTTTTCTTTTATAACCTCGTTTATCTTTTCTATATCATTTTTAGCGTTTTGAAGTTTTTTTCTTTCTACTTCTTTCGAATCTGCATCACCAAATATTATATAATTATTTGGCATAACAATTGAAAATCCGCTGTTTAAAGTCATTCCTTTATTGCTAAGTTCTTTTTTTATTAATTCCATTGTATTTCCTATGTTAGCGCCGCAGGTAGCTACTGAAAAAATGTAGTTATTCTTATAGTTATTAAACTTAACTTTTTTAATAAATTCCTTTACTATCTTAGGAGGTGCCCATGCATAAATTGGGTATACAAATCCAAGCACTTCTTCGTCCTTTAAAGTAAACTCTAATTCTTTTCCCTCATTAATTAATTTAGAAATAGAAATTATTATATCATTATTTGCCTTTGCAATTTCATTTGCTGTATACCAAGAATTACCTGTTCCCGTAAAATAAAAGATCATATATTCTACTCTCCTTTAATTTTCTTTATAAATTCTATATATTTATTTTAACTTATAATTAATAAATATTAAAACTATATATTAATTACTTTCAATATATTTATATGTTATGGCTAAGTGTTGTTTTTTACTATCAGCCATAACATAATTTTTAAAGATAATCATATAGCATACTTCATACTTTTAGTTACATATTAATAGTATTTATAAATTTGCTAGATATTTACCTACATGACGGCCAAATGTCATGGATCTTCCTGCTGCAACCCCTGGAGTTAGTTCTGGATAAGAATATGCAAAGAAACCACCACTATCATTTCCAACTGCAAATAGACCTTTAATTGGTTCCATATTTTTATCTAATATCTGCATATTTGTATTAATTCTCAGTCCATCTAATGTACACAATAAATTTCCTCCAACCGTTATACCATAAAATGGTACCTTAGCAATTGGTCTCATACGAAAAGCTGCCTTTCGAAAATCTTTATCCTCTCCCTTTTCACATAGCTCATTATAATGTGTTATAGTTGCCTTTAAAGTTTCAGGAGGAAGCATTAATTTTTGAGCAAGCTCTTCAATTGTGTTTGCCTGCTGCATATAACCATCTTTTAATAATTTTTCATTCATTACCTCTATAATTTTTGTATTAAAATTACATGGATGTTTTTCATTATCTTTAGGAAGTACAACTCGTGAACAACCAATTGTATGAAATTTAAGCACATCTTCCATCCAATTTGAATCGAATATAGAGCACCATACTTTGCCTGGCTGCATACTAGCAGCATGTACACAAAAATCATATGGAACTGATTCATTTGTATAACGCTCACCAAATTTATTTACTTTAAGAAATGGCTGGCTACCTAGCCAAAACATTTTACCTTCAAATGGTTCTCCCGCTTCTTTTCCTGGTTTTACTGCCCCTCTATCAAAGATCATAACAGTTGGAATAGGATCCATTAAAGCTCCTATTTCTTTAACAACTTTAATTTCATCTCCCGTTACGCCCGGAGTTAATGGAAATGATGTTATATTAGATGCAGCAGTTGGATTTAATCCCTTTAATAACTTTAGCACCATTTTGGGCTGCTGTTAAGGCTGTAATAATGCCTACAGTACCTCCACCACATACAACTATTTCTGTTTCAATTGTCTTTGTAATTGTTAGTTCTTTATTTTCTATTCTCTTATTCATAAAAATGCCTCCTATATTAATATTTTTACTTTTTCTAAAAGCATAAAATTTCTATTACATTTATCACCTCTCTTTATATGTAGATATCTACATATAATTTCAAATAAAAAGAGTGCACAAATTCACACTCAATAGTTTTACAATTTTTCAAGGCAGCATAGTACTTTTTGTAAAAGTTCCTTAAGAATTCTCTGCTCTTCTTTTGTCATATTATTATCAAGTATAGACTCAACGGATTCTTTTTTACGATTGTTGAATTTTTTCATAACAGTTATTTCCTTTTGTGTTATAACAACATTTTTATATCTTCTATTTTCTTCGTCTTTAAAACGCCTTATCATATCTTTTTCTTCAAGTCTTTTAGCCAAATCAATTACAGAAGTGTGCTTAATTTTTAAATACTCAGCCAAATTATCACCTCATGTAGATATCTACATTGTAGATTAATTGCTTTTTTACTTTTGTCAAGTATATATTACATATTAATACAGCTTCTACAAATATTCATTTTTGTTTTAAAACTCTAGATGATATAATTCAATACATAGTATAACCTTAAATTAACCAATTCCACATGGAGGTGTAAATTGAAAACTAACGATAAATGTACCACCAAAAGCATTTTATTTCACTGGCACAGTTTTAAATTTAAGTTAATTTTTGAAGGTATCATTATAGGTATTATTACTGGACTAGTTATTGTTTTATATCGTTATATTATTGAGATTTTACTCAAATATGTGTTTCACATTTATAGTATCATAGAAAAAAATCCAGTATTAATTCTACCATGGATTATATTTTTAATATTGATAGGTTATTTAGTTGGCTTGCTCATTAAATTTTTACCTAATATTCGCGGAAGTGGTATACCACAAGTTGAGGGTATTTTGCTTGGAAAACTTGATATGAACTGGCTGAAAATATTACTAGGTAAATTTTTTGGCGGAATACTTTCAATAGGTTCGGGACTCTCCCTTGGTAGAGAAGGTCCATCAATACAATTAGGCGGTGCAATTGGTCAAGGCTTTAGTAGAATATTTAAACGTATAAAAATAGAAGAAAAATATCTTATTACAAGTGGAGCAAGTGCTGGGCTAGCTGCTGCCTTTAATGCCCCTTTATCTGGTGCACTCTTTGCATTAGAAGAGGTTCATAAAAACTTTTCACCTTTGATATTACTTTCCGCATTATCAGCTGCACTATCAGCCGACTTTGTGTCCAGCAGTTTTTTTGGTTTAAAACCTGTTCTTAGCTTTAATGGCCTACATATACTACCACTAAAGTACTATATCTACATAATTCCTTTAGGCATTATAATTGGAATTTCTGGAGTAGTATTTAATAAAGTGCTATTAAAGACACAAACTTTATATCAAAAACAAACCTGGCTACGTAAAGAATTTAAGATTATAATACCAATGCTTTTTTCCGTTATTATTGGTATTTTTCTACCCCAAGCTTTAGGTGGCGGTAATGGTCTTATATCTTCATTAACTGCAAACAAATTCTCTTTAATAACCTTACTTATCATAGTAATAGTAAAATTTATTTTTACTATGGCGTGCTACGGTTCTGGTGCTCCCGGTGGAATTTTCCTTCCGCTTCTTGCTATTGGTGCTTTAGTAGGAAATATATATGGGGTATTCGTTGTTGATATTTTTCATTTTAACAATGCCTATATTAATAATTTTATAATATTTGCAATGGCAGGTTATTTCACAGCTGTAGTAAGGGCTCCAATAACAGGTACAATCTTAATAACTGAACTTACAGGTTCTTTAGGTCACTTGCTCTCTTTATCTGTTATGTCTCTTATTGCATATATAATTGCAGATATTTTGGAATGTAAGCCAATTTATGAATCCCTATTTGAAAATTTTCTCCATAATCAAGATAAAAAATCTCCTACGAGCAATAAAAAAGGTAAATCAATTTTGGAATTTGTAATATGTATGGGATCTATTTTAGATAGCAAACAAGTAAAAGAAATCAATTGGCCAAAAGACTGTCTATTAGTTGCCGTTAAAAGAGGTGAAAATGAAATAATACCAACAGGTGACACCATTATTTTTTCAGGTGACTATTTGATTGTTCTTACTAACGAGCGTAGTGTACCTAAAATAAACGACATAATTTCCAACATGGCAGGTAATAACATTTAATAAATTAATAATAATTTGTCACTAAAATACATACTATAAAATCACATTGACTTGAAGCTGAAGCTAGTATATAATTCACATAATTAAAATTTTTAAGAGGTGTTTACTATGACTGAATCTATAAGCTTTGGTTCAATATTAATAATTTCTATACTTGCATTCATAACCCCCTTAATTATATCTTCAATAAAAAAGATTAAAATACCATTTGTAGTTGGAGAAATATTCGTTGGACTCATAGTTGGTAAAAGTGGTTTTAACATCGTGCATAGCGATATATGGATAGTCTTTTTATCAAACTTAGGTCTGGCATACTTAATGT
The DNA here is from genome assembly GCF_001705235.1 of Clostridium pasteurianum. Lineage (NCBI taxonomy): Bacteria > Bacillati > Bacillota > Clostridia > Eubacteriales > Clostridiaceae > Clostridium > Clostridium pasteurianum. The sequence goes on from NZ_MCGV01000001.1 coordinate 857,317, forward strand.
TCTTAAGTGGACTTGAAATTGACTTCTCAATGTTTAAAGAAAATAAAGAGAGTTTTAAAATTTTGCGCACCTGTATACTGATGTTTTTTGCTTCATTAATTACAGCCTTTGCATTTTCATTTATTTTAGTTAAACTCCATATAATAAAAAATTTGTATTTTTCAACTTTTCTTTTAACTGCAACAGCGCCAGGTTTTTTAGTACCTGTACTTAAGGAAAAAGACTTATTAAAATCCACCTATGGTCAAACTATGCTTATTTTTTCATTGTTATGTGAATTCATATGTCTTATTTCATTAACATTAATTTCTTCTATAATTAAAGAGGGAATAAACTACAAGAGCTTTTTATTTATTTTTATATTTGCAGCTGCATTTTTAATATATTTCTTTATTAAAAAAAGTTACAAACGTATATTTCTTAAAATAGAAACTTTAAATGGTCTTCATATAGAAGTCAGAGCCGCCTTTGCAGTAATCCTTTTATTAGTTTTTCTATCACATAAAACTGGAACAGAAATAGTATTAGGAGCATTTTTAGCTGGAGTAATTTTTTCTTTGATTTCTGGAAGAACGAGAGGAAATTTAAATGAAGAACTTGACATAATCGGATATGGACTTTTAATACCAATATTTTTTATAGAAGTTGGTGTCAATCTTAACATAGGCAACATAATTACAAACTTAAAACTCATGGCTATGATTCCATTAATGCTTGTAATTTTTTATGTTATAAAATTAGTATCTTCATTACTTTTATATAACATGTTTAATTTTAACAAAATGATATCATCTTCATTCTTACTTGCAAGCCAGCTTAGTCTTATGATTGTTGGATGTCAAATTGCTTATAATTTAAATGTAATAAATCAGCAAATATATTCTCTTCTTATAATGACCACTATATTATCATGTTTTTTATTTCCTGTAGTTTTTGATAAAATTTTTATTTATGATATTAATGAAAATAAAGAAAACTTAGGCATAGAAAGTATATCAGTACGTGAACTTGTACTTAATAACGAAAAGCTGTGCAATAAAAAATTAAAGGAAATAAATTTTCCAAAAAACTCAAGAATATTTATGATTATACGTGATAATAAAGAAATACTGCCAAATGGAGAAACTGTTCTCAAACAAGGTGACATACTAATACTTGGTGGGATAAAACATTATGAAAAAGAAACATTAGAGCTGATTTGCGGCGAAAAAAATTGCGTTATAAAATAATAAAATAGACCAGCATCCTATTGAAAACATTATATGGCGCTGGTCTATATAAATTACATTCTTATATTTATTTAATACTACTGTGGAGTAACACTAAAATATAATGAATTTCCAAAACTAGTATCTCTTATTGACTTTTTAATTACAGAACAAGCCTTTTCAGTATCTTCTAATTTACTTTCAAAAAAAAGCTTTAAGCCTTGTTTTTTTACATATTTAAAGGGTTTATCATTATCTACTTCAATATCCTCAACAACTTTTATTACATCGTTTTGCTTTAAAGCACAATTCACTATTATCATGTCCATTTTCCTCCCTTAATTTCACTATTGTAATATACATATCCATTTTAAATTATAACATCTATATAATATGTTTTCAATTTTTTCATAAAACCTCCATAGTAAACTTAGTTTATATTTTAAGCTGCAATACTTGCCATATTTAAAATTTCCACTTTATTTTAAAATTTTATGTAAACGAATTTATTATTAACATATAAACTAATTAGTGGTATAATGAATGTAAGTAAAATATTTTACAGGTTGGGAGTTTTAAGCATGGGAAGAAGTTATGAAATAATAACTATTGGCACAAAACTTAAAAACTTAAGGCAAAAATACAATGTGAGGCAAGACGACCTGACAGGCGGTGAAATAACTAGAAACCTTATAAGTCAAATAGAACATGATAAGGCAAATCTCACTAAAAATGCTGCTGAAATTATATTAAAAAACTTAAATAAAATTTGCGATAAAAAACATATATCAGTTGATGAAAGCATAGAATATTTAATGGAAGATGAAAAATCGCAAGCTACTAAAATATTGGACAAATACATAAAAGAACTTAAAGATCTTACAGTATATAAAGATGGTAGTTTTGTTAGTAAATTAAATGCAGCTGAAAAATTTTTAATTACATGGGACTTTAATGATAAAAAAATCTCAATATTTGAATTAGCTGGAGATTATTTTTGCAGTATCAATGATTTTTATAAAAGTTCAATGTACTATGAAAAAGCTAAATCTTTAATAAATATGGACATGTCTATTAATAATACAATTCCTATTTTGAGAAAACTATCAATGGTATACTTTTATATGGGTAAATATGAAGATGATATAAAATGCTGTGATTTTTCAATAAATCATTTTAACAATATGGATGAAGAATATTATTGTATTTTCCTTTATAATAGTGCATTATGCTATATAAACTTAAAACAATATGATCTAGCTTTAGAAAGATTTAATAAAATTGAACCTATATTAGAAAAAATTGATATGAACAAATATTACGATGTACTTATTCAAAAAGCTGTTTGTTTTGCAGACCTTAAACAATACAAAAAGAGCTTAAATTTATATTATAAAGTAATAGATTTTATTAAAGAAAATAATCCTGAAAAATACATTATAATTTTAATTAATTTATCTGATATTTACATAGATCTTTCTGATTATGATAAAGCAAGAGAAAATTTGGACTTAATGCTCAAGAACAGAAAGTATCTAAATGAAGATTTTGTTTACTTACCTGAGGTTTATTCAGAAATAGGTAAACTATACAAAAAACTAAATGAATACGAAAATTCAGAAGAATATTATTTACAAGCTTTAAAATATACAAAAAAATCAATGCGATATTATTTGGAATATGATATTTTATCTAAATTAGTAGACATATACACATGTACTAATAATCATGAAAAAGTTTTAGATACCATGAATGAGTTTTTTATTCTTTCAGGTAAAGAAGGAAAAATTAATTCATCTATTAAATATAAATTAATAGAATTTTATTTAAACACAGAAGACATACAAGCACTTAAAGAAATGTATAATTTCTGTAAAAAATTTGGGTAAAGTATATTACGAAAGGATGATTTAGCATGTTTTTAAAAAAGCATAAACTTATACTCTTCAGCTTACTTTTAGGAGTATTATTTACAGGGATGTTATTTTCATTAAATTCCCCGATTATTTCACAAGTACCTCTTTGGGCTTGGTAAATATGATAGCGTTACATTTTTATTCTATTTATTGATATTTTATTGTACATAAAAATGCCAGGCAATACCTTATTACCTGGCTAATTTTTTCTATTATTTTATAACTCCAACTATGTTCATAAGTTTCTCGCCTTTAGCAAATCTATCCAGATTATCAATACTTATATTAACAATTTTTCTCAAAGTCTCATCAAGATGAAAACTGCCTGATATATGAGGTGTAATAATAGCTCCTGGCATATCCCACAATCTGTCTTCAAAAGGTAGAGGCTCAGGTTCTGTTACATCAAGTCCTGCCCCACTTATAATTCTATGTTCAAGGGCCTCGCACAAATCATCAGTATATATGGCGCTTCCCCTACCCACATTTAAAATGACCGCACTTTTCTTCATCAATTTAAACTTATCCATATTAAATAGATGGTGAGTAGCCTTAGTTCCTGGAAGAGATAACGCTACTATATCTACTTTAGGTAAGATTTCATCTAAGTGTTCCATTGTAAATAGTTCATCAAGATATTCTGGCTTTTTAGCTATATTTCTTTTAATACCTATTGTGTAACTTCCTAAAGCCTTCATTTTTCTAGCAAAATTTCCTCCAATATCACCAAGTCCAACCACTAATGTTGTACTTCCTTCTATTGATGTAACGCTTCCTTCATCTCGCCACTCATGCTTTTTCTGATTTAAATAATATAAATTTAATTTCTTTTTAATTTCAAACAGCATGCCAAGCATATGTTCAGATATGGCAAGACCATATGCACCTCTTGCATTGGTAAGCTGTGCTCCCTCAGGAATCACTCCCCCATCAGAATATCCTTCTGTACCTACACTATTTAGCTGTAACCACTTGAGCTTTTTGCTACCTTTCACATATTTAGCTGGTACATTTCCAATAATTATATCAGCACTTTTTACAACTTCTTCACTAACTTTACTCTTAGCTATAAAAATATATTCTGCTTCTGGCATTTTTGACTTAAGTTTTTCTTTTTCATCCTTATTTAATGGAATAACAACTAAAATCTTCATTTGATATCACCTCTAAGATTATTATAACAATTCATCTTAAATCTTTTCACAAATATAATTATATATTTTTTGTCTTCATTGCTCTCATAGAATTTAGCACTGCAATTAATGTTACTCCAACATCTCCAAATACAGCTTCCCACATAGTACCTAAACCTAAGGCTATAATTACTAACAGAACAACCTTAACACCTAAAGCAAATATTATATTCTGCATTACTATTTTTCTTGTGTTTTTCGCTATCTTTATAGCTGAAGCAATTTTAGAAGGTTCATCAGTCATTAAAACTACATCCGCAGCTTCAATAGCAGCATCCGAGCCTACTCCTCCCATTGCTATACCAATATCAGCCCTAGCTAAAACTGGTGCATCATTTATTCCATCACCAACAAACACTAATTTTCCCTTTGATGTCTTCTCTTTATCAAGTAATTCTAGCTTTTCAACTTTTTCATCTGGAAGTAATTCAGCATGAACTTCATCTAGGCCTAATTCTTCAGCTACCTTAGCTCCAACTACTTTGTTATCACCTGTTAGCATTACTGTTTTCTTAACTCCAATGTTTTTTAAATCCTTTATGGCCTTTTTAGAATCATCTTTTACTTCATCAGATATAACTATATATCCTGCATACTTCTTATCCATGGCAACATGAACTACTGTCTCTATAGTTTTAGTTTCATCATATTCTATATTTTCTTCATTCATTAATTTATAGTTACCTGCCAGCACTTCTTTGCCCTTAACTACTACTTTCACACCATGTCCAGATATTTCATAATAATTTTTTATTAAACTCTTGTCTACTTCTTTATCATAAGCATTCAATATTGAAACTGCTATTGGGTGGTTAGAATAACTTTCTGCATAAGCTGCATAAGCTATAAGATCATCCTTTGAAATATCATCTTGATTTTTCACTTCTGTTACCTTAAATACTCCTTTTGTAAGTGTTCCTGTCTTATCAAATACCACAATTTCAACATTGTTTAAAGCTTCTAAATAATTACCACCTTTAACAAGTATTCCGTTTCTTGAAGCTCCGCCTATTCCTCCAAAGAAGCCAAGTGGTATGGAAACAACTAAGGCACAAGGGCACGATACTACTAAAAATGATAATGCTCTATAAATCCACTGTGAAAAGGTAGCACTTCCTGTAAAAAGAGGCGGTATTATAGCTAAAGCTAAAGCTGAAAAAACAACAACAGGTGTATAATACCTAGCAAACTTAGTAATAAATTTTTCCGTTTCTGCTTTTTTACTGCTTGCATTTTCAACTAAATCCAATATCTTTGAAATAGTAGAATCACCAAATCCCTTTTGCACTTCAATTGTTAAAAGTCCATTTTTGTTAATAACTCCACTTAAAATATTATCCCCTACACTTACCTTTCTAGGAACTGACTCACCCGTTAGGGCCGAAGTATCTATCATTGAATTACCTTCAAGCACTTTACCATCCAGTGGAACTTTTTCTCCCGGTTTTACAATTATAATATTTCCTACACTAACTTCTTCTGGGGATACCTTTTTAACATCATCACCTACTTTTAAATTAGCAAAGTCAGGTCTTATATCCATAAGTGAAGTAATAGATTTTCTTGAACGATTAACTGCAATTCCCTGAAACATTTCTCCAAGTTCATAGAAAAGCATAACAGCTACACCTTCTGGATACTGTCCAATAGCAAAAGCGCCAATAGTTGCTACACTCATAAGAAAATTTTCATCAAATACTTGCCCTTTGCTTATATTTTTTAATGCTGTTAATACTACTTCGCCACCAGCAAGTACATAACTTATTAAATAAAGTATTAATTCTACAGAATTTGAAAACTTTCCTATGGTAGCTATCCCAAAAAGTGAAGCTGCAATAACTAACCTAATTATTTCATTTTTATTACTTTCTCCATTCTCATGTTCATGCCCATGTTCGATAATTTTCTCTTTTGAGGCATTATTTTTATTTCCAATTTCAATAACTTTAACTTCAGGCTCTATTTTTACAATACTTTTAGATATTTCTGAAATAAATTCTTGTACATTATTTACTTTACCAATTTCTACAGTTAAAGTTTTAGTTAAGAAATTTACATTTGCCGAACTTACTCCTTTAGTTTTACTAACCTGTTTTTCTATCTTAGCTGCACAATTAGCACAGTCTAATCCCTGAAGAAGAAACTTTTTCACTATACTTTCACTGCTAATCCTATTAGATTTAATATTAGCATTTGGGTTCACTAATTTAATATTTGAGTTTACTAATTTTAAATTACTCTTATTTAAATTCTTAATTTGTTTTTCCATGTTTCCCCTCCCAATTACTATTTATAAATTTCATTATTTACGGCCATCAATTTTTTATCAAACATATGAACATGTGAATTATTGTTCATATGTTCATTATATGCAAATACCTTAAAATTGTCAATTATAATTTACATAAATTTTACCTTTATATTTTAAAAAGTTTTTTATAGATAAATTCTTTATCATGCAAAACTATTATCAGTTTAATTTTAAATTTAATTTAATTTAAAAAGACATTAAAATGTCATTGACAACTTATAAATTTAGTACTAAAATTTATAAGGTATTTATTTGTAAACAAGGTATTTGTATGATAGGTGCTCATTAAAAGTACTTTGTTGTAATTATATTGCCTAAAATGAAACAAATTGTAATGTAAGTCATGCTTTTATAATTTGTAAATATTTTTTCCGGGGGGGAAATAGCGAATGAAAAAAATTATATCAATACTAATGATCTTAGTATTAACACCTGCAATATTAGTTGGATGCAAGCCTAAAATCAAAGCAGATGAATCTGCCAAAATTTTATCTAATTTTATTGTAAAGAATGATACTTCTGAAATATCAAAATTGGGAGATACAAAAAGCAGTTTATATACATCAACTAATACGCAAAAAAACAAATTTAAAAAAGAATTTAAAGATGAGATTAAAAAGTCAATAGGTATAGGAGTAGATGATACTACTGCTGATGAACTTTATAATTCTTATTACAAAGCATTAAAAAGAGTAAATATAACTACAAGTATCGTTTCTGAAAATGATGAAACAGCCGAAGTAAAAGTTAAAACAAACTATATAGATGTAAAACAAATTATTTTAAACTCAATAAGTGATACCATGGATGAAAACCTTGATAATGAAAATGATTTTTCTGATAAAGATGCAATTTGTAAGAAATACATAAATAGTATTATAGATCAATTAAATAAAGCTAAACCATCTAGAAAATCTAAGGAAAATACCTTTAAGTTTGTAGTAAAAGATCATGTTTGGGTTCCACAAGATGAACATAAATATGTTGATGGTGTTATTGATTTAGCACAAGGTGGACTTGCAGCGGATTTATCAAAATTAAAAATGGCACCTGATAAATCTGCCGAAATGTGGTTTAATTTCTTTGTAAAAAGTGACGACTCAGGATCAAGTAAAATATTAATGAATTTCACAGGAAAAGATTTTACTGACAAGCTAGATAAAATGAAAGAAAAGGCATTTAGTAAAGGAATAAAGAGTTCTGCTTCAGATATAACAATAAGTGACGATGACTGTAGCAAAATTTATTCTGCATATAAAAACGCCATAAAAAATATTAACGTTACAACAGAAACAACTTCTAAAACCGATGATACTGCATTAGTTAATGTTAAAACTAATTATATAGACGTTGAAAGCATTTCTCAAAAAGCAGCTTCGGAGGCAATTTCAGATGTTCAAGCAATGAATTTAACAGACGAAAATCAAGCAAAAAATGAGGCAATAAAATCATTTATAAATCATCTTGAAAATGACCTAAATACTGCTAAACCAGGAGCTGAAACAAAGGAGCAATCCTTTAATTTTGATTCATCAAATGGAATATGGGTACCAGAAAATGGTTATGATTTTGGAAATCAATCCGAAACCATGATTTCAGGCCAATAAAAACATTCTTTAAAATTTAATATACTGGTTTTAAAAGAAAAGAATTGGGATCTTTATAAAAATCCCAATTCTTTTCTTTTAAAATACATTGCTGCCATAGCCCTTTAATATTTAACTTCACAATCACTTACATCATTTTTTACAAAAGAAACTAAACTATTTATTGCACACCTAACCATACTGGTAACTGCTGCATCAGTATAAAAAGCCATATGTTGTGTCATAATTACATTAGGAAATTGTCTTAAATATGCCATGTCCCTATTACTAATAATATCAGTACGTCTATCTAAATGATAAATCCCTTCTTCGTTTTCTACCACATCTAGACCCAATGCCCCTATTTTACTTTTTTCAATTCCATCAATTAAATCAGGCAAATGCATTAATTGTCCTCTGGCGCAGTTAATTAAAACCACACCATCTTTCATCTTGTTTATATTCTCACTATTTATAATATGATAAGTCTCCTCATTTAAAGGTGTGTGAAGAGTTATAATATCGCTTTCCTTATATATTGTATCTAAGTCCACATAAGACACTTTTTCTTTTATGCTTTCATTAACAAATTTATCGTATGCTAAAATTCTGCATTTAAATCCCTGTAAGCATTCAATTACTGCTGCTCCTATCTTACCAGTTCCTATAACTCCTACAGTTAAATCCTTCATTTCTTTTCCTTTAAGTCCTATGAGAGAATAATCATTTACATTTCCTCTAAACATTGCCTGTTTATAATTTCTTATACACATTAGCATAAGCATTACTGTATACTCCGCAACACCATTAGGAGCATAATGAGCATTACTAATCTTTATGCCATTACTTTTAGCATACTTAACATCTATGTGATTATATCCAATAGTTCTAGTAGCTATATATTTTATATTAATTTCCTTTAATTTATCTATAATAGATTTATTAATTTGGCTCTGCCCTAAAGTCGTCACTCCATCGCAACCTTCAGCTAAACAAACAGTATTTTCATTTAACGTCTCTTCTACTAAAACAATTTCTACATTTAATTTTCTTGATATTTCTTCAAAATCTTTTCTTTCATCTTCTCTAGTTTCATACGATATAAATTTCATAATGTACCCCTCTTAATATATTTTTTATTCTATTATAGCATTGACTTAACTTTGAATCTATTTCATAAGATTGTCTATACAAATTTATTTTTTCAAGCCTTTAAATAAATTCACGCTAACTACAATTATATTCAATATTTTTATTTTAAACGAAACATATTTTCAAATTATATGATATCTAATATTAATTTCTGAAAACTAACTCCAATATATTTAGAAATTGTTTACATATATAAATTTATCTTATATAATTTTCTTAAAATCAAGTTTAGGAGGAGATATGATGAAAACATTTCCTAAGAATTTTTTATGGGGCGGTGCAGTAGCCGCAAATCAATGTGAAGGTGCATGGCTTGAGGATGGGAAAAAACCAGATATTACTGATGTCATGGTAGGCATAAGTACAGATGCTGATCATCCAGGCCTTAAATGGAATAAAAGTACAAAAAAGTGGGAAATGGCATTAAAGCCAGATAAAAAGTATTTAAGTCATGAAGCAATAGATTTTTATCACCGCTATAAAGAGGATTTAAAGTTAATGGCTGGAATGGGTTTTAATGCATTCAGAACAAGTATTTCATGGGGAAGAATATATCCAAATGGAACTGAAGATAAGCCTAACGAAGCAGGATTAAAATATTATGATGATTTATTTGATACTATGCTTAAGCTCAGAATGGAACCCGTTGTAACTTTAAGTCATTACGAAACTCCATTATATTTGCTTACAGAATATGGTGGATGGACAAATAGAAAGTTAATATCTATTTGGGAAAAATACGTTAGGACTGTTTTTAAACACTATAAGGGTAAGGTAAAATACTGGTTAACCTTTAATGAAATTAATAACATTTTTAAAATGCCATTCGCAGCAGGTGGCCTATTAGATATCGATCCTGAAGACACAAACGAACCTATCAAAGGTTTAACTTTGAAAGAAAAATATCAGGCATGTCATTATACTTTCGTGGCAAATGCACTAGCAGTAAAAGCATGTCACGAAATTGACCCTGAAGCAAAAATTGGATGCATGCTTTCTATGTCTTCATGTGCTACATATCCTGCTACATGTAATCCAGACGATGTTATGGGAGCACTTCAATTTAGAAGAAAAAATCTTTTCTTTGGCGACGTAATGTGTAGGGGTGAATATCCTGGATATGTAAAGCGCATATGGAGAGAAAATGACTGTGCGCCTGTTATAGATGATGGGGATTTAGAATTAATCAAAAAATATACTGTAGACATAATGTCCTTTAGCTACTACAGATCTTCTGTATATAAATCAGGAGTAAAAATGGGCGGAGATACCGGCGGTGCAGTTGGAACAGATAATCCTTATTTAGAGGGAAAATCACCAGAGCCTTGGAGCTGGCCTATTGATCCTAAAGGCATAAGGTATGTATGCAATGAATTAACTGATAGATATCAGCTCCCACTATTTATTGTAGAAAACGGAATAGGTCTTGATGAAAATTTAGATGGATCAGGAAAAATTAACGATCCTGAGAGAATTAAATATGTAGAAGCACATTTAAAACAAATCTATGAAGCAATACTAGATGGCTGCAACATTATGGGATATTTATACTGGGGTCCTATTGATGTTGTTTCTGCTGGAACAGGCGAAATGAAAAAGCGTTATGGTTTTGTATATGTAGACAGATTTAATAACGGAGAAGGCTCATATAAAAGAGTTATCAAAAACTCATATTACCGTTATAAAGAAATCATAGAGACAAATGGTGGCTGCATATTAAACTAAATATATATAAAATAAAAAGGAATATATCACAAAATGTATGCTCCCTTGTAGGTAGACAGGTAAAATAATAAAAAACTTGTCACTTAAAAGAGGGCATATCAATTAATTAAGAAATATTAGTTTGGCAGCCTTTTACTTACTCTAATATTTTATTACGTATTAAAAGTCTTCAAAAATTTTTTTGCTAAAGGAGATAAATAGCGTTTTTTGCTCCATATAATAGCTGTTTGTGTTACTAAATATTTTTCATTAATCTCCTTATATTTAAAATCAATATTAGGTACAGCATTAAGCCAATCTTTAGGGACAACAGCTACTCCCATACCTGTATTAGCCCATAGAAGTATTGATCTTGCATCATTAATTCTACAGATTATTCTAGGCTCAAAACCAGCTCTTTTACAAGCATTTATAATATCTTTTTCATATCTAAAATTCACCAATAGTGGCCTATCATAAAGTTCAATAATATCTATAGTCTTCTTATTTTCCTTCCAATCCTCGTCATTACAATATACAGCTACCATAGATTCTTCATGTAAATATGCAGCTTCAACGTCCATGGAATTTAAGGGAGTTCTTACTATCCCTATATCTATCATTCCTTTTTCTAACAATTGTAGTATTTCATTTGTATGCCTTTCCCTTATAGTAAAATTTATATTAGGATATGTTTTATGAAATTCATTAACCCTCTTAAGTAATAATGTATCTACCTCTGCTGTTATACTTCCAATGGCAAGTGTTCCTATTACGCCTTTATTAATATTTCTAAGTTCTTTAACAGTATCCTGTGTAAACTCAATAATTTGCTCTCCGCGTTTTTGTAAAGTTTTCCCTGCCTCTGTTATTTGAAACTTTCTAGTAGTTCTGTCTATTAATTTAACATTCAGCTCTTCTTCGAGCAGTTTTAATTGCAAACTTAAATGAGGTTGAGTTATGTGCAATTTTTCAGATGCCTTTGTAATATTTCCCTCTTTAGCAATCTCAAGAAAATAACTTAATTGTTTTATATCCATAATACTCCCACCTATATTTATATATTAAATATATATATATCATAATAACTAACTATTTTTTGTATAAATACTTTTTTGTTATTATTGTATTGAAATAATATTTCATCATACATTCAAAAAAAGTTGAAACAGAAAGGGTGAACAGACATGGTTATTTTAAATTCTCTACAAAGTGTATTAAGTATTATATTAATGTTGTCAATAGGCTATTTTTTTAGCCATAAAGGATGGTTTAACAATGAAACTTCAAAACTTTTTTCTAAAGTTGTAATAAATATAGCAGTACCCTGTTATATGGTATCAAATCTATTAACAACATATACAAAAGATAAACTTATTCAATTTGCTTCCGGCGTATTTGTACCTTTTGCTTCAATAATTATATGCTACATTTTAGGAATTATATTAGCAAAAATATTTAATATTCCATCTAACAAAAGAGGAATTTTTGTTTCAACTTTATCAATAGCTAATACCCTCTTTGTAGGCTTACCCGTTAATACATCACTCTTTGGAAATAAAAGCCTTCCTTTCGTCTTTATTTATTTTTTAGGTAACATAAGCTTATTCTGGACTATAGGGGCTTTCTGTTTAGCCAAAGATGGTGGAGATAAAAAAGTACATCTTTTTTCAAGTGAAAATCTTAAAAATCTTTTTTCTCCACCTTTATGCGGATTCATTGCTGCTATAATTCTCATTCTCCTTCAAATAACCTTGCCAAAATGTGTAATGGATACCTGCAAGTACATGGGGAATTTAGTTACCCCATTATCAATGTTATACATAGGTATAATTATATATAACATTGATATTAAAGAAATAAAATGGGACAAATCCTTGACACTGATTACAATTGGACGTTTTATAGTTTCCCCTCTAATAGTTTTCTTAATGTGTTCTTTCCTGCATCTACCCATACTAATGGAAAAAGTTTTTATTATACAATCTGGTATGCCTGCAATGTCAATCACTTCTGTTTTATCTGAAGCCAGCGGAGGAGACTATAAATATGCTGCTGTAGTCACAACTATGACAACTCTTGCAACATTAATTTTTATTCCTATTTATATAGTACTTTTAAGTAACCTTTAGATAATTCATGTTCTTTCTCATATATTGAAAAGCTGCGAAGCTTAAACTATATATGCATATTAACATATAGTTTAAGTTTCGCAGTAATTTCATTTTATATGCTTCATAAATACATTAGTTAAAGTCCCAAGCAAAAGTGTGTATATAACAGTTCCTTCACGAACAGATGTATTAGGTATTTTATAAGCAAATATTATGGCCAATGAAAGAATTACAAAAGTAATATCAACGTACCTTCTTATTGTTCCAAAGGGTACATTTAATTTTAAAGCAATCACATTGCATAATCCTTCATATGGCATGAAAACTAAATTTGCTAATACCATTAAACTTACTCCATACGCCATGAATATAATACCAATTAGCAAAACAACTAATTTTACTAGATAATTATTTAACTGCATATTTGTAATAAACGGTATACCATATAAAAACACATTCAATACACTTCCAAATACTGTAGTAACAACTAATTGTAATACTTGAATAAGTTTAAATTCCTTCTTAAGTAAAATAATTTGTCCAATAAAGCATACATAATTAACTAACGTTAGTACCGTACCTGTTTTCATTTGTGTAACAATGCCTATATTATAGCTAATTGCAGTTACTGTGCTCTGCCCCAAACTTGATTTTACAAGCAGCGTCATGCCAAATGCAGAAATAATTATGCCTAAAGCTAACATTAAACTTCTTTTAATGTTAGCTTTATTAAGCTCAATATAATTATATTGTTTCATCATTTTATTAATTAGAAATTACTTTCTCTTAACATATTGTACAACATTCCCTGTTTTAGCTTACTGCTGTCTCCTCCCAAAGCATCAATTAATGCATAAGCAAAAGGTAATGTTGTAGCTGGACCTCTACTTGTTATTAAATGGTCATCTATAACAACAATATCATCTACATAATTTGCTTCTTTAAGTAATTCAATATATTTATCACCAGGATATGAGGTTAGTTTGCGTCCCTTTACGATTCCCGCTCTTTCTAAAATCATTGGTGCTGCACAAATAGCTGCTACAAACTTTTCTGGTACTTTATCAAAATATTTAACTAGTTCAATTACTCTTTCATCATCCCTTAAATTTGTTGCTCCAGGTAATCCACCAGGGAAAACAATCATATCATATTCCTTAATTTCATCACCTATAATTTTATCTGCTTTAACTACAATATCGTGAGAACCTCTAACCATTTCTCCAGCAATACTTACAGAATCACAATGAATGCCTGCCCTTCTTAAAACATCAATTACAAATAATGATTCGCCTTCTTCAAAGCCATCTGCTAAAAAGACTGCAACTTTCTTCATTAAAATCTCCTCTTTTCTTTTTATTTTGTGTCTTAATTATACTAATTTCAGTTCTCTTATTCTATTGATTTCCCAATTTAGGAAATGCTCTATTTATATCAAAATAAAAAACAGCCTAAGTCAAGATTCTCTTAGGTTGCTATATGAATTAACATTTCTTCATTTATTCTTTTTATTTAAATAATATGCATAATTCTGAGCGATCAAACTTCCAACTAATTGCAATTGAAAGGGATGCGAAGCATAATCCTGCAAAGATTTAAAGCAAATCACCTCATCAAAATATTTATTTAACTTAGAATTATAATCACTTGTAACAAAATATACCTTAGGTTTTGCTTTACTTTCAGGTATATTTCTAGGGAAAGTATGTTCAAAATAAATTCCAGTATAACTAAAAATAATTATTAAATTTTTATCCGTTGCATTTTTTATATATTCAAGCTGCTGCTTAAATGGCACCTTTGTAAAAGCACCTTTTCCTAGAAGCAATAGGTCACTCTGTAAATTCATTGCTACCGTTTCTGCTTTCAGTAAGCCAAAAATCGCTATTTTTTCATAATTGTAAATATCTATTGATAAACGATTAAGTACTTCATAATTCAAAGACTCTGAGGCCAAATTGAGGCTATCCTTAACCCTATTAATAAAATCTAATGAGCGTACATTAATATTGGGATGATTTGAATACATATCAAATTGAAATGATGTTGTGGTAATTAATTCTTTAAGTTCCGTAAAATCATTTAATCCAATTTCTCTACAAAACCTACTGATTGAACTATTAGATACATGACATTTTTTAGCCAGCTCACTTATGTTATACTTCTTAACTTCATCAATATGCTTTAAAATATAAGAAGCAATTTCGCAATTTGTGGATCCATCATCGCTGCTAACTAATTCTGATAAAAATACAATTTTTAATTTATCCCAATACATAATTTCACCTCACTATTCATTCTACTAATCCAATAAAATTATATCATACTACCTCAATTTTATTTGCAACAACTTAAACACATTTTTCATAATTGCACCTTAACAGAAAAAAGCACCTATATCTTTATAAGATTAGTATGCTTTCATCTTAATTTTTCTATATACTAAGCAATTCCTCTATATCATTTATAGTCAAATAAGGCTTTTCCACATCACCAAACCCATATTTAGCAAATATAAAAGGGACTTCAGCTATTACAGTTGCTTCGTAGTCACCATAAGTGTCGCCAACATACACAGCATTTTCTAATTTATTTCTTTTAACGAGAATTTTTATATTTTCTCCTTTTGTCCTACCTGTATTTCCAAAGCACTCAATATCGGTAATATATTTTTTAGTATCTGTCTTTTCCATAAACAATTCAATATAACCTTTCTGACAGTTACTAACAATAAAGAGATTACTTTTCTCTGAAAGTTTTTGAAGTGTTTCTTTAACATGCGGGAATAATAGATTCTCTGTACACTCCTCTAAATCTTCATGCTCATATTCAACACACTTTTTTAGTATAAGTTCCTTTTTATCATCACTGGCATCATAAAATAAATCATTTGCTATTATGTCCATTGTTTTACCGAATTCTTTTTTCAATATATCTGAGGTTATAACTGCTTTTGTACCTCCAACTTCTTTAATTGCTTTATTCCATGCCTTAGCTGAAACCCCTGTTGTATCCCATAAAGTACCATCAACATCAAATATTATATTTTTAATGATAAAAACCACCTTCCTAATTCTTATTTATGAGAGTATAATATAAAATAATGCTCATATGGTCAATACCTGGCGGCAATTATGAAATTCGGTCATAAATGAGCACAATTTTATATTGAAAGGAGCACTCTATATGAGCAACCTTCAAAGAGAAAAAGAAATCATGAAATTACTCAAAGAAACAACCTATGCTACAGTAGAGCATTTATCTCAAAAACTTTTTACCAGTCCTTCTAGCATACGCAGAGACTTGACGGATTTAGAAAATCGCGGACTTGTAAAAAGAACTCATGGTGGAGCATCTTTACTTTCAGCCAAGCCAGGCATGGCGCCATTTTCCATAAGAATTCAAGAAAACAAACGTGAAAAAATGACTATCGTAAAAACAGCATCAAAACTCATAAAACACGAGGCTACTATTTTTATTGACAGTTCGTCAACCACTTTTAATCTTGGAACATTTTTAACATCCGATATGGATTTAACTGTATTTACAAATAACATTGGCTTGGCACATTTTTTAGCTTCTAAGCACGTGCGCACATACTGCATAGGTGGCTTAATTTCAGACTGCAATAATGTCATTACAATAGGTCCCTTCGCCGCCGAAATGTTAAACAATATATATGTAGATATGTTCTTCTTCGCTTCTGCTGCATTATCAAAAGCTGGCATTATTACCGATACTAATGAAAATGAGACAGCTATCCGTAAAATAATGCTGTCCCATTCAAGCGAAAAAGTATTCCTATGTCCTTATAATCGTTTTGATTCAATTGCTCCATACAAAGTAACAAGTATTTCAAATTTAAATTATATAATTTCAGAAAAAGAACTTCCTGAATCGTTTATGAATAAATTTAGTAATATAACCTATTTATATTAATTAAAGCATGCTATATTCATAATGAGTAACTAAACTCCCATGTACTACTTCTGTAGTATATAACGTGGAGGTGCACCCTCTAATTGTTCTGACTCAAAATAAGCCAATTTATTTGGCACGCAAACCACTAGTGATGGCATTCCATATCCAACAACGTTTTTTAATGCTTCATCTAATTTCACACACATTCCATCAACAATTTTATTATATGAAATTACATAACATGTTTTAAGCGCTCCATAATATTTCATTTCTTTTAGTACATCTTTATAATCCAAACATTCAATTTTTATCATATAATTAAGTTTTAAAACTTCTTGAAAATCATGACACAACCTACCTATTGCATTATAACGCTTATTTTTGCTAGCTAGTTCATATGATATTCTTTCTTGACAGTGCTTATTAAAAAATGCTCTCACTATATCTATTTCATATTCTTTATCCATAAAAGTCTCCTTATATTACAAAAGCCCAATTTAATTTTTACTTTTATTTTTCTATAATTTGTAGTTTTTCATTCAAATATAATTCAATTTCAGGAAGAATTTTATTGATAAACTCTCCCTTATTCTTCTCTCTAATACTTAAACTATTGAAGTCTATTTCTTCATTGAAATCTAATACATATGATGCATCTTCTAATTTCTTACCTCTTTTTAATATGACACAATTAAAACAGTACAAATCATCTCTTAATGCTTCAATAATTTCTTCAACACCTTCAACCTTATACCAAATAATGCAAGGACATTCTTTTCTATTTAATGGAATATTATATGTCCAGTATTTCTTTACAAATTGAATCCTATCTTTTAAAGCATCTTAAACGATATTCCGCCCCTTTTATCAAACTCAATTTTCTGAGATTGTTGTAATAATGGTTGCTTTCTTATATACATATTAAAACCTACAGACCAAAAGCTTATTTCACCTTCACCAAGCAATTAAATTTCTTTTTAGTGCATCTTCGGCATCTATATATTTAATATCTTCAAAATTATTATTTATACAATTACTATATACTTTATCCAATGCAACTTCATCTTTACTATAAAATTGAATAAATGTTGAGTCCGTACAAAGAAAAACCATTTGGCAATTGCTTTTCATAAAATCTTCAAATGTCTTAATTTCATCAAACTTACTATCTATAGGATATATTTTTATATCAGAAAATATTATATAATACTCATCTTTTGGTATACATTTCAAAAAAACATCCCCATTTAAAATATTGGTTTTAAAAATGTCTTGTCCTATTTTACCATTTTGTAAATATAAAGAGTCATCAAAATTTATCTGACACATATAATTAGATAAATCAATACCATCAAAAATTTTATGTATATAATTGTTATATTCATTTTTAACTTTAATATCTAATCCAATCATCCTGAATTTTCTCCCCAAATACAATAATATGTTTGATTTTCAAACACCTCTTTTTTAAACTTATGTTCTACCACCAATTATAAAACACTAAAAACAGTTCTTCCATCATTCTCTTTAGTAATATATTCTATATCATACATACCATTTTTTATTGCATTATTTTTAATAGTCTCAATCATTAAAGTATCCTTTGCATATATTTCATAATAATATAGGTCTGAACATAGAATTACTAATTCACATTTACTTTTTACAAATTCATCATAATTCTTAACATCAATAGGTTTGCACCCTGAAGGATATGCTTTTATATTAGCAAACATAACCATATAACTTTTTTCCTGTATTTTTCTCAAAAAAGTTGCCCCATCAACATAACCTTTTTCAAATATTGGTTTATCTTTTTCATCATATATCTCATCTTCTGAAATATACCAGCAAAATTTATTAGCATCAATTCCAAATAGAATCCCACATAATATGTTTCCATAGCTTTCTTTGGTTTTAAAACTAATCCCTCGCATAATTGAGCTTCCCCTTCTATTCTTGCACCGGCAAAAACAGCCACTCCTAGTCGCAAGCCTTAAAATTATATATTGGTTTCATTACATCAATAACTGTTACAGCATCACTAATAACACTAATAATATCATTCAAAGATTTGTATGCCATTGGTGCTTCATCTAGAGTTGCCTCATTTACAGAAGTTGTATAAATTCCTTCCATCACATGTTTGTACTCTTCTAGTTTCAAGCTTTCCTTTGCTTTTCTTCTGGACATAATACGCCCTGCTCCATGTGGTGCAGAATTATTCCACTCTGGATTCCCCTTTCCTACAGCAAGCACACTTCCATCTCTCATATTGATAGGAATCAATACCTTTTCACCTTCATGTGCTGCAATTGCACCCTTACGTAAAATCATTTCCTTTATATCAATATAATTATGAATAGTATGAAAAGCTTCACTTCCAATCATTCCAGTTCTTTGTAGTAATACCTCCGCTATTTTTTCACGATTACGTTTTGCGAATCTCTGGCAGATTTCCACATCATGCAAATAATCCTCAAAATACCTTCCATACAAGAAACATAAATCCTCAGGCATTGTAGGCTCTTTCTTACTCCACCAAATATCTTCTAACGCTGACTGTATTTCTTTTCGTCTTCCTGCTGCCTCATATTCTGCTATAATGGCATCTCTTTTCTTAAAATATGTTTCTTTGCCTTTATTCAAATCAATCGCTAGCTGCTGATAAATCTCAGCTACCTGTTTTCCAAGATTTCTACTGCCAGTATGTATTACAAGATATTTTGTGCCATCCTGTGCCTCATCAACCTCAATAAAATGATTGCCACCACCTAAAGTTCCAATGCTTCGTTCCAATCGTTTAGTGTTTTTTAAACTTCTATAACAGCAAAGTTCTGTCAGATCAAATCTCTCCTGCCTTCCTTCCCATACATTCATGCCTGATGGTACAAAATGTGCTGCTTCATCAAGTTTTTGAAAATCAATATCTGCTTTTCCTAGATTAATAGTATACATACCACATCCAATATCTACACCTACAATATTGGGAACTGCCTTATCATTAACTGTCATAGTTGTACCAATTGTGCAGCCTTTACCCGCATGAACATCTGGCATAATTCGAATTTTACTTCCTGCTGTAAATTCATAATCACACATTCTTCTAATCTGCTCTATTGCCTCATCCTCTACTACTTTTGCATAACATAATGCTGTATTTATCTTTCCTTTAATTTCAAACATTTTAATATCCTCCTTATTACTTCTGCTAGTAGAATGACTCTATGAGATTTTAACTTACAAAACCTAAGTTAACCTGATTTAACTAATTAAACATAAAAATACCGCCTACCCTTTATTCAAGGTAAGCGGTTTATAAAAATCCAATATATATGCAATGATACAATAGTATTCAGGCTAACAAACATACAGACAATTATTTTTTCTTACCTTATATGAGCATATTAAATTCAGACCCTGTTGACTTCCCAGTGTCTCATCATAACGTTCGCTATTAAGGTAATCTTTTATATTAATTGCTGTAATCATCATTCATGTTTCCTTTCTGAACCTATGCGTCCTATCTTTTCTTACTATTATAAATATATCACAGATTTCTGAGGTTGTCATTATACTTGTGGCATAAATATGTACCAGTTCTAAAACTTTCATTATTTAATGCTTATATGGATTTTTTCTCTTTTTTATACCTATATCCCCTGATTTTTCATCTCCTATATACGATGTTATATTCATTGAAATTAATGTCATTATAAACGCACATCCAGCACTACTCTAATTTAGTAACTATATCTTCTATAGAAGATTTTACAGCCTCAGACTTCTCTACTTGAAACTTATTTTCAAGTGCACTTGTAATTACATTAAAGTTTTCTTTACAAATTAATGCTCCTAATATATTAACAACTGAACATCTATTTCTATAATTTCTATCATTTAGAATATTTATTAGTTTATTTAAGTACCTTTCATCCCCCAACATATATAGCCCTCTATAAACATCAATTTTTACCCAATTATCTTTCTCTCTAAGAAGTACATTTATAAAAAACATTTTCATATCTTCAATTTTATAATCCATTGCAATAACAATATCAACTAATGATGCTACAGCATATCCTCTAACTAAATTACTTTTATCTCTTAAAATCTTATTTTTTAATAATTTAATAACATTCTCTGATTTACTGATACAAAGCGAATCACATGCATTTGTTCGTACTAATTCGTCCTTATCATCTAATAAATCGATTAATATTTCTTCTCCTTGCTTATTATCTGTAAATATTAAAACCTCTGCTACCTTAGATCGTACTTCGTCATTGATATCATGAGAAAATTTTTCTAAAACTTCAAAATCAATTTTATTAAATTTACTTCTATTTTCAATTTCGTCTATTTTATTTAATTTTTCATCTAGATTCATATCTTCAATATTTACTCTACTACTCATATTAACACCTCATTACATAAAAGCTTTAATTCATGGTCCGTGATTTTAAACAAGTACACCGCAATACCTGAGCTAATATACATATTATTTCCACTCACTATAAACCTATAATATAGCAACTGATCCATATCAGGAATGTCTTCCACATAAAATACATTAAAATATTTTTTCCTTTCTTATCTATACAGAATATATCCATATTTTGTTCATTAGTTACTGAAAAGTATATATCCCCTATTTATTTTTGGCATGTATCTTCTTTAAAAATTTATTTGCTTTACTATTTAGAGAATCACTCTTCAATACCTCATTAAAATGACTCTCAGCATCACTCAAGTTACCAAGTCTATAATAACATTCCCCAATATTTAATAGGTTTTCAATATCCTTAGGATTAATTTTATATAAATCTAACGATGTATATAATGATTCAATGTATCGTCCCATACAAAGTAATGCTATGGCTTTATTAAACAGCGAATCTTGATACATATTATCTTGAGCATAACAAATATCAAACTCTGCAATTGCCTCTTTGTATTTATTTACTCGGCTAAAACATACACCAAGATTCATAACAACATCCAATGTAATTTAAAAAATCCTCATGTTCGCTCATATCATAACCTTTTTTAAAATATTTCAATGCTTTATTATAATCCTGATTTAAATAGTATTTTTCACCTTTTTCATAATATTTATCTATATCTAATTTCATCAAACTTTTTATTTTTTAACCCCTTCAATTCATAGTTTTTATCATTTTGCTTCCCCAGTTATCACAGCAATTCCATCTGCATTTATAATGCTTCTTATATTTTTTTAATTAATTATATACTTTTTACTAATTAGTATCTTCTACAACATTCTCAAAAACAGTTATACACAAAACTTCGTCTTCATATAATTCAACAACAATATTTCTATTTGGGAACTGCTGCTTAAAACTTAATGACCAGAAAAACTTCAACATTTCACCAAGTGCTTCAATTTGTTCTTCTATGTTATCATCATCATAATCAGTATTTATGTGGAAAAAGTCTCTAACCTCATAGGTATTCATAACTCTTTCGATTGAATTTTTATCATTTTTACAAAACTTTTTCCAGCCTAAGTACCTATCAAAATCAAAATTATCTTTCAGTAAAATATATCCATCTATCTCCATTAATTCCGCATAAAAAAACTTGCTAAAAGCCAAAGCAGTCTTTATGTCAGCTTTCATATTAACATAACTCCACCAAGTAAAATTATTAGGATTTGCTTTTTGCCAATCTACATATTCTTCTATCAAATCATCACTAAATATTTGCATACTCTATTTCACATCCCATTCAATATTTATTTCATCCGGCGTTACCTCTCCTACAATCATTCCTTATGATCCAAATGGCACGCCTGCTTCTATTCCAATTAGCGTAAGATATTTTTCATCCATTCATCAATAATATTATCTTTTTTACATATATTCTTTTCTCTATAAATAAACTCAATTAGCCAATTAAGATTAAAGTTCATATCATCTATATAAAATTTAATAAATGATATCATACAATCAAATACTTCTACACTAGTAAGCATTATTTCTCCACTATTATTGGATTCAATTTTATTAACACACGATATCCAATCCTCCCAGGCAGCAGGATCAGCAGACATACTTCCTTTAAATAAAAATGGATTTATACCACCCATGAAAGCACCAAAATCATCTATATTATATATAGTTTTATCATCCTTTACTTTATCCCATATCCTATTAAGATAATAAAACATTGACATATATGCTTGTTCTAAAGTTAGCTTCATATTCCACACCATACATAAAAAATTTATTATGTTTTCCTTTCATTTAAAATACTTATGAATTTTCTCACTAGTTTAATTTGACACACCTAAGTTTATAATTCTTTGTGTAATAATATAAATATCCATTTACTATTTTTACTGTATTCCAGATAAAATAACTATATAGCTTAGACGACTCTAGGCAAGCTACTTTAGACATAGTATTATCCTTATTAGAATATTTCCAAAGCGTAGTTTTGTTACTAGAATCATCTGTTGCAAAATATAATTCTTTTTTATATACCACCATTTCCTCATCTATGCCCTCATTATTATTTTTTCTCATAAGTATTTCATTTCCATTCTTATAGGCATATAGTGCATTAGCACAATGCTCGTAAGTACTATCCGGTATACGTTTAAGAAAATATAAATCACTGCCTATAAAATCAAAACCGTAATATATACCTTTATTTGGTTTTGATACTCCTTTACCTAGAATAATTTGAGATTTCATATCATTTATATTTTCCTTGTATATAGTAAATGTTTTTTGAGCATGATCTATATAAAACATGTATCCATTATTTATCTTAAACTGTTCAACATCATCATTCAAAAGCTTTAATTTTCCAGATGACATATCAAACAAGTACACCGACATAGAATCATCAAAATATATATTATTATCTTGTACCATAAAATAGCCAAATAGATTAGAATCTTTTACATTTTTTCCATCTACTATTTTTAAACACTTATTCCCACTTTTATCAACAGAAAATATTGCAAAACTTTTTTCATCTAATGCTCTTTAAATATACCATTTCATTCCTTAATATACAATAATGCATTAAAGTTTTTACATTATATTACATTTATAAATAGGCATAAATAGATGTTGCTAAAAAAGAATAGCAGCGACTAAAATTGTCTCTGCTATCCTTAATTTCAAAAACTCATATTATTATAATTAATTTTTCACTTTTTTAATTGAAATCTTTTCAAAATAAATTAGAATTGTGGCCCCCGATGCAAAAAGTATTTCATGTGATAATGTCTTTTCATCTACTTGAAAAAATTCATCATATCCATAACCTTAAATTTTATCTATTTCGCCAGTTTAACGCATCTAATTTTATTGTCCTTTGTATTATAGTACCAATAACCATTAACTATTTTTATTGTATCTATAATATAGCCAGCATCAGATATGCAGTCTGCTTGAGATATAGTTCCATCCTTAAGACAATATCTCATAAGTTTACTTTTATCATCGCTCCCTGAAGCTACAAATCATCTATATAAAATTTAACAAATGATATCATACAATCAAATGCTTCTACGCTCGTAAGCATTATTTCTTCACTATTATTGGATTCAATTTTATTAACACATGATATCCAATCCTCCCAGGCAGCAGGATCAGCAGACATACTTCCTTTAAATAAAAATGGATTTATACCACCCATGAAAGCACTAAAATCATCTATATTATATATAGTTTTATCATCCTTTACTTTATTCCATATGCTACAAAGATAATAAAACATTGACATATATGCTTGTTTTAAAGTTAGCTTCATAATATTCCACCATCTTCTCGTATAATTATTCAATTATAAAAAATAGCAAAAACTAAAACTCTATAATTTTAAGTTATAATCTTTCAAGATGTCTTCTTCCTTTGCATATACTATGTATTGCCTATCAATTTTTATTGCTACTTTAAGGTAATCCATTGATGCTTTGAAGTCATCCAGCTTTGCATATGTCAGGGCTAAATTATAATAGGCATCTGCATAATTAGAATTAATAGAAATAGCTTTTAAAAATATTCTTTTCGCCTCATTAAATCTTTTGGTAACATATAGAAATTGTCCTTTCATATTATACGCTATATCATAATTTAAATCTAAATTTAAAGCTTCATCACAACAATTTATAGCCTCCATAAATTGTTTTAACCTTCCTTCTGAATCGGCTTTAAATACATAAGCCTCTTTACTAGGCATAATTTCAATTGATTTATCAAAATTTTCTATTGCTTCTCTATGCCTTTCAAGTGACTGAAGTGCAAATCCTTTATTAATGTATATTGTACTATCTTTACTATTCAATTTTAATGCCATATCATAATATTTTAATGCTTCAGTATAATCTCCTATACAATCATAGCAATATGCAACAGAATTATATATACCTCCATTATCATAACAACCAATTTTCATAACTTGATTATAAATTGAAATCGCTTCATCAAATTTTCCTTTTTCACATCTTTTATCAGCTAATTCCAATAATTTTTTTACTTTATGGGTTATTGTCAAATCATAAAATCTTTCTTTTATAAATAATTGTACTAATTTTTCAGATTTATATTCCGCCTCCTTTTCACAAAAATCCACTTTTTTTATCCACTGCATATAATGAATTATTTCATGAGCTATAGATATTAATATATATTTCCTAAATTCATTAGTATCATCTACATCATCTCTATGATTTTTAACTTCTACTCTAATATGAGGATTATATTTTTCACTATCTGGTTCAAGAAATGAAGCTAAAAACTTGTCGCTATTATTTGCCTTACTTTTATATTCATACCTAATATATATAGTAAGTCGTATTGGAAAGATGTATTTTTTCCTAAGCCATCGTGCAAATTCAATAATTATATCTTTTAATTGCAAATCCATATGACTTTCATATCTAATTCTTAATCCACCACGAATCATACAATACCCTTCTTCCTTAAAAATATTTACTATGCCCTTTCCTTGATGGAGTATGCTTTTTCATAGGTCTATTTGGATTTTTATTACTTCTTGTTTTAAAATTTTTGTTTTTTCTCTTTCTTTCATTTACTTCTCGTCCCTGTTTTTTTCTATTAGCTCTTCCTATAGGTATATTTTGAACGCTTTTACGTTTAGCATACATAATTCTATGTTTTGCCCAAGATGATGTTTTATAGGTTCCATATGCTAAAAACGCCGTTACTGTTACTCCAAATGCAATCTGACCAATTCCAGGCACAAAATATATTAATGCCCACGCAAAATGTCCATTATCATCAATTTTATTTACTGGATTGTTACTACAATAAGCAAATCTATTATAATCTAGTAAATCTGAATCTTCATTTTTCAGTTCTTCTATATCATCTGCATTTATAAATCTCCCCATCTCAGGATTATAGTATCTACTCTGCAAATAATAGAGTCCCGTCTCGCTATCATATCTGTATCCTCTATATCTATAAGGATTTAACTTTCCTACTGAGTCCTTTAAGCTTCCATCTATAGATATTAATTTTCCCCAAGCATCATAGGTATAACTTACTACCTGAGTACCTGCCTTGTCAATTAATCCTATTACATCTCCCTGAACATTTCTAATGTAGTAATATTCCGTTCCATTTAAGTTCATACTTAATAGTTTGCCTGCACTATCATAGGTGTAATATATCTTATTTGTTCCATCTGTTTCGTAGATTACATTGCTTCCATCCAGTATATATTTTGTTGCAACTCCATTTACAGTTTTTTCTGTTCTTATGCCACTGTCATTATATTTATATGTTATATTCTGTCCATTTCCCGACATTCCTGCAAGCTGTCTTCCCATTTCCCAGGTGTAGCTGTATACTCCATCGTTTAACGGATTTCCTATAGCATCGTATCGTGAAACTAGTTCAACTAAATTCATAAATGCACAATAATCACTTGAAAATTGTGATTTTTGTACATTTATAAATTAAATTTCACAATAGTTTCACTGATATCATACTTCTGTCATTGTAATTAGTAAGTTTATCCTTCCGGTTTGCATTGCGTATCCACAATTTACTACCTACATACCTAGTTCACGGCCTGTTTTCTCTACTATTACTTCATTAATTGCAAAACCAAGAAAACCCTCGTCCATAATTAGACGGGGGTTTAATAGTAAACGCTATAAATTTTGTATTAAATACTATTTTGCAGATGCTGGAAATGAGGTTATCTTTCCTGACAAATACTTCTTCATAAGTATTACATCAAGAACATTAACAGTGCCATCTCCATTTAAATCTGCTGCTGTCATATCAATATTTACACTTGCACCTTTGAGATATCTTTTAAGCAAAATTAAATCATTTACGTTTATTACTCCATCGTTATTTACATCGCCTAAAAGAGTTATATTAGAATTTTTCACTATTACTCTTGTTTCGAAAGATGCTTTTGATTCTCCTGCTGTTACTGCTGTTGTAATTGTTGCTTTTCCATCTCCTACTGCTGTTATCTTTCCATCTTGAGATACTTTTGCAACTGTCTCATCACTGCTCTTATAACTCATTGTAGAAGTTGAAATTCCAGCATCTACTACTTTCTGTAAATCTGTAGGTAGAGTTACAGAAATGTCTTCTGTTTTATCTGATGAATTATTAGTATATGAAATAGTTGAGTCACTTACTTTTTGTTCTAACTTCTGTACATATATTTTGTAAACTTTTGTTACTGTTAAATCCGCACCCTGATCTCCAACTATGATGCTTTGAATTCCTGGTAGAACCTTACCATAAGTATCATAGTTCGAAAGAGCTTTTTTATATGCACTTATCATATCATTTAAAGTAAAATATGCAGTACTTGTAGTTCCATTGGTTTTAGTTATTGAAGGGCTTACTCTTACCCAGTTTGTAGCTGTTTGATCTCCTCTTAAAACTAATTGAGGTGCATTTGTGCTTTTGTAATCTACAGCTATTGCTAATTTATTTGAAAAGTCATCATCCACAAAATCCAAACCATAATTAAATGAAACTGCTTGTCCCCAACTTGAAGAAGTTGCTGTACCACTAAACATTAAATTGTCATCATAATTACTAATATTCTTTGGATTACTGTAACCATCTAACAATGCTTGTGCAATTTCTGGATATACCCATTTAAGAGTTTTCCTATCGAAAATTCCCATTACATCAGTTCCACTATCCGTGGACTTAGCCACAGCAACATTATTATCCCACCAACAGCATGGTATTCCATAACTAGCTGCTGTCTGTGCATAATATTTTGCATAGTTAACTCTATCCTGTAAATTATTTTTGTTTGTAGCAGCAAATTCGCCTAAAACTACGGGAATTCCCTTCTGTACAAATGTTTTATCTAATAATCTAAAAGTTTTATCAATAAATGCTTTATCAGTATCACCAAAGGTAGAATAAGCTCCTTTAGTAGTATCTACATTCATAGCAAAATTGTATGGTATATAAGCATGAATAGATACTGCAACATTAGGATCATTTGGTACTACCATAGCGGAAACCTTAGCATAATCTGATGATGCACAGTAAGTAGGCATCATTACAAGTCTCTTAGCATTATTCTCACCAGTTGCACGAATTACAGAAAGCATTTTTGCATTATAGTCATTTACAACCTTATAATATTCTTCCTTACCTGTCCAATCTTCATCATTTCTTGGTTCATTTATTGTTTCAAATATTAATTTATCGCTATAGTCTTTAAAATGATCTGCAATTTGCTTCCATACAAGGCTTCCTTCATTAATAACAGCATCTTCATCAGCTGCATTCATTTCACCCTGTATTTTATTGTGGTGAATATTAATAATTGCATACATATCATTAGCTAAAGCATAATTTACAACTGTTTCAACACGCTTCATATAATCTGAATTAATAGTATCGTTAGCATCAGTATAATTTTCATCCCATCTTACTGGAATACGAACTGTATTAAATCCAGCTTTCTTTATTTCATCAATCATTTTCATTGACGTTTTAGGGTTACCCCATCCTGTTTCTCCACCTTTAGAATCTAAAGTATTTCCTAAATTCCAACCAACCTTCATATCTTTTACTAAATCCATAGAAGAAAGACCTCTCATTGTTGTTGGATGCTTATAGCCAGCAGGAAATTCTGATTCTTGTGATGGTGCTTTAATATACTGATAATCTGACAATGTAATATCAGCAGAAACACTAGTAACCTTCTTTAAATAATTTACCTTTGCTGTTGCATCCTTTGGTAAATAATCATTTAATAGAATTTGTGTGTTATTTCCATTAATTCCCCAAGAAACTTTTGATGCAGAATTCTGTTCTGAATAATCCTTATTCAAATTAACAACAATATCATCATATCCATTGGCCTTAACTGTAACAGTACCAACATGGAACTTTAATATATTCGAATCTCCATCGCCAAGATTGTTATCAACAACATTTATACCGAAATTTGCAGTACTATTTACTTTGTCAAATGCAGAAGTACCAGTAGATTGCATGTTTAAAACATCTTTATATAAAAGAGCTTCTGCATCTCCTAAGCCCATCCATGTCCAATCATCACTAGTATTTTGAGCAAAGGCATCAGCATAAATATCAGTTTTCTGCCCTTTTGTTGTATATATATCTTTTCCATTAGTTGGTGTAACTGGTGCTGCTTTTGTATATTGATAATCGGACAAAGTAATATCAGCTTTAACACTAGTAATCTTTTGAAGATAAGCTGCTTTGGCTGTCGTATCCTTTGGAATATAGTCATTTAATAAAACCTGCGTAGTATTTCCAGTAGTTCCCCAACTAGCTTTCTCCGCAGTATATGATTCTGAGTAATCTTTATTTAGATTAACTACAACATCATCATAACCTGTAGCTTTAATTGTAACTGTACCAATATGGAATTTTAACGTACTTGAATCCCCTACCGCTAGATTTCCATCAGAAATATTTATACCAAAATTTGCATTACCATTTACCTTTGCAAGAGCGTTAGTAGAGTTGACACCACTAAGATTAGTCACATCTTGATACGCTAAGGTAGCAGTATCTCCTATATCCATCCATGCCCAGTCATCGCTAGTATTTTGTGCAAAAGCACTTGCATAAATTTTTGTTGCCTCACCCTTTGTTGTGTAGATAGATTCCCCTGTTGTATCCGCTTTTAATGAAGTATTAGAAATGGCACATGTGAATAACATTGCTAAAGACGTCAATAGTGCTGTTATTCGTTTTTTCTTTCTCATAATAAATCATCCCTTCGTATATTTTATAGTAATTGTAAAAAAACGCATTTACTCATACTACAATTATATACTATATTACCATAACATCCCTGTAAGGTAAAACTTCCCATTATTCTCGTATTACTCGATAATCACTATACTTCATTGATTATCAAAACATTATTTATAACACTATATCTTACAGCTTTATTCACTTAAAAGTTCGTTTTTACTTAAAATAAGTATAAAAAAAATGTATTACATTAAAAAATATAAATTTCATTACAAAAATATTTAATTTAAAAGTATAAAAACTACTAACGATCATTTAAATATATTGATCATTAGCAGTTTTTACGCTTGCTTATATTTAGCTTATTATATTCTTAAATATAAATTATTTCTACTCCTGCAAAACTAACATCACCAACTAATGTTAAAGTGTTTGTTGTAGTATCACTACTTCTATTCTTTTCAGTAATGGCACCTAAAAATACTTTAGTTTTATTTACAACTCTCCAGCTTTTAGGTATATATAATTCCATTCCTGAAAAAGAAACATTGATTCTAACCACTGCATTATTATTGCTCATAACTGCATTATCAAAATACACATTCATAGAACCAAAAGAGCACTCAAGATCTGCCTCTTCAAAATCATTTGTATTTATATATTTCATACTACTGCCAAATGAAGTTTTAAATCTAACACATTTTCCATCATTTACATCAACTTTTTCAAATTTATAATCTCCATAATTGCATCTACTATGAAAATTAAACCATTCTACATGTTTATGAAAAATCATAGATAACCCAATACTTCCAAGTAATGCTGCAATCAATACCGTCCATGGCGTAATACTTGTAATTCCCAATTGCTTATCATATATAATACATATAAATGCTATAGGGAATAAAATACCTGCAAAGTTAAGATGAGGCACACTTTTCACAATAATTATCACTAAAAAAATCGTTAATATCAAGCTAACTACATTCACATTATGAAAATATCCGAGTTTACTTATAATTAAGAAAATACCTATTAATATAAATAAGACTCCCCAAAAAATTCTTTCTTTTTTCATATCATTTCCTCTTTTCCAATAATTTTATTTTGAGTGGTTTATAATAATATCTCGAAACATATACCTGTTTGTGCGTATTTTGAAATTCAACTACACTAGAAGATGTTATACTATGCTTTATGGAGTAAATATGATTTGTATTTAGGATTGTTGATTTTGAAACTCTCATAAAATATCCTGGTAAAAATTCTTCAAGTTCATAAAGCTTATATTTCACATTATATATATTGTCAATGGTATGTGCACAAATACCATTTCCTTCAGTTTGAAAAAATAGTATCTTTTCAAAAGAAATATAATATTCAGTATCACCTTTATAAAAAGTTATACGTTTCTTGTAAGACAGCATATCATCCAGCATAATTTGAATATTTTTAATCTCTTCTGTAAGTTCACTACATCTTATAATAACTTCGTCTTCCCTTATTTTATTATCTAATTCAATCCGTAATTTCATATTTTCACTCCCCACATTTTTATTATATTAACTATCTTTTCTATTGTAAATATAACAACGGTAAGTGGTTATTTATTGCTTTTAAGTGGTATATTTTTATAATGATGTTACATTAAACACATATAATAAAAAACTCTTCATTATGAATATAAAATTCAAAGAAAAAAAGTGCTTAATTCTGCACTTTTTTCACACCACTAAAATTTTTTTATATTCTATTTCTTAACTCTCTATATTTCCACTTTAGATTTCAGTTAACCTTACATGTATTTTTTCCGTATTCCAATCTCACCACAATCTATTCCACTTCTAAATGCTTCTTGTTTAGCCTCATATAAACCTCCTTACGGAGCAAGACATAAACTACTGAAAATAATGGAACAAATATAAGCATACCTATAACACCTAATACTTTATCTCCTAGCGTTATAGCAGCTAGTACCCATATAGATGGAAGTCCCACTGAGTCACCAACAATTTTCGGATAAATGAAATTATCCTCTAATTGTTTAATTACTGCATAAATAATTACAAAAACAATCACTTTTGCGGGATTAGCCATTAAAATAAATAACATACCTAAAGCAAATCCAATAACTGAACCTAACACAGGTATAATAGAAAAACAACCAATTAATATACTTATAACCATAGCATATGGCAGATTAAAAATGCTCATTACAACAAAGAACAGAAATCCTAAAATCGCAGCTACAGTGAACTGACCTGTAATAAAACTTGAAAATGTTTTACTTGTAAGCTTTAATATGTCTATCATTGAGTCTACTTTTTCTTTTTTCATAAAGGCATATAATATTTTTTTAAACTGAGTACCTAATTTCTCCTTTTGTGCTAGTATGTATATAGAAAATATAAATGCTAATATAAATTCTACAGTAGCACTTGCAAAAGTCGTTGCTGCTCCTAAGGTTGATAGTACAACTGAACTAGCACCTTTAAGAACACCTGATTTTATGCCATTAAAAATTTTATTCCAGTCTATGCCAATATTGTTAATTAAATTCATGGCATTGTTAGCTAACCATGTATTACTGTCAAGCCATTTCTCAAATGCTTTTGATGAGCTATTGAAGGCATTTGGCAAAATTTTAATTGTTTCAATAATATTAGGTATAATAATGTAAGAAAT
The DNA here is from genome assembly GCF_001705235.1 of Clostridium pasteurianum. NCBI lineage: Bacteria > Bacillati > Bacillota > Clostridia > Eubacteriales > Clostridiaceae > Clostridium > Clostridium pasteurianum. Next base: position 890,342 of record NZ_MCGV01000001.1, read on the forward strand.
CAAAGTTATAATACCTACTATAAAAATACATGAAGCTACTATGCTAATACCTCTATTACATTTTCTAATTAATTTTCCTATACCTTTTTCTTTACACTTTGATAGCTGTTTAGATAAAAATGTAACTGGTATATTAAGAATAAATGCAATACATCCTCCTAAAATAAATGGAAACAATAACTTGTACACATAATTTAATATACCAGTAACATTATTACCATAATTAAAAACAATATATAGTATAAATGCCATAACTATTAAAACAGCAGTTTTATCCCTAATTTTCTTTTCTAGATCCATAATACTATCACTTCCTTTCATAAACTGATACTTTATATCATATAATAAATTTAAAATAATAACAATTAAAATAAATATCATTTGGTCGAAATTACTGTATTGCGATTTATTTTAGCTTTTTTCCTTCTGATAATAAAGTAACTGCCTTAGCAATACGTTCATTTCTGGTTGCTTCACGTTTAGCTGAAGTAATCCAAACTACATATCGCTTCTTATCTGTATACGAAAAGGATTGAAAGGTGTTTGAAGCTATTTCATTTTTATTTATAGCCGCTACAAAATCTTCAGGAACTTCTACTACACGTTTCTCCTCATCCTTTTCCAAAGTTATAAATATTTCTTCACCAAATCTCTTTCCAATTTTATTTCGAATTTCCTTTGTTATGCCAAGCATATAGCAGCCACTCATTCTTACAATTGAGCCACGATATTCTACACCATTAAATGTTGCTTTTACTTTAACACGTTTTGAGCCAAACACATCATTAACATCAAAAGGTATTTCAACATAAGCCGCATCTTTATCCCCATGTTGTTTTATAATTGCTTTAAATTCCTGCTTCAATAAATTCACTCCCTAACATTGTTTTTTAATTATTTTGCTCAATAAAAATTATATTACTCTTCTAATTATCCACTACTTATCTGAATAACCTCCTCCTTGAAGCTAAAATTCTATTTAAAAAACACAAGAGGGCTAAGTACTATGTATACCTTTACGCTCTATTTTTTTACATTATAATTGTTATCATAAGTACTTTTGATAATTGACTATTGTCTCAAATTATATTATATTAAAATTAACAGGTTCATATTGCGACGTTATTAAGAAATATTAATAAATGTTGCCGGTTTTCAATTAATTGGGGCTCTTATCGAAAAAAATGAAAATAAAAATATGGACAAGGTATCACAGCGGAAAAATATAGCCTGGTTTTAATTTTTAAAATTGGTTCTGCTTTGCTTAAAAAGGCAAAATTATCTTGGTCAAATCATTGAAATAGTCCCTAAAAATCACTTATAATAATATAAATAGCAATTTTACAGTAAACCTTATGTGCCATAGAGCAATTAAGCTTCCACGGTTTCAGCAGGTATAATATTGCACGTACTTAAAATTAATTTTATAAATTAAGTAGCTGCGTAATACAGTTATGGAAGGGAAGTAAAAAATTATGGAAAAGAAAAATTTAGATTGGGCAAATCTTGGCTTTGGATATCAGCCAACAGATAAAAGGTTTGTATCAAATTATAAGGATGGAAAATGGGATGAAGGTGCATTAACTTCAGATGCAAATGTTGTAATTAATGAATGTGCAGGTGTATTACAATATTCTCAATCATGCTTTGAAGGTATGAAAGCTTACACAACTAAGGATGGTCATATTGTTACATTCAGACCTGATTTAAACGGAGAACGTATGGAAAACTCTTGTAAAAGACTAGAAATGCCTGTTTTTCCAAAAGAAAAATTTGTAGATGCTATAGTAAAAACCATAGAGGCAAATGAAGCATGGGTACCTCCATATGGAAGTGGAGCTACTTTCTATGTTCGTCCATATATGTTCGCATCTGGATCAGTTATTGGTGTAAAACCAGCAGATGAATATCAATTTAGAGTATTTGGGACACCAGTTGGACCATATTTCAAAGGCGGTGTTAAGCCATTAACTATACGTGTTAGTGATTTTGACCGTGCTGCACCACATGGTACTGGACATATCAAAGCCGGACTTAACTACGCAATGAGTCTTCATGCAATTGTTACTGCACATGCAGATGGCTTTGATGAAAATATGTACTTAGATGCTGCTACTAGAACAAAAGTTGAAGAAACTGGAGGAGCTAATTTCTTATTTGTAACAAAGGATAATAAAGTTGTTACACCAAAATCAAGCACTATTCTTCCTTCAATAACACGTCGTTCTTTACTTACAGTTGCAAAGGACTACCTTGGACTTGAAGTAGAAGAAAGAGTTGTTTATTTTGATGAAGTAAAGGATTTTGCAGAATGTGGACTTTGCGGAACAGCAGCCGTTATTTCTCCAGTAGGAAAAGTAGTAGATCATGGCAAAGAAATTTGTTTCCCAAGCGGAATGACAAATGTAGGTCCTGTTATCAAAAAGTTACGTGAAACATTAACAGGAATACAAATGGGAAGCATAAAAGCACCAGATGGTTGGATAAAAGTAATTAAGTAAATTAACAATGTTGAATTAACATTAAAAAAATTCTATAAATCTAAAATAAAAAAATCATAAAATACTAAGATATTTCAATAACTCCCTAACGGTCAGACAATTGAAACATCTAAGCATTTTATGATTTTTTTATTAAGATTTATTAGAATTTTTTTAAATCGTTCCTTCAACATTGTTAATTTGCTTTGAAAGTGAAACAAGGAAGAAATTCCTCCGTACCTACGGAATTTAATAAAGATATATTATATCTGGTAAAGAAGGATAACAATCATATACGGGGTTTGGGTCAAAAACCCATTATTCTTCTTAATTATCAATAGGCATTTTCTATATTATCACTAACAACTTCATATTAGCACTTTCTAAATTGTCCAAACCTCACGTAATTTAAAGAGTGCTTGTATTAGGTTAAGAAGGATAATGGGCTAAAGCCCAAACCTCGCATATGATAATACTCAGACAAATCGAAATATCTAAGCATTTTACGATTTTTTTCATCAAGATTTATTAGGATTTTTTTAATCGTTCCAACTCATTGTTAATTTACTTTAAGAGTGAAGCGTTAGCTGACATCGCTTTGCACGTCAGCAGGTGAGATATTTCATCTGTGACCACATGTTAGCGGAAGAAAATCGTCCATAACCTTTATCGCGGGCAAAGCCTCATAAAATACAGGTTATCTTAATATTTACGACGGACAACCTTGATTTAAAGACTTGTCTAAACCCACTTTAATAAATTTATCCTCTATTTTTTCATTTCTTCTATATTTCCACTTCGAATATAATGTAATTTTTTAGATATCTTTTCAGTATCCCAATTCCACCACTTAATTTTTAGTAAATCTTCTATAACCGGATTTTCAAATCTCTTTCTTATAAGTTTTGCAGGCACACCTCCGACTATGGAATGTGGGGGTAAATCTTTTCAGTGTTCAGTCCTTCATTCATCATTATATTAGCCCTCCATAAAATTTCAGGTATTTTTCAATGTTAGATTTTATATACTCAGCACTGTGATTACCAGAAAATATATGATTTTGAGCTTTTACACCCTTTTCTTTTAATATTTTATATAAAACTCCACATCCCTCATAAAATCCACCTTCATCCTTGTCTCCAGCATCAAGATATACTTCAATATCGGGAGAAATATTATTGTTTTTTGCAATACATATCGGATCATATTTTTCCCATACATCCATATCCTTAAAATATGGTTTATCTTCATCTTCAAGTTTCAATTCTAAAGCAGGCATATGCCCTCCTACTTTTGAAAACATCTGCTGGTGCCTTAATGCATTATGAAGAGCTGCATACCCGCCAGCAGATACTCCCCCTATATATCTTCCTTTTCTGTCTTTTATGGTATTAAAAGTTCTATCTGTTAACACTACTACCTCTTTTATAAAATAATCCTCATACATTCCTAAATTTATAGTTCTATTATTACTATTTTCAGTAACAGCTACATCTTTACATATTAATGATGAATTTATTCCACGACTGTTTTCAATTCTTGGACATACAATTATCATTGGTCTAATTTCTCTATTTTTTATCATTCGATCGGCTTTAGTCTTTATATCCGTTTCAAGCATTATATTTTCATTACCGCTTCTTCCATGTAAAAAATATAATACCGGTAAAGAATCCAAACAATTATAGTCTTCTGGTATATACACAAGCATGGACATTTCTTTGCCTAGAACATTACTATAAATGCTTACTTTTTTTATTTTTGATTCATTCATAATATCACCTCAAATGATATTATACTGCGCACTATGCAGCTTACCTAGTTCATAAATATTTCTGTAGCAAAACTGCACATTTCATAATTCCTTGATTGTCTCTTAAAAAATAACAGCGTAGTTCTAATTAGAACTGCGCTGTTATTTTTAAGAAACACTTTAACTTTTAAATTTGCTTTTTAGTTTCCTTTGTCAAAAATGTATAGTTTGAATGCATGGATATTATTAGCATAATTAATCCAAAGATATTTGGAACTATTAAGTTAGTGTTATGAAACACACTCTGATAGTGTTGTAAAACTGTTAATGATATGGCAATAACTACAGATGCTACCATGCCAACAATAGGTATTATTACATCTAATTTTCGTGTTTTTGCTATTAATATAGTTATATAATAAAACATAACACCATATATCCAAAAATTAACTACGAACCACGCATGTGATAGTCTAATATAAGCTTTTGATTTAAAATATGCAACAATAAAAATAACTATTATACCTAAAGCTATTATAGGTGCAAAATAAATTATTTTTAACATTTTATCTAATCTCTTTTTTATTTTCAAATTGATTTTATCATAATATTTATAAAAAATACCTCTCGAAACTATTAATAAAATTGCCATTAATAAACTAAATCCTAAACATAAATATGTCATATATGTTTTAGCTCCTTTCTAAAATACTGTGAAATGTGGCATTTTTTATTATATTATAATTAAGCTAAAACAATCAAGCATATTCATGCAAGAAATTAAGTATATTTTGTAAACCTATGCAAGAACTAATTTTCTATCTTTGCGAATTTCCTGCCTTATCTTCTTTGTTTGTACCTAAAATATGTTTACTAAAATACCTTTTACCATACCATTCAATTTGACTTTTACCTTCCCTTTTACGATATTCTTCAGCATATTTACGTTTGTAATATCCTTGAACTTGATATGGAAATTCAATATATATTTCTATTGCTATAAGTGCCAAATTAAAAATAACCCACATTGTAACTATTTGAATCAATCCATCTGTTCCACTACCAAAATCCTCAATGTGTGGATATCTCCATTTTAAAATTAAATAACATGTGCAAGCTATTCCTCCCAATGTCAAAGCAATGTTAATTATCTTATTTTTTAAAGCATTGTGTCTAGTGCGAATATCTTGCGATGAAAACAATGTTCTTTGAATAGACTTTATTTGTCTGCGAAATAGTAAAAAAGCGAATAACCCAAATGCACAGTATATAATTATAATTCCCCACGCCGTGAAAATTTTTAATAACATTGTAACAAACATCAAATTAAATTCAAGTGCCAGCCAAATTAAATAATTATTTGCATTTACATGCGCCCAAAATATTCGGTTACGTTTTATTCGTATGAAGCGAGTATAGATCCAAAATAAAACAAATATCAAAAAGCACAGCCAAAATAACCAAACCGGTGAAAAATTTATATCAGCCTTTGGAAGTGAACTGTCAGCAGTTTGCTCAATTGTAAGACTTACTGTGAGCCGATGCACCCCATATAACATTAAAATGCAAATACAAGCAATGATGAAAAATAAAACAGGTCTTTCCTTTTTATTTGGTTTCTCTACATCCTTATTTTGCCTTTTTAATATAGGATCGTCTTCAAAGTTTAGACTTTCTTCAAATGTTGCAGTAAAAATTTTAGGTTTTCTCATAAAAATCACCATCCAAATTCTATTTAATATACTTGTGGAACCTTAGGAGTATACTTTAGTACCTTCCTTAATCGGATCTTATAAAGTTGCTAGCTGCTTTTTTGATAGTATTCAGCCTCTACCCAGCATAATCATATAATTTATAAGCATCATCTTTTAAGTCATCATACGCATGAGACCATTTATATTGAACTGCTTTAATTTTTTATCTTGATCTCATCCTAGCATTGATCTTCTCTCTTATTTTTTTTCTTCTTGCTATACGTTTTGCTCTTCGCTTGCCGTACCATTGTTCATCTGTAATTTCCCAAATTTCCCTATACGATTCTGAATATTTTATTATATAATAATGAGCTAATAGTGTTGGGGTTACTATTCTTCCTAAAAATATGCTTACAATCGAAATTATTAGAAAAAGCCATCCATAAAGAATTTGATAACTATCAACTGGAGTTATCATTCCTATTCTTGGAAAGTAGCTATTTATTATCAAAAGAACAAATACTACAAAAATATTAAAAAATTTTTTTAAACTACCTCCCTTCTTCATTTCCACCTTAGTTTTATATAGTTCAAATAATATTCTATTCCTAGTATGTATAATAGATTTTATCAAAAAGTATATAACAAAAAGTACCTGTACTACCATTCCCAGTATCCCAGAACCAGAAATAGCAAATCCAACTAACATAGGAAAACCGGTAAAAAACAGTATATTAGTAAGTAACACCATTTGTAAAATTGCAATTTTCATTGCATTTTTCATGGAATATCCTGGAAGCATTCTTCTTAAAGGAAAATAAATCCAAGTAATTACCCAAAAAAGTTCAAAGACCTGTGGAACGGCAATTAAGTAACTGCCAATCTTGCCTGCCATCACAGCCGAATAATAGTTGATATCATTAATGCTTCCAATCTGTGCCTTGGCTAATTCTTGTGGAAGAAAAGCTCCTAAAATATATGGAAGTACCCCAAAAAGTAGTAGTGATAAAAATGAACAAAACAATACTCTTATCACCGAGTGTTCATGAAAATAGTTTTTTATAAACTCTTTTTCCATTGAAGCTAATTGCTTAGGATTATTGACATACGCTAATGATTGTTGAAAACTAGCTGAAAATATTTTGTTTTTAGTATCCATATAACGTGCTTTCCTCCTCCAAAAACTGCGCAGCTTCGTTAAGTACGGAATCATGCAAATTTACTTCAGATATTTTTTTGCATATTTTTTATAATTGGGCTGTGTTATTTTATTCATTGCATATAGCATTTTCCCTCGGAGATAATTATCAGTCGAATCTGGTTCAATCATTATGGCAATTTTTTTATCTTTGTCAGGGAAAACAATAGTATAATTTTTATTATCTTGCTTTATCACACAATAGTTAATTCCATTTTTAATGCCGACTGCATTTTGTGTATAAGCGAAAGTTTTTCCATCTACAGTTACTTTCTTATCTTTAAACACCATTGTAGAATTTTCTCCACTACCATCCTGCACTTTCCATGTCCCTTGAATACTTTTGGAACCGCTGCATCCACCGAGAATTAAAAGCGACAGGACTAATACTAGTACCAATAAAGTAGTTTTATTTGTTTTCATTTATCTTTACACTCCTAAGTATTTTTTGAATTTCCGTATAGTTCTCGTTTTTTTCTTCTTCACAAATCTTAGTCGTTCCTGTGAAACTGATCATAATTTTAGCATTATTAGATTTTTAATTCTTTCGTGAATAGTGTTGGCATCCAAATTACCTTGTAAATATTCACAAAGTGTATTACGCTCATATCTGTATGATTTTTAGAGTTATCACGATAATAAGGATTCCCTTGTGCTTTATCAAATTGACATCCATATTTTTGAGCAAACAATTCATATTGTTTATTAGCTTTAATAGCATGTCCAATAGAAAAATAAGCTATAGCACCTGTCCTTGCAAGCATGGCTAGAATAAACAGGATATCCAGCAGTACCCTTGTCTTTGATCAGGTTCGAACCAATAAAGCCAGTTACTTAGGAATCAACTAGAAAACATCGGGCGCTCGCCAAAAATAATATTCCCCCAAATACACAGATGAATATTAATAGTACATTTTTTATAGTTTTTTTAACAAAAGATGCCACAAAAGTAGCATCTTAATTTCTTTCCATTCCTCAGCAATTGTTCTATTCGTTGAATTCACTTTTTGAATCACTTGATCAATTTTTTTCTTTAAATTGAATACAAGCCTGAACCTGAGATTTTAACTCTTCAGGTGTCACAGAGATTTAAGCCATAATAACTCCTAGTTTTATATATTTTCAGTATTGTTATCTTAAGTTAAGTGTGAAGTTTAATATTATTACTATTTCATTTCAAAATTTTTTCCATTTCATGTTTATTATATTACTCTTATTTTTGACTGTCAATGATTTATTTCCACGGTTTTCAACAGTTTCTAACTTAATAATTATTATAAAATCTCTGTCATTACATTTTTATGTCGAATTATTAAAAAGTTGTTGTATATATTGTGTTTTATGTTATGTTAACCTTGTAAAATTATATAAGATTATAAAAGCTTAGATAAAGAACTTAGAAACCTACTATATCAATCATATCCTAAAATTTATATTCTTAAAAAATATTATACTAATTTAAGTTTAATTTAAAAATATATTTAATATAATTTAAAATTCTATAATATTATACAAATTAATGAGGTATTATGAGTTTTAGCCATCTATTTTGCCATAAAAACTGTAAATTTTTGTTGCAATTTTCCAGGCAAATGTTAAAATTGAAAATAAAAAAAGGGAGGATAAAAAATGATTTTTATCTATAAAAGGAAAGGGAAATTGGTTGTTTTCTCTTTAATTCTTTCTGTACTCATTTATTTTATTAATTTCAAAAAGTTTCCAAACACTAATCAATGCTTTCTCACAGCTATTTTACTTATGGCTGCAATATTAAATTTTTTATTTACAGTTTTGTTTGTCAGAAATGAAGTAGAACTAACAAACGATGAGTTTGAAATGATTTTAGAACATCAAAAAGAAAAATTTCCTAAAAAGAATTTCAGTGACGTTACAATTAAACTCCTGCGTATTAATTGTAGCCATTACAGTTCATTGTTCTTTATTCGTAACAAGAATTGGACATATATTTTTCTTGTAATAGCGGTAATTAACTTCGTATTGTACTTATAGAAAGCTCAATAAAGATAATATTAGGCATAGCAGAATGATTCTTAAAATAAAATAAGGAGAACCACCTCCATCTTTTGAATTTGGTTCTCCCCTAATATTTAGATTCATTATTAAATTATCATTTTTTGATTTTTTTCCTCATTCCTAAAGAATTAGGACATTCTAATCTGCATTTACAGCAATTATAAAACCAATAACCTTTGCTTGACTGCTTAACTACATTACTCCTACATAAAGCTTGGTTAACACTAACTCCATTAAGAGCTTTTTGAGGACAATTTTCAATACATTTCCTGCATTTATCATAGCAATAATTTTCTTTTATCATAGGATCATAATCTACAACTTTATCTATAAGTAAAGCCCCTAAATACATCATATTTCCCAAATCTTTATTTACTAAAAGAGTATTTTTACCTATAACCCCAATACCTGCGAGCTCTCCTGCATGTTTTAAGGACAATATTCCTCTACCATGTTTTTTCTCTTCATCCCAATACTCATAAGGTTCATCACATGGTATCATAACTGCTCCTGTATGTAACTTGTCTAAATAGCAGCAAGCATTAGCACTTATTCTATCAATTTCTTCAAAAATCAAAGCAGTCATATGAGTATATACTACTCTCGTACTTTTAAGCATATTTGCTGCGGCTGGAAGTCTTTTAGCGAAAACTACTACAGATTTACAATCAGAATAAATATCTTTAGGATGAAAGCCTTCAGGTGCATTTTTAAATCTTTCTACTGGCGCTATACCACACACATCAGCTCCTAGATCATATAAAAGTTTTTTTACCTCATTAGAATCAATCATTAAAACACCTCCACAAATTTTATATTGAAACTATAACTCATGTTAAATAAAATTTGCTATTAAACTAATATATAATAATTAAATTATTTAATCGTGTCAATATGAATAAATAGTGTTAAAATGAATTTAAAATGTAGTATATTTTAAAAAATCGAGGTAAAACCATGAAATTAGTTTGTATTGGCGATAGTTTAACCTATGGATATGGAGTTCCATCAAATTCCTCCTGGGTAGAACTTTTAAAATCGCATTTAAATTTAGAAATAATAAATAAGGGAATGAATGGAGATACCACCTCTGGAATTCTTTCAAGATCTTATAGAGATATTACCCAGGAAAAACCATCTCATGTAATCATTATGGCTGGAACAAATGATATGCTTATGAATTATCCATTAAAACTAATTAAGGATAATATTAAGTTTTTGATAACTGAAGCTAAAGAGAATAACATAGAACCTATAGTAGCTCTACAACCGCCGGTAATAGCTTCACTTGCAAAAATTTATTGGGATGCTGAAATTAATTATAAAGAGGTTAATACTAATTTACTAAATTACATTAATTGGGCTAAAACCTTCTGCTCAAATAATAATATTACTCTTATCGATTTTTACGACCTGTTTATAAATAAAAAAGATATTAAAAATTTATACAGTGATGGAATACATCCAAATGTCCATGGGCACAAACTAATGTTTGAAGAAACAGCTAAACTATTAAAAAATAAGGATGGAAAAGTTAACTTATGAAAAATGATCTACAAATTGATGAATACCTAAAAAATGCAGAACAGGCTTCTCAGGAGAAAAAATTAATTAAAGCCATAGATCTGTATAACAAAGTTTATGAACTTTCTAATGGTAAAAATATAGAAGCAATAATTAATTTAGCTGTAATATATGATTCTTTAGGAAAATCTGACATGGCTAAAAAGTATTATTTAGAAGCCTTGGCAATAGATGACTATGAAGATAGAGCTTATTACGGTCTAGCTGTAATATATGATAATGATAAGAATTACAAAAAAGCTATAGAATTATATAAAAAAGCTATTTTCATAAATCCAAATTATCATAAAGCCTATTTTTTCCTAGCAAATGCCTATGATGTATCAGGAGCAAAAAGGCTGGCAGTAGCTACCTATAAAAAGTTGCTAACATTAAATCCTATGAATTTCTGGGCAAACTTAAATTTAGGTGCTATATATGAGGAAGAAAATCAAAACAACCTTGCATATAAAATGTTCTCAAATGCTTTAGAAATAGATTCAGAAAATTACTTAGCACTTTTTAACATGGGGGTAATTTGTAATAAATTTAATATGCTAGAGAGAGCAATTAATTTCTACCAAAAATCAATTAAACAGAATAAAACTTATGAATACAGCTATTTAAACTTAGCCGTAATTTACAAATATAAAAATACTAAAAAAGGTATAAAAGTCCTATCAGATGGAATCAATAATTGCATTGAAGTACATTTTTTGTATTACAATAGAAGCTGTTTTTATGCTTTAATTGATGAAAAGGACAGGGCATGTGAGGATATAATTACAGCATTAAAATTATACCCTGAATTTTTAGAATATGCCCTTGAAGATGAGGAATTAGAAGAAATACGAAAACTCAATTCTTTTAAAAAATTCATAGCTTCATATAACGTATAACGCATTTATCTTTAAATTATAACTATCTTCTCTTAACTGGAACTTGAATTTCTGTGAGCCAATCCTCTTCAACCTTTTTATTCCACACACCATCAATGTATGATTCCCGTGGATTGTCTACCATTTGAAATTCATTTTCTTCTATCCATTTCAAAACAGCAGCGTAGGCTTTAGGTAATTCCTTGTAACTTCCTTTGTGCAGTACGCATGCTGCAGTTTCAACCTTCTCCATGGTTTTAAACTTAATTATATCAGAATCTTTCTTCTTTTCAGTAACAACATCACAAATTTCCACATCTATATCATGTTCCTTGTATTCTCCGTCATGGTAAATATCAAAACAATATTGAGGAACTGTATATGAGCATCCGAGTCTCTTCATTTCTGCATCCTTAATTGAAGCAACATCAAATAAAACACTATAATCTGGTATAACTGTCCTCATTGATGCAACAATTATTTCAGGCAGTTCTTTTAATATAATATGATACTCGCCTTCATTATTCTTTTGGATTAAATAAGACTCCACCTCTGATAATTTCATAGTATCATCCGCAATTTTTCTAATAAGTTCACTCTTCTTTTTCAAAAGCATTTTTTCTTCTGACATGCCATCTTGAACTTCCTTGATCTCTTCTAAGGTAAACCCCATCTGCCTCAGTGCCAGTATATGATGAAGAACAGGAAGCTGGGCAGAAGTATAATAGCGATATCCATTATGCTCATCAACATGTGCAGGCTTTAGTAATCCAACATTATCATAATATCTTAGTGTTTTTATAGTAACTTGATTTATCTTAGAAAACAATCCAATTTTATATAATATAGTATCATCTTTTTTTTCGCACTTATATTGTTCTTTCATAATCAACCCCACTTATACAATCTCTAAAATTTATTCCCATCTAAAGGTTTTAACTGCTGCAATAGCACTAACTAATCCCCATACTAACATAATCACAATAGGTGTTAAAAGACTTTGTTCTTGTAATCCTAAAGAATATCCTTTTAATAATTTAATCCCCTGAGTAAGAGGCAAAACATTTGAAACATATTGAAGCGTTTTGGGGAATATTTCGTATGGTACAGTAGCACCTGATAAAAGCAGCATTGGGAAATATACAATACTACAGACTACATTTGTTATTTTCATATTCTTACAAATACTTGCCATAAGCATTCCAATACTGTACATAGAAAACATAACTAAAAAATAGGATAAAATGAACCCAATTTTTGAACCCCTCATTTCATAATTAAAAAACAGCTTAACTACTGCATATACACATATTGCAGATATTATAGAAAGTACCATATCTATTACAACCTGTACTAATAGTAACACAGCAGGGCTTACAGGTGTTACAAAAAAATGTTTCAAAATCTTCTTATCTCTGTAATCCGCAATTGTTATAGGAATCCCCATAAAAGCAGTAGCACAAATACCAACCGTTATAAGTGCTCCAAAGGAACTTTCTAAAAGTGTGTAGCTCGCCCCATGAAAAGCAGGTTTTGACTTGCAAATAGCACCTATTAATACAATAATACCTACTGGCATACAAACTCCAAAAAATATGCTATCCGGACACCTAAATCCAAGCAGTCCCTCTATCTTTAATAACTTTAAAAACCTCTTCATTCTGCGTCCTCCTCACCCATATACCATAAATATGCTTCTTCCATTCTCTTGTATGGGCTCCCCGTTATTACTTCATCAAGAGTACCACTTACTACTTCTTTTCCGTTTTTAATAATGCACACTTTATCGCAAAGTGCTTCTACTTCATCCATATAATGCGAGGTTAAAAAAATTGTAGTTTGTTTTTCTTTTAAAGAAAGCAGCTGTTTCCAGACTTCCCTCCTGGCAGCAGAATCTAAGCCAGTTGTAAGCTCATCTAAAAAAATAACCTCTGGATTAGGAATTAACGCAAGCAAAACCGATAGTTTCTGTTTTTCTCCACCAGATAAGCTGGATACTTGTTTCTTTTCAAATTTAGATAGCTTAAATTCCTTTAAAAGCTTTTTATAATTTGCAGGATTTTTATAAAGTGCATAAGTTTCTTCACATAACTCTCCAACCTTAATATTCCCTTGGTAGCATGACTCCTGAAGCTGTACTCCAACTCTTTCAAATAGCTTTTTCCTTTCTTTTATTGGATTCATCCCAAGTATACTTACGCATCCACTTTCAAACTTCTTAAGTCCTAAAGTACAGTCAATAGTTGTAGATTTTCCTGCTCCATTATGCCCGAGCAAACCAAATATTTCTCCCTTTTTTACCTTGATAGATAAATTGTCAACAGCCACTTTGTCCTTATAACATTTTTTCAAATGACTGATAATAATACTATCTTCCATTACATTATCTCCTTTCGAATATATACTCATTTTTCAATTGCATTATTGAGTATATATTCTCCTGTAAGGGAAGAGTCAAGAATATATTTTATATTACTTCAATTCATAATTCACAAAAATCAAGAAAAAAGTAGATTATAATATAGATAGAATAGTGTTTGAGAGGAGAAAAATAGTAATGAACAGAATTGAGATTTTAAGACAATATATTGATAATATACTTTTAAATATGTCAGATGTTAAAGAACGAAGATGTGCTTATGTACATTTATATGGTGTTGCTCAATCTTGCGCATTAATTGCATTGAAACGTGGGGAGAATGCTGAACTTGCAACTATGGCAGGTATGCTTCATGACATATATTCATATTCTAAAATGGATGCTAAAGACCATGCACATAAAGGTGCTGTCTTGGCAAAGGAAATACTAGCATCATTAAAGATAACAAACGAGGATGAAACTAAAATTATTTGTGATGCTATTTATACACACAGCGAAAAAGAATTTGTACATTCTGATTTTAATGAAGTTTTAATAGATGCAGACGTACTTCAGCATTGCTTTTATAATCCTACCTTTGAAATAATGCCACATGAAAAAACAAGGTATGAAAAGCTCAAAATTGAGTTTGGTATTGCATGAGATTAAGTCATAAATCTTACTTCAAAATTTTATGATATTGAACATTACAGGTGGACAATCTCACCTATAATGTCCATAAATCTACATTTCAGCACTGCATTAAACATAGACTTATACTAAAATGTATCTTTTTAACGTGCATTATTAATTATTTCAAGCATTTCATCATGTAAAAAACCATTAGAACATACAATACTTGAAGGACGAATAATCTGCGGTGCTTCTCCTTCCCAATCTGTAGTCTTTCCTCCCGCTTCACTTAAAATTATAAATCCAGCAGCATAATCCCACGGCTGAAGGCACATTTCAAAGAATGAATCCATACGTCCGCAGGCAACGTATGACATATCTAAAGCTGCCGAGCCTGACCTTCTCACATCTCTGCATTTTTTGAAAAGTGATGTTACTATTTCAAAAGTTTCATCTACATTGCTTCTATCATAGGGATTAGTGCCAAAGCCTGCAAGACATTCTTCCAAAACCTTGTTTTTAGTAACACTAATCTTTGCTCCATTTAAGAACGCACCTTTGCCTACTTCTGCAAAAAACATCTCTTCCAAATAAGGATTATACACAAAACCCATACAAGGTTTATTTTCCTTATAAAGTCCTACTGAAATTGCTGAATGTTTATACCCATACATCAAATTTGTAGTACCGTCTACAGGGTCAACAATCCAAGTAGACTTTTTTATATCATACAGATTATTCTTAGCCTCTTCACCTATAACATTGCTCCCCGGGATAATCTCCTTAAGCTTTGCTGTAAGTAACTTTTGAACCTTGTAATCAATCTCTGTAACATAATTAGCAAAACCTTTTTCTTCCACCATATTACCATGTATAGTTGAAGCAGCAATTATTTCTCCAGCTTCTCTTAAAGCTTTCTCAACATTTTCTCTTACATCTTGCATTTTTACATCCCTCCACTATTTTTTAGAAACTTCTTTTACATAACCCCATGTTTTACCATTATCCTTTGACTCATATAAAGCTTTAGAGTTCCCATTATAATCTCCGTCAGAGCCCTGTCCAACCAAAGCATTAAGGATTCCATTTTTCTTATAAGGCATTCCAGGTAAATCAAAAGGATTATAAGTTTGACCGGCAGATGTTACTTTTACTTCTGGAAAACTTACCTTTGCATAAGATTTACCTCCATCTTCCGTACGATATAAGTCTCCCCTACTTCCTCCACTTTTAGCTAAACATAAAAATCCAAGTTTGTCATTTAAAAAAGTTACTCCTGAAGCAGTGCCAATATCCCCTGCAAATGGATCATCATTTATAGTCTCCCAGGTAGTTCCTCCATCAGTTGTACCTTCTAAAGAATACGATCTACTTCCTGCCGCTGCTGCCGTTACCTGCAAGCGATATCCAACTTTCTTTGACAAATAAAATTGACCTGAGGCTTTGTCTGGCTCATCAAAAGAAGGCTTTTTATTCTCATTTGCATTCGAAAACTCTGGCATTTTTGCGTTAGCCGAACCTTCTAGCAAATTATATCTAACAGGCACATACTCATTTTCTTTTCCCGGCACATATATTGAAACAGTATATCCAGATATTTGCGAAAATGCCATACCAGGAGAGCTTATATTCCCCTTTGAATCAATATACATAATACCAGTTGTATTATATCCAAAACTTCTCTTTCCATAATAAAGAATGCCAAATTGCTTTTCATTCCACTTACTTACGGTTTTCTTAAGTGGAATTACCTTCATTGTATCAAGCAGCGGTTTTAAAAGCTTATCTTTGCTGTACGTTGGATTAGCATTTCCATTTAAACGCACTGTTATATCATCTGACTTACTGCCATCATAGCTAATTAAATAGGTCTTGAGCTTGCCATCACTATCTTTACCATAGAGAAATGTATCAAAAGCTGTGATTTTACCATCAGAATCAAATTTAAGACTGAAACTGGTTGCTACATAAAGCTTTTCAGGCATATGTATCTTTGCATTAATATCCGAAAAAAGTCCTTTTACGCCATCCTTATATATGTTATCATGCTGAAGCTTTACAGTTTTCTTGTTTCTCAAATCCTCTAAAAGCCAAGCCAGCTTTCCATTATATTTTACTGCATCATGGTATATTTTAGCTCCATAAAAACACGTTATAAGCACTAATATTACCAATACTACACAGTTCCACTTAGTTTTAAGCTTTGAATAATTTTCATATTCATTTTCACTTTGTCCATCTAAAACTGCCGATTTTCTTAACTTTCTGATTATCAAAATTATAAACCATACTACGAAGAAAGTGAGACACCCAATCAATATTGGTACATTGTTTTTGAATCTTCCAAATTTGCACAATATGTATAGTTCATAAAATGCCAGCCAGTATACTAAAATAAATACAGTACATGCTGCCACTGATAAAATTAATTCTTTTTTTGTGATTTGCTTGTGTATTTTCATTTATTCACTCCATTCTACCTTTATTTCAAAGCTTGAGAATAGTTTAAATTTCATGCTCTTTTAAAACTAAAGTTTATTAAATTATACAACAAATTTTTGAATATTAATACATGTGAATCTAACAAAAAAGGCATTAATTCAACAGTTTATAATGCCTTTTATCCTAAATTCAAATATAAATTTCAATTTAAATTGCCAAATTTAATATAAAAAATTTTGTACCTCTTTATATTATTAGATTAGTTTTAAAACATAATCTTTTTATTTCTAAGTTAGTTATTGAGATAAAATTTCTAAAAAAAGCAAACATAATTTTTTGATTTCTCTGTTTCAACAAAATTTTTTCTAACTCATCCATCTTAACCTACAATCTCAACAATTTAAAATTGATTTCCAAATTATCATATATCCCAACTTTTATTTTATCTTTGAAAGAATAACTTTCAGGAGCTGCATACTGGTTTGTATCAGTATCAGGTCTATAAACTAATATAGTTTTCTTCATAGGGTTTACTATCCAATACTCACACACTTTATGTTTATAATTTCATGTCAAACTATACTTGTCAAAGTGAACTTTTAATATTCTATTTCAAGCATAAATTAATGATACGAAATCTTATTTTCCTCACTAATCTCTAACACACATTTATTATTAACCGCAACCCTTGGAATTTTTATTTGATTTTTAGATATTCCCTTTCTAAACAGAGCTTCTTTTATCAAATTAAAAGTATTAGGTTTTAAAAGTACTACTTTAATCCTACCAAGCCTTCTATTATCCCTTGCCCTATCGTAAGCTAAATTTGATTTTCTAAGCTCACTATCCAGAGTTCGTTCTAATAGTTGAAGTATGCAGCTTGACATATTATTTTTAAGCTCAAAATAAAAAATGTATCTCCCTGGTGTAATTGAATTATCCGGCATTGTAGTATAATCTACTAAATTCAATTTTAGTTTTTTGATTGCAGCCTGTATGGCACTTGTTAATTGTTCCTCATTAGTCTTTTCAGCTGCCATGTTCAAAACCTGATTCTTTCTATACAAAAACTCAACCTCAGGACAGTTATTATAAAATCCAACTACCTTAACAACATCTCCAATTTTATATCTATAAAGTCCTGCATAATTAGTAACTACTATTTCATATTTTTCTCCAAGCTTCAGTTCATGTAAAAGAAATGTGTCTCTGCTGGTTCCATCTACACGGATAAATTCATAAAAAACAGTGCTTGGTATAATTACATATCTTATTTTATCTGCATAAGGATTAATGCCAATCATAGCCTCAGTTGAACCATAAGCAGCAGAATAAATCGGCAGTGAATCTGTGTAATACTTAACTTTGTCATCGTATATAGAAAAATTTGCTCCAGTTACTGTTGCAATGTACAATAAATTAGGCCATATTCTAGAACTTATACCTTTAAAACCTTTTTTAAATTCTAACTCCAGTTTATCTGCTCTCACATTATCCGGTGAAAGAAACTTATTTAATTCCTTTCTTACACCTTCGTCAAGATTTAATTTACTATTTATACATCCTCTCCTTATATCATTTACAAGCTCCTTATGCCATTTTTCCATAACTCTAAATAAATCTAATACACTTGAAATAAAAACGCCGCCTATATATAATAGTTCTTTTTCTTTTAAACCAAATAATAAGTGAAGGTATAAAGCTGTTTCCTTGTCCTTTATTTTCATAACCTCAAGTGGCGATGTAAACAAATATGGCAATACACTTTTTATGCCTTTCATACCACCGGACGTGGCTGAACATATTGGAATTCCACCCTCTGTATAAGTTGTCATAACTATGTCTGCTATCATTAAACCTCTTCCATAATTCCAGCCTTTTTTAAAATTATCATAACAGAATTTATTAACAAGCAGTGCCATATATCTTGAGGATATTCTTCTGCTATTTCGTGTGCATGGAATAAGTTTCTGCTTCCCTGTAGTTCCTGATGTATGCCCAAAATATTCAATATCATCCTTCATTAAAATATTTTTTTCTCCTCTTGCCATCCTATTTATATATCCTTCATAATCCTTATATTCTGTAATAGGTACTCTTCTTTTAAACTGCTCTATAGATTTAATACTATTAAAATCAAATTTCATTCCTATTTCACTATTGCAGTTTGCTCTCAATATATTAAATAGGACTTTTTCATTTACCTCTCTGCACCTTTTAGTTTCACGCTTAAATCTTACTTTTACTATACCTCCAGCATTTATAGAAATTTTATAAAGTAGTTTACTGATAACACTCATAATAATTCACTTCCCAATTATTTTCTCATAACAATATATGAAAAATCTAATTACATTTATGTGAATTAATAAAAATGAACTACATCATGCAATTAAAAAATAACACAATTTTTCTATAGTTCATATAATACTTATATTAGAACTATTTTGCAGGAGTATATAAAATGAATAAATTCAATCCTGAAAAACTTTCTGTAGAATACCGGAATGGAGTTACTCCTACAGAGCCTATTATTCCACGCCGGTATACACTTACACATTCAGACATAACTGCTGAACTTTTTTTAACAATTGGATTA
The DNA here is from genome assembly GCF_001705235.1 of Clostridium pasteurianum. Classification (NCBI taxonomy): domain Bacteria; kingdom Bacillati; phylum Bacillota; class Clostridia; order Eubacteriales; family Clostridiaceae; genus Clostridium; species Clostridium pasteurianum. The sequence goes on from NZ_MCGV01000001.1 coordinate 909,975, forward strand.
AATTATGCTTATGACAAGACTAATGCTACTAGAGATGAAGTACTTGGACAGTGGATTAAAAGAGGAAATAACTATGCTTATCATGTATACCTATATGTAGATGGAAAACTTAATCCAGCATCAGCTGCAGTGCGAAATTATATATTTAGACGTGAATTACCACTTGCTTTAAAAGCTATTAGATATGGTGATAGATTATTTTTTTTATCTCACAAAGAGTTAAATACTTCTCCAATAATAGTATTCTTTATATCCTCTAATCCATATTTTAATAAAGTAGAAAATTGGGGTACTTTGGGGAATTATGATGTTTCAAATTCTTATAGACATGACAATCCAAATGAATACTTAATTGACGTAAAAATAGGCGATGTTACTGGTGATGGTATACCTGATAAAGTGTCTTTATATGGAAACAAGAACGGTTCTTCAGAAATTTTTTCTGACAATATCACTATTGTAGTTGAAGATGGGCATACACATAAGCTTCAAACTATTAAACCTAAATTCAATTCTGGATATAACGCGTCAATCTTCCTAGGTGATTTTACACGGGACAAAATTGATGACATAAAATTAAGCATAGATTCTGGCGGCAGCGGCGGATACGGCTTTTTCTACATTTACACTTTTAATGGCAGCAGCTTTGTAGAAATCTTCAATTTTGATAAATATAATGCAGAATATAAATATAGAGTAGATTATGCTGACTTCTACAAGGTTAATGTTAGCAGCACCACCTTAGATAAGCTTTTCATATTGGATATAAGCTATAAAGGATATGATTATCTATCTCAATATTACTATGAAAATGGGAAATTGAAAAAGCCAGTTCAAGGAGAGGTTCTAGCATTAAGTACCTTACTTCCTACTGTTATGAACGAAAAGCTTACTTATTATGATTTAATTGCTTTTCAACGTATTATTGGTACATTTAACAGTGACACTCTGGGATATATTCAAAATTTTCTCATGTGGAACGAAAAAAAATTTGTACCTTCAAGAACTTTTTTAGCTCTACCAGGTACAAACTTAATTACTCCATATTAGTATTCTTACCTTTGCATAATCATTAATTATGTGGTACTATAATAATATCCATTTAGATTAGACCTCTTTTGATTATAAATTTGATTGACGGGATCATTTTTATTTTATCAAAAGTAGGTTCTTTTTATTTTGTTTAGTTATTAGAAGTGATAAGTTTTTAGAGCTTATCACTTTTTTAATAGCTACTCATATATAATAAGAATTTTATATTAAAGAGTTACGCCATTTTTAAATATTGAAATTTCGCGTATTCCGTTCTTTTCATTATTAGCCAATTTACCACTGGCTACTTCAATTATATATTTTACAAAATTCTGTACTAAATCATCCATTGTAACATCATTAATTAATTCACCTGCGTTAAAATCAATCCAGTTACTTTTTTTATTATATAATTCTGTGTTTGTAGACAATTTTACAGTAGGCACAAAACTTCCAAAAGGTGTACCTCTACCTGTAGTGAATAAAACTAATTGACATCCAGCAGCTGCAAGTGCAGTAGATGCTACTAAGTCATTACCAGGTGCACTTAACAGATTTAAACCATTATTTTTTAATGTGTCTGCATATTCAAGAACATCTATAACTGTTTCACTGCCAGCCTTTTGAACGCAGCCTAAAGATTTATCTTCAAGAGTTGTGATTCCACCTGCTTTATTTCCTGGTGAAGGATTATCATATACAGGTTGATTATAGCTCATAAAATACTTTTTAAAATTATTTATGAGAGCTACTTCTTTATCAAAAGTTTCTTTATCTTTTGCTCTATTCATAAGTAAATGCTCTGCGCCAAACATTTCTGGTACTTCAGTTAATACTGTAGTTCCTCCCTGAGCTATAAGAAAATCAGAAAACTTTCCTACAAGTGGATTTGCTGTAATTCCTGATAATCCATCAGAGCCACCGCATTTAAGTCCAACCTTAAGTTCTGATAAACTAATAGGTTCTCTTTTATCCTTCTTCATATTTTCATTTAATTCAAGAAGTAAATTAGCACCTGTTTCAATTTCATCTTCTACTTTTTGAGCTACTAAAAATCTAACTCTTTTTTCGTTAAAATCACCCAAAAAAGCTTTAAAATCCTCAGGTATATTATTTTCACAACCGAGTGATAATACAAGAACTCCACCTGCATTTGGATGTTTAACCATATCTCTTAATACTTTTTTAGTATTCTCATGGTCATCACCTAATTGGGAGCATCCAAAATTATGTTTAAATATAGTTACAGAATCCGCAGAAATAACATCTGCTTTCTCTTTAAATCTTTCTATGATTTTATCTCCGATTCCGTTTATGCAGCCAACTGTAGGTACAACCCACAATTCATTACGTATTCCAACTTTTCCGTCTTCTCTTTTATATCCATCAAAAGTCAAATTTTTATTATGAAATGGGTTTTCATTCAAACTTTGATTGAACTTGTACTCTTTTAATCCTGATAAATTAGTTTTAATATTATGAGTATGAACCCATTCTCCCTGAGAAATTTCCTCTACAGCTCTACCTATAGGGAAACCATATTTAATGATATTCTCATTTTCACTAATTTTATTTATAGCAATTTTATGACCCTTTTTCACATCCTGCTTTACAGATATGTTCATGCCATCAACTGTAATGGATTCACCTTTCGCAATATCTGTAAGCGCTATAACTACATTATCTTTTTCATTTATCTTAAAGAACTTTTTCATACAATTCACTCACCTTTTACAAGTAATCGCATCTTATATTATTTCCAATTATTATAGCAAATTAACGAAACTCCCACGCAATTTTCCGCACTGTGGAACTAAGTTTCGTTAATTTGCTGCACTTTTAGTATTTTACAATATAAATTAATATATCTTATTGCTACTAAAACTATCTTTCTGCTCTAGCTTCTTTAACTTTGCTTACAAATTCTTTAGCATTTTCAGTTACTTTTGCATAATTTCCTTCTTTAGCAGGTCCAGTTAATTTTCCACCAACACCTACAGCAACACATCCATTTTTAATCCAGTCTTTAACATTGTCCAAACTAACACCACCAGTAGGCATTATTTGAGCCTGTGGAAGAGGTCCTTTAATTTCATTTATGATTGATGGACCATATGCACTTCCAGGGAATAATTTAATTATATCCTGTCCAGCTTCCATAGCTGTAACAATTTCATTTATAGTCATGCATCCACCTATATATGGTACTCCATATCTATTACATAATTTAGCTGCTTCTAAATTAAAGCATGGGCTTACAATAAATTTAGCTCCAGCTAAAATTGCTACTCTTGCAGTTTCGCTGTCAAGTACAGTACCAGCACCTACCAATAATTCATCCTTAAATTTATTGTTTAAAGTCTTTATAACATTGTCTGCTCCAGGAACAGTAAATGTTAATTCTATAATATTTACTCCACCGTCAGCACAAGCCTTTGATATTTTTACAGCCTCATCTTCGCTATTAGCTCTTACAACAGCTACTACTCCAACGTCACTAATTCTCTTTAATATTTCAAATTTTGAAGTCATCTTTTTACCTTCTTTCACATATCTATTACTGTTTTCATTATACGAAATATCGTTCCGTAATGCAAAACTTATTTTCCCGCAATTTTTTAGATAAATGCTTATTAAATATAATATTCTCTTAAATACTTAATAAAATTAATTCTTTAATATCAGTTTAATTTAATATTAATTTCTATATCCCAATTCCTTCGATATACTACTTGCACATTCCAGCATCCATTTTGAGAAATCGCCTATCTTATCTTCTGTAAAGCTCAAAATTGAACCTGATACACTTGCAGCTCCACATATATTTCCCTTATAATCCCTTATAATTGTTCCAATGCATCTTATTCCTATTTCATTTTCCTGCTCATCTATAGCGTATCCTTTTTCTTTCACTTTTTTTAGCTCTTTTTTCATAGTCTCTAAATCAGTTATGGTTCTATCTGTAAGCTTTTTAATATCGCTTTTCTCCCAAATTTCCTCAACTTCATTATCCAGCATTTGTGACATCATTGCCTTTCCAACTGCTGTACAGTACAAAGGAATCCTTTTACCTATGCTTGAATACATTCTTATAGTCTTTTGGGGTTCTACCTTGGATATATACACCATATCTGTTCCATCTCTCACAACTAAATGAACAACTTCATTAGTTTTTTCCATTAATTTTTTTATATATGGAAGCGCCACTGTAACTAAACTCATGTTTTCTACTTTCTTATTTCCCAATTCAAAAAGTTTTAAAGTCAATCCATATCGACTGCTGTTTTTATCCTGCTGCACATATCCTTTATATATTAACGTAGACAACAATCTAAATACTGTACTTTTATGTAATCCTACTTTTTCACTTATTTCAGTAATTCCTAATCCATTTTCATAATCCGAAAGTACCTCTATAATAGAAAGTGATCTATCCACAGATTGAACTATTTCCTGCATTAAAACCATCCTCTCTTCAAATATATAAATATTCCACTTGAGACTATGCCATTTGCAATAATCTTATAAACTCATATTATAATATCACAATTTTTAAAGAAATGCGAAGCCAAAACTCTCCGTAACATTAAATGAATTCCATAATAAATATAAAACTTCCCCCTTATTAACGGGCGAAGCAAAGTTAATACCCCTCAGCTTAGCCCCCCCATGTATAAGAGCTATTAGAAGTTTATTCCTGTATAAACTTTTAATTCCGATTTTCCGCAGCGGACCGGAAGAAAATCATCCCTGCTTTTCCCCATAAAGTGAAGGAATAGAATTTTGGGAACAATTTAAATAAAGCTCAATAAGTCTTGCTGCAAATTATAAAAAGACTTAGTAATTTTAATTTGTTTGAGCTTTTTCTCAGCGAGTTATTAAAATTTCTTAGTATTTTTATAATTAAAATCTTAACCTTATATAAGCCTTCATTTCAGATTTTCCGTAGCGCAGTGGAAGAAAATCCTCCTTGCATCTACCTTCTGTGCGAAGTAACAGTATTTTGGAAACAATTTAAATAAAATTGTATAAATCTTAGGGTGATATTTTGAAAAGACTTAGAAATTTCAATCTGTCTGAACGTTAGTGAGTTATTGAAATTTCTTAGGATTTTTAAAATATCACCCTTAGATTTATTAATTTTATTTAATGTTTCAAAATACTGTTACTTCACACTACTTCTTCTTAGCTCTTTTAGGTTTAGCCTTTGGTTTTATAACTATCTTTTTATTCTTTTTACCGCTGTCTCTTGGGCCACCCCATCCTAAAACATCAAAGAAGGCATTAAGTGAAAATAAAAATACTGCCATTAGGATGTAATATAGTACTTCATTCACTGTTATTTTTCCGCTGCCTAATTTAAAAGTACCTCCAAGTACAAGAGTTGCCAAAAGTAAGATTACTGTAAATACTAACACAACCCATTTGTTTAACTTTGTAATAAATAAATCTTTAACCCTGTTGTATAAAATTGTCATAGCAAACATTATTACAAGTAATATCAACATAAACGTAAAATTAAATCCCTTCACGACGATTCCCCCTTACATTTCTTCAACAACATCTATTCCTATGAGTTTAAGTGCACTTTTTATAACTATTGAGACTGCCTCAACTAATGCAAGTCTTGCATTCTTTAGCTCCTCATCCTCTGTATTTGAAATATTATACATATTATAAAATTTATTAAAGGATTTTGCAACCTCAATTACATATCTAGTTATTACAGAAGGCTCTAACCTATCTATTGAATTTAATATAACTTCTTTAAAGTTTTCTAAGTGTTTTACTATGTCAAATTCTTCATCTGAAACAAGCTTATCATACTTTATATCTCCCTTGGCAGTACCAAGTTTTCTAAGTATACTTTTAGCTCTTGCATAAGTATATTGTACATAAGGACCTGTTTCTCCTTCAAAACTTAACATTTCCTTCCAATCAAATATTATATCTCTTTCTCTTCCATTCTTAAGATAAGTAAATATAACAGCTCCTATACCAACTTTTTTAGAAACATCTTCTTTATTTTTAAGATCAGGATTCTTCTTTTCTATTATTTCACTTGTCTTTAAAACAGACTCTTTTAATAAATCTTCAAGGAAAATTACATCTCCATTTCTGGTAGAAAGTTTTCCCTCTGCAAATCGTACAAGACCATATCCAACATGAACACAATCCTTTGCCCATTCATGTCCTGCAAGTTCTAGTACTTTTAAAAATTGTTTAAAATGAAGTGACTGCTCAAGTCCTACAACATATATACATTTATCAAAATCATAAGTTTTCTTTCTATATTCAGCTGCTGCTAAATCCCTTGTTGCATATATACTTGCACCATCTGCTTTTTTTATTATACATGGAGGCATATTATAATCGTCTAACATTACAACCTTAGCTCCATTACTTTCAACTAAAAGTCCTTTTGACGTAAGTTCTTCTTCTATTGCATCCATCTTATCACTGTAAAAACTTTCCCCAGTATAATGATCGAATCCAACACCAAGTTCATCATAAACCCTTTTAAACTCTCTTAAACTTAAATCTTTAAATTTTGTCCAAAGCTCTACTTCTTCTTTCTCACCATCTTCAAGCTTTTTGAAATACATTCTTGCTTCATCTTCTAGTTCTGGAGCTTTTTCAGCTTCTTTATGAAACTTAACATATATCCTAAGAAGCTCTTTTATTGGATCCTTATAAAGTGCTTCTTCATCACACCATCTTTTATATGCAGATATTAATTTACCAAACTGTGTTCCCCAATCGCCTAAATGATTTATTCTTATTCCTGTATATCCTGCTGCTGAAAATATTTTATATAACGAACTTCCAAGAACCGTACCGAATAAATGTCCTACATGAAAAGGTTTTGCTATATTAGGTGAAGAATACTCTATGATTATTTTTTTGCCTTCCCCTACTTTTGAATGTCCATAGTTATCTCTTTCATTTAAAACCTTTTCTATGGTTTCTTTTGCAAAATCAGCTTTATCTACGAAAAAATTAAGATATGGTCCCATACTTTCTATCTTTCCAAAACCATCCTTATCTATTTTATCTTTAAGTTCTCCAGCTATCATATTAGGAGCTTTTCTTAGAATTTTAGCAAATTGAAAACATGGAAGTGCATAATCACCCATATCCTTCTTTGGTGGTATTTCTATAACATTATATAGAGCATCAATATCCACATCAATAATTTTACCAACTTTTTCAGCTATTATTTTTTTGTAGTCCACAACTTTACCTCCTCAAAATTAATATAAAAAAAACGCCATCTACATAAAATGCAGAGACGATTATATTTCGCGGTACCACTCTGATTGACTCATAGATATAACTCACAAATTTTAATGCGTTATATATAAATAAGTCCACTCTAAAATTTTAACGCTTTAAGCGGATAACTCATCTCCATGGTTCTATTTCACATATTTGAATTACTGACCTTCCATCATCATCAGCTCGCTTTAAATCTTAATATGCTACTTTCCACTTCATAGACTTTAACATTACTTATTATGTTATATATTACTACTTATTATACTTTACAATTAGATATTAATCAATATCCTTCGCATTTATAAACAATATTTCCATCTATTATAGTATATATTGTTTTGGTGAAAGTATCCATAGGATTATCATTAAATATAGCAATATCTGCATCTTTCCCCTTTTCAATACTTCCAACTCTATTATCTACACCACAAATCTCAGCTGCATTTATAGTTATTGCCTTAAAAGCTTCTTCCATTTTCATGCCCTCTCTAACAGAAAGTCCTGCGCATAATGAAAGATACTGTATTGGAACAACAGGATGATCCGTTATTATTGCAGTTTTTATGCCTTCAGATGATAATATGCCTGGAGTTTTAAGTGTTTTATTTAAAAGCTCACTTTTTGATCTTGAACTCATTAGTGGACCCACAAGAACTGGAAAACCTGAATTTTTAATTTCATCACTTATTAGATGCCCTTCTGTACAGTGATCCAGTGTTATTTTCAAGTTAAATTCCTTTCCTATTCTTATTGCCGTTAATATATCATCAGCCCTATGTGCATGTATCTTAAGTGGTATCTTCCCATCAATAACTGGAATTAAAGCTTCCATTTTTAAATTCTTATCAAAATTTTCCCCTTTAGCTTCTGCTGATATTTTTTTATATCTGTAATTTTGTGCATTTGTAAGAACTTCTCTTAAAAGACCTGCAATTGCCATTCTTGTAACTGGAGACTTTCCCTTTCTTCCATAAACTCTTTTAGGATTTTCTCCAAATGCTGCCTTAACTGCAGCAGGTTCAAGTACAACCATATTATCAATGCATTTACCAAAAGTTTTCATAAAAACGAACTGCCCGCCAATTACATTTGCACTTCCAGGGCCTGTCATAACTCCTGTAACCCCTGCCATAACCGCATCCTTAAATGCTGAATCCATTGGATTTACCGCATCTATCGCCTTAAGATCTGGAGTCACAGGATTTGCTATTTCATTAATATCAAGTCCCACATTTCCAATATCCTGCTCATCAATTCCTATATGACAATGCGCATCAATTATCCCCGGCATTACTGTAAGATTAGAAGCATCAATTACCTCCATGTTTTCACTTTCTTTTATATTTTCAGCTACTTCAACTATTTTACCCTTTTCTATAAGAATGCATCCTTTTTCATAATTGTCATTTGCCATAGTCATTATTTTACCATTTTTTATAAGAAGCATATAATTCCCTCCCTGTACTAATATAATTAATATTAACACACACTAATTAAATTACCTAGTTTAAATGCAGTATTGAATTATTATGTGGATAATATTATAATTATTGTTATATGTGGTGTTATAAACCACTTTAAGAGTTTACCTGTTTACTATTATAGGTTTTATAATACAAATATTTATTTTTACATATATAAGGAGGAAAAAATGGATCATTTAATAACTCTTTTTATGGGGGCTCTGCAAATAACTCTCCTTGATATGGTTTTAAGCGGCGATAATATCGGTGTTATTGCCCTTGCTACAAAAGATTTACCTAAAAATCTAGCCAAAAAAGCTTCTTTTATTGGAGTCATTGCTGCTGTCTCATTGAGAATAATCTTTGCATGCCTAATTACTTATATACTAATGATTCAATGGCTTCCAATTAAATTAGTTGGTGGCATAATTTTAGTTAAAATAACCTGGGATTTTATAAAACCAGAAGACGAGAGTTTTAATCCTACTCAAATACATAATTCAAAAAAAATGCTAGCAGCCGTTGAAAGCATAGTAATTGCTGATTTTACAATGAGCCTTGACAATGTACTAGCTATTGCTGCCGCTGCAAAGGGCCATGTAGGCTTAATTGTATTTGGTTTGATTTTAAATATCCCAATAATATTTTGGGGAAGTCAGTATGTAGCAAACTTAATGCAAAAATACAAAATAGTAATATACATAGGCGGTGCAGTACTTGCTCATACATCTTTTTCAATGATATTTCAAGATAATCTCATTGCCTCAGTTGTTCCATATTTTGTAGGAAATTTTATATCATATAGCGCTGCATTATTAACAATAGTATACGGCATTTACAGAATTGTAACTGAACCTAAAAAAGGACGCTCTACTAGAAGTCAGGATGAATCAGCTATAACAAAGAAGTGAAGTAAAGAAACAATATTTTAGAACATTAAATAAAGCTCATAAGTCTAAGCTTTATTTAAATCGTTCCAAAATATTGTTTTTTTACTTAAAAATAAAAACAAGGAAAATTTTTCTCTGCTTCGCTGTAAAAATGGGTATGCTAATTCAATTACACCCAATAAAAATTTTCTATTTTTCTTAATAACTTCCATTTCCTTTTTTATTTTGACAAAGCCCTTTATTTTTTTGCATAAAGATTCTATAATTTATATATAATATCTTTGTTAATTAGAAGTTATTGTGTTTTAATGTAAAAACATCTTAAAACGCTTTATTTTATAACTCTAAAGGGGGAACTACTCAATGAAAAAGACTAGAAATTCTTTAATATTAAAAAGATCCATTGCAATTTTATCCATAGCAGTAATAATTTTGGGGCTTATATACATTGTTAAAGTGAATTTTTTAAGTTCATCTAAGAAAGTACAGAAAAATGTTCCCACAAAAATGGCAGCATCAAATAAAGTAAAAAATAAAAAAGTTCAAAAAGTAGTTTATCTTACATTTGATGATGGTCCATCAGCTAACGTAACCCTACAAATACTTGATACCCTAAAAAAATATAATATAAATGCCACATTTTTTGTAACAGGTAAAAATTCCATAATAAATAAACTAACTCTTATAAGAGAAAGTCGTGATGGCAACGAAATAGCTTTAAAAAGTTTTAACAATGATACTAAAAAAATATATTCCTCACCAGAAGCATATATAAATGACCTTAACGAATGCTCTGATATTTTAGGCACTGTACTGCAAAATAATAAATTCAACAATAAACTGATACGATTTCCAGGAGGTTCTAATGTTGTAAATAAAAAATTCACAAATTCAATAAAAAAGGCTGGCTATACGTTTGTTGATTGGAATCTAGATTCTAAAGATTCAGTCATAAATAAGCAAAACTCCTCATCCGAAATCATAAACCACATTAAAGCTTCTTATGGGAATAACGATAAATTAATAATACTAATGCATGACTCAGCTTCTAACGGATCTACTTCGGTAGCTCTACCTGAGATAATAGAATTCTTAAAATCGCAAAATTATATTTTTAAAACTTTATAATAGCTTTGAAGCAATTACAACATATAATAATTTTATGTGTTATAATTGCTTTATTAATAGATTTTTTAGGAGGATTTATTATGCAAAAAACAAAAATGATTTTTACAATAGGCCCCTCTAGTGATACAGAGGAAAAGCTAAGAGAACTAATTAATGTTGGAATGAACGCTGCAAGATTAAATTTTTCACATGGCACACATGAAAGTCACAAGGAAAAAATGGATATCATAAGAAAACTCAGAAAAGAGTTAAATAAGAATGTTGCCATTGTAGTTGACATTAAAGGACCAAAAATCAGAACCCATAATTTTGAAAATGATAAGGCTGAAATTAAAAAAGGTCAAAAGTTCACAATAATATGTGGCGAAGAAATTTTAGGTAACTCAGAAAAATGTTCAGTTTCATATGAAAATCTTTATAATGATGTAAAAAAAGGTGGTCTACTTCTCGTTGATGATGGTCTTTTAGAATTTAGAATAGACGACATAGTAGATAAAAGCATAATATGTTCAGCTATAAACAGCGGGGTTATCTCAAATCATAAAGGGGTAAATGCACCTGGTGTTTCAATAAGTCTGCCTGCTGTAACTGAGAAAGATGTATTAGATTTAAAATTTGCCTGCGAAACAAAGGCTGATTTAGTTGCTGCTTCATTTATAAGAAAGCCTGAAGATGTAACTGTAGTAAGAAATATACTAAATGAAAACGGCGGAAAAAATATAAAAGTAATTCCTAAAATAGAAACTCAAGAGGGTGTTGATAACATAGACAAAATCATAGAGCTCTCTGATGGAATCATGGTTGCAAGAGGAGATATGGGAGTTGAAATCCCTATAGAAGATGTTCCTGGAATACAAAAAATGATAATAAAAAAATGTAATGATGCGGGTAAAATAGTTATAACTGCAACTCAAATGCTTGATTCTATGATAAGAAACCCAAGACCAACAAGAGCAGAAGCTTCCGATGTAGCAAATGCAATATACGATGGAACTGATGCTATAATGTTAAGTGGTGAAAGTGCTAGCGGATTATATCCAATCGAAGCTGCTGAGACTATGTCAAAGATAGCTCAAAAAACAGAATCACAAATAGATTACACAAAAGCTCTTAATGAAAGAAAAGACGAGGCTATAACAAAAATTTCAGATGCTATAAGTCTTGCTGCATGTTCAACTGCTGCTGAGCTTAAAGCTGCTGCTATAATAACAGCAACTCAAAGTGGTATAACTGCAAGAATGGTATCTAAATTCAGACCTACTTGTCCTATAATTGCTGTTACACCTCATGACTGGGTTGCAAGAAGTCTTGCTCTCAATTTCGGTATAACACCTATTACATCAAAACAAGTACTCTCTACAGATGAACTTATATCAGAATCAATAACAAGAGCACTAAGTGAAGGCCTAATTAAGAAAGGTGATTTAGTGGTTGTTGTTGCAGGAGTTCCTGTAGGTAAATCTGGAACTACAAATATGTTAAAGCTTCAATACGCTTAAAGTTCAAAATAGCAGATAAAAGTACTTTTATCTGCTATTTTAATTCATCTAAAATTTTTCTAACTCTATCACATCTATCATTTACATTCTTATTTCCTTTAATTTTCTCATTCAATAAAAAATTATTGTAATTAATAAGTCCCAATTTTATTATCCAAATTTCCTCATCATCACATAACATAATATTCTTTTTCAAAACAATCACCTCTATGAATGATTATTTCCACTACTGCACTTTTTAAACTCACACAAAATGAATGTTGAAAATTTATCGCTTATTTTGTATAATGAAAAGTAAATACATTTTTTATTAATGTATTTTATTTATACTATAAATTAGGGAGGCATTATTGTGGAAAAGACTATAAACGGATATCTCTTTAAAGGCAAAAGTGATTCTATAAGTATATATAAAGACGGAAAGCTCATAAAATCTAACGTCATGAACGGTATATTATTTCAAGAAACCTTTGATAAAATCACTGAAAAATTAGCTAAAGAATTATCATCTTCTGAAAATAATATGGAACTATAAATTATAATAAATAAAAAATGTAGAGAGCTTAAGCTCTCTACATTTTTTATTTATTATAATTTTATTTAACTCTCTCTTCTAACAACTTATATAAGGATTCATCATAATAATCATTAAGCATATCTTCATAATAAAATGAACCACCCATAATTCGCTTTATTACATCTCTTGTTTTGTAGCCTTCTTTATATAACTTAAAATTTTTAGTCATACTTTTAGCTTGTCTTTGATTGATTTGAAGCAATTTTATTAAGTCCTTAAGCTTATAATATTCATTTGGCAAAAGTTCTTCAATCTTTTTCTGCATAGCTAATTTGTACTTTAAATCAATTTTTCTATTTTTGTGAGGTCCGTTAATCCCCCTGTGGTGTTCGTCACATAAATAAACATAATTAAGAGGAAAATCAAGTCCACCTTGACTTTTATACACTATATGATGTCTTTCACCATCTTTTCCGCATACAACACATTTTTCTCCCCTCAATAAATCACCGCTTCCTAATTAAGTATTATATTATTTACACTTATATTTTACACCAAATATGTTCTAAGAAAAAGTGTTTAAACAAATTTTCAAACACTTTTTCAAACCATTTATAATAATATAGTGCATAATCTGCATTTTAAATGTAATTTATGTTATATTATTATTTGATTACATTAATTATAAACAAAGGATGATTTTATTTATGATAGAACTTATATTAGCTTTTACCTTACCTATATTTTTAATTATTGTTGCAGTGCTATATAATCAAAGAAAAATATCCTTTCTGAATAAAAGCTTCACAGGTATTTATTTAGTTTTTGCTCCCCACATTATTTTATTCTATTATCTTTTTAGTAACTACACTAAAATCGGACAAACTCACATTGTATGCAAATGGATTATTTTAATTGAAATATTTATTTTTATTTTTTATACTTGGATAAAAGTAAATATACTTCCAACCATTAAATTGGAAAATGTAAATACACGTTTAAAGCTAATGATAGCAGGAAGACAAATTGTACTACTAGGCTTATATACACTCTTTCTTCAAATACCACTGTACATAATTTATTTTACAGAATCATGGCATTTAATCATTCCTAAACATATTTTTATAATAGATCTTATTATTGCAATATTATTTATACTTACCTTGCTTGCTAACGGAATGCTGCGAATATTATGTACTTCAAAAAGATTAAATATAGTTAAAAGATTTATAACAGCTTTTATGTCTCTAATTCCAATTATAAATATTTTTGCAATGCTATATGCATGTCACGTTGCAGCAATGGAATACGATCATGAATGTTATAAAGTAAATATTAATAAAGAGCGTGTTCATTCAGAAATTTGTAAAACAAAATATCCACTTGTTTTAGTTCACGGGGTTGGCTTTAGAGATTTAAAATATATTAATTACTGGGGAAGAATTCCTAGAGAATTAATTCGTAATGGAGCCACCATTTATTATGGAAATCAAGAGGCTTGGGGAACAGTCCAATATAATGCACACGATATAAAAAATAAAATTCTTCAAATTATTAAAGAAACAGGCTGCGAAAAAGTAAATATTATCGCTCACTCAAAGGGTGGATTAGATGCACGTTACATGGTTAGCAAACTAGGCATGGGCAAATATGTTGCATCTTTAACAATGATGTCATCACCACATAGAGGTTGCAAATTTGTTGATACAGCTTGCAAAATTCCTGATAAAATCTATAAGACTGTTGCCAAATTTTTTGATAAGTATTATAAAATCTTAGGCGATAAAAATCCAGATTTTTATACAGCTAGTAGACAATTCTCAACTTATCACAGTATGAATTTTAATAAAGAAGTAACAGATGTACCTGATGTTTATTATCAAAGTTATGCATCTGCAGTAAAAAATATATTTAGCGACTATGTGGTATCTATTCCTTATATTTTTTCAAAATTAACCGCAGGTGAAAATGATGGACTAGTATCCATTGACTCTGCAAAATGGGGGGATTTCAGAGGAGTCTTAAGAAATAATCATAGACGTGGTATTTCCCATGGAGATATCATAGATTTAAGAAGAGAAGATTACAAAGGTTTCGATATATTAGAAAAATACGTTGAGATTGTATCTGAACTAAAAAATAAAGGATTTTAATGGGAAGTAACAGTATTTTAGAACATTAAATAAAACTCATAAGACTAAGCTTCAAATAATGAAAATACTAAGAAATTTTAATAACTCGCTGAAAAAAAGCTCAAACAAATTAAAATTTCTAAGTCTTTTCATTATTTGGAGCAAAGTCTTATTGAGTTTTATTTAAATCGTTCTCAAAATACTGTTACTTCTCATAGAAGGTAGAGGCAAGGAAAATTTTCTTCCGCTCTGCTGCGGAAAATCCGAATCAAAAGTTTATACAGAGTTAAACTTTTAATAACTCGCTGAAAAAAAGCTCAGACAAATTAAAATTTCTAAGTCTTTTCATTATTGGGAGCAAAGTCTTATTGAATTTTATTTAAATCGTTCTCAAAATACTGCTACTTCCCATAGAAGGTAGAGGCAAGGAAGATTTTCTTCCGCTCCGCTGCTGAAAATCTGAATTAAAAGTTTATACAAAGTTAAACTTTTAATAACTCTATGAAAAAAATCTAATTAAAAATCATAAAATTTCTAAGTCTTTTTATGATTTTTAATTAGATTTTTTTATTAAGAAATTGAATTTATTAATCGTAAAAATTAAAATAGCCTGTATTTTATAAAGAAGGATAATGGGTCTTTAACCCAAACCCCGGATATGATAATTATCCTTCTTTACCAAAATATAATATATTTTTGTATTTATAATAATATATTATATTTTATTGGTAACCCAATATAACCTGAACCCCAGTTAGGATAAGATTTATAGAATTTTTTTAATGTTACAAATCAATGTTAATTCACTTTATTTTTATTTAGTACAACAACATTAAATTTTATAACAAGCTTACAAACTTATCTATAAATGCATCTGCTTCCTTAAATTCTTTGTCACTAGGTACAAACTTAAATCTAAATCCTGCATCAGGTATTTTAAATTTTAAAGACTTTAATCTATCCATCATCATTGGAACACCTTCGCCGCTCCATCCATAAGAACCAAAAGCAGCTGCTGCCTTTCCCCTGTTTATTATTGGACAAACTGAAGAAAGTAAATCCCACACAGGTTTTACAGCATCCTGATTTATTGTAGGAGATCCAACTAATATACCATCTGCATTATCTACTAAGCTCACTATATTACCCATTTCCATCTCAGTTATTTCATGCACATCTGCTTTAATGCCTTTTTTGTTTATGCCTTCACATAAATATTTTGCAACTTTACCTGTATTTCCATATGCTGTAATATAAAATATTTGCACATTTTTTTCATCATTTACTTTTGGTTTTGCCCAGCTCCTATAAAGTTCCATGCTTTTTTCTATATTCTTCACATGAACCGGTCCGTGACTTGGAGCTATCATATTGAGCTTTAAATCCTTTATTTTATCAAGACCCATATTTACGAATCTCTTAAATGGTGACATTATTACATCAAAATAATATTTCATTTCTGGAAGATAATCTTCTTTAACCGCATCCGTTATTTTACCTTCAGGGCAATAGTGGCAGCCCATAACATCACATGTAAATAATATTTTATTTTCTTCATTATAAGTGAACATAGTGTCTGGCCAGTGCAAATTAGGTGCTGATATGAATTTCAAAGTATTTTTTCCTAAATTTAATTCTTTAACAGCCACAGCATCCAAGCTTTCAAAATCATCATTCACTATTTCCTTTAAATACATGTTAGCTGCTTTAGTTGACACAACCTTAGCTTCTGGGTACTCCTTTATTAATCTATACATTGAACCACTGTGATCTAATTCTGTATGTTGTACTATTATATAATCTACTTTTTTATCTCCTATTACACTTCTTATATTAGCTAAAAACTCATCAAAAAATCCATCTTTTACACTATCAATTATTGCGATTTTATCATCATTAATTAAGTAAGAATTATAAGTTGAACCTTTTTTAGTATCCATTATTATGTCGAAAACCTTTAGTTCCTTATCTTTTACACCAACCCAGTATACATCATTTTGAAGCTTTTCAATACTCATTTTAATTCCTCCTCAATACTATATTGTTACTTTTATAACATTTACTATACATATAGTATAACATATTTTGGAGAAAAATCAATAATAATTATTAAATAGTATTAATTATTATTTAATAAGCTTAGATTTCTTTCCCTTAAAGAAAATATACTCATAATGAAGTGCTCTAGTTAAAGCAACGTACAATATTTTTTTATCAAGCTCAGTATCCTTATAATTTTCTTCATTGCAATTATAAAGGATGCTACAATCAAATTCTAAGCCCTTAGTAATATATGATGGTATTATTATTTTACTAACTTCAAAGCTCTTGTCATTTTCCCTTATTAGCTTCCATTGATTCTTACTATATTTTCTTAAAGTATCATTGATTTTTTTGCACTCATCGTAAGTTTTACCTATAATAGCTATGTTTCTCTTACCTAGTTTATCTAATTTTTCTACTATACTGTCAACCTTTTCTGCAAATTCCTTGTTAGCCATAAATTCTATTACTTTTGGACTATCACCATGCCTTAATACTGGTTTTGCCGGTTCTAAATTTATATTTTGTTTTTTCAAAACTTTATTTGCAAACTTTATTATTTCAACAGTAGAACGATAACTCTGACTTAATGCTGTATAATTAAAATTATCCTTAAACACATTATTTTTTAAAGTATTCCAATCATTTATACCCTTATAGTAATATATACCCTGTCCTAAATCTCCTACTATTGTAAATGAACTGCTACTACAAAGATTTTTCAAAGCTGCAAATTGAAATACACTATAATCCTGTGCTTCATCAATTATTATATGTTTAAAATTAAATTTATCATTTCCCTCTATATTAAACTTTATATAAAGCATTGCTGCCAGATCATCACTATCTATTGTCTTCTTTTCCCTATTTTTATTAAAATCTTTTTTCATATAACTCCAAAGTTTTTTTGTCACTTTGTCATTAACTATTTCATCATATATACTCTGATCATTAAAAAATCTATCTAAAATCACACCTGTATCAGTATGCTTCCAATTCTCAAAGTATTCGTCCATGACATTCTTTACATTTTTAACTATATAATTTTTCTCACTATCTCTTTCATCATATATTTTTATTAACTGTTTTCTTCTTTCTGCGCCATCTATCATATTCCTTTTTAATCTTGCAATATTATATTCATACCTAAATGATACCTTATCTAAAATACTTTTAACTTTATCTTTTAGCTTAAGATTAAAATATTTTTTTATTTCTTCTTTTCTGTTATCAATTGGTAAATGCTTCATATCCTCTACAAAAAGCCTTTTAATTTCAGCTTTTTCAAAAAGAACATAACCTGATATTTTAATATCATCTACATCACAATCTTTTTCTTCTATGTTTTTAAGATATTCATCTATCATACTTTTAAACAAAAGAGAGCCTTTAAACTCACTTGCCTTAACAACAAGCTTCTTTTCCTCATCTTTTTTATCTTCAAATATATATGCAAGTTTTTTGTCCTTAGTATAAACTCTTGATTTCACTCCTAAAACTTTACGAGCTATATCTTCAAAAGTTTCCTGCTTAACTGTATTTGCACCAAGACTAGGTAGAACGTCTGAAATATAGTCCAAGAAAAGCTTGTTAGGAGCCACTACAAGGACATCTTTACCGCTTAGAGACTTATTATACTTATAAAGAAGATATGCCAATCTATGGAGCGCTATGGTGGTTTTTCCAGAGCCGGCAGATCCCTGAACTACCAGTGCAGAATTCTTTTCACTTCTTATAATATCATTTTGCTCCTTTTGAATAGTTGCAACTACATCCTTAAGTTTGCTGCTAACATTTTTCTCTAAGTTTATTTTGAGAAATTCATCAACTAAATTATTTTCTTCATTATCATCAGATCTTAAAATGATTTCATTTATTCCCTCATCAAAGGCATCTTTTAGTTTTTTATCCTCAACAATAAATTTTCTCTTTAAATAAAGCTCTCCATCCACGTACCCTGATGAAACTCTATAAGACACCTTACCTGCTGTACCACTATAATACAAATCAGCAATAGGTGCCCTCCAATCTATTATTTTTTCCTCTCCGTTTTTACTATCACCAAGTCCAAACTTACCAATATAGTAACTTTCAATCTCGGTGCTTCTTTTTTCCCTGAAATCAATCCTCGAAAAATAAGGCACTATTTTTGCTTCATTATATCTCTGAAGACTTTTATGAGTTATATTGTAAAGTTTCTCGGTTATTTCAAGTTCTTCACTGTATTTACCCTTTGACTGCTTCTTTAGTACTCCTATTTTATTTTCAAATTCCTCATTATCCTTCTCTATAGTAGATATCTGACCATCTATCCATTTTTCAGTATCTTCTAATTTATTTTTTTCATATTCAAATTCTTTCTTTTCTATAGACAAAATCGCACACCACCTTAGAAATCCTATAGTTAAATATATATTTATTATATTAATAAGTCAATATTAGCAAGTTATTTTGTATTGATAAATAATCAACAAAGTTGTATATTATATTTAATGTATATACACCTGTATACACCAAAATAATTTACTGTATCTTGCTTACAATAAAAAAGGAGTGTACTTATTAATGGATCAAAATTTAAAAGAAAAAATTCTAGAACTAAAACGCAAAAAAAACGCTGTAATTCTAGCTCACTATTATCAAAGACCCGAAGTACAAGAAATAGCTGATTTCATTGGTGATTCATATTACCTAAGTAAGATTGCTAAAGAAAACACAGCTGATACAATTGTATTTTGCGGCGTTAAATTCATGGCTGAAAGCGCTAAAGTTCTATCACCCCAAAAGAAAGTTCTACTTCCACAACCTAAAGCTGGATGTCCAATGGCAGACATGGCAACTGCAGATGAACTTAAGAAATTAAAAAATCAGCATCCTAATGCAAAGGTAGTATGTTATATAAATTCTTCAGTTGAAGTTAAAGCTCTTTCAGACACCTGCTGTACTTCATCAAACGCAGTAAAGATAGTAAAAACAATAGATTCTGATGAAATAATATTTTTGCCAGACAAGAATTTAGGTTCATACGTTCAAGAAAAGGTTCCAGAAAAGAAAATAATACTATGGAATGGTTTTTGCAGAGTTCACAATATGATAATCCCTCCAGATATAGATGAAATTAAAAATAAATATGGTGATATGAAAATTTTAGCTCACCCAGAATGCTGGAAACCAGTAAGGGATATGGCAGATTTTATAGGCAGCACAGGTGCAATGATAGACTATGCCGAAAAAGATACAGCCTCAAATAAATATCTGGTTGTAACTGAAACAGGAATAATGTACAAAATGCAGGAAAGAGTACCTAATAAACAATTTTATACTCTAAATAATATGGTATGCGTAAACATGAAAGCAACACATTTAGAAGATGTTTATAACAGTCTTTTAAATTCTACTTTTGAAATAAATATAGAAGAAAATTTGAGAGAAAAAGCACTTACTTCCCTTGAAAATATGTTGATACTTGGAAGGTGATTTATTTATGGATTTATACACTGACGTATTAGTGATAGGCACAGGTGTTGCAGGTTTATATTCTTCTTTATCCTTAAATAGGGATATAAAAGTAACTTTGCTCACAAAATCAACAGTCTCTGAATGTAATACTTATCTTGCTCAAGGTGGCATATCAACTGCATTGAATACAGAAGACGAGCCTCTTTTTGTAGAAGATACTTTAAAAGCTGGACAATATAGAAACATAAAAGAATCTGTTGAAATACTTGCTTCAGAATCCCGAGAAAACATAAGAGAATTAATAAATATAGGAATGAATTTTGATAAAAATAAAGATGGCAGCTTAAATTACACAAGGGAAGGAGCCCACAGTGTAAACAGAATAGTACACAGCACAGATGAAACAGGTAAAGTTGTTTTTGAAACATTACTAAATGAGGTAAAAAAAAGAGACAACATAAAAATCATAGAAAATATAGCTGTATTTGATTTAATCTCTCAAAATAATGTGTGTTTTGGAGCAACAGCTATAAAAGATAATACTGTCTATGACATTCATTCAAAAGCTACTATTTTAGCCTGTGGGGGCATAGGTGGAATATTTAAGAACTCTACTAATCAAAGAACCCTTACAGCAGACGGAATTGCTATGGCATTAAAAAACGATATTGAGGTACGTGATTTAAATTATATTCAATTTCATCCTACAGCACTTTATGATGGAGGAAAAAATGAAAAGAAATTTTTAATATCAGAATCCGTACGAGGAGAGGGCGGTAAGCTCCTAAACATAGAAAATGAAAGATTTATAAACGAACTTCTGCCACGAGATGTAGTTGCAAATGCAATATATAAAGAAGAAGAAAAAGACAATAGTAACTATGTATATCTTGATATAACCTTTATGGATGACGACTTCATAAAAAACAGATTTCCTGGCATATATAACGAATGCCTAGATAGAGGACTTGATATAACAAAGAACAAAATTCCAGTAAGCCCAGTACAACATTACTTCATGGGTGGAATAAAAGTTAACTTTAATAGCTTAACTTCAATGAAAAACTTATATGCCTGCGGAGAAGTTAGTAGTACTGGCGTACATGGTGCCAATAGACTTGCAAGTAACTCCCTTCTTGAAGGATTAGTTTTTTCAAGACGTGCTGCTAAAAATATAAATAGCAACATTTCTGAAATTACTACAAAAGATATAAAAACAGCCTTTACAGTAAATGATGCATTAAATGCTATAGAAAATAACAGAAATATTGTAATAGAAAAATTCAAATCCATTTTAGGAGAAAAGAAAAATGAACTTATCAATATATGATGATTTTATAAAGAGAGAATTAAATGATGACGGCGCTTACAATGACATAACTACAAATTCAATTATAGCTAAAAATTCTAAAAGTACTGCAGAAATAATTTCAAAGGACAATGGCATTATAGCAGGAACAGGCATATTTAACAGAACTTTTGAGCTATTAGAAGATGCTTCTTCAGAATTTAATGTTAGCGATGGTGATTTAGTAACTAAGGGACAGGTAATAGGAAACGTTCATGGCAATACACGTTCTCTTTTATCTGGTGAGCGGACAGCACTTAATCTTCTGCAAATGTTAAGCGGTATAGCAACAACAACTTACAATTTAAGTAAAAAGTTAGATGGCACAGGTGTAAAATTACTTGATACAAGAAAAACCACACCAGGTATGAGACTTTTAGAAAAATATGCTGTAAAGGTTGGCGGAGGATTCAATCACAGATTTGGTCTTTCTGATGGGATTTTAATAAAAGACAATCACATAGACGCAGCTGGAAGTATAAAAAATGCAGTTCATCTTGCCAGAAAAAATTCTTCTTTTGTTCGAAAAATAGAAGTTGAAACTGAAACTTTAGAAGAAGTAAAAGAAGCCATTGAAGCTAAAGCTGATATAATTATGCTTGATAATATGGATGCTGACACAATTAAAGCTGCTGTACAATTAATAGATAAGAAAGCTTTAATTGAGGTTTCTGGAAATATAACTTATGAAAATATAAAAGAAAAAGCAGTTATAGGAGTTGATTATATCTCATCTGGAATGCTTACTCATTCCTTTAAGGTTTTAGATATAAGCATGAAAAATTTAAGAAATGAAAATTAAGTTATATGACAAAAAGCATATTTTCGAAAACGAGAATATGCTTTTTGTCATATAACTTATAGTAGATGTAAATTTTATTTTATTTTCATAAATCAAATACTTACTTTTGTGGTAAAATACTATTTGGATTAAAACCCTACTTTAGGATATAAGATTTTTCTAATTTATTCAAAGCTGCAAAGGAGGCACATTATGAAGCACTTAAAAATTGCTTGTACTAAAAATTCTAAAAATTTCTTTTCAACTGACAGATGTTTAATTTCAGTTGAAAATACTGATTACACAGATGTATCTGCAGTTATATTAACTGATTCAAATATAGATATAATTAATAAGGTGTATAATACAAAGTTTGAAATCCCTGTATTTGTTGTTTCAGAAAAGAAATCTAACCTAGATAATAATCTTCTTAAAAAAGTTTATCGTATAATTGATGAAAATAATCTTGATAAAAGCACGTTTTCAAAGGAAATTGAAACTGCTGCAAATGAGTATGAAGAAAATTTATTGCCGCCATTCTTCAAAGTGTTAAACAGTTACGCTGAAACAGAGAATTTACAATTTGACTGTCCCGGGCATCAAGATGGCGAATATTTTAAAAAGCATCCAGCTGGTAGATACTTTTATGATTTCTACGGCGAAAATATTTTTAAATCGGATATTTGTAATGCTGACGTTGAATTAGGAGATTTACTAATCCATGAAGGTCCAGCCATGAAAGCTGAAGAGCATGCAGCAAAAGTATATAATGCTGACAAAACCTATTTTGTAATGAGTGGAACCAGTGCTTCAAACTCCGTAGTTGCAAACGCTGTAGTAGCACCTGGAGATTTAGTTCTATTTGATAGAAATAACCATAAATCTGTATATAATTCTGCTCTAATTCAATCAGGCGGAAGACCTATATACTTAGAAACTTCACGAAATCCATTCGGCTTTATTGGTGGAATTGATGAACACTGCTTCAATGAAGAATATTTAAGAAAATTAGCATCAAAAGTTGATCCAGAAAAGGCCAAATCAAAAAGACCTTTTAGATTAGCCGTAATCCAACTTGGAACCTATGATGGAACAATTTATAATGCTAGGCAGGTAGTTGACAAAATCGGACATCTCTGCGATTATATTTTATTTGACTCTGCTTGGGTTGGATATGAACAATTTATACCTATGATGAGGGACTGCTCTCCATTACTATTGGATTTAAATGAAGAAGATCCTGGAATATTTGTAACGCAATCTGTTCATAAACAGCAGGCTGGATTCTCCCAGGCATCACAAATTCATAAAAAAGATAAGCATATTAGAGGTCAAAAACGTTACGTTGATCATAAAAGGCTTAATAATTCATATATGCTGCACGCTTCTACCAGCCCATTCTACCCATTGTTCTCTGCACTTGACATTAATGCAAGGATGCAGGAAGGCGAAGCTGGTAAGCGCTTATGGTTAGATTGTGTAAAGCTTGGAATTGAAGCCAGAAAATCAGTTTTAAGAAATTGCTCGCTTCTAAAGCCATTTATTCCACCAGTTGTTAATGGAAAGAAGTGGCAAGATTATGATACAGAAGAAATTTCTAATAACATTGAATTTTTCAAGTTTCGTCCAGGTGAAAAGTGGCACTCATTTGAGGGCTATGGTAAAGATCAATACTTTGTTGATCCTAATAAATTTATGTTAACAACACCTGGAATCAATGTAGAGACTGGTGAATAT
Source organism: Clostridium pasteurianum (assembly GCF_001705235.1). Classification (NCBI taxonomy): domain Bacteria; kingdom Bacillati; phylum Bacillota; class Clostridia; order Eubacteriales; family Clostridiaceae; genus Clostridium; species Clostridium pasteurianum. The sequence continues at coordinate 934,283 of NZ_MCGV01000001.1, forward strand.
GAAGATTTTGGTATTCCCGCCACTATACTTGCAAGTTACTTAAGAGAACATGGAATTGTACCAGAAAAAAATGATTTAAATTCTATATTATTTCTACTGACACCGGCAGAAAGTCCAGAAAAAATGGATAGACTTTTATCTTCACTAGTTAAATTTGAACAAGTTATAAAAAATGATACTCCTTTAAGCAAAGCACTGCCGCATCTTTATAATAAATATTCAGAGCGCTATAAAGGATATACAATTAAAAGGTTATGTCAGGAAATGCATAATTTTTATAAGAAGAATGATGCAAAAACTTATCAAAAGAAGTTATTTAGAGCAGCTTCATTCCCAGAGCAGGCAATTACTCCTCAAGAAGCTAACTGGGAGCTAATAAGAAATAACACTAAACTTGTTAATATAGAAAACATTGTAGGCGAAATAGCCTTAGAAGGTGCTCTTCCATATCCACCAGGAGTTTTCTGCGTTGCTCCAGGCGAAAGGTGGAACACAGTAGTTCAAAAATATTTCTTGATATTAAGAGACGGCATAAATGAATTTCCTGGCTTTGCTCCAGAAATTCAAGGAGTATATCTTGAAAATGAAGATGGTCGTATTAATGCCTATGGATATGTTCTAGATAAAGAATCAAACTAAAGCAACAAAACTATTCTCTGCAAACCCAGAGAATAGTTTTATTGCTTTTTTCTTATTCAAAAATATAATACATTTCTTTAGTTTCAACCTTGCCGTCATTTATGTATTTATTAATATCAATATTAAACTTTTCTATGTGAATATGCTTATCAAATTTATTCTGTTCTTTTAGTTTCTCCTTTATTTCCTGCTCCTCTTCTTTTACATTTAATCTATGTAAAAATGGAGGAAGCCAGCTTCTCTTATTAAATTTCAGGTAATCAAACTTTACTATTTCTTCTAAAACAGAATTATCCTCATGCAAAATTTCCGAATTAAAATCAAGAAATACTTTGTAATAATTGGCAGAAGATATATTCCTATAGAAATAACCTTTGTCATAAAAATACTTAGAAAGTGCATAATAAAAGTCAAACGGATTATCAAACTTTGAAATCATAAATTTAATTATATTGTTAAACTTACCAGTATTATAGTATTTATCTACCACTGCATCTACACGCTTTAATTTCATTATTTCATAGAAATTCATATCCCTAGTTTTCAAAATTTCATAAGGATGATATGGAGAATATGACATGCCCCATTTTTCTGCTTCTTGTCTCATTGAAGAACCTTTTAAAAGCTTTAAAAATCCAACTTGAAGCTTTTCAGGCTTTATAGAATAAACATCATTAAAAGAATTTCTAAATGACTCAAAATCCTCACCAGGAAGCCCAACTATTAAATCTAAATGCTGATTTATGTTATTTCCTTCTTTTATTGCCATTACTATTTTCTTTATATCCTTAAATTCTATAAACCTATTTACATTTCTAAGTACCTGATTATTTGTAGACTGAACACCGACCTCAAATTGAAATCTACCTTTAGGCGCATGTTTTAAAAGCTCTATTTCTTCTTCTGTTACAATATCTGCTGTTATCTCGAAGTGAAATACAGTTTCCGTATCAAGTTCCATTAAATATTTCCATATCTCCATGGCAAACTTAGGATTAGCATTAAAAGTTCTATCAACAAATTTAACTATTGTCACCTTTTTATCCACAAAAAACTTAAGCTCTTTTTTAACTCTATTAACATCTAAAAAATACACACCTTTTATTGTTGAAGAAAGACAATACTTGCAATTAAATGGACATCCTCTTGAAGACTCATAATACACTATTTTATTTGATAAATCATCATCCTCCTTATATGGAAAAACCAAAGTATTCATATCCATAGCTTCTCTTTCCCCGCCAAAGAGTATTTCATTATTTTGTGTTTTACTGTATAAGCCCTTTATCAAAATGTCTCTTCTATAAAATCCATTTTGAAGCTTCCACTTAAGAAATTCTCTAAAAGTCTCTTCGCCTTCACCTTCTATTAGAAAGTCACCTACACTATTCAGTAAAAACTTTCTGCAATCAAATGATACTTCTGGACCTCCATAAAGTATTTGTATGTTTTCATCTACTTTTTTTATTAAAGTACCCAATTTATCAACATACTCACCATTCCAAATATAGCATGAGAATGCTACAATATCCGGTTTTTCATGCATTATTTGCTCAAATACTCTTTCTATCCTATCGTTAATAGAAAACTCCCTTATTTTTATTTCTAAGTCCAAATCTTCTGTATAGGCCTTTAAATATCTCACTGCCAAATTGCTGTGTATAAATTGAGAATTTATCGCTGTAAGAAGTACTTTTTTCATTAACTTTACCTTCCTCTTTCTGTGCCTTTATGTAATATATGTCGTCAGAACATTTTACATCTATAATTTTAAAATATTTTTTCATCATATTGCAAATTTTACTGCAGGAATTATCAACTAATATATTAAAATCGTTGACTTGTATATCTTTTATCTTCATTTCTGGTAAGACTATTCTTATACTTTTTCTGAAGGTTTTAAACATTGCTTTATCCATATCCCACAGATAAATTACAGCATTATCTTTCATGAAATTATACATGTCCAAAAAAAACTTATTTTTATCTCTATCTAATTTTAAATCTTTAAGTGCAAAAAAACAAACACAATTGTCATAAGCATCTTTATTTATGTAGTCTTTTTGATTTTTTCCTGAAACATAGTTTACATCTATACTATCACTATTTTCTTTACATAACTCATACACTATTCCATAATTATCACTGCCAACATCTAAAACATTTCCATGAAGAACCTCATTTTCAAGATTAATAAATAATTTATCCATAGATATACCCCCTAAATAATTTTTCTCATATATTTATAGATATTATTTATTCGCAAAAATATTACATAAATCTAAGTGACAGTATTTCAGAACATTAAAAAAATTTTATAAATCTAAGATGAAAAAAGCATAAAATCCTAAGAGTTTTCAATAACTCACGCAGTTCAAACAAATTTAAAACTCTAAGTATTTTATGCTTTTTTCACCAAGATTTATTAAAATTTTTTTCAATCGCTCTGAAGTACTGTCACTTAGATTTAAAAAGTAAAGTAATGAAACTATTCATCCGTACCTACGGAATACTATCGTACAAATAGATGATTTTCCGCCGCTTCACCTAAAAAATCTACCTTTTAAAAATGTAAAACTCCAAGTATAATTACATTACCATTTTAGAATAAGAATCCTTTTTACATACAGCTTCATATATTTCATAATAATCCATCATAAGACCAGCTGTACTCATTTGAGCCTGATATATTATATAATTAGATATTGTAAGATACCTACTATCCTTGTCTCTCACTTCAGCATATTTGTTGTATACCTTATTAGCTACCATAGCATTCTTTCTAATATAATCCTTCATACTGTCACTTCTAATTAACTCATCTGCTTTCATAAATCTATAACCTGACAAAAATTTTTGGATAATCCACATTTCAAAGTTTCTATGTTTTTTTAAAAGTCTGTTATTAACATGCTGTGGAACCGTAGAATCTTGAATTATATGACAAGCCGCACCAAAATAAAATAGCGACTTTCGCTTATCTCCTGCCTTTAGATAACATATTGACATATTATAATACTTTTGGCTTTCCACAACAGCATTAGAAAAACCGTATAAGCCCCTTCCCTTCTGAAAATCAAAAAAGTGATTTGTGGATTTAAAATCTTGATCTGCCCAAACAGTGCCCTTATTTATTTCGTCAATATTGTCACTAAAAAACCTATACTGATTTTCAAGTTTTTTATTTTTTAGTATTTCAATTGCAAGTGAATTTATATATTTATGAATAACACATGTAGTCTTTATTATCTTCTTTTTAACAGGATTTATTACTAAAAATATTCCTCTAACAGTTTTACCATAAGTATTTTCAAAGTTTTTCTTCATATTTTCCCCCCTAATTTTTCTTAAGTCCAAATATCAGTATGATTGCAGCCGATACTCCCATTATACATATTAATGAATACACAATTTTCTTATCTACTAAGACATTTTTTTCAGAGCTTTCTTTATAAAACTGAAGTAAACATCCCTCCCTAGAATCCAGAGCATACATACCATCATGAAAGACATGAATAGATTTAATTAGTGACTTATGAGTAAAGACTATGTCTCTTTCATCTTCACTTCCATACATTCTTAATATACAATTGTCAGTTTTATCATATACAAAAACACTATCTTTTATCCCTAAAAATCCATTTTTATCTACTGCTAGTGTATCTAAAGCACCAACTTTATCATATTCATAAATAGGTGCTGGCGGATTTATATTCGGTACTTTGTCGAGTATTCTTTTATTTCTATTTTTAAATTTAGGAGAATCAATTGGATCACCACCGCTGTAATCCGGCCATCCATACCATTTCCCTTTACCTATTTCATAAATATAGTCACTGTCCCCTTTAACAGGCCTACTGCCTCTATCTTCCATACCTCCTACAGCTGCTATTATTTTGCCCCTGTTATTAAAATCCATACCTGTTACATTTCTTATGCCCCATGCAAAAGTTTCCGCAGCATCAGTTTTTATGTTGTATATTATAATGGAACTATTTCCCGGAAAATGTCCTGGTATTATCTGCCCTTTTATATTAGGAGTTTTATATGAAACAAAAGCTCCAGTATTTCCGGACCCAAAATTTATTCCTTTAAGTGTAATATTTTTAGGTGTTACATCAAAACTATATGGATTTTCATCAATCCATTTATTATCCTTTCCTACAACTCCATTATTAGTGACTGAGCCTATAGAAATATACAGGTACTTATCAGTAGCTAATAACTGTACATTTTTATAATCTCCAAAATTAGGTATATTATTTATTATCTTCACTAATTTTTTCTTCTCTAAATCATAGCAATATACATCGTGGCCTGAGGAAAAGTATAGCTTATTATTATGATACACTAAACACATTATATTTTCACTAATATTATTTACTATAACTGAAGTTTTTCCATTACTATATACAGCTTGTATCTTATTTTTATAAGCTATATAAAAGTTTTTATTTTCATCCTTAGCAAAATCTACTGCATCCCTAATACCTTTAAATTTTATTTGATACTTTATATTATTTTTACATTTAACAGTGTAATCACTATGTATATATGAATGTGTAATTCCAACCGCTGCAAATATAAAAATAACAAATATAAAAAACCTAATGATTCTTTTCACTCTATCCTCCCGTAAGGCACTTAAAATGCCTAAATTAAATTCTCTCATATTTAATATATTAATAATAACAAACTATATTCATTAGATTTTTGGTATATATTTTATAAAGGTATACATAAGTATTATCTGTAATAATAATTTTGCGGAGAGAAGTATGAAATTAGATAGTTTTTATAAGGATACAATAGTATTAACCATATCAAATTTTGCAACAGGAATATTAAAATTTATATTTTCAGTAATTTTGTCAGAAAAGCTGGGTGCAGAAGGTGTTGGATTATACCAATTAATCATGCCTGTTTATGACTTATTTTGCTGTATAGTATGCGGCGGTCTTAATATAGCTGTATCAAGAAAAGTAGCCATGCTATCAAGTAAAAGTGATTATTCTAATATGAATTCACTTGTTAAAATTTGTTCTCTATTCAGCTTTATTTGGTCATTATTTATAAGTCTTGTTATGTTTTTTAGTTCAAACTTTATAGCAAGATCTTTTATAAAAGACATGCGTGCTCTATATTCACTTGAAGTTGTTTGCCCGGCATTAATTTTCATAACATTATCATCTATTCTTAAAGGATATTTTTATGGTATTTCAAAAGCAAAAATACCAGCATACATAGACATACTTGAAAAGGCCGCTAGAGTTGGCATTGTCCTTGCCGTAATAACTATACTAATGCTTAAAACAATTTCAAGTACAGTTACAGCTGTTTATGCTGTTCTAAGTTTTGGAGAATTTATAAGTTTAGTTGCCCTTTATTTAGTATTTTTATTATACAAAAAAAAATTTGGACTCTCTAGTTCAATTATTGAAAGTAAAGGTCAAATTATTTTTGATGTATTTTCAGTTTCATTACCACTTTGCGTAAACGGATTTGTATCATCATTACTTGCTGCTGCTTCAACACTCATACTTCCAGTAAGACTTGTACACGCTGGTTTTTTGCACAGCGAGGCATTGTCCATAATAGGTAAATTTTCTGGAATGGCATTAAATATAACATATTTTCCAATTGTAATTATTTATTCTATGGCAACAGTTCTAGTTCCTGAAATTTCTCAAAATTTGAACATAAGAGATTACTACAGCATAGAAAAAAGAATTGGTGAAGTTTTAAAAATATCATTTTTTCTCGGCACAATTACCTTACTTGTATGCTTAAGTATACCTAATCTGCTTGGAAAAGTATTTTTTGATAGAAATGATTTAGGTTATTACATAGCAGCCTCAGCTATATCTATGCCAATTTCCTATGCTTCAGCTTCAACTTTTGCCATTTTAAGCGGTCTTGGCAAACAAAATAAATTGCTTATAAATTCTCTTATAGTGTCTGTAGAAGAACTTGTTTTACTTTATGCCTTAACTGGAATACGTGCAATAAATATTTATGGATATGCAATAACCCTTTTTGTAACAGGAGTTACTGGATATTACCTCAATATGAAAGACATTAGAAAAGATTTCTATATACACTTTTATTTTATAGATATATTTATAGATTTTTTGATGTGCGTACTTATATATCTTGTGCTCAGTATATTAAATAATATCATTCCAAACAGATTAGTATTAGTAAAAGCATCCATTATAATGTTAGTTGGTTTTTCTTTATTCACTTTCCTTATTGCAAAAATCAAAAATAAATTAAAATAATGCAAAATAATATTGCTTTACCTAGCTTAAATGAAAGACTATTTTTTCTCCGCCTCTCTTAAAAATTAAAACTATATATTTATTATTCCTCGTAAAACATATTTAGTTATACTTTCTACAATAATATCAATGTCATTATTTTCATTACCATTCACAAGTTCATATACTGCTTCAGAACACAAAATGCCCAAAAAAGTGTATGCTAAAAACTTAGTTTCACCTTTCTTTATAATTCCCTCATCCATAGCTTCTTTTAAACTTTTTTGTATTTCAATTATATAACTTTCTATCACTTGCCTGAGTTCTTCCTGCCTGCGTTCATGTCCCCACACTTGACTCATAATTACATTAAAGAAATTTTTATTCTCACATAACATAACTACTTGATTTTTACATAAAGACATTAATTTATCTAAAGATTTTTCGTCTCCATTGATTGTTTTTTTTATATTTTTTCTTATAAACTTTATGCTCTCTGATATAGCGTATTTAAATATCTCTTCCTTACTTTTAAAATAATAATAAAGTGTTCCCTTAGAAACTCCAGCATTAGATGCTATATCATCCATAGTTGCTCTATCGTAACCGTTACAAGAAAAAACTTTAATGGCAGCGCCAAATATATCCTCTTTAGTTTTGTTCATAATTCCCCCCATTTATGTTGTTTATAATGACTAGTCAGCATAAGCATATAGTATAACATTTATGATTAATAAACAATATTTTATTATTACTTATAGCACTAATCTAGAAATGACAAAAAATAATATTAACTCAAGCATAGAAATTCTTTAATATTAATTTCATGTCTGAGTCAATATTTTGACTTTATTCCCTCATCATATTCATTATTCTATTCGGTATATGTCTTTTTAATTTACTTGGCATAGATTCCATATCTCTCTTCCTTATGCCTCCTATAAATACTAAGACAATGCCATATACTACAACCGCAGCTAACATTGCAACCATTAGCGCTATTAAATTAACAAGATATTGAACTTTAAGTACATATCCTATAGAAAAATTCAAAATATAATATACACCATAAGCGGCCCCTCCCATGAAAATAGATGCAAAAAGAGGCTTTTTAATAAATCTGAACATATGAAATTTTACATGATGCATAGATTTTTTCATAAGTAAATAATTTAGCAGTATAGTCGTACTAAAACCTAAGATACTTCCAATTATAGTACCATATATATTTATCTTTGAATTTGCAACTAAAATATAATTAGTTGATATTTTAACCACTATACCTATTATAGAGTACAGTGTAACGGAATATAATTTACCTGCTCCCTGCAGTATGCTTGTCTGAACCTGAAGTAAACACATAAATATTAAAACCTCCGCGCCCATGAGCATAATCTTATATCCTGACAATGAATTTGAATAGATAAACTTATAAATTGGTTTACTTAAAATAGATAGACCTACTGCTGAAGGAATCGCTATAACAAAACATAGCCTAAAAGCATAATTTATTTTACCTGCTACTTTTTTTCTGTCTCTAACCGCCACTGCCGCTGAAATTGCTGGTAAAATTGCTACCGCAAGTGCACTTAAAACTGCTATGGGCACATTTATAAGTGTCTGATACTGTGCCAAACTTCCAACAAGACCTGTAGCCTTATAGTCTTGAATTCCTGCTATAAGAAGTCTCGCTTTAGTGTTTGTAGTATCCAATAGGTTTCCTAAATTCTGCATGCCAATGCAAACTGTTATTGGGAACGCATAATTAGCAATTCTATTTAATATTGCCCTGCTTGATCTTCTTCTAACTCCTTCTGGATTTGTTCTGCCTATACCATTTCTTCTATCCATCCCATAAGTTATTATTAAATATAAAGCCGAGACAAAAGCACCTAATGTTGTACCAACAGTAGCACCTGCACAAGCCTGTTCAACACCATTTTTAAGAAGCAGTGCTGCAAATGCTAAAGAAAATATAGTATTAAAAAACTGCTCCAATACCTGAGAAACAGCTGTAGGTACCATATTGCCATTTCCCTGAAAGTAGCCTCTATATGTAGACGATATTGACGTAAACAAAATTGCAGGACTCAAAGCCATAACCGAAAGCTTTGCCTGTGGAAATTTCATTGCTACTGCAATATATTTTGCAAATACAAACATGATTAGTCCCATTACAAGTCCCAAAGTTATAAGAATAGCTCTGCACATTTTGAAACTTTTATTGGCATCCTTGTAGTTTTTTGTAGCTACAAATTCTGAAACCAATTTAGAAATAGCTACCGGCACACCTGCATTTGTAAGCACATATACAAATGCATAAATTTGATACGAAACACTATATATCCCAACAGATGTGGAACCACCAAGTATTTTAGTTAAAAGTGGAACATAGAGTAACGATAATAATTTACTTACAATAGTTCCCATGGAAAGTACTGCGAACCCTTTAGAGGTAGATTGTTTCTTCATAAGACTTACTCCTTAAAATTTAAATACATCCTTTTTTACTTTTTTAAATATAGGTGGAAGAGCTTCTGCTATAGTTTTATTTTCCATGTAGTTTAACTTTTCAGGACAATTTCTAAATATAAGTTTGTATGCATACAAAAATTGATAATTTAAACCAAACTTATTTTCAAAATAATTGTTAACATCCTTATTACCATACTTAGGATCACCTAAAATTGGATTACCTAAATGACTTAAATGTGACCTCAATTGATGACTTCTGCCTGTTAAAAGTTCAATTTCTATAAATGAAAAACTTCCACAGGTTTCTATTAGTTTAACTGACATAGAAACTTTCTTACTTCCCTCTACAAATTTATCAAATATTTTTGATTTGTTAGATGTTGTATTCTTTTTTATATAAGCCTCATAAATTCCATCCTTTATCTTACCTTTTACAATTGCAAGATAAAATTTATTTATTCTTCTTTCCCTTATCATCTCATTTAAATCTTTTAAAGCTTCAAAATTTTTACCATATATTACTATACCAGAAGTATTTCTATCAAGTCTATTACATGGTGATGGTGTAAAAGTAACTTCATTCTCAGGAGCATAATCCCCCTTGTCATATAAATACGATAAAACATAGTCTGTAAGGGTTGGAGAATTTTTTTCTTTATCTGAATGTACTAAAACTCCAGGCCACTTTTCAACAAGCAGCATATTTTCATCCTCGTATACAACTTTGAAGTTGTTTTCAATTCTCACAAATTTTTTCTTTTTATTCTCTGATTTTATGTACTTTATTTCAAGTATATCTCCTTCTTCAAGGCTGTAATTTTCCTTTTTGCATTTTGAATCATTAATCCTGACGTCACCTTTTCTGAATGCTTTATATATAGCACTTAGTGGAACATCCTTAAGCCATTTTCGTATGAATTTATCAACTCTCTGTCCTGCTTCATTTGGTCCTATAACTATCTTCATTATTTCCTCCTGTGAATTTATTTATCTGCTAATTTTCTCAAAGTTTCCGCTGCAGCTTTACACTGAAGTGCCACACCTATAGGAAGACATTCTTCATCTATATCAAACAGGCTTCCATGTGCTGGATTTACTATTCCCTTATCTTCATTTCTTGAACCAAGATAATAAAAAACTGATGGTCTTTCCATAGAAAAATACGCAAAACTTTCAACACCCATACTAGGATCATCTAAAAGCACTACATTTTCTTCTCCTAACACCTTTGAAGCAAATCCTTTAAACATATTAAACATAGTATCATCATTATAAAGACATGGATAACTCTCATCTATATTTATCTCAGCTTTTGCTCTCATAGCATTTGCAGCTCCATTTACTATTTCCTTTAATCTCTTCTTTGCAAATTCCCTGTCTTCTTTTTTCATAGTCCTTATTATTCCGCCTATTTTAGCTTCCTCAGGTATTACATTTTCTGCAGTAGTACCTCCATGAATATAACCTATAGTTAAAACAGAAGGATTTACAGGTGAAATTTCACGACTTACAAGAGTTTGAAGCATATTTACTATATTGCAAGCTGCAACAATAGGATCAACACCTGCATTAGGATGTGCACCATGAGTACCCTTACCTTTTATTTTTATTTGAAAAGGATTGGATGCTGCATTTACTACACCTTTTTTTATTCCAATTTTCCCACACTCTATATCTTCTGAAACATGAAGACCTATGATAGCATCAACATGAGGATTTTCAAGAACACCTTCTGAAATCATGACAGGAGCTCCACCTGTAGTTTCTTCTGCTGGCTCAAAAAAAAGCTTCACATTACCCCAAAGTTCATCCTTCATACTATTTAAGATTTTAGCAGTTCCCATTAAAATTGTGGTATGTGCATCATGTCCACATGCATGCATTTTACCTGCATTTTTTGAACAATATGATCTGTTTTCACTGTTTTCCATAAGTGGAAGTGCATCCATATCTGCTCTTAACCCAACAGTTTTTCCTGTGTTCTTTCCTCTTATAATAGCACATATACCAGTTTTTGCAGTTTCATAATATTCTATTCCTTCACTTTTCAAAAACTCTTTTACCTTACCACTGGTCCTTTGAAGTTCAAATCCCAGTTCAGGATGCTCATGAAAATCTCTTCTTCTCTCAACTAATTCATCATATATTTTTTTAGCTTCCTCTATATAATTCATTTCATTTTCCTTTCTCACATGGTTATACTATTATTCCCATCTGACTTCAATTACATCTTTATCATGTAACTCATCGAAAAATTCAACCTTTCCTCCATTTAACTTTAGCACAAGATTGCCTTTTACACTGGTTAAATCAAATGGGAAATAATCAAATATATCCACAAATTTAAACTTGTCTTTTCCAGTCATCTTTATTGGATTATCATTTACAACTACCACAATGCTATTTTCATTTTCTACTTTTTCTGGAATTTCAATTTCCTTGTTTGAATTCTCCATATCTTTAACAAGTTCTTCTGTTTCTTCTGTCTCATGTACTTCTTCATTTTCATGAATTTCTTCATCCTTTTCACTATTACTATCATCAGAAGTCTCATCAGAAATCTCTTTCAATTTAGTATATATTTTGTCTCCCTCTTTTATGTTATAATTTTCGTTAAGCTGCCTGCCATTAATATAATAATTTTTATTAAGGTCATTATCAACATATTTTATATAATCTAATATTGTAGAAGGATAAACTGTTTCAACCTCATCACCTTCTGAAATTTCTGTATCTATACTTACCTTGTTACCATTTATTATAAATATAGGATCTAAGTTCACAACTTCATCATCAATAAAGAATCCTAAACTAAATAAGTTTTTAACGTAATCCTTTATTAGTGGTGCTGCATCTACACCATTCTCAGCGTATTTTATCTCTATCTTATCGCTTTCTTTTACTTCAGCATCTATATTGGCTATAAACCCATTTATCCTAATTTCAGCATTTTTAGCAACAGTTCCAAATGCAACTCTCTTAACTCCATTTAAAGTAAATCTAACATTCTTACCATTTCTTCCTATAAGAAGTTTTGGATTTACTCCCGCTTGAACTACTACGTCTTTTACTGTATGAACACTTGCATTAAAAATACTTATTATATTATCATTTAAAATAACATCTATAAAATCATTTCCAAATCTCCTTATAGCTACAAGCGCTATACCAAGTACTGTAACTCCTGTGCTTCCAAGAGAGTTATCCTTGCATACACAATCAACTACAGATTCACGGCCCTTTATGGCTAATCTCTGAGGAGGCATATTTAGCTTTTCTGCCAAAAGCTCTTTAAGCATAGGCGTATGTGCTCCCCCACCTACCAGAAATACTGCATTAGGTGCTTTGTCTCCATTTAATTCTACTATCTTACTTGCTACCTCTTCTGCTAATTTTTGAGCAGTCGGTTTTATAAGCTTTATTATTTCTTCACATTTTATTGTATTTTCCATTCCAAGAACATCTGTATACGTAATTTCATCTTTAGCCGTACAGTTTCTCTTTATACCTTCTGCCGTGTTAAAATCCACAAGATAATTTTGAGCTATTACTTCTGTTATTTCATCCCCTGCAAACGGAACCATGCCATAAGCACTTATAGTATCCTTAGAACTTATAGCTATATCAGAAGTTCCTGCTCCAACATCTACAAGTGCTATGTTAAGAAGCCTTAAATTCTTTGGTACTGCTGCTTCCATTGCTGCTATAGGCTCAAGTGTAAGACTTTTTACATTTAAATTGACCTTAGCCATAACAGAATAAAGACTTTCAACTATAGATCTTGGCAGAAATGTAGCTATTACCTCTGCAGCTATTGATTCTCCTTTATGCGAAAGCAAATTTGATATAGCATATCCATTTAGGAAATAGTTTTTAACACTATAACCAACACAGTATAACTTACCCTCAGTATCCTTATTTACTTCATCTTGAGCTTTTCTTACTGCCGTTAGTTCTAGACTTCTTATAATATCCTTATCAATTTCCTTATCTTCATCTATACTTGTTTCTGATTTTACAGAAGCTGTTCGTAAAAATCTACCTGCTGCTGCTATTGCTACATCTTTTAACTTAAAGCCAAGTTCCTCTTCAAGCTCATTTTTCACTTTATTTACTGCTCGTGCAACAAGATTTATATCATGAATCTGACCATCAACCATGGCTCTTTCTTCATGTTCAGTATACTTTTCTGAAATGACATTAAACTTTTTATCTTTTATAGAACCAACAGTTCCTATAACTGTTCTAGTTCCTATATCAAGTGAAAATATTAAATCATCTAAATTAATATTTATTGACATTAATCCTACCTCTTATTCAAAATTTTAATTAACCCTTTTAAGTTAAAAATCCAAGTAAAATATAAGGTCTTTCTTCTAAAACGAAAAAAAACCAATCAAAACCTGACACTTTTAACTTATATTCCACATTCATCTACTAAAATTATATAATACTGACCAAAATTATTCAATAAAGTTTCTAATTTAAATATGTTTACAAAAATTTATATCATTAATGTTTTAACATTTAGCTTACAAATCACATAAATTTAACATACTTATATGTTATTTATCCCTCATTTTATTGTTATGATTTACTTACAATAAAAAATTGATTTATATATAGTAAATAATTTGAAGGGGTGATTGCTATGACTAATATAAAAAATTTTTGTGCTTCCCTTATAAATAGTAAGAAAACTAAACATCTCACAAAATTCAGCTGTGTTGGATGCTTGAATACTTTAATAGATTTTATATTATTTTCGGTTTTAAATAGTTTATTAGGAGTAAATTATGTTACAAGTCAAGTAGTATCATATGGGGGTGGAACTTTAAACAGCTATCTATGTAACAAATTTTGGACTTTCACTGACACCAGGCAAAAGAAAAAAACGACAAGTGAAATAGTACAATTTATTGTTGTTAATTCCGCTTCTTTAGGAGTAAGTTTAATAGTCCTCAGTGTATTAATGGGTAATAAATCTATAAATTCATTTTTAGCTAAAATACTCTCCATGGTATTAGCGCAAGTAGTTAACTTCCTAGGTTATAGGTTTTTGGTTTTTGGTAAAGCAGATAAATCAAAGTTTTTTAGAAACAAAATAGCTTAATTAAGCACAAATATTATCATTCTTATTAATAATATGCATGAATTTTATTAAAACTAGGAAGAATAAAACTAAAGCGGTGTTATATTACTAAGTTTCCCATTAAATTTAGCTGTATATCTGTTTCCATTTTTAATTTATTTAGGTGAACTAATAGTACAACATAATGTTTATTTGCTGATTTCTAATGGTATAAACGGATTAATTTTCTTTTTAACAGCAATTTTACTTTCAACAGTAATTTATAATTATCATTATGATGCAATAGCTAAAAATCTAATTTTAGAAAAAACCAACTTAAAATTAGACTATATGTCAAATCATGATCCTTCAACAAGGCTTTTAAATTGAAGGAGTTTTGGAACTCGCGTTGCAAAAAAATGAAGATTATTGCTGAGAACAAAAATAAGTCAGCACTTATTCTAGTAGATATTGATCATTTTAAATATGTAAACAATAAATTAGGTCATCCAGTAGGAGACATTGTGCTTAAGGAATTAAGTCATATTTTAATGAATCATATAAAAGCTAATGATTTAGCTACTCGCTGGGGAGGTGAAGAGTTTCTTATATTTCTTTTTGAAACTTCAATTGATGAAGCTTATGAGTTAGCTGACAATATTAGGTTAACCGTTCAAAATAAAGTTATAATAACTGAAAAATTTCAAATACAGATAACTGCAAGTTTTGGAATATCTATATTAAAAGATAATTTTTCAAACTCTTTTAATGATTCATATAAAGCTGCAGATGCTGCTATCTATCGAGCTAAGGAACAAGGTAGAAACAAAGTTATAATAGCACCTCTAGATATTAAAGGGTAAATCACCTTATAAATATCATATAATATTTTTGTCACAATATAATGAACTATTCATGTTTACAAAACCATATATAAGTACAAATGAACTAACCTACTTAATTCATCTAGTTCATTTTATTTGTCCATAAACTGTCCAGTTTTTCCCATTATATAAGCAAGCTTTATTATGGATTTCTCTTCTTCTGACATTTCTCTATCATACATTTTTTCAAACTGATTTATTAAGGCAGCTGTATCAATTTTTCCTTTAGGCTTTGTAACTCTTTTGTTAAAATTAAGTTCGTAGATACTAGGTTTTATAGTATCATCATAAATATGCTTGAAAACTTCTGCGGTATAATAAGCATCATTAAAAGCATTATGAAATTCACCATTATCAGGCATATTTAAAAGCTCTACGGCGTTTTTTAAACCAATTCTAGATTTATTAGGTGTATTAAAATATTTTGAAGCATACTTTTGAACATCAATGCAGAGTTTAGGAATTGGTGAAATTGATAAATTATAAAATTTTATATTTCTTAGAAGTTCTTTAATATCACCTGTTCCCCAAACACATAATATTGCTTCATCTTTATCAATAAATTGCAAAAAATCTTCATAAACAGGCACAAAGCTTTTGCAGGAACTAACTTTGTCATTAGTTATTTTTGTTAAGCTTTCTACATAAGGATGAATGCTAGGATAAACAGTAGGTTTAATGAGAGCATTAAATTTAGAAACTGTTTCAAAGCTTTCGTTAAGCTTTAATGCTCCAATTTGAATAATTTCAAAAGGCAAACTTAAAGCATTATTGGATTCAGTGTCGGTAGAATCTAAATACTTTTGATTAAATTCTAAATCGTATATTATATAATTCATAGTTACTCCCACCTTTTCATAAGCTTACAATTCAAAAGCACGCTGGTATCAAACTTCCTAACATCATCCTTAAACTTTATTTCAGTCACATCATCATCAATGCTTAAAATTTCCCCTACGCCAAAGGAAACATGCTCAACCTTATCCCCTTTTTTATATTTTCCTTCAAAATCATTTAATTTAAGATTGCATTCCTTTATAAATCTCGAAGGTTTACGTACACAGCCTTTAAGTTCATTTGTAATGGAAATCCATAAATTTTCTATTGCCCGGGTAATTCCAACATAAAAAAGTCTTCTCTCCTCTTCTATGTTATCTGGAATGCTGTTTTTGTGCGGTATATTTTCCTCGTCACAGTTTATTATAAAAACATTTTTAAACTCCATTCCCTTTACACCGTGAATAGTGCTCAGCAGTACCGTGTCCCTATTATTATCAAATTTATTTTCTTTTATTTTTTCCTTGACCTCTTCTATATGTGCAAGGAACATCATTATGCTGTTGTAGCCATCACATGAGCTTTTAAATTCCTGTATTATGTCCATCATTTCTTCTACATCCATACTTCTCTTCTTGCAATAATCTTGAATGTACTCTCCATATCCCAAATCAGAAATTACAAGCTGTACAGCACTTAATAATGACATTTTGTTTAATGATTCTACTTTCTTTTGAAGTTTTTCAATGTCCTTAATTTGAAATATCGGAAGGTCCTCTATATTTTTAAGTATGTCAAAAACATTTTCCTTATATCTATAATTTTTTACCTTCTGAAGATTTATTTTGCTTATGTATCTAAAGGGTCTATTTATTATTCTAAGAAAACTTTGTCTATCAAAACCATCTACACTCAATCTCAAATAAGCTGCAATATCCTTACATATGAAATGTTCAAAAAAATTGTATTCTCTATCTAGAAATTTAAAGGGAATGCTCTTTCTTATGAAACTATCAATTAAACTTCTGCTTTCCACATTAGTTCTATATAAAATAGCATTGTCTGAATATTTATAACCTGATACTTCCCTTAATTTTTGTATTTCCATTGTTATTTTATCAGCTTGAACATTTTCATTTTGACTATTTATTATAGATATATTTCCATCACCGTGATTATACGCAGTTATATTTTTTAGATTTCTTTTTTTATTATTTTCTATTAGATACTTAGAAATTTTAACTATATTATTTGTGCTTCTATAGTTAGTATTTAAGAAAAACTTTTTGCCACTGTGAAATATTTTATCAAAATCTACCATACAATCAGGTCTTGAACCTCTAAACGAATATATGCACTGATCCTCATCACCAACCGCATATATACTGCTTTCTTCACTAAACATTTTTAAGAGACGTATTTGAAGTGAATCAGAGTCCTGAAATTCATCTACAAGAACATATTTAAATAATTTCCTGTAGCCATCAAGGAGCCTTGAATTATTTTGGAACAGCTCCACAGCCTGCAATTGAAGGTCATCAAAATCCATGAGTGAATTCTGAAGTTTGTATTCCTCATATTTATCAAAGCATTCGAAAAATATCTTACTGTCTATTTTAGCTTTAAATTCCTCTCTTGATGTACTACCATTTTTAAAACTTGATATATCATTTATTACTTCTCTAACTTTATCATCATTTATTTCATCCATGTATTTTATGAGTACAGCTTTGATTATATTGTATTTTTGAACTTCCTGTATTATATTTATATTTCCCCTATATCTTGATAGTATCTTATAAAATAAGCTATGAAATGTTCCAAAAAAAGGAGTTCGCTTATTCTTAAAATAGCTTATGTACCTTTTTTTCATATTAACAGCAGCTGCTTTTGTAAAAGTTATTACTATAATATTATCAGTTGAAACTTTTCTCTCATTGATTAAATATGCCACTCTATTTATTATTACACTCGTTTTACCGCTTCCTGGCGCAGCAATAACAATGGCATTTTTAGCCTCAGTCGTTACTGCCTTTTCTTGATAGTCATCCAATCTATATTCCATTGTATAAAATTCTCCTTCATAACCTTAGTTCCCTATGTATTAACTTTGCTCCGCTCGTTAATAGGTTAGTATAAACGCACCACACTTCAGCTTTAGCTGATTACAACCTTTTTCGTCTTATTAGATGATGAATAAACCTCAACTAACAATTTGTACATGTACCATAATGCTTTGATGCTAGCATTTTTCATTCTTATATGATTTCAAGTTTGCCTTTGGTTCCCACTAGGGAAGCCCGCTCAACTAATAATTTATGCAAGTACCATAATGCTTTGATGCTAGCATTTTGGTACATGCATAAATTAAGTTTGGCTTTGGGTTCCCTATAAATTATACTCACATTTGCATTAGTTATACCAGTGCAGCATAAAAATACTTTTGCAGTGGTATGCTATTACCTATTCAAAAGCTATTGTAATAATTTAAATATGGTATTAGAATAAATTATAATGTGAAATTATACATTAAGTATATATAATTTTATAAAAGCTTTAAAGATAAGCACATAAAATACAGCATATAATGATAGGGGAAATATTTATGGAATTCAAAAAAAATTTTGATATTAAAAATGAAAGAAATCTAACCATGCTTGTAGATTTTTATGAGCTGACGATGGGAAATGGATACTTAAATCAAAAAGTTGGAAATAAAATAGCTTATTTTGATATGTTCTTCAGAAGAGTACCTGATAACGGCGGCTACTGCATAATGGCAGGAGTTCAACAACTCACTGAATACCTTTCAAATTTAAGATTCACAAAAGATGATATAGAGTATTTAAGAAGTAAACATCAATTTTCTGAAGAATTTCTTAATTACCTTTCAAATTTCAAATTTGAATGCGATGTATGGGCCGTTCCTGAGGGAAATCCTGTATTTCCAAATGAGCCTTTAGTTACAGTAAGAGGTCCTGCAATTCAGGCACAATTTGTTGAGACTATGATACTTTTAACAATAAACCATCAAACACTAATTGCAACTAAATCAAATAGAATTTGTAGAGCTGCTGGCAAAAGACCTGTTATGGAATTCGGTTCTAGAAGGGCTCAAGGATACGATGGTGCAATTTATGGTGCAAGAGCGGCTGTAATCGGAGGATGCAGCTCAACAGCATGTACTATATCGGAAGAAATGTTCGGTGTAAATGCCGTTGGAACCATGGCTCACAGCTGGATTCAATTATTTGATAATGAATATGAGGCTTTTAAAGCCTGGGCTGAAGTATATCCCGATAATTGTGTTCTTTTAATAGATACTTATAATGTTTTAAAATCCGGTCTTCCAAATGCCATAAAAGTTTTTGATGAAGTTTTAAAACCTCAAGGTATACGACCTGCCGGAATAAGGATTGATAGTGGTGATATCACTTACCTTACAAAAAAATGCAGAAAAATCTTAGATGATGCAGGATATGCTGATGCTAAAATTGTAATTTCAAACTCTCTTGATGAGCATATAATAACTGATGTTCTTCTTCAAGGTGCTAACATTGACAGTTTCGGTGTTGGTGAAAGATTAATAACTGCAAGCTCAGAGCCCGTATTTGGCGGTGTATTTAAGCTTTGTGCTGTTGAAAATGATGACGGCACTATAGTACCTAAAATTAAAATAAGTGAAAATGAAGAAAAGATAACAAATCCAGGTTTTAAAAAAATCTATAGAATATTTGATAAAGACACAGATAAAGCTCTGGCAGATTTAATTACCTTAAATGATGAGGTTATTGATGAGTCTAAACCTCTTGAAATATTTAATCCTGTTTATACCTGGAAAAAGAAGAGACTCACTAACTATTACGTGAAAAATCTAAGAGTTCAAATATTTAAAAAAGGAAAACTCACATATGAAAATCCTGAAGTTTTAAAAATAAGGGATATAGCTAAAGAAGAAACAGAAAAGCTTTGGCCAGAAGTCTTAAGACTTGAAAATCCACATACTTATTATGTCGACCTTTCCAAAAAACTCTGGAACGTAAAATATAATTTACTAGAAAAATTTTCAAATGAATTTAATAGCTAGATAAGGGGGATGTTAAATTGAAATTTTCAAAAAGAATATGTAATATGGATTTTTCACCAATTAGAAAATTAGGTCCCTACGCAGATGCTGCAGAAAAAAATGGTATAAAAGTTTATCATTTAAATATAGGTCAACCTGACGTAAAAACACCAGATACATTTTTTCAGGGTGTTACTAATTACAATGAAACAATAGTTAAATATTCCGCTTCACAGGGAATAGATACTTTAATAGATAGTTTTATAAGATCTTTATCTGATTCCAATATATACTTTGATAAAGATGAAATAATGATAACTCATGGTGGCAGCGAAGCTATACAATTTGCTATAATGGCAACCTGCGATGCTGGTGACGAAATACTGACACCTGAACCCTTTTATTCTAATTACAATGGTTTTGCACAAATTTCAGATGCAAAAATAGTACCTTTTGAAACAAAAATAGAAAATAACTTTCATCTTCCACCTAAAGAAGAAATTGTTTCAAAAATAACAGATAAAACTAAGTGTATATTGCTTTCAAATCCATGTAATCCTACTGGAACTGTTTATTCATATGAAGAAATGAAGATGCTTGGTGAAATTGCAAAGGAATATGACTTATTTATAATATCTGATGAGGTTTACAGACAATTTATATTTGGAAATGTTCCATATACCTCAAGTATACATTTAACGGATATTTTAGATAGAGTTATACTTGTTGATAGCATATCCAAACATTACAGTGCCTGTGGTGCTAGAATTGGACTTGTAGCTTCGAAAAATAAAGAATTAATTCACGAAATACTAAAATTGTGTCAGGCAAGACTTTGTGTATCAACCATTGAACAATATGCTGCAGCAAATCTCATAAATACTATGGGAAGCTACATAACGGATGTTAAAATGGAATACAAAAGAAGAAGAGATATTATGTATGATGGTCTTACAAGCATACCTGGAATTGTTTGTAGTAAACCAGAAGGTGCATTTTATATACTTGCAAAACTTCCTGTTGATGATTCAGATAAATTTGCTAAGTGGCTTCTTACAGATTTTTCATACAAAAATGAAACTGTAATGTTTGCCCCAGCTTCAGGCTTCTACGCAACACCTGGTCTTGGAAAAAATGAAGCAAGATTTTCATATTGTACAAGTATAGAGGATATACAGAACTCAATGGTTATACTACAAAAAGCTCTTGACGAATACAAAGAAAAATAACAGTGATTTAGAACATTAAAAAAATTCTATGAATCTTATCATAACTGGGGTTTGGGTCAAGGACCCATTATCCTTCTTTATAAAATACAGGCTATCTTAATATTTAAAGCTAACAACTTTTAATTTATTAATTCAAAATCATAAAATACTAAGAGTTTTGAATAACTCACTTACATTCAAACAAATTCAAAACTCTACGTATTTTATGATTTTTTTATCAAGATTTATTAGAATTTTTTTAAATCGTTCCCAAATCACTGTTATTTTTCTTTAAGAGTAAAGCAAGGAAAAAATTCCTCCGTGCATACGGAATTTTAGGCGTAAATAATGCTTTTGAGGTATTATTAGTTTGTGGGAGGCTGACATCACTTCGTCCGTCAGCAGGTAATAGGTTTTTAACAAATCTCGTACAATATAAAAGCTCTTATCATATGCGAATTATTTTAAAAGTTTAGCCCTATATAAACTTTTAATTCAGATTTTCCACATCAATGTGGAAGAAAATCTTCCTTGCCTTTATACCCTCCATGCGAAGTAACAGTATTTTGAGAACATTTTAAATAAAACTCAATAAGACTTTGCTCCAAATAATGAAAATACCTAGTAATTTTAATTTGTCTGAGCTTCTTTTCAGCGAGTTATTAAACATCTAGCCACGAATAAATTTTTAGCCCAGATTTTCCGCAGCAGAGCGGAAGAAAATCTTCCTTGCCCTTATCCTATGTGAAGTAACGGTATTTTGAGAACGATTTAAATAAAGCTCAATAAGACTAAGCTCCAAATAATGAAAAGACTTAGTAATTTTAATTTGTCTGAGCTTCTTTTCAGCGAGTTATTAAAATTTCTTAGTATTTTCATTATTTGGAGCTTAGTCTTATGAGTTTTATTTAATGTTCTAAAATACTGTTACTTCGCACTGTTACTTCAAGAACTTTCTAACCATTTCTTTCATTTCACCTTTTTTGCATACATTCTTATGAAGAATTTCTCTTTTATTGAGTCCCTTTACTCCTGCAGGTATATCTGATTTCATAATCTCACTCATTTTCTCCATGAGTTCAAAATCATCATATTTACTGTATTTGTCATCAAGTGATGTCATAACAGCATTAGTAAACTTATATGGACTTGCAGTTGATGCTATAACGGTTTTTGTAATATCTGAAGTATTTCTTACATAGTCCTCATAAACACTGTAGGCTACAGCTGTATGAGTATCTATTAAATATTTATTTTCATTATACATCTTATTTATAGCTGATTTAGTTTTAGCTTCTGTTGCATAGCCTCCATAAAACTCTTTAAGTTTTTCCTTCATGCTGTCTGTTATATTGTATTTACCCTTAGTATTAAGTTCTTTCATAAAGTTTGATACCTTGCCAGAATCCCTATCACACACAAGATAAATTAATCTTTCAAGGTTACTTGAAATTAAAATATCCATAGAAGGTGAAATTGTTGTTACAAATTCTCTATTTTTATCATAGCTGCCACTTTCAAAGAAATCATACAATACCTTATTATCATTAGAAGCGCATATGAGCTTATTTATAGGTAGTCCCATATTCTTTGCAAAATAAGCTGCTAATATGTTTCCAAAGTTACCTGTTGGAACTACGAAATTTATTTTTTCTCCGAACTTAATTTCGCCTCTTGAACACATTTTTGCATAAGCATAAAAATAATATACGACTTGAGGTACTAATCTTCCTATATTAATTGAGTTTGCAGATGAAAAAACTGCACCATCGTCTTTAATCTCTTTAATAAACTCTTTATCAGTGAAAATCTTCTTAACTCCACTCTGTGCATCATCAAAGTTTCCTTCAATACCAACTACATGTGTATTTTTACCTGCTTGAGTTACCATTTGAAGTCTCTGAACTTCACTTACACCATCATTTGGGAAAAACACTATTATTTCAGTACCATCAACGTCTTTAAATCCTGCTAAGGCTGCTTTGCCTGTATCTCCTGATGTAGCTGTCAATATAACTATTTTATCTTGAATTCCATTTTTCTTTGCTGCTGTTTTTAAAAGATACGGTAAAATGGAGAGTGCCATATCCTTAAATGCAAGAGTAGGTCCATGGTATAATTCTAGAAAATAAGCATCTCCTGCTTTTTTTAAAGGTACTATTTCCTCTGTATCAAATTTACTGTCATAAGCTCTGTCAATGCATGACTTTAATTCCTCTTCTGCAAAATCAGTAAAAAAGCTACTCATAACATTGTATGCTAATTCTTTATAATCTAAATTAACTATATCTTTAAGTTCACAATTAAGCTTAGGGATTCTGCTCGGAACGTACAAACCGCCATCTTCTGATATACCCTTTAAGATAGCTTGTGATGCTAAAATTTTCACATCATTATTTCTTGTGCTCCTATAATATATATGTTCCATTAATATTCCTCCAAATTTACTGTATATTTTCTATTCTTATAAGATTATCTATATTCTTAGTGTACTTAGATTTCTTAATTCTTTCAATTGCGTTATTTATCATGCCTTCATGAGCTGAATGAGTAAAGTAAACTACAGTAACAAACTCTTCTCTTTTTCCTTTTTGCATAACGGAAAGAAGACTTACTCCCTCTTCTCCAAAAATCATTGAAATTTCACCTAAGACACCAGGTAAATCTCTAACTGTTATTCTCACATAATACTCACTTACTGTTTGATCCATAGAATTTATTTTTCTATTTCTAAAGTTATTTTTAACCGTACTTATTGCAGATAGATCAACATTTCCTCTTAGTATTGATATAACATCAGCTACAACTGCACTACCCGTTGGAAGATCTCCAGCACCTCTTCCGTAAAGCATTATATCCCCAACAGCATTTCCTTTTATAAATATTGCATTAAATGAATCATTAACGCTTGCAAGAGGATGTCTTTCTGGTATCATTGCAGGATGAACTCTCATCTCAAGTCCTGTTTCGGTTTCTTTAACTATAGCAATTAATTTTATTACATACCCAAATTCTCTAGCAAATTCTATATCAATAGGTTCTATCTTTGTTATTCCTTCTCTGTATATATCTTTAACATTAATCTTAGTTCCAAACGAAAGAGAGCTTAATATAGCAAGCTTATACATAGCATCATAAGCTTCGATATCCGAAGTCGGATCAGCTTCTGCAAAACCTTTTTCCTGTGCTTCTTTTAATGCAGTTGCAAAATCCATTTTTTCAAGTGTCATTTTAGTCAAAATATAGTTTGTAGTTCCATTTATTATTCCTATAAGCTGCTCAATTTTATTCGCAGTAAGACTTTCATTTATAGCATGAATTATTGGTATTCCACCTGCGACGCTGGCTTCATAATAAAACATTACTCCTTCTTCTTCAGCAGCATTAAATAATTCATCGCCTTCTGTTGCAAGAAGCATTTTATTTGCAGTAACCACATGCTTTTTATTCTTCATTGCTTTCAATATGTACTCTTTAGCAGGATTGATTCCACCTATAACTTCAACAACTATTTTTATTGAATCATCTTCAAGTATATCATCAGGATTTACAGTAAGTATTTCACGTGGTACATCTACTCCCCTATTTTTTTCAACATCTCTTACGAGGATTTTAGCTATCTCTATATCGTAACCTGATCTTCTTCTGATTTCTTCTTTATTGGTATTAAGTATTTTCCATACTCCTCTACCTACATTTCCAAGCCCCAAAATTCCTATTTTGACTTTATCCATTATTAGCCCTCCTAAAATTTACAATGATCATAATAATATCTTAGCATGTTTTAGGTTAAAATACAATTGTTTGTGTAATATATACACGCACTATAATTGCAAGAAATATAATTGTCACTTAATCCTTACATTTTATATGAAATCACAAAAAAGATGCTGAATCATCACAGCATCTTATATAAATTTATGCATTTTCTATTCTCTTCTTGTAATAATCTTCTTCTGGAAATTTTTTGTTTTTCCTTGTAAAGTAATCATAATATACATTTGCATCTCTATCATCAAATTTTTCAATATTCTTAAAGGGACATTCTTCTTTAGTATCGTCACTTTTATAAAAAATACATTCTTCAAAGCATGAACTTTCTTTTTCCGCAGTAGTTAAAAACGGACAATTTGCCATAAAAACGCCTCCATCAATAAAAATATATATTATATTATAAACTATACTGTACAAAATAGAAAGTATTTTCTTATATTTTTGAAAATTCTATATTAATGAAATTTAATAGAATTTTTATACTCTTTTTATTTATTTAAAATAATTTATAACCAAGTATTTATTCCTTAACACACTTTTTATGCTATAATAAATTTGTATTGATAATTTTAATATTGATAATTATATTTTTAAATGGTTCCCAGTTCAACTATTAAATTATACGTACACCAAAATGCTTTGATATTAGCATTTTGGAACACATATAACTTAAGTTTGACCTTGTGAGCCATATACATTACATACTTAATTATTTAACTAAAGTATGAGTTAGTTTGTACGGAGATGATGTTAATTATGAAAAATAAGCTATTAAACAATTTTTTAGTATTTTTCATTTGTTTTATATTAGGTCCAGTGCTGCTTTACACAATTTTAAGATTCACGGTCTTCAGTTATATAACATACTTTTTTACAAAGCAGTATATTATACAAATGTACTTTTTTGTCGCAATAGTGGGCTTTATAATTTTCTTACTATTACGTTCCTCTAAAAGCTTACTAGTATATAAATTAAGTAAAATTCCAACAATAAAATCAAAAGTTATATCAATTACAAAATTAAATGAAAAATCAATAAATCTTGGTATACTTGAAATTGATGTTGATTCTGATGATGTTTATATAGTAAAATTCAAACATAATAATAAGGTAATAAATAAAGTAATACAAAAAAATGATATAAAAGTTGATTTGCAAACGAACGAAGAACCCTATGTTGAATATAAATATTGGGATCTAATGCATTTCTTTGATAAGTTCCACAACATAACAGTTCACGCTAAAAAAATATAAATACTTTGATAGAAATAAAATTGCAGAAGTTATTAAAACTTACTGCAATTTTATTTTTATATAATAAATTACTCTCTAATTTAAATATCTTCATGTCACTACAATTTTTTCATTAATTATACTGCTCATTATGAATAGTTTATTTTTTTTAGGAAACACTTATATAGAACTAAAAATTTGTAATTTGGTTAACTATATAATCAGAGGTGAATTTTATGAGAGTTACAATAATATCGTTATCGTATTTCTTCCTAGCCATAACAGTAATAGGAATTTTACTTTCAATATATTACAAAAGTCTAGTTGCCAAAACAACTCCTGGAAAAAGGACTCGTGAAAAAATTCTAGGTGATATGAAAGACCCAATTTCATGGAGGGAAAGAAACTCTAAATTATCACATTTATCAATGTTTTGGACTGTCGTATCTTTTGTACTTTTTTTGTACATAAGCTTTGCTTTAAGATTAGGTTCAATCTCTGTAATATACATTTTTGCGTACATAGCTTTAATAGTAGTATCGTTATTTTTCGTTAGATCAAAACATAAATCCAACGAAAAATAATATGATTGTTATCCTTCTTAACCATATAAAAGCACTCTTATCATATGCGAGTTATTAAAATTTTAACCCTGTATAAACTTTTAATTCAGACTTTCCACAGAGGAGCAGAAGAAAATCTTCCTTGCCCCTACCTCCTATGTGAAGTAACAATATTTTGGAAACAATTTAAATAAAACTCAATAAGTCTTGATTCAAATTATAAAAAGACTTAGTAATTTTAATTTGTCTGAGTAATCCTCCCAGCGAGTTATTAAACATTTAGCCTCGAATAATCTTTTCGCCCAGATTTTCCGCAGCGTAGCGGAAGAAAATCCTCCTTGCCTTTCCTTCTACGCGAAGTACCAGTAGTTTGAACACTATTTAAATAAAACTCAATAAGACTTTGCCTCAAATTATAAAAAGACTTAGATGTTTCAATTTGTCTAAGCTTCTTTTCAGCGAGTTATTGAAACTTCTTAGGATTTTTATAATTTGGGGCTTAGTCTTATGAGTTTTATTTAATGTTTCAAACTACTGGTACTTCACAATTGTTAATTTTATCTTAATCCATTGTTCTTACAATACTAAAATGTTATACTCATATGGTAGACTTTGTAGGTTTGAGCATTAAACCTACATATAAAAAAAGCAATTGGAGCGATGAATTTTGAAACATAAGATTTTATCTATTTTATTATCAGTAATTATTATTTCTTCTTTTTCATCAAATGTATTAGCAGCAGCTAATGAACCAAATATCGTTGGAACTTCTGCTATATCAATTAATGCCAAAACAGGGGAAGTTATTTATTCTAAAAATCCAGATTCAAAAATTTTTCCTGCAAGTACAACAAAACTTTTAACTTCAATAATACTAAATCAATATAAAAAACCTTCTGATTATATGTATTATTCGGTTAGTGCTAAAGAACAACCTGAATCTTCTTTCGATAAAAACATTCATGCACTAAATGTAGGTGAAAGATTATCCGCTGACGATGTTCTTAAAAGTCTTTTAATGTATTCTGCAAATGATATGGCATATGTAATAGCTTCTAATATAATAAATAAAAACAATGCACCTGCCGTAGATGTTAGAAATGCTTTTTCAGTTATTATGAACAATGAAGTAAAAAAATTAGGTCTAAAAAATACTCATTTTGTAACTCCTAATGGGCTTCATGATCCTGATCATTATTCAACCGCATATGATATGAGTAGAATAGCCAAAGCTGCATTTTCTATAAACTGGATACAAAAAACAATTTCCACACAAAAAACAACAATCACACTTGATAATGGTACTAAATGTGAAATTAAAAATACCAATAAAATAATAGACCCCAAAGAACCTGTTTATGATAAAACCTGCATAGGTGGAAAAACAGGATTTACAAATGAAGCTGGGCGATGCCTTATAACTATATTTAATAGAAATGGTGAAAAAATAATAGGCGTAGTAATGAAATCAGTTTATGACAAAGATGATCTTCAAGTTTTTAAAGATATGGACAATGTTATAAACTATAGCTACAACATAAAACCAACTATTTTGTATAAGGAAAATCAAGTTTATAGCTATGAAACAGTGCATTATAAGCTTTTTAAATATTTTGGGCCTGAAAAAACAATAAAAGTTCCTTTAATATTAAAGGATAATGTAACTTATTACAAAAACTCATTTAACGATTCTGAAAAAAAATTAATAAAAAAAGTTTCTTTAAACGAATGGAATTTAAACAAAGATACTTCTGTTGGAACCTTAACTCTTAAGGAAAGAGATATGAAAAAAAGTTACAATCTTTATCCTTCTATTTCTTCAAATGATATTTTATCTGACAATAAATCTGTATATATTGGAACTTTTGTTTGTATAGTTCTTATTATTGGACTTGCAGTATTTGGCTGCATAAAATTTTTCAGAAGAAAAGACAGATGGTAATTAAGTAAGAAGTAATAGTATTTTGGAAACATTAAATAAAACTCATAAGTCTAAGTTCGAAATTACAAAAAGACTAAGAAATTTTAATAACTCGCTGAGAAAATGCTCAAACAAATTAAAAATTCTAAGTCTTTTTATAATTTCAAACAAGACTTATTGAATTTTATTTAAACCATTTCCAAAATACTATTACTTCTCTAAAAATAAAAGCAAGGTAAATTTTTCTCCACTTCCTTACGAAAAATATCATAATATATTATAGAAGAATAATGGGATTACGTTCCAAACACCTCATATGATAGTTATATTTCTTGATATAGAATTCTAATGTCAAAAAACAAACTCATTACCTCCTAACGGGCAAAACAATGTAAGTAACTCACAGATTAATGATGGCTAGTATACCTTATTTACACCTAAAATTCCGTAGACACGGAGGAATTTTTTCCTTGCTTTACTCTCTAATCGAAGTAACAATGTTTTGCAACAATTTAAAAAAATTCTAATAAATCTTGGTGAAAAAATCATAAAATACTTAGATATTTTAATTGTCTGACCGCTAGGGAGTTATTGAAATATCTTAGTATTTTATGATTTTTCCATCTTAGATTTATAGAATTTTTTTAATGTTACAAAGCATTATTACTTCGAATTATCTCTTTATATCTTATTCTATATGCTTCTTCTATCATTTCATTTTTAAAATCATGTTCGTCCATTTCAAGATCTTGTTTTTTTATAATACTCTCTATAGACAATTCTGCCACTTTTTTTATAAGTCCTACACCATATTTTTTTAAAAGTTCCTCTTCTATTTGCTTTTGATCCTTTACAATTTCTTTACTTATTATATGTTTCACATAAATACACTTTTTAGTTAAGATATATCCTATTAATACACTTCTTATGCAATCCAAAGGTTCAATTTTTTCACCCATAACAGCTATATTAAATCCTTTTATAAGTCCTTTTTCTATTCTATCTATCCCTTTTTTTATGTCTGTGCTTAATCTTACTTTTTCAAAATTTAAAATCTCTTCACTATCAAAACTTTTGAAACTAAATTCACTATTCATAGGTATATAATATATGCCCTGCTTATTAATAAATTTCTTGAACTTGTCTATCTTATTCATATCTATATAATTATTGCTTCTAATATCCACAACACAATTTATGTTATAGTCAAATAAAAGTGCTGTAAGCTCTTCATTAGTCTTCTCCCCTAATCCTACAGTATAAATTAAATTTTTCATTTAAAACATCTTTCCTTATTTTAATTTAGTTTAAAGAACAAGTGACCTATCTACACTTATTTTTCTAACATATTTATTTATTTAAATAATCAAAAACATCATTCATAAACTGCGGCAAATTAACCTGCCTTTTTGCAGTTATAATATTCTTATCAACATAATTCCCTATTCTAACATACTCTCCGCCAGCATTAATAACATCATCACTCATCTCGTCTGTACAGCTTATTTTATGACTTGTTAGAACTTTAGCAGATATTAAAACATAATTTCCATAACCTATAACTCCTAAAATCTTATTATTATCCATCATATGTTTTACTATATTTTTAATATGTACATTTGTCCTTAATTTGAGGAATGCCGTACCTCCGGGGATTATAACGCCCTCATAGTCATCCTCATCAATTTCACCTGCAGAAGCATCCACATCAACTACATAACCATGTATGCCTGTATAATTATATTTAGTTCCAGTACCAACTACAGTCACACCATATCCAGCTTCTCTTAACCTATATAATGGATATAGAAGTTCAATATCCTCAAAATTATCTTCTACAAATATAATTAAATTTTTCATATCACTTCCTCCTATTCATTTATATTATTTACAAAATCACATCTTATTATAATATAATTTTTAACTAATTGTACATATCATACTTTAATATAAAAATTGCTTCCAATATATTATATAAAACTTGACATAAAATATCTAATATTATATTATTAAAATACCGTTTTAATTAGCCTTCACCAATTTAGGTGTGAGGCATTTTATATTACATAGGAGTGATTTTTAATGGCTGCAAAAGAAGTAAGAACACGTTTTGCACCTAGCCCTACAGGTTATATGCATATCGGAAATTTGAGAACAGCTCTATATACTTATCTTATAGCTAAACATGAAAATGGAAAATTCATTTTGAGAATAGAAGATACTGATCAAGAAAGATATGTAGAAGGTGCTGTAGACGTAATTTATAAAACACTTGAAATGACAGGTTTAAAGCACGATGAAGGTCCTGACATAGGCGGTCCTGTTGGTCCATATGTTCAAAGTGAAAGAAAAAATATTTATCTAGATTATGCTAAGAAATTAGTAGAAAAAGGTGAAGCTTATTATTGTTTCTGCTCAAAAGAAAGACTTGATATGTTAAAAACAAATTCTGAAGCTTTAAAAAGACCTTTTAAATATGATAAACACTGCCTTCATTTATCAAAAGAAGAACTAGAAGAAAAACTTAAGGCTGGTATTCCTTATGTTATAAGACAAAATAATCCACTTACTGGAACTACTAGTTTTGATGATGTTATTTATGGAAGAATTTCTGTTGATAACTCAGAGCTTGATGATATGATTCTAATAAAATCAGATGGCTATCCAACATATAATTTTGCCAATGTTGTTGATGATCATCTAATGGGCATAACACATGTTGTAAGAGGAAATGAGTATTTATCCTCAGCTCCAAAATACAATAGACTATATGAGGCTTTTGGATGGGATGTACCAATATATGTACACTGTCCTCCAATAATGAAAGATGCTCATAGTAAATTAAGTAAACGAAATGGTGATGCTTCATTCCAAGATTTAATTGCAAAAGGATATCTTAAAGAAGCAGTATTAAATTACATTGCTCTTTTAGGTTGGAATCCTGAAGGAACTGATGAAATTTTATCACTTGAAGATATGGTTAAACATTTTGACTATACTCATATAAATAAATCTTCTGCCGTATTTGATCCTGTAAAATTAAAATGGATGAATGGCGAATATATAAGAAAACTTAGCCCAGAAGAATTTCATAATTATGCACTTCCTTATTATAAGGGTGTTATAACAAAAGAAAATATCGATTTAAAGAAAATAAGTGAATTAATACAAACAAGAGTAGAAGTATTGAATGAAATTCCTGAGATGATTGATTTCTTTAATGAATTACCTGAATATGATATAGCTATGTATACTCATAAAAAAATGAAAACTAATGCTGAAATATCATTAGACAGCCTAAAAAAATGTCTTCCTGTTATTGAAGGTATAGAAGACTGGACTTTTGACAATATACAAAGCACTATAATGAACTATATTAAAGAATTAGGTGTAAAAAACGGAATTATATTATGGCCTTTAAGAACTGCCCTTTCCGGAAAAAAATTTACACCTGGTGGTGCTTTTGAAATAGCTGATATAATAGGCAAAGAAGAATCATTAAATAGAATAAAAATTGGAATTGAAAAGTTACAATAATAGAAAAAGCGATATTTACACAACTAAAAATAGATATAGAATATAGATCACTACTATATACTATATCTATTTTTATATAGTATACAAAGTTTGTTACGCTTTAAATTATAAGTCACAATCATATAACCATTAACAATTAAAATCAACAGTATGAAATTAAATTTGAAGAAATATTATTTTGCATTTTTATATGTGCGGTAAGATACATTTGACCCTGTATAATTTAAATTATTACTATTTCTATAAACACCAATTCAAACATAATATCTTTTTTGTTAATACTATAATATGAAAAAACTGCAAAAATTCTAATCACTTGCCACACGATATTTACGAACTATATTTGTAAGCTCTTGAAATCTTAAAATAGTATATTGATAAAAATCTTTATATGACGAGCAAAAATAATTCTTGCCTAGAGCTTTTGCATCAGCAGGTTCATAATACCTTCTGCAACCTCCTCTACATATATAAGCAAATTCACACTTCCTACAATCATTAGGAATACCACTTCCCAAATTTACAAATTTCTTAACCTTATCTCCTTGTAATAGCTCCTTTATGCTACTCTCTGTGATATTTCCCATATTCCATGTATCAAAAGCATAAAAATCACAAGGATAGCATGAACCATCTGCTTCTATAACTAAATTAGCCGAACAGTAACCACTCATATCGCAAGATTCTGTATGCATGCCTAACAATATCTGTAAAATATTATCAAACATTCTAATACTTATCCGTTTACCTGATTTAAGATCTGTGTACCATAAATCAAATAATTTTTTTAAGAAATCCCCATAAGCTTTTGGCGTTAATGAATATTCATTGTTCCCTGCCTCTGTACCTAGCTTGTCTAAACAAGGTATAAATTGTAAGTATTTAAAATTATTTTTACTAAAAAATTTATATATTTTTTCAACATGTCTAGCTACAGATTTACTAATCACAGATAAAATGTTATATTGTACCTTGTATTTATTAAAGCTTTCAATGGTTTTTTCAATTCTTTTATAACTTCCAATTCCATTGACATTCATGCGGTTTTGATCATGTATTTCTTTAGGACCATCTAATGAAAGACCAACAAGAAATTTATTTTTTGCAAGAAATTTTGCCCATTCATCATCTATTACCATTCCATTAGTTTGAATAGCATTATTTACTCGTATTTTCTTTACATTATATTTTTTTTGCAAAGTTATTAAGTTTTTATAGAAATCAAGACCAGCTAAAGTAGGCTCGCCGCCTTGAAACGCAAAGCCCACAATATTATTTGCATATTCAAATGCCCTTTTTACTAGCATCTCTAATGTTTTATGTGACATTATTCCGTAGTTTTTTTCTTTTCTATTTTCTGTAACATCCTTATAAAAACAATATTTACATTTTAAATTACAATTACCTGAAGCAGGCTTGATTAACAAATTTATAGCTAGCATGTTTAATTCCTCCAATAGTTCAGTAATCTAATAATTTATACTACTATTTCAATTCTTTATTGCAGGTGATTAATGTTTTTCTTCTGATATTTCTAATATATAATTCAAAAGATTTACTACATTTACAGATTTAAAATGTTCTGAAAAAAGGGGATTAGCAGAGTTATTATAAATCTGTAAATGTACAATCTTCAATA
This sequence comes from Clostridium pasteurianum, assembly GCF_001705235.1. Classification (NCBI taxonomy): domain Bacteria; kingdom Bacillati; phylum Bacillota; class Clostridia; order Eubacteriales; family Clostridiaceae; genus Clostridium; species Clostridium pasteurianum. The sequence goes on from NZ_MCGV01000001.1 coordinate 968,330, forward strand.
TGTTATATTAAAAATAATTTTTTATTTATTTAATATTTTACAAAATTCATCTAAATATGGATCACCTGTTTTCTTCATATAGGATAACATTTTATCTCTATACTGATTGCGGATACTTTGATATTCTGGATTATCAATCAAATTTTTTAGTGCATCTGGATCTTTAGCAAAATCATATAATTCTTCTTTTGATCTATACAAAAACATTTTTACACGTTCCTCAATTTCTGGATTATCTGCTGCAGCATCAACCATACCTTTATAAGTAAGTCCATTCATTGACTCATTTTTAAATTTAGTCTTTCCATCAGACCAATCATTAAAAATATATCCATACTTATGGTCTTGAATGCAGCGCATTGGGAAATAGGTACCACCTGAATTTTTAGTGATTTGAGTGTAAACTTCATTCCACTCTCCTTCATCTTCACCCAAAAGTAAGCTTTTATAAGATTTTCCATCCACTTTTCCATCGTATGAAATATCAATAAAATCTAGAATTGTAGGCATAAAATCAATTCCTGCTACAAAATGTTTATTATCCACTGATCCCTCCTTAATAATCCCAGGCATACTAAAAATCAATGGAGTTTTAGTACTATTCAAATAGCAATTAGTCTTAGCAAACGGAAATGCCATACCATTATCACTTAAGAAAACTATTAATGTATCTTTATCCATGCCTGTTTCCTTCAGAGCTTTCATTATCATGCCCATTGTTTCATCACATCTGTGCATACTACTAAAATATTGTGCGACTTCTTTCCTAACAGCTGAAATATCGGGTAAGAACCCTGGAATATCTATCTCTTCTGGTGTATAATATCTGCTTGCATAAATATTAAAGCCAAATTGTTTTAGTTCATCAGCACTTCCTGCAAAAGGTCTATGAGGATCATGAGAGTTTGCCATCAAAAAGAAAGGCTTGTTCTGATCTTTTGCTTTTTCAAAAAAAGATTTACAATTCTTATAGTATATATCTGGGCTTCTTCCATAAAGATTTTCTGAATTAAAAGTATCTGAAATCCAATCCCATGCAAATTTTTCAATTGGTTTACAATGCTTTATCTTTCCAATAATACCATTCATATATCCAGAACTTTTCAACACTTCAGTAAGCGTTGTGACATTTGAATTTATTGGATCAAATCCTGGTGCTCCATTATTATATGGATACAAACCAGTTAACAAACACTGTCTGGATGGCTGACAAATAGCAACTGTAACATGAGCATTTTCAAATCTAATACCATTACAAGCTAACTTGTCTAAATTTGGTGTAATATTCTCTACTGGGCAACCAAACGCCCCTAAAGAATTATAATTACTATCATCTGCAACTAAAAATAAAACATTCTTTTTATTCATAAATAACCCCCTCCTAAAGCTTCAATCAATTACCTACAATAATTGATTTCTGATTACATTTAATTGGCTAAAAGTCACTCTCCCTTATTAGGACAGCAAATTCATGGAATGAATTTGCATAATATATTTTAGTCATCAACATTACTACTTTTGCATTTTTCTCAGATTCAAACCTCTTGGGCATGAAAATTTACTTTTTTACTGCAATTGTGCACTTTTGAAGTAAATTTATACTTTCAGTTTGCTATTATTTATTAATCAACCGATTGATTTAATATAATTTTATAATAAAAATCGTATCTTGTAATTTCAACTTTGTGTCAGTTTCATTCCATTTTTGTTACGTTTAAACAACACTGTTTATTTACCTCTTTTTAAAATAATTAAATCACCAAAACAATCTATTCGATATCTTATTTAATTTCTAATTTTAACTTACTGTACTGGTCTTAAATATGATAGGCCTACATAGGTAACTTAATATTATTGATTATAATTCCATACTTATTAAATTATTGTATATTTTGAATGGTATTGCAGCAACTGTATTCTATGGTAAAAAAGTAGAACTTCATCAAGCATATAGAAAGGGACAAAAACATCAATTAGGACTCATTATTAATTCTATATTTGTGTAGAATACGAGGCTTTGGAATCAGCCATTGATTCTTTGAAAAGTACTGGCCACGATACAAGTAATGTTTATATGCCAAAATTATTACCATTATGTTACAAACATATTAATGTTATGGGTAAATGCTCTTTCAATCTAACATTGAAAACTAGAGCAGTGATTTAATAACATTATTATCATTAGATGATTAACATTAAAAAATAGCAATAGAAATTTTATGTATTTTCTATTGCTATTTCTATTCCATTACTACAGAAACTTCGAATTGTAAAGGACTTATCTATAAATATACACAAACAAAAATTGGATATTACAACATTAAAAAATTGGTGTGATTTTTATAATATATATAAGGATAATGAAACAAAAATCCTTAAAAGTATAAAAAAATTATTGAGAAAACTCATATGTACTGCCATTTAATAATTATTTAAATCAAATCAGCGAACCTACCATTTCCCTAACAGAATTCATGCATGATATATTTATAAATTAGTGTAATATGAGTTCTATATCATTTTATGGTATAGTTAAATCAAAAATACTGGCAGTACCCATTATAGAGATGTGAGTTTTCACATCTCTATAACTTTATTAACATACTAAATATATAGTATATTAATAATCATTTTTTATAATATTTCTTAATCTACTCTTGAATCTTGCTTTTTTAATTTCCTATATTAATTATGGTTTTTAATCCATTTTCTTTGACAATAGTAAAATTGCCAGAAGCTATATTATCAATTTGATCTTTACTTTTATCCTTTAAACATGATGGAACCTTAGCTGGATTTATATCACCTACAATTAATTTCTGCGCTGATGAATTATAGGAATCTATTTCACTTACATGATCATCAGCATTATATGCATCAATGGCATGACTTAGTGTTCTTGCACTTGCCTGTATGCTTGATTTCTCTGCCTTTTTTTTATAAGCTGAAACTGATGGTACTAAAATAGCCGCTAAAATGGCAATAATAGCAATAACAATTATCAATTCAATAAGAGTAAATCCTTTTCTCTTAGTACTGTTTTTCACTTTATTAACCTTCTTTACTACTAAGTGTATTTAAATAAAATAAAAAGAGCATTAAAGCCCACTGAAACATTATATTTTTATGCCTATAACCTTATTGGGAATTATGCCCATGTTTTTTCTATTTATACACACAATAGTAAACTCAAGATTAAACTTAACTTTTCTTTAATTTGCCTCATCAATTTCAAATATAGAATAATAATCATCCCCATAGATTCTATACGCTTTATCGTATTTAACAAGTAACTTAACATTAGGCATATCATTCCTTAATATTGCATATTGAATATTATATTTCTTAAAAACATAAATCATATAATCATAACTATTCAAAGCTTTCATCTGATCAACAAATGCATTAGTCTTGTTGAAGTTGTATGTAAATAAATCCTGACGAGTATCCACGAAGGTTTTTATTCCACTAAAAATAATGTATGGACTGCTGTTATAATCATTAAATATTCTAGATGTTTTAATTTCCTCATGTGAGTTTATATAATTACAAGCTTTTACTGGATATGAGGAATTACTTACAGTAGGTACAAAATTTATGCTATTAACATTCATAAAATATTTATCAATAAGTATAACCGATTTTACAAGTAACACAATTATGAATAGCACACATGTTACATTATTTAGTTTTACTCTATACCCCTTTAATTTCTCCACTCTTACTTTTGATACGAATTTTTCAAATAAATCACAGTAAAAATCATATAAATATGAAGATATAATAGGTAGTACAAATAAAAATATTACAAACACCTGTCTTTTAGAACTTAATGCAAGTATTATAAAAGCACCTGATATCAGAAAATCCTTCAAACTTATTTTAGAAACTGTATAAACACATATAACCATACATATTATGATTAAAGCCGCTTTATTTGAATAAATAGGAGTTACGCCCCACTCATTAATATAATAACTATTTATATTAGCATTTTTCATAGCAAGATACGTATATTCGTACAATTTATACCCATATGGATTTATAAAAATAGAGAGTATACTTAAAAAAAAGTATTTATAGTCATGTGGAAGTGTATAGTATGCAAAAATAATTAAATATAATGGGTATATCCCTCCATGTATATTAATTCCAATTATTAAAAGTATTATTGCCGATAAATACCTACGCTTTTCAAGCAATATAAATATCAAAATTAGTATAAGCTTTGATATTAAAATAGGTCTATAAGAAATATCTCCAGAACTTCCTAATATGTATATCCACATTATTATTAAAGATATAAATTTATTTTTATTTTTAATAAATGAATATTTATATACAGCAAAACTTGTAATTAAATTTATGAAAGCCGAAAAAATTATAACAGATTTAAAGCTCCCTATTTTATATACGCAATAAGCTATAATTCCAAATAGCCACTCATGGCTTATCCAATAAAATTTATTTTGAATACCATACCAAGAGAATATATCTCTATGTGGTATAACTTTATTTTTTAAAATATATTCTCCAACTTTTATATGCCAAAATCCATCATTTATCGTATTTAACTCCAAACCATAAATAAAAGCCATTAAAAGTGCTGCTGCAAAACATATCCTAAATACTACAATTTTTAATTTTTCACTTTTTAAAATACTATTCACCATTTTTAATTTCCTCTACATACTTATTCCACGTAACAATCATATTAAATAGACTTTCAACATCCTGCCTATTATATAAAAGTATCTTATCTTTTTTCTCGTCAGGCATCCTTGAAAAATATTCAGAATCTTTCATGATTTTTCCAAATGTCTTTGCTAAGGTGGAACCACCTATTATTTCGCTTTCCCTACTTATTTCAAATACTTTTTCAAGATTTTTAAGTCCTACACATTTTTTAGAAACTTTCTCATATTCGCTTTGTAAGTCTATGCTTTTAAATTTTTTATTTACTTCCATGTCTATTTTATATTTTTTAAATAAATAATTTATAACTGTAAAATCATTATTACCTGAAAAAGTAACAATATAATTCTTTTTTAAATTGCTCATGGCATTATTAAAGTATTCTTCTGCTATTTTTAGTACTTCTTTTGCATCCTTTTTATTTTCTATCATATACTGCGTAGTAACAAGTTCCTCTGAATCTTCATTATAATATGAACACCCAAATACACCTATACATATGGGTTTTTTATACACATAATGCTCTAAATCAAAAAATAATGCTTTTGAATACACTTTATTCTCGCACCCAATTTTAAAACTATTAGAAAAATCACTTATTTTTATTTTACTTACGGTATTTCTTTTAATCAATCCTATCACTCTCTTTTTGTTTATTTACTTATGTGTCAATTAATTTCCAAACTCTACAAATTTTCAGCTGCTTTTATTCAAGCAATTTATATTATACCATATAATGTAATTTCTTTCATTAAATATAGAGCTTTTAGTTAAACATTTAACCACTATATGAAAAAAAGAATGATTTTAGAATATTAAATTTCTAAAACCATTCTTTTTTCAATTTTCTAATATAGATTAAAATGCAGGTACTATTTTTCCTTTATATTTATCATCAATATACTTTTTAACTTCAGGTGAATTTAATGCCTTACTTAAAGCTTTTATATAAGGCTTATTTTTATCCTGCTTCCTAACTGCAAGAATATTTGCATAAGGTGCATCCTTAGCCTCTGAAACAATTGCATCCTTTGTAGGGTTTAAATTTGCTTGAATTGCATAATTAGAATTTATTACTGCTGCTGTAACATCATCAAGAACTCTTGGAAGTTGTGCAGCATCTAATTCTTTTATTTTTATATTTTTCTTATTTTCAGTTATATCAAGTTTTGTAACGAGATCAGCTTTCTTAAGTTTTATAACTCCATTTTTCTCTAACAACTTAAGTGCTCTTGATTCATTAGTTGAATCATTTGGTACAGCTATTTCATCACCATTTTTAAGTTCACTTAATTTTTTAATTTTATGCGAATATACTCCCATAGGCTCAATATGAACCTTAACAGTATAGGTTAAATCAGTATGTTTCTCTTTATTATAAGCTTCGAGATATGGTATATGTTGATAATAGTTTGCATCCAATTCACCATCATTAAGTGCTGTATTAGGTGCAACATAATCTGTAAATACCTTTACTTTTAAGTTGTATCCCTCTTTTTTAAGAATAGGTTTTACAACATTATTCAATATTTCAGCATGAGGCACTGCTGTCGCACCTACTAGTATTGTTTTCTTATCGCTGCTTGATGTAGTACTACTGCTTGAACTACTGCATCCTGTTAAAGCTCCTATTAAAACTATTCCAGATAAAACTAAAGATAAAAATTTTTTATTCATAATTGCCCTCCTCTAATAATTTATTGAATCATTTTTTTATAGATAAAATTGCCTAAAGATTGTAAAAGTTGAACTATAATCATAAGTAATATTACAGTATAAATCATTACCGTAGTATTAAACATATAATATCCATAATGCATAGCTGCGTCTCCAAGTCCTCCACCGCCTATTGCTCCAGCCATAGCTGAATATCCAATTATATTAATAACTGTGAGTGTTATCCCTGAAACTATTGCTGGCATGGCTTCTTTTATCATAACTTTAAATATTATTTGAAAATTGCTTGCCCCAAAAGACTTTGCAGCTTCAACTATACCGCTGTCAACTTCTTTAAGTGAAGATTCTATAACTCTAGCTGCAAATGGGAAAGCTCCTATTGTAAGAGGAACTATTGCCGCAGTTGTTCCTATTTGTTTTCCCGTAATAAGTTTTGTAAGCGGAAATATAGCAATCATTAAAATTAAAAATGGAAAAGACCTAAGCATATTTATTATAAAATCAAGTATCTTATACACAACTTTATTCGGTCTTAAACCATTTTCATCAGTTAAAACCAAAACAATAGCAGGTATAAATCCGATTATTACAGCAAAAAGTGTAGATACAAAAACCATATATATTGTCTCACCTAAAGCAGGTACTAGTATTTCTGTTATTATATCCATGATAATTAAACCTCCTCCCAAATTACATTATGTGAATCTAAATAATTACATATGATATCTTTTTTGTCCTCAGAAAAATTTATAACCAAACTACCTAAAACATTATCTCTAAATTTCTCAAGCTTTCCCCATACAATTGAAAAATCAATATCAAGTTTCCTTGCCATTGAAGTTATAAGTGCATTTTCACTGCTGCTCTTAGGAAAAATTATTTTTATATTTATTCCATCCTTAGGCAAAACATCACTGCTCTGACCTATAAGTCTTTTCATATCTTTACTTGGATTTAAAAATAAATCTTCAACCACACCTACTTCTTTTATAACTCCATCATCAATTAACGCAACTCTTTCACATATTTCCTTTACAACTTCCATTTGATGTGTTACAACAACTATTGTTATTTTAAGTTTTGAATTTATTTCTTTTAAAAGTTGTAATATTGATTTTGTAGTATTAGGATCTAGTGCTGATGTAGCCTCATCACATAATAATATCTTAGGATTTAAAGCTAACGCTCTCGCAATAGCAACTCTCTGCTTCTGGCCTCCACTTAAATTAGCTGGTTTGCTATGTACCTTATCTTTTAAATCAACAAGCTCTAAAAGCTCGTTAACTCTTGATTCTATTTTATCTTTTGGTACTCCCCATACCTCAAGTGGCAAAGATATATTATGATAAACGTCCTTTCTATTAAGTAAATTAAAATTCTGAAATATCATCCCAATTTCTTTTCTAAAATTTCTAAGTTCTTTCTCACTTAAAGCTTTTATTTCCTTGCCAGAAACAATTACACTTCCGTCATCATAATTTTCAAGCCCATTCATACATCTAAGAAGAGTAGATTTACCGGCACCACTATGACCTACAATACCAAATATCTCTCCATCTTTAATATCTAAATTTATATCTTTAAGGACTTTATTTTTTAAAAAATATTTACATACACCTTTTATTTTTATCACTTGTTTCACCTCATTTTACAAATTAAAAAAATAAAAGCCCGAGAAAAAATCTCAGGCTTTAAAAGCTCAATTTATTCTCATCTCTCAGCTAGCGCTGCAGGAATTAGCACCTTGTACATAAAATGATACATACAGGTTGCTGGGCTTCATAGGGCCGGTCCCTCCACCTCTCTTGATAAGTGCACTATTCTTATTAAATTCTTAATTATCATTATAATTAGCATAACTTTAAATGTCAATATGCTTTTAGTCTTTTTACACAAAAATATACTTATCACATTAAAATAATATGTTTTTTACAAAACAAACACCTTGAATAAATAATAACGCATACAACATCCATTAACTAAAAAGTGTAATGAATAAAAAAATTGTATTTTAAATTATTTATATCAAGGTAAAACATATCGATATTATTTACAAAAAATCAAATCAATCTTCTTCAATAAAATCACGTATAGTTCTTATTTGTATCAATGATAACGAAACAAATTCACAACCAACTATATATGAGTTATCATTGCATCCTGTCCACCTGACATATGAAGTACACCAAAATGAAGGATTATCTCCAACTTGTAAAAGAAAGCTTACAAAGTCCCCTTTATGAATCATTATTTTACTTTTAAAACAAATTCCAGTTTCTGAAATATCAACTGATTCTAATATAGGTCCTTCTCCAGTAAATTTTTCATATACACTCTTATCATTTATTCTAGGATATGAAATTTCTATGTTAATTTTCTTTCTTTTTTTACTCCTTTTTTCTTTTGCAAATCTATAGGTTTTGTAGCTAATATCAGATTTAGAGGATAATGCCATATAAATCCCCCCTATTATATAATCTAAATCTGCTTACTTAAAAATAAAAATTGCAATACATACAATTATATTTTACTTATACTTTCAACGAAATTACTTAAATTATATCATAATTCAACAAAAATAAGAATATATGAAATTATTCTATTTATCTGTATTAATATTGTGAAGGTTTACTAGCATTGTTAGCATTCATTATGTACACTTTAATTTTTAATTGACATTGTAAAAATTAAATGATAATATTTAATTGAAAATGATATTCATTATTATGTTGTATTGATTTTTATAAGGAGATGTTTTTATGTTGATTGAAATATTGTTAACAATTCTCATAATATGCTCAGCTATCTATATTTTTTATAAGAGTTTTAAAAAAGGACTTAACGGAGATTGCAGTAGCTGCTGTAATTCAAAAACATGTAATAATTGCTGTACCACCAAAAAACAGCTTAAATAAATTAATAGTAATTTGTAACATAAAAAAGATTCTATAAATCTAAGATAAAAAATTGTAAAATACTAAGAGTTTTCAATAACTCGCACAGCTCAAACAATTGAAAACTCTAAGCATTTTACAATTTTTTATCAAGATTTATTAGAGTCTTTTTTAATTGTTACAAAACACTATTAATTCATTTTTAAAGTAAGGCAATGTAGATTTTCCAGAACAAAGCGCAGGAAAATCATCCTTCATTCTTAATTCTTCTTTCTTAATTCTTAATTTTCAGCCTTTCATTTACGTAATTCTCAAATTTAAGAGCCTTATCTTTGTCCATTGGCTTAACATCCTTAAGTCTATACTCTATGCCAAGCTCATTATATTTTTTTACCCCTAAAGTATGATATGGCAAAATTTCAAATTTGGTTACTCTCTTAACTTTTTTTATTATATTTATTAACTTATCCATACTTTCATAATTATCTGTTATCCCTGGAACCATAACATGTCTTATCCAAACTTCCGTGTCAGATTTATTAACTTCATGTAAGAATTTATAAAATTCCTTCATATCCCCACCGGTTAATTTCCTATACCCAGCAGCATCAATATGTTTTACATCAAGAAGCACAAGATCAGTATACTTAAGTATTTCACTATACATACCCTTACCAAAGCCAGCAGTATCAACCGCAGTTCTTATTCCCTTTTCCTTGCATAACTTCAAAAATGCAATTAAAAACTCAGGTTGCATTAGTGGTTCCCCTCCAGAACAAGTTACACCACCACCAGATTTATCGAAATAATTTTTGTACCTCTTAACTTTTTCTACTAAATCAATTTCTGAAATTTCTTTACCTGAATCAAGGCTCCACGTATCAGGATTATGGCAGAATGCGCACCTAAGCCTGCATCCTGCGAAAAAAATAACTACCCTTATACCTGGACCATCTACAAGTCCCATGGTCTCTATGGAATGAATTCTACCCAAATTAACACCCCTACATTCTTTCATGAAATGTTCTGCTAACTACTTCCATTTGTTGTTCTTTTGTAAGTCTTACGAAATTAACCGCATATCCAGATACCCTTATAGTAAGAGTTGGATATTTTTCTGGATGATCCATAGCATCTATTAGTGTCTCCCTATTAAGTACATTTACATTTAAGTGATGAGCTCCTTTTTCAAAATAACCATCTAAAATAGCAGTCAAATTATTAGCTCTTGTCTCACCATCTTTTCCAAGTGCATCTGGTACAATTGAAAATGTATTTGAAATTCCATCTTGACATACTTCTCTATATGGAATTTTTGCAACACTATTTAATGATGCTAATGCTCCATTTTTATCTCTTCCATGCATTGGATTAGCGCCTGGTGCCAATGGTGCTCCGGCTTTTCTTCCATCTGGTGTTGTACCTGTTTTCTTACCATACATTACATTTGAGGTTATAGTAAGTATTGATAAAGTATGTTCAGCATTTCTATAAGCTTTTGTCTTTCTTATCTCTGATATGAACTTGTTTACTATTTCAACTGCTATATCATCGACCCTATCATCATCATTACCGTACTTAGGGAAATCTCCTTCTATTTTAAAATCAACAGCTATTCCATCTTCATTTCTAATAGGTTTTACTTTTGCATATTTTATTGCACTTAAAGAATCAGCTGCCACAGAAAGTCCTGCTGCACCGCAAGCTAAATATCTATGAACATCAGTATCATGAAGTGCCATAAGTCCTGCTTCATAAGCATATTTATCATGCATATAGTGTATTAAGTTAAGTGTATTTACATATAATTTTGCTACATACTTAATTACCTTAAAATAATTCTCTTTAACCTTATTATAATCAAGTACATCATCATCTATTCTTTCAATACCAGGAACTACTAATTCAAATTTTTTCTCATCCACACCACCGTTTATAGCATATAATAACGATTTAGCAATGTTACATCTAGCACCAAAGAACTGCATTTGCTTTCCTATTTTCATAGCAGATACGCAACAAGCTATACCATAATCGTCACCATAAATAGGTCTCATTACCTCATCATTTTCATATTGAATTGCATCAGTTTTTATAGACATCTTTGCACAGTATTTTTTAAAACTTTCTGGAAGCTTATCTGACCATAAAACAGTCATATTAGGTTCAGGTGCAGGTCCTAAATTAGTTAAAGTATGAAGAAATCTAAATGAATTCTTTGTAACAAGAGTTTCTCCGTTTATTCCCATTCCTCCAATTGATTCAGTAACCCAGTTAGGATCACCTGCAAAAAGTTCATTATATTCAGGAATTCTTAAATGTCTTTCAAGTCTTAATTTTATTATAAATTGATCTATAATTTCCTGTGCTTCTTTTTCTGTTATAACATTGTTTTTTATATCTCTTTCAATATATATATCTAAAAATGTTGAAACTCTTCCAAGAGACATAGCTGCACCATTATTTTCTTTTATTCCAGCTAAATATCCAAAATAAGTGAATTGGACTGCTTCTTTTGCATTAGCTGCTGGCTTTGAAATATCTATTCCGTATTTAAGTGCCATATTTTTCATTTTCTTTAAGGCTTTTATCTGCTCTGCTACTTCTTCCCTTGCTCTTATTAGTTCTTCAGTCATATCGCCTTTTAATTCTTTTAAATCTACTTTCTTTTGCTCTATTAAATAATCTATGCCATATAAAGCTACTCTTCTAAAATCACCTATTATTCTTCCTCTACCATAAGCATCTGGAAGTCCTGTTAAAAGTCCAACATGTCTAGCTATTCTCATTTCATCAGTATAAGCATCAAAAACAGCTTCATTATGTGTCTTTCTATACTTTGTAAATATATCATATACATCTTTATCAATTTTATCACCATAGGCTTCTAAAGCTTGTTTAGCCATTCTTATACCGCCAAATGGGTTTACCATTCTCTTTAGAGGCTCATCCGTTTGAAGACCAAATATAACCTCATTTTCTTTATCGATATAGCCAGGTTCAAAACTATCTATTCCTGATATAGTTTTATTATCTGTTTTTAAAACTCCGCCCTTTTTTAGCTCTTCTAAAATTAATTTTTCACATTCACTCCATAACTTTTTTGTTTTATCCGTTGCATCACATAAAAAATCTTCACTACCCAAATAAGGTGTATAGTTTTTTTGTATAAAATTCCTTACATCAATTCCATTCACCCATGAGCCTTCTTTAAAACCATTCCATTCTTTAATCATTCTAAAAATCCCCTTTGTAAAAAAATTTTTATTTTTATTAAATATTGTAATTGAAATTATTTTAAATTGAATGTCTAGAACATACAAAAAGACCCCCTAGACATTCATGTGCCCAGGCGGTCGGCTTTTAAAAATCGTACTCCCTGTGGTTATTCCACTTCCGCCGGTTATACGACTTGCTTATTCAATTATCATAAGATAAAAATATCATAATTTTATTTTTGTGTCAAGTAGTCTGCATTCTTTAAAAAATAATCAAGTAAATCTTCTACACTAACAAGTCCTAATATCTTATTTTCTTCAACTATTGGCACTGCAAATATATCATTATTTCTTAAAACTCTGCCTACTTCAACCACATCAGTATTTGAATCTACAGTTATTACTTTTTTTGTCATAACTGCTTCTACAGGGTAAGTATCATAATGTCCATCTTCAATTAAGAATCTATATATATCTGCCTTAACTACTATTCCTACAAGCTCATCCTTACCATTTACCACAGGTGCGCTGTTGACAACATCACTTGTCATAACATCTAGTGCATTTTTAAGTGTATCAGTATCTTTTACTTTAACAATATTTCTTGTCATTATATTTTTTATTTCCATAGTCATTCTCCATTCTTACTTATTATTTTATATGTGGTGATTTTTACAGAGAAAGCAGTACAAAATTAAGTTCCATCTTGTTTTTTCTTTATCTACAATTAATTTTAATTATGTCTTTTAGACTTTCTTCATCATAATCTTCATTTAATATAGCTCCAATGGCCTTTGATGCCGCCCTTTTTGATATATTATCTAAATTAATATTTAATAATATATTATGCTTCCTTAATAAAGATTTTAAATATTTAAGCTGCTTTTCAGTTATGTGATCTTCACGTATAAAATTGCTGCTATCAATTTTACTTAATATTTTAAATATCTTAGGCAAATTAAGTACATCTTCATAATTGTGCAGCATTATAACCTTACGCAAGTTTTCATCTTGGTCTTCTAAATACCTTTTGTAAAGCTCTACACTTATCCCTCCATCAATAGTATCTTTTCTATCGATTCCTATATACTTTTCAACGCTCTTGAGATTACATCTCCCAAGTCCAAGCTGCTTTTGATAAGGCCTTATCTTTCTGTATAGATCAAAATGTTCATCAGGCGATTTAAAAGCAATATCATACTTATTCATCCTATGCTCTAAAAATGGTTGATCAAAAGCTTTTCCATTATACGAACACCATATATTAAACTTTTCCACATCATTTTTTAAATTTTCCAAAACACATTTTTCATCATTTAAATTTTCCGCAAAATACTGCTTTATATAAAAATTATTGCTTTGGGTACAATATCCTAGTGATACTAATATTACATTGTCCTGTTCTCTATCAAATCCTGTAGTTTCTATATCAAAATAAACCATTGAATCCATATTATATTTTTTTTTTATATTTTTATTTATGTCAAGCTTACTCTGCTCTTCGTTAATATACATAAAAATCCCCCATTCAAGTATACACAATTAATTATACACCAAATATAATTTTAATAAAACACTATAATTTTATAATATTTTTTATATTTATTTTGATAAAATGGTATTGAATTTGTTATAATATTGTTGTTTACTATAACTTATAGGAGTTGATTTAAATGAATTTACAAGTTAATGGATTGGATGATTTGGACTTACAAATATTACATATTTTAGTTGGGGATTCAAGAACGCCATATCTAGAAATAGCAAGAGAATGTCACGTAAGCGGCGGAACTATTCATGTTAGAATGAAGAAGATGGAAGACATGGGAATTATAAAGGGTACAAAGCTTATAGTAGACAATACTAAATTAGGATATGATATTTGCTGCTTAGTTGGTATATATATTGATAAAGCGGCCTCTTATCCGAGTGTCCTCGAATCAATGAAAGAAATAAAGGAAATAGTAGAACTTTATTATATCACTGGTGAATTTTCAATTTTTGCAAAAGTTGTCTGTAGGAGTATAGCTGACCTTCAAAATCTTTTATTAAATAGAATACAACTTATAGATGGTGTGCAAAGAACTAATACTTTTATGGCACTTTCTCAGCCAATAGACAGAAATATAGATTTTGCATAATTAGCGCATGTTTTCCAGTATAAAATAAGTTTTTATGTACAAAATAATGCTGTAAAACTACTTTAAAGGAGATGTAAATGATGAAAACACTAGATATTATAGCTTTAGTTTTTGTCATAATAGGTGCCATAAATTGGGGTCTAATTGGATTTTTCAGCTTTGATTTAGTATCAGCATTATTTGGAACAATGTCTACTTTAACAAGAATAATATATGCAGTAGTAGGCATTTGTGGATTATATGCAATATCCTTCCTAGGAAGAGATAGAGAAGTGCGTGTAGAAAAATAAAATTTAAACGTTAAATATAAATAACAGCGCAGAGCATAAAAATATGTCCTGCGCTGTTATTTACATTTTCTTTACTACATCCAAAAGTTTTATTGCTGCATTTTTAGGTCCTTCTTTTTCTTTACCCTTTACTCCAAGTCGTGTTCTTATCTGTCCAACTTTAATTCCAGTTTCAAAAAATTTATTAAAATATTTTGTTATGAGCTTATCCGTTTCCTTCTCTCTTTGAACTGGACCAAAAGGATTAGCAAAAAACGTATTTACAAGACCTTTTTCCGTTGTAGTTCCCTTTGCCATTCTAGCCCCACTTCTAAATACAGGAATTGCTTCTTTAGCTGATTTAAAGAATGAAAGTTCCTCTCCATCAGGATCATAATTATTCGCATATAAAAATAAATCAATAGGATATCCTCTTGTTATATCACTGTAACTTGCTACCGGGATAACTAGTCTTGCATTTGTTTTATCAGGATTCATAAATATACTTCTATCCATTTCTCTAAAAGCATATCCAGGATCAAGATCATCAAGTCTGACAAATGCTCCTATTTCCGTTCCATAGCCCATAGGTTTTCCACCTGTGCCATTAGGTTTAACAACGCCCATATCGTCGAAAATAACCGTCATATCGCTTATATATTCTTCTCCTAATTCTCTAAATGCCTCAAGACTTTCAGATTTACCAGCACCACTATCACCCATTATGACAGCATTGACTGTATTTCCGTCCTTTGTTACTATATTTACCATTGCCCCATGAATTGGGAGGTATCCTCTTTTTATCATAATTAAGTTGTGGAGTGTCAATGCCATTTTTTTCATGTATCCAAAATAATCAACATCAACACTATAATTAATATATCCAAGCATTATGTCATTTTTCTTATCATCATAAAATATAGTACGTGTTTTTTCTGCGTTATCTCTAGCTCCAAAAACAAATACTATATCAGGTTTCCTATCTTTATATTCACTTCCCTTAGCTATTTCAAACAAATTGCATAAGGTAATACCATGTGCCATGAAATCTCTGTGAAAATAGATAAATGCAAGAAGTGTTCCTATTTTAACAGGGAAGCAAAACCAGTGATCCCTATTAATTCTGCAGTTAAGCGGATTTTCAAATACTTCTGTAAAAAATCCATCTCTTTTTATCTTTTGAGGATATGATATAAATGGAGGATCTATTAACACAGAATCTATAACAGGCACCCCATTAAGGCATTCGTATCCCTCTGGATATTTCCATTTTATACTGTTAACAATAAGTCCTGCATTAGCTCCTGCTGGAAGCTGTCTATATACTTTAGGCTTTTCACCTAAAATATTTTCTTCAATTTTCCTGTAAGTATTTATTATGAGCTGAGAAAATTGAAGGTTAGCATCTACAAAACTTACATTTTCAAGTCCCTCATTAATTTTACTATTATGAACTACTGTATATCTTTCAAGTCTTCGCCAGAATCCATATATATTCTCTATTATTTTCACAATATTATCACGTTTAGATAAAAAACTCTCATATTTAGGATTAATTTTTATTATTTCTTCCCTCTTAAAAATCAAGAGCAATTTAAGTATTTCTGTAATATCATCTACTATTTTGTTCTCATCATCCTCGATTATAGTTTGTTCAATATACTTATAATCATTAGAAGACCTATGTCTCCCTTTTTTAATAAAAACAGCTAATACTCTTCTAAATCCATCACTATTTAATAGTTTTTCAGATGTATCACAATATTTAGCTGTAAAATTAATTATTACTTTATTGTTGCTTATAGAAAATTCTTTTTGCATTGTTATCCTTTACCCCCTATATAAAATAAAAAGAATGAATGCTCGTTAATTGATTTCATTCATTTTTGCACCCAACATTGAGTATTATACCATAAAAATGAATTTTTTTCATTAGCCGCACTTCATTTTTTCAATACATAATACATTAATATTGCAAAACAGCTTAATGAAAATTAAGACTTATTAATGATTTTCCGCCACTTCTCTTGAAAATCTAATAACATATAAAAGAACATTTCTACCAGCGGTAATGGAAGATTTCGTAAGCATTAGAATAAGCCAAATTATAAAAATATAAGGAAACTAGCTTTAATTTCAAAACCAGTCTCCTTACCTTTACATTATTTTTTTGTTTCCTTTTCGTATAACTTTATCACAATTTATAGCGTCATAAATATCATTATCAAATAAATCACTAAACTTTTTAAATTCGTCTTGGCTTAAATCTTCTATACTTTTTTTGTTATTTTCGCAGTATATTACAATTTCACCTGATATTTTATGTGCATCTCTAAAGGCTATACCCTTAGTAACTAAATAATCAGCCACATCTGTAGCATTTAAAAATCCACCTTTTACTGCATTTCTCATTTTGTCCTTTTTAACCTTCATGGTAGAAATCATACCTTCCATTACAGCAAGACACATTTTAAGAGTATCAAAAGCATCAAAAAATTGTTCCTTATCCTCCTGCATATCTTTATTATATGCTAATGGAATTCCTTTCATGATTGTAAACATAGCTATTAAGCTTCCATATACCCTACCAGTTTTTCCACGTATGAGTTCTGCTGCATCTGGATTTTTCTTTTGAGGCATTATACTGCTTCCTGTAGAGAACTTGTCATCCATAGCCACAAAATCAAATTCTTTAGTACTCCACATAATTAGCTCTTCACTAAGCCTACTTAAATGCATCATGCATATTGAAAAATCCGACAATACCTCTAGTATATAATCCCTGTCACTTACTCCATCCAAAAAATTATCTACAGGTTTATCAAAACCAAGTTCTTTAGCTGTAAACTCCATATCTGTATCATAAGTTGTTCCTGCTAAAGCGCAGCATCCAAGTGGACTTTCGTTCAAATTTGAAATAGCATTTTCTATTCTCTTCTTATCCCTCTTGAACATGCTGTAATATGCCATCATATGATGGGTAAATGTAACAACCTGTGCTCTTTGCATATGAGTGTATCCTGGCATTATAAAGTGGTTTTTATTTCCTTTGTCCTTTAAAGTATTTAATAATTTATCTATGTACTCTATAATGACAAATGAACTTTTTTTAACATACATTTTCATATCCAGGGCAACCTGGTCATTTCTACTTCTAGCTGTATGAAGTTTCTTTCCAACCGCCCCAATTTTCTCTATAAGGTTGGATTCCACAAAACTGTGTATATCTTCATAGTCACCTTCTATTTTCAGTTTTCCACTTTCTATATCTTCTTCTATAGATTTAAGTCCCCTTAATATTTGTTCATACTCTTCATTATTTATTATGTTGCATTTATTCAGCATTTTTACATGAGCAATACTTCCAGTTATATCTTCTTCATATAATTTTTTGTCAAAGCTTAAAGAAGCGTTAAATGCCTCCATAAGCTTACTTTCACTTTCTCTAAATCTTCCACCCCAAAGCTTCATTACTTTTTCTCCAACTTCTTCATAGCTTTAATTTTACTTGGAAGGCTGAATAAATTTATAAATCCTTGTGCATCTTTATGACTGTATAAATCACTTGCCCCAAAAGATGATATACCTTGATCATAAAGTGCATATTTTGATTCTACCCCTGCAACTTTCATATTTCCTTTGTATAATTTAAGTTTTACTGTACCAGTTACATTCTCCTCAACAGTGTTAACAAAAGCATCTAATGCTTCTCTTGTTGTAGTAAACCATAATCCATCATATACAAGCTCTGCATATTTAAGTGCCAATACTTGTTTGTAATGATATGCATCTTTATCTATAGTTAAATGTTCAAGCTGAGTATGAGCTTCATAAAGAAGTGTTCCACCTGGTGTCTCATAAACTCCTCTTGATTTCATACCAACAAGTCTGTTTTCAACAAGATCTGCAATTCCTATACCATTGTCGCCTGCTATTTTATTTGCTTTTTCAATTAACTGAACAGGATCTAGCTCTTCTCCGTTAATCTTAGTTGGCACTCCCTTTTCAAAATATATACTTACATAAGTATCTTGATCCTTTGCCTTTTCAGGAGGTACAACACACTTATACATATCTGTCTTATGCTCATTCTTAGGATCTTCAAGATCTCCACCTTCATGACTTATATGCCATAAATTCCAATCTTCCGAATAAATCTTTTCCTTAGTCGCAGTAACCTTTACTCCCTTTGACTTTGCATAATCTATTTCTGCTTCTCTTGAATCTATATCCCAGAGTCTCCATGGGGCAATTATTTGAATGTATGGATCCATTGCTGCAATTGCAGTTTCAAAACGAACCTGATCATTTCCTTTTCCTGTACATCCGTGACATATATATTTAGCACCTTCTTTATGTGCAACCTCAACTAATTTTTTTGCAATTAATGGTCTAGCAAATGATGTTCCAAGAAGATATTCTCCTTCATATTTTGCGTTCCACTTTATAGCATTATATAAATAATCTGTTACAAATTCTTTTTTAACATCTTCAACATATATTTTTGCTGCTCCACTCTCTACTGCCTTTTCCTTAACTTTCTCCATATCATCTTCTTGACCAACGTTGACACATACAGCTATTACATCAACATCATAATTATCTTTAAGCCATGGAATTGTTACTGAAGTATCAAGACCACCTGAATAAGCTAAAACTACTTTCTCTTTCATAATATCAAACACCTTTCCAAATACTATTTATACGCTACAAATTTATATAGTATGCATAATTTAATTTCAAAATACATGAGGCATTTTTACCTCAACCTTATATTTTTCGCTTGTTATTATTATAAGACTTTTTTTATAATTATGCAATATATTTTATAAATATTCACAAGAAAATTATTTTATGCAATAATTTATATTTTATAAACAATACAAACTAACTTTAATTAGTTCGTATTGTTCATGTATTACAAATTGAAACTTATTTCAAAAAAAAGTGAAGCCATTGCAATAAATACAACAGCTCCACTATACAATATTTTTTAATTTGGCTATGTTTTAAATAAGTGTTGTTTTTTACACTTATTTAAAACATAACTTTTAATTTATAAATTTTTTATTACTTCATCTGTAAATTCTTTCGTTCCTATATTTCCACCTAAATCACAAGTAACCTTTGTGCCATCCTTTAAAACTTTCCTGATAGCATTATCTATTTTGTCTGCTGCTTCTCCCTCATCTATATATCTAAGCATCATTACCCCAGACAATATTGCAGCTGTTGGATTTGCTATGTTTTTACCAGCTATATCTGGCGCTGAACCGTGAATTGACTCAAATATTGAAATATCGCGTCCTATATTTGCTCCCGGTGCAACTCCAAGTCCTCCAACAAGGCCTGCTGCCATATCTGACAATATATCTCCATAAAGATTTGGCATTACAAGCACATCATATTTTTCAGGATTTTGTACTAGCTTCATGCTCATAGCATCCACAATTACATCTTCAAATTCTATGTTTTTATACTTTTCTGCAATCTTTCTAGCACAGCTTAAAAATAGTCCATCTGAATATTTCATTATATTGGCTTTATGCACGGCTGTAACTTTCTTTCTATTTTGATTTACTGCCATCTTAAATGCAAAATCCGCAATTCTCTCACTTGCTTCTCTTGTTATTATCTTTATGCTTTCAGCTGCATAATCTCCTATTTTATGTTCAATTCCTGCATATAAATCTTCTGTATTCTCACGAACTATAATCAAATCTACATCCTTATATCTTGTAGGTATACCTTCATAAGTTTTTATAGGTCTTACATTTGCATATAGATTAAATGCCTGCCTTAAAGCAACATTTACACTTCTAAATCCACTTCCAACAGGAGTTGTTATAGGTCCTTTAAGCGCTATTTTATTTTTCTTTATACTATCTAATACATACTGTGGAAGAGGTGTACCATACTCATCCATTACATTTGCT
The DNA here is from genome assembly GCF_001705235.1 of Clostridium pasteurianum. NCBI lineage: Bacteria > Bacillati > Bacillota > Clostridia > Eubacteriales > Clostridiaceae > Clostridium > Clostridium pasteurianum. Next base: position 989,160 of record NZ_MCGV01000001.1, read on the forward strand.
CCAGCTTCAACTACATCCCAATTTATATTAACTCCAGCTGCTTCTATTACTTTTTTAGCAGCACCTGTTACTTCTGGTCCTATTCCATCTCCAGGAATAAGTGTTATGTTGTGATCTTTTTTCATAAATGTTGTACCTCCAATATTAAATTTTACGTTTATACAAAAATTGAAAGGGCATAAAGCCCTCTTTAATTTTTTATTTTCTACTATTCATCTGATTTAACTTTCCGCCGCATATAAGCATATCTTTTTGTCTTTCTGGTATATCAAGAATCATCTTATATTTCTCACTTTTAGATACATTTTTAATATAAACCACACCGTTTTTAACTTGATTTATAACATCATTTATTTCAATTTCATCATTTTTATCTATTTTATCATAATCAGCTTCATCAGCAAATACAAGTGGCAAAATACCATTGTTAATAAGATTTGCCTTGTGTATTCTAGCAAATGATTTAGCAAATACTCCCTTTATTCCAAGATATAATGGTGCAAGTGCTGCATGTTCTCTACTTGAACCCTGACCATAATTTGAACCTCCAACTATGAATCCACCATTATTTTCTTTAGCATTCTTAGGAAAATCCTTATCACATGGTGTTAAGCAATAATCTGCTAAATGAGGAATATTAGATCTAAATGGCAAAAGCTTAGCATTAGAAGGCATAATATGATCCGTAGTTATATTGTCTTCAACCTTTATAAGTGCTTTTCCAGAAAGCTTATTAGTTAATGGTTTTGCTTTAGGAAAAGGCTTTATATTAGGTCCTCTAACTATTTCAACGTCTTCCGGATTTTCGGCTGGACTTACTATTAAATTATCATTAATTAGGAAGCTATCTGGAACCTTTATCTTCTGAACATCTGCCTCAAAAGTTGTAGGATCTGTTAAGTACCCTGTTAACGCAGACACAGCAGCCGTTTCAGGACTTAAAAGATAAATCTGAGCTGAAACTGTTCCTGATCTTCCCTCAAAATTTCTATTAAAAGTTCTAAGCGAAACTGCATTTGTACAAGGTGCCTGACCCATTCCTATACATGGACCACAAGCACATTCAAGTATTCTCGCTCCTGACGAAACAAGACTTGCAAGAGCTCCATTTTCAGCAAGCATAGTTAAAACCTGCTTAGATCCAGGTGCTATAACTAAAGATACTTTTTCATTGATTGTTTTTCCTTTTAAAATTTCAGCAACCTTCATCATATCAACAAAAGAAGAATTAGTGCAGCTTCCTATAGCAATCTGATTTACTTTAAGTCCTTTAATTTCAGAAACTTTTTTTACCTTATCCGGACTATGAGGACAAGCTACTAATGGTTCAAGATTATCTAAATCAACTGTAACCTCTTCTGCATAAACTGCATCCTCGTCTGGACCAAATTCTTTATAATCACTTTCTCTTCCCTGTGCCTTTAAGAAAGCTTTTGTAGTTTCATCACTTGGGAAAATTGAAGTTGTAGCTCCAAGTTCAGCTCCCATATTACAAATAGTTGCTCTTTCAGGAATAGAAAGATATTTAACTCCATCACCACAGTATTCAAATACCTTTCCTACTCCACCTTTTACAGTAACCTGTCTCAAAACATCCAAAATTATATCTTTAGCCGAAACCATCGGCCTAAGTTTACCTTTTAAGTTAACTTTAACTACATTTGGGTTTATTATATAGTATTCTCCACCACCCATAGCAACAGCAACATCAAGACCACCTGCACCTATTGCAAGCATTCCCATTCCTCCAGCTGTTGGGGTATGGCTGTCAGAACCGATTAAAGTTTCCCCTGGAACATCAAATCTCTCAAGATTAACCTGATGACATATTCCATTACCTGGCTTTGAAAAATATATTCCATGCTTTTTTGCCACCGTTTGAATATACAAATGATCATCTGCATTTTCAGGACCTGTTTGAAGTATATTATGATCTATATATGCAACAGATCTTTTAGTTTTGACCTTTCCTATTCCCAAGGCTTCAAACTGCAAATAAGCCATTGTACCTGTTGAATCCTGCGTAAGTGTATTATCTATTCTTATTCCTATTTCACTGCCCTTTTTCATTTCACCAGATACTAAATGATTCTTTAATATTTTTTCTGTTAATGTTAATCCCATTTTAAGCATCTCTCCTTAATAACTTAACTAACTCTTGTATTTTCCATGTTAATTAATTCTTCAAAATATCTCTTAACTTCAAGTTCAAGTTCTTTATTTGTTATAGGTGTAGTTCTTCCACTTTCATACTGATTATCCACCCATTTTTTAATTTCTGCAACTCTATCGTCTCTTTTATCTACTTCATTTCCATTTTTAAGTTTAAAGTAGGTATTAATCCATGCTGCTATCCCTGCTAATCCCGAATATTCATTAACAGCAACAAGTACAGGCCTATCAAGAATTTTCTCTGTATCAAATATATTGTAAATTTCTTCATCCTTTAATATACCATCTGCATGTATACCTGCTCTAGTAACATTAAAATCAGTTCCAACAAAAGGTGTTCTCGGTGGTATTTCATATTTCATTTCATCTTCAAAATATTTTGCTATTTCCGTTATAACATGAAGATTCATTCCTGGATTACCTTTTAACTGACAATACTGAAATACCATACCCTCAAGTGGACAATTTCCTGTTCTCTCGCCTATACCAAGTAATGTTGTATTTACAGCTGAACATCCATATAACCATGCAGCTGCAGCATTTGGAACAACATTATAAAAATCATTGTGGCCATGCCATTCAAGGGATTCTGCTGGTACATTACAATACTTTCTAAGTCCACTTATTATTGCTGGCACACTTCTAGGAAGTTCAACACCAGGGAATGAAACTCCTAACCCCAATGTGTCACAAGCTCTTATCTTTACTTGTATTCCATATTGTTTTGAAAGCTCCATAAGTTTATTCACAAGCGGAACCACAAATCCAAAGAAATCAGCTCTAGTAATATCTTCAAGATGGCATCTAGGAATTATGCCATTTGAAAGAGCCTCCTCAACTATTTCTATATACATTTCGTAGGTTTGTCTTCTATTCATTTTTAGCTTCTTAAAAATATGATAATCTGAACATGACATCAAAATTCCAGTTTCCTCTACTCCTGTATCTTTTACAAGCTTAAAGTCATTTTTATTTGCCCTTATCCATGTAGTTATCTGTGGAAATTTATAACCTCTATTCATACATTCAATTAAGGCTTCTCTATCCCTATTTGTATACAAGAAAAATTCAGTTTGTCTTATAACACCTGTATTATTATCTAATTTATGCAAATAATCAAAGATATTAATTATTTGTTCAACTGTAAAAGGAGTCATAGACTGCTGACCATCTCTAAAAGTTGTATCTGTTATCCATATATCATCTGGTATATCTACTTTAATGTCACTACCATCAAACTTAATTTGTGGAACATCATGATATGGAAAGATATCTCTATACAAATTAGCTTTGTCAACATCCTTCAACTTCAACTCTTCCATAAAATCACTTCCTAATACAAAAATTTAAAATGATTTTTATTTTTTCAATCCTTCATATTTCAATAAATAGAATTATTTATAATAATGAATTCATTTTGCATAAATTTGCATTTATCCTTTGTAAGCCCCCTATTTATTAGTGCTATGCAGAAAAATCATTTATGAATATAATATATTTTAACATATTAAAATATTATTTTCAATTAAATATTGCTTGTTTTTGAATAAATGTATGATTTAAATTTCATATTTTAAATTTCTTTTTAAAGCTAATGCTAATTCATTAACTTTCAGCCTATAATATAAATAAAAAGTTAGCGTATTACATATATTACGCTAACTTTTATAACTATTACTTATTATCGCTCGTCTTTTCAACTATTCTAAATTGAATTTTTATATTTTTTTCATTCATTCTTATGACAATAAGACTGTACTCATTTTCTGATATCAAAATTCTTATTAGTCCACTTACATTTTCATCAAATTCATGTATTAAATTTCCCGAGAAGCTTTGAATATAAATAATCCCTTTTTGATCTTTAAAATATAAATTATCCCATTCTCTTATGTTTAAATTACTATTTCGAATTTTAAACACAATCCCCTTTTCTTTTGCTTCCCCTAAAAGCATTCCGTAACGATTATTCAATATTGCATTTTTTAATCTTTCTTTTTCTAAAATTTTTTCATATTCTTTATTTTCTTTGTTCATCTTTTCTATAGAATCTTCAAGCATAATAATTTTTTCTTCTAAAGACTTGTTTTCATTTTCCTTTTGTTCTAAGAATTTATTTACAATCTTATTTTCATCCATAAATTTCTCCTTTATTAATTATGATTATAATATTATAATAAACGTATATATATGAGAAAGGGTGATATTATGGCTAATCCACTTAACAAATTTTTAAAAATCACAAACGATAAAACAAATAATGTTGCTCAAAGAATTAAACTCACTTCTGAGAAAACAATTCTTATTAATGAAATGTATTCTGAATTAATAAATAAGAAAAAAGAAAAAATAGATGAATTAGATAAAAAATTAAGCTTATTAAACAAAAATAATATAAATTACAAAAAAGACATAGACGAATTAGTCGAAAAAAACAATTCCTTAAAATTAAAAATAAATTCAATAGAATCACTTTTAATTGAAAATATAAATACTATAGATTAATTATACTAAAAAACATAATTACATTTCCATTAAAAACACTAAATTTTTTAATAATAAAAATAGACTTTAAATATTCTAAAGTCTATTTTTGTTATTTTATTAATTTCTATAATGATTTTTAATTAAATCCCTAGCTGAAATAAATATACTAGAAAAAGTAAACATAAGTATTAGCCAATAACTTGGCGCCAAATACATTGAATACTGCATAAATATAGAACAAACATCCGTATAAGATATTAGAGCTAAACGAAGTATATAACTTAAAAATATACCAGTTAAAATTAGCCATTCATCAAATAAAGAATTTTTTTTACTTTTTCTACTTAAAATCAAACGTAAAGTAATATAAATATATCCTAGGCAACCAATTATAAACAAGAAAGAATTTATTTTGTAATAAATTAAACTTATTTTATTAGTTATACGCATCTTAATTTGTCTGCTTGGTATACTATCTGCTTTATTATAGGCAATATTATTTGTTACATATTCAAGATTTCTTATTTCCTGATCATTTCCTATGCTAGTTATATTATTTTGAAATAAAGGTATAATTGTTTTGTTATATTTTTTGTCTACCTGAAGAGTCTCAACAAGACTTTCTTGGTCAGTATTATAATACTGTCCCATATGTACAGTGGTTTTAAATGTTTCATAAAATGATTTCATAAAAGGAACTATATACCTATTATCCCATGGGGACTCAAACATAAAAATATATCCACCTCGTGTTTTAAGCTTTCCTGATTTTATAGCATCCTCTATTTCATCAGCAGATTTCTTGTAAAATTCCTGACTTGATTTTCCATCCTTCAATCCATACCACTGAACACTATCAATAACCGCCCATGCAAGCATTGAACAAGATGCATTTCCTCCTGGCTGAGTAGCTATAAATGGATGAGCTTCTAAAGTCTTCTTTAATTTAGAAAAAGTAGGCGATACCTTATATGCTTTTTCTCTAGTTGATTTTGGAACAGGTACATCCGGAATCCACTTATCAGGTTTTATTATAGTCAATTCTTTAAACAACTTAGGTAAATATCCTCCGGTATATTCATTAGTCATAAATACCCCATAATGCCTATAATTTATAGTTGAAACCACTAATATACTAACAGCTAAAAAAATTGGCGTTACTGTGAGGGATAAAATTTTTTTTATCTTTATCTTCTTATCTTCTTTTTTGTCTAAAAATATAAATATCGCAGTTACTAAAAGTGCCACAACAACAAAAGGTGCTACCCATGGAGAATCTTCTCTAGCAAGCCATGTTGCTGATAAAAAAAAGCCTGATGCTAAACTATACCATAATATTTTATTATACGATTCATTTCTATTTAAATATATTGCTATAATTAATGAAAATAAAATTACTACTAAATAGCTATATATAGAATCTCTATATGCCCTTTGAAATGTCCATGAAGCAGATGCTATTGGATTAAACATTAATATTGTATAAATTATAGCTAAAGCATTTCTATTTGGTATTATTTTTTTAATGGATACTATAAAAGTCACAGAAGCCGCAAAACACATTAATACATTTGAAAAAATAAACGGTAAGCCAACTTTATGTATTAAATCTAAATATAATGGAAAAGTTATTCCTTTAGCAAGTATATACTGATCAAATCTGCCAAGCCAATTTCCTGATATAAGGTTAGCAGCATTTTTAATCATCATACCATCATCATAGTGATTATCTCCAAAAGTCCATACTCTAACTCCTGTTGATAATATAAGTCTTATTAATAAAATAAAAAAAACATATGCAATAAAAATTTTCTTCTTCTCAATATGTCTTTTCATATTCATAAACTAGTTCCTTTCATAATATATAACTATTAAATTTCTTTTTTAGTAGTTATATTCAATAATGCTCTAATTAATATTATCACTTATACTAGCTTTTAATTTTCTGAACTTCTTTGTAAATTTTGTCATGAAGAATATCTGACAATTTAGATTTCTCACTTCTATCAAGCTCCTTAATATCTATAGGTTCCAATATGGACATATTTATAACTCCAGATCTAATCTTACCACCCACATCCTCAAAAAGTTTATATGCACCATCAATTGCGATTGGAACAACTACAGCATTCGCTTTAGTAGCCAATTTTAAACTTCCTTTTTTAAATTCTCCCATATTGCTACTTTTGCTTCTTGTACCTTCTGGAAATATTGCCATAGAATATCCCTTATCTAAATTTTCCACACCTTCATTTATAGCCATAAGCGATTTACGTATATCATTTCTATCTATAAATACACAATGCATCATTTTCATCCAACCACTTACAATTTTTATTTTTAAGATTTCCCTCTTAGCTATAAAACCAATTTGCTTATCAATAATTCCCATTATAGCCAAAAAATCGAGATTACTTTGATGATTTGAAATAAATACGCATGTACCTTCAGGTATATTCTCTAATCCTTTTACGTTCACTTTAATCCCAATAACCTTAAGAATATGCTTAGACCACTTAAAAACTACATTATGAACTGCTTCTTCATATTCTTTTTCACTTTTAATTTTCTTTATATGATTAAGTTTTATTTTAAAAAATAAAGTTTTAATCATATAAAACACAAAATATATGTATAAAAAAATCCAACGCATAATTATACTCCTTTTTAATACATCTCTTCTATGTATAGCATATAATATAATAAATTTCGTCAAAAAATAAAATGGCTCCGCGAAAAGGATTCGAACCTTCAACCTATCGGTTAACAGCCGAGTGCTCCACCGTTGAGCTATCGCGGAATACATTCTACCCGGCAATGACCTACTCTCCCACAGGGCAACCCCTGCAGTACCATCGGCGCTTTGGTTCTTAACCTTCGTGTTCGGTATGGGAACGGGTGTTGCAACCAAGCTATGATCACCGGATTTACATTTTGTTTTTGAAAGTCAATCTTTCTACTCAACTACTAACTTCCACATGTACCATAATACTTTGAAGCTAGTATTTTGGAACAAGTACAAGTTAAGTTTCGTAAAGAAACTTGTATATACTTTCAAAATTGCATAGTAACTTATATATTTACTCTTTTTATTGGTCAAGCCCTCGACCTATTAGTATCAGTCAGCTTAAAATGTTACCACTCTTACACCTCTGACCTATCAACCTGTTGTTCTTTCAGGGGTCTTACTAACTTATGTTATGGGAAATCTTATCTTGAGGTGGGCTTCACGCTTAGATGCCTTCAGCGTTTATCCCGTCCCGACATAGCTACCCAGCCGTGCCTTTGGTAAGACAACTGGTACACCAGAGGTCAGTCCATCCCGGTCCTCTCGTACTAAGGACAGCTCCTCTCAAATTTCCTTCGCCCGCGACGGATAGGGACCGAACTGTCTCACGACGTTCTGAACCCAGCTCGCGTGCCGCTTTAATGGGCGAACAGCCCAACCCTTGGGACCTACTTCAGCCCCAGGATGCGACGAGCCGACATCGAGGTGCCAAACCTCCCCGTCGATGTGGACTCTTGGGGGAGATCAGCCTGTTATCCCCGAGGTAGCTTTTATCCGTTGAGCGATGACCCTCCCACGAGGAGTCACCGGATCACTAAGCCCGACTTTCGTCTCTGCTCCACTTGTTTGTGTCGCAGTCAGGCTCCCTTCTGCCTTTGCACTCTACGCGCGGTTTCCAACCGTGCTGAGGGAACCTTTGGGCGCCTCCGTTACATTTTAGGAGGCGACCGCCCCAGTCAAACTGCCCACCTAGCTATGTCCCGTGACCAGTTTCATGGCCTCCGGTTAGAACCTCAGTACTGTCAGGGTGGTATCCCAAAGGTGACTCCACAATCCCTGACGGAACTGCTTCCAAGTCTCCCACCTATTCTGTACAGACAATACCGAAATTCAATGCTAAGCTACAGTAAAGCTCTACGGGGTCTTTCCGTCCAATCGCGGGTAGCAAGCATCTTCACTTGCACTACAATTTCGCCGGATTTGCTGTTGAGACAGTGCCCAAATCATTACGCCATTCGTGCGGGTCGGAACTTACCCGACAAGGAATTTCGCTACCTTAGGACCGTTATAGTTACGGCCGCCGTTTACTGGGGCTTAAGTTCATGCCTTCGCTTGCGCTAAGCATTCCCCTTAACCTTCCAGCACCGGGCAGGCGTCAGCTCCTATACTTCAGCTTTCGCTTTAGCAGAAACCTGTGTTTTTGATAAACAGTTGCTTGGGCCTATTCTCTGCGACCTGCTCTCGCAGGCACCCCTTCTCCCGAAGTTACGGGGTCAATTTGCCGAGTTCCTTAACAGCAATTCTTCCGATGGTCTTAGGATTCTCTCCTCACCTACCTGTGTCGGTTTGCGGTACGGGCACAAAACTCCTGGATAGAGACTTTTCTTGGCAGCATGAAATCAGATATTTCGGTAGTAAACTACCTCATCATTACATCCCAGACTTACGAAAAGCGGATTTTCCTGCTTTCCATCCTCAATGCTTAAGCGCACTTCCAATAACATACGCATATCCTATCCTTCTGCGTCATCCCATTTCTCATAACGTTGTTTTGCGGTATCGGAATATCAACCGATTGTCCATCACCTACGCCATTCGGCCTCGGCTTAGGTCCCGACTTACCCTGGGCGGACGAACCTTCCCCAGGAAACCTTAGGTTTTCGACCACTAAGATTCTCACTTAGTTCTCGCTACTTATGCCAGCATACTCTCTCCTGCACAGTCCACCGCTCCTTACGGTACGACTTCAACCCATGCAGGATGCTCCTCTACCACTTGTACGTAGTACAAGTCCACAGCTTCGGTGTTAGATTTTAGCCCCGGACATTTTCGGCGCAGGATCTCTTGACTAGTGAGCTATTACGCACTCTTTTAATGTATGGCTGCTTCTGAGCCAACATCCTAGTTGTCTTAGAAATCCCACATCCTTTACCACTTAATCTATACTTTGGGACCTTAGCTGGTGATCTGGGCTGTTTCCCTTTTGACTACGGATCTTATCACTCGCAGTCTGACTACTGTGATTCAAGTATCCAGCATTCGGAGTTTGATAAAGTTCAGTAACTGTTGTCAGCCCCTACCTCATTCAGTGCTCTACCTCCGGTACTCATTCACAGCGCTAGCCCTAAAGCTATTTCGAGGAGAACCAGCTATATCCGAGTTCGATTGGAATTTCTCCCCTATCCACAGTTCATCCCATGGTTTTTCAACACCATTGTGGTTCGGACCTCCACGGAATTTTACTTCCGCTTCACCCTGACCATGGATAGGTCACCCGGTTTCGGGTCTACAGCATGCAACTATGCGCCCTATTAAGACTTGGTTTCCCTTCGGCTGCGCACCTTAAGTGCTTAACCTTGCTGCATACCGTAACTCGCTGGCTCGTTCTACAAAAAGCACATCATCACACGTTAATGTGTTCTGATCGGTTGTGGACACACGGTTTCAGGTTCTATTTCACTCCCCTTCCGGGGTTCTTTTCACCTTTCCCTCACGGTACTGCTTCACTATCGGTCACTAGGTAGTATTTAGCCTTGGGAGGTGGTCCTCCCAGCTTCCCACAAGGTTTCACGTGTCTCGTGGTACTCTGGAACAGATCGGGCTTTTTTCTCTTTTTACCTACAGGACTTTTACCTTCTACGGTTTAACTTTCCAGAAATCTTCGGTTAAGATATAAAGCTTTAATGATCTGCCCGCAACCCCGGAAACAAGTTTCCGGTTTGGGCTCTTTCCCTTTCGCTCGCCGCTACTAAGGAAATCGATTTTTCTTTCTCTTCCTCCGGGTACTTAGATGTTTCAGTTCCCCGGGTTTACCTCTATACACCTATGAATTCAGTATACAGTCCATGGATACAATCCATGGGGGTTTCCCCATTCGGAAATCTTTGGTTCACAGGCTATTTGCGCCTACCCAAAGCTTATCGCAGCTTATCACGTCCTTCTTCGGCTCCTAGTGCCAAGGCATTCACCATGCGCCCTTTGTAGCTTGACCTTAAGTAAATATATTTAAATTCAAACAACAAAGAATTAACTTTGCCTTGCTTTAGAGTATTACTCTTTCATTACTATGCAATTTTCAAAGTACATGGTGGGTTTAAATGGACTCGAACCATCGACCTCACGCTTATCAGGCGTGCGCTCTAACCAGCTGAGCTATAAACCCATGAGAATTAAGCTCTCAAAATTAAACAGAGAATTAAAAACCTTCGTGAAAATTACATTTTCACGTCGACTCCTTAGAAAGGAGGTGATCCAGCCGCAGGTTCTCCTACGGCTACCTTGTTACGACTTCACCCCAATTATCAACCCCACCTTCGACCGCTGGTTCCAAAAGGTTACCTCACGGGCTTCGGGTGTTGCCGACTCTCATGGTGTGACGGGCGGTGTGTACAAGACCCGGGAACGTATTCACCGCGACATTCTGATTCGCGATTACTAGCAACTCCGGCTTCATGTAGGCGAGTTTCAGCCTACAATCCGAACTGGGATGGGGTTTTTAGTTTGGCTCAGCCTTGCGGTTTCGCATCTTTCTGTCCCCACCATTGTAGCACGTGTGTGGCCCTAGACATAAGGGGCATGATGATTTGACGTCATCCCCACCTTCCTCCTGGTTAACCCAGGCAGTCTCACTAGAGTGCTCAACTTAATGTTAGCAACTAATGATAAGGGTTGCGCTCGTTGCGGGACTTAACCCAACATCTCACGACACGAGCTGACGACAACCATGCACCACCTGTCTTCCTGTCCCCGAAGGGATTTCCTCAGTTACGAGTAATTCAGGAGATGTCAAGTCTAGGTAAGGTTCTTCGCGTTGCTTCGAATTAAACCACATGCTCCGCTGCTTGTGCGGGTCCCCGTCAATTCCTTTGAGTTTTAATCTTGCGACCGTACTTCCCAGGCGGAATACTTATTGTGTTAACTGCGGCACAGAAGGAGTCGATACCTCCTACACCTAGTATTCATCGTTTACGGCGTGGACTACCAGGGTATCTAATCCTGTTTGCTCCCCACGCTTTCATGCCTCAGCGTCAGTTACAGTCCAGAAAGCCGCCTTCGCCACCGGTATTCTTCCTAATCTCTACGCATTTCACCGCTACACTAGGAATTCTGCTTTCCTCTCCTGCACTCTAGACATCCAGTTTGAAATGCAGCCCCCAAGTTAAGCCCGGGGATTTCACATCTCACTTAAATATCCGCCTACACATCCTTTACGCCCAGTAAATCCGGACAACGCTTGCCACCTACGTATTACCGCGGCTGCTGGCACGTAGTTAGCCGTGGCTTCCTCCTATGGTACCGTCATTATCGTCCCATAAGACAGAGTTTTACGATCCGAAGACCTTCATCACTCACGCGGCGTTGCTGCATCAGAGTTTCCTCCATTGTGCAATATTCCCCACTGCTGCCTCCCGTAGGAGTCTGGACCGTGTCTCAGTTCCAATGTGGCCGATCACCCTCTCAGGTCGGCTACGCATCGCAGCCTTGGTGAGCCGTTACCTCACCAACAAGCTAATGCGCCGCGGGTCCATCTTACAGCGAATAAATCCTTTGGCTCAAAGATCATGTGATCTCTGAGTATTATGCGGTATTAATCTTCCTTTCGGAAGGCTATTCCCCACTGTAAGGCAGGTTACCCACGTGTTACTCACCCGTCCGCCGCTGGGAACCGAAGTTCCCCGCTCGACTTGCATGTGTTAAGCACGCCGCCAGCGTTCGTCCTGAGCCAGGATCAAACTCTCAATTTAAAAGTTTGATAATATATAGTCAAAATATGCAAACTATGATTATTAATTTACACAATATTTCATCAATAAAATGCACTAACAAAATTAATTGCGAAACTTTTCATCATTGCCTGTACATAATTCTTCTATATTCCTATAGCTCATCGCTATTTATTAAATAGAATAAATTCTATTCAAAAGAATTGCTGGTTTATAATTCTCTGTTTAATTTTCAAAGTTCAATTCTTCGCTGCACTTGACAGCTTTTATATAATATCATTTATCAAAAATTTTGTCAACATTTATTTTAAAAATCTTTAAATATTTTTAGAATTTTGCTAAATATTGTTACCCCCCCATCATAAAAATCACCCACAAAGATCATAATTATAATCCTTCACCTTAAAAACACTACTTTAAAACAATACTCAGTATTAACATATCAATAAAGGGTTAATTTTTTTAACCTATCTTATATATATTATTTAATTCATCTGTATCTTTTTTATCATATTTACCATTTATAAAGTCCTTTACCGTTTCGTGAAGTTGAACATAAAAACCTTGTCTATCACTTACTCTATTCTTTTTAAATAAATTTTCCGCAGGATCATCACCCAATATTATATTCCATTCTTCTCGGTCAAGATATTTTTTATATCGATCGTATTCCCCTTCCTCTACTCTTTCATAATATTCACCATCATAAAATAAAATTATTTCGCCATCATCAACCATTATCTTTTTTACAAGACTACAAACTGGGAATGCCCATTTATCTGATACAATTATAACCATAAGCTTTTCATTTTCTTTAACTAATTTTGTACATTGAATTTTTTCCATACCTATATTATTTCTTACCCATTTATTTTCTTTAATAATATCCTCTATAACCTCTGAATAATCCATTATTTCAGCTCCTTTTTTCTTAATTGTATAAAATTATTATTATCTGTTCTTCAAATTTTATGCAAAAAATAAAAAATGCTAGCTTACATAGAATATCACATAAGCTAGTATTCAAAATTCCATATTAACTTTAACTTATTACTTTTGTAAAACCAAGTATTAAAACTGTTACTCCAAGAACTAACCTATAAACTGCAAATATTCGCATTGGTCGCTTTTTAAGGAAATTTATAAATTTATCTACAACTATTAATGCAACTACAAAAGCAACTACAAATCCTACTGCTAGTCCTATTATCTGAATATTTGAAAGCACTAAAGTATTCTTTATTAAAAATAGTAGCGAAGCTCCAAACATCATTGGAATTGCCAAAAAAAATGAAAATTCTGCACCAGCAACTGTTGACAAACCAACTATCCATGCACCTATTATTGTAGAAGCCGATCTTGACATTCCTGGCCACAATGCAAGACATTGAAAGCATCCAACTATAAATGCCTGTTTTAAAGTTATGTCGTCTACATTTCTAATTTTAGCTTTCCTTCTATACTTATTTTCTGCATAAATCATCCACACAGCTCCAATCAAAAGGGCTGCTGCTACTGGAAGAGGATAAAACAGTACTTTATCAATTTTCTTTTGAAAAGGCAATCCAATTACTATAGCTGGTATACATGCAATTACTATATTTGCCCAAAATTTAAATCCAGGCATTGTCCTGTAACCTTTAGTGAAAAATTCACCAATTATTCCTACCCCTGAACTCTCATGCTCTTTCATAGACGGAAATAAATTTGACGGTTTAAGGGCAGATGATATTTTTTTCCAATATAGAACTACAATTGCAAGTATCGCTCCAAGTTGTATTATTACTTCAAACATATGTATATATTCTGCACTATATAAAGCTGCAGGTTTTGTACCATCCTTGAAACCTATTATACTTCCTAAAATTATCATATGACCTGTTGAAGATACTGGTAAAAATTCTGTAATTCCTTCAATAATTCCTTCCAGAACTGTTTTAAATATAAAGATTAAGTTTGTATACATTACTTGTCTCCTTTCGGCTAATATAAGAACTCGATTTGTAGAAGTACACAGAGTTTATGGTTCACAGTTTAACTATTAAGTTATACATGCGCCATAATGCTTTGATGCTAGCCTTTTAGAACACGTATAATTTAAGTTTCACATTATGAACCATTTAATTATACTATTTTTATTAAATTATTAAAATAGTATTTTGTATTTTTAATAATTTCTTAAAATTAGCATAATAAAAAATAACCTTATATTGATGTAAATATAGAAAATATGTATTATAATAATAAACATTGGAGGTGTTCAAAATTAATATAAGAAGTTTTTTTAGCATAATTATTTCAAAAACAATAATAAATATATCTAGCAAACTTTTCAAGGGAGGAACGAATTTTCCAGGTAGAGTTGCTTTAAAACTAGATAAAGACATTCTCTCTACTGTGACCAAAAACTACAATATAATCTTTATAACAGGAACTAATGGCAAAACAACTACTACAAATTTAATTTACAGCATAATAAAAGCCAGTGGTAAAAAAGTCATAACTAATAACACTGGAGCAAATTTGAAACCTGGAATAACTTCATGCTTCATAAAAAATTTTAAATTTTATGATTCTGAAGAAAAGTATGCAGTTATTGAAATAGATGAAGCTAACTTAAAATTTTTGACCGAATATACAAAGCCAAAAGCCATAATTATAACTAATTTATTTAGGGATCAACTCGATAGATATGGTGAAGTTTACACAACACTTTTAAAAATAATGGATGGAGTTAAAAAAGTTCCTAATTCTACCCTTATATTGAATGGTGATGAATCCTTACTTGGAAACTTAGATGTCCCTAACAAAAAATTGTATTATGGTTTCAATTGCCCTGTTAATTCAGAAAATAAAATAAGTGTAAATGCAGATGCAAAGTTCTGTATAAACTGCAAACATCCCTATGAATATGAGTTTATAACTTATAATCACTTAGGAAAATTCTTCTGCAGTAACTGCGGCTACAAGAGACCCGAATTAAATTATTACATAAGTAGTATAAAAGGACTTGATCCATCTGGTTCTTCTATTTCTATAAATGGCTCTGACTTTTATTTAAATCAACCTGGAGTGTATAATATCTACAATGCTCTTTGTGCATATTCAGCAGCAAAATTCTTAAATGTAGATGACAAAATAATATTTGAAGCTCTAAAAAATTCTAAAAGCAGCTTCGGAAGACAGGAATCCATAAATATAAATGGAAAAGATGTAAAAATAATTTTAGTAAAAAATCCAGCTGGTTACGATGAAGCAATTAAGACCATATCTCTTGACAAACGTGAAATAAGTTTATCGATCTTACTAAACGATAATTACGCTGACGGACGTGACGTTTCGTGGATATGGGATGTTAACTTTGAAAAACTAAGTACTTTAAATGTTAACAAAGTTTTAGTTTCAGGTATAAGATTATATGACATGGCAGTACGTCTAAAGGTAGCAGGCTTAGATAATAATAAATTTGAACTAAAAAACAATTTTGAAGAGCTTCTTTCAGGAATGGAAAACTGTGGTGGAGAGATCATATATGTGTTAGCTACATATACAGCAATGATAGACCTTAGAAAATTCCTTTATTCAAAAGGCTTTATTAAAAAACTTTGGTAATTGGTGGTGAAAAAATTGGAATTAAACATATGTCACTTATATCCCGATTTACTTAATGTTTACGGTGATATTGGAAATGTACGTATACTAAAATATAGAGCTGAAAAAAGAGGCATAAAAGTCAATGTATTTAATATATCTCTAAAGGATACCTTTGATGCCGACAATTATGATATTACCTTCTTCGGCGGCGGTCAAGACTACGAACAATCAATAGTTTCAGATGATATCATTGATACAAAAAAAGAAGCGATAAGTAAATACATCAATGATAATAAAGTATTCTTAGCAATTTGTGGTGGTTATCAACTCCTAGGAAAATATTACACTACACCTGAAGGTGAAAAACTTCCCGGTGTAGATATATTAAATATATTTACAGAACCCGGAAACAAAAGATTCATAGGAAATACAATTATAAAAAATGAAGATTTCAATGAGACTTATGTTGGCTTTGAAAATCACTCCGGCAGAACATATATAAATGACTTAAAACCTTTAGGCAAAGTAATTGCTGGTTATGGAAACAACGGACAGGACGGTTATGAAGGCTGCATTTATAAAAATACCTATTGTACATATTTTCACGGTTCACTTCTTTCTAAGAATCCTGAACTTGCAGATAGATTTATAAAAACGGCCCTTGAAGCAAAATACAAAACTAAAATAACTTTAGATCCTATAGATGATTCTCTAGAGCTCAAAGCAAAAGAATTCATAGTTAATCGTGAACAAAAAAAGGGATAAAATAATAATATTGCAGGACATTAAATAAAGGTCATAAATCTAAGGGGCTAATTATTAAAATACTAAGAAGTTTCAATAACTCGCTGAAAAAATGCTCAGACAAATTGAAACTTCTAAGTCTTTTAACAATTAGCCCCAAAGATTTATTGACCTTTATTTAAATCGTCCTACAACATTATTATTTTATCCAAACGGTGATTTAAGGAAAAAATTCCTCCGTACCTACGGAATTTTGGAACTTTATAAAAAAGTAACAGTACTTTAGAACAATTTAAAAAGACCCTAATAAATCTTGTTTGAAAAATCTTAAAATGCTTACATATTATCATACATGATGTTTGTGCAAACCCTATCACCTGCTGACGAGCAAAGCAATGTCAACACCCCACAAACTAATGGTTCCACGAAAACATTATTTGCGCCCAAAATTCCGTAGGAACGAAGGAATTTTCTCCTTGCTTTACTCTCTAAGGGAAATAACAGTGATGAAGGAACAATTTAAAAAAATCCTAATAAATCTTGGTTAAAAAATCTTAAAATGCTTAGATATTTCAATTTGTCTGAGCATCCTTTCAGCGAGTTATTGAAATATCTTAGTATTTTAAGATTTTTTAGCCTTAGATTTATAGAATTTTTTTAATGTTCCAAATCACTGTTATTTCCCTTCGTCTATTTTTTGTTTTCTGTTGATTATTCCCATATCTATCATTTCATTCTTTTCCTTTTCACTTACATCATCAAATGTTTTAAAAGTATATCCTTTATCCTTAATGTAATTTATAATTTCAGAAAGTGACTCTACCGTAGTTTTTTTATAATATGAATCATGCATTAATATAACAATAATCTTTTGCCCTGTACACTGCTTTTTTACGTTACCTATTATCTTGCTTTTAGGAACATAGTGAGCTTCCGCATCACCTGAGCATACATTCCAGTCTACATAATTCATTCCTCTGTCAAGTATACTTTTTCTTATACTGCTTAATACATACTTATTTGAAACTTGATTATCAGATCCTCCAGGAATTCTGACAAATTCCAACTTTTTTTTACCTCTAACTCCACGAATTAAATTCATACATTTATCTAGATCATCATTGTAAGTGCTAAGGCTTTTATATATATCATAATTATGCGAATAAGTATGGGGCATTATACACATTTTATTTTTCACTAATTCTTTAAATGCAATGGGATTTTCCTCTTCCTTTTGCCCTACCACAAAAAATGTTGCTTTAATGTTATTTTTATTAAGTTCATTTATTATTTTTACAGTATTATTAGGTGTTGGCCCATCATCAAAAGTCAGAAAAGCAATTTTCTCTGGCGTCCCCTCTGTAGGTTTATTACATATTCCCTTTACATTTAAAGGCATTATTAAAAGAAAGGAAATCAAAGCACATAAAAAACACTTTTTATTTATTTTCATTTGAATAGCATCTCCAGTAAGTATAAATTATTTTATTCTTTGTTCTTATTATCCCTTCTTTTATAAAAAAAATAGAAGGTAATAATATCTACCTTCTACATAAAATGCTTATTATAAAGTTATTTTTTACTTATTAAGATACCAGAATTATCTGCATCAATTTGAACAGTAGTTCCTTCATAAATTTCTCCACTAATAAACTTTTTAGCTATTTCTGTTTCAATTACATTTTCAATATATCTTTTTAAAGGTCTTGCACCATAAACTGGATCGTAACCTTCTTTTGCTATAAATTTTTTAGCATTATCAGTAACATTAACACTTATATTTTTCTCTTTTAGATTATTTTTTATATCTAAAAGGAATATATCAATAATTTTACCGATTTCGTCCCCTGAAAGTGGCTTAAACATTATTATATCATCAAGCCTATTTAAGAATTCAGGTTTAAATCTTAATTTAAGCTCATTCATTACTTTGGATCTGGTTTCATCATCAATGGATGAATCTCCTTTATTACCTAATAGATATTGACTTCCTATATTTGAAGTCATTATTATTATAGCATTTTTAAAGTCTACTGTATTTCCCTTATTGTCCGTAAGCCTTCCATCGTCAAATATTTGAAGGAATATATTAAACACATCATTATGTGCTTTTTCTATTTCATCAAATAATATTACGCTATATGGCTTCCTTCTAACAGCTTCTGTTAACTGTCCTCCTTCTTCATATCCAACATAACCTGGAGGTGGTCCTATAAGCCTTGATACTGAATGCTTCTCCATATATTCTGACATATCAATTCTTATTATATTGCTCTCACTGTCAAAAAGAGTTCTTGCAAGAGTTTTCGCAAGTTCTGTTTTCCCTACACCAGTTGGGCCTAAAAATATGAATGATCCTATAGGCTTAGTCATATCCTTAAGACCTGCTCTTGCCCTTATAACAGCATTAGCAACAGCTGTAACTGCTTCATCTTGACCTATTACCCGTTTTGAAAGTTCTTCTGGAAGTCTAATTAGCTTTTTCTTTTCCCCTTCTACAAGTTTCGAAACAGGAATACCAGTCCATTTTGAAACTATTTGAGACACCTGTTCTTCAGTAACCTCTTCACGAAGCATTGCATTTTCTCCGTTTTTCTTTATTGCTTCTTCGCTCTCTTCAATTTGCTTTTCTAATTTAGGAATCTCACCATATTTAAGTTCAGCGGCCCTGTTTAAATCATACTCTCTTTCCGCTTTTTCAATTTGTCCTCTTACATCATCAAGCTTAGTTTTAAGATCCTTTACTCCCTGTATTTGAGCCTTTTCTTTTTCATATTTAGCGGTCATAGCTTTATCTTTTTCTTTTAAATTGCTAATTTCCTCTTCTACTATCTTTAATCTCTCAATTGAAGCCTTATCAGTTTCTTTACTAAGAGCCTCTTTTTCTATTTCCATCTGAAATATTTTTCTCTTGAGCATATCAAGATTTGTAGGCATGCTATCTATTTCCATCCTCACTGCAGCGCCAGCCTCATCAATTAAATCAATCGCTTTATCTGGCAAAAATCTTCCTGTAATATACCTATCAGATAGTTTCACAGCAGCAATTATAGCATTATCATGTATTCTAACTCCATGATGTATTTCAAATCTTTCTTTAAGACCTCTTAATATAGATATTGCATCTTGAGGTGTTGGCTCATCTATAGTAACTGGCTGAAACCTTCTTTCAAGTGCCTTATCCTTTTCTATATACTTTCTATATTCATCAAAAGTTGTAGCTCCTATACAGTGAAGCTCTCCTCTAGCAAGCATTGGCTTTATAATATTACCTGCATCCATTGCTCCTTCAGTTTTACCTGCTCCAACTATAGTATGAATTTCATCTATGAATAAAATAATTTTACCTTCACTTTTTTCAACTTCTTTTAATACAGCCTTAAGTCTTTCCTCAAACTCTCCTCTGTATTTTGCACCTGCAATAAGAGAACCCATATCAAGTGAGAATAATACTTTATTTTTTAAGCCTTCAGGGACATCTCCTCTTACAATTCTTTCTGCAAGTCCCTCTACTATTGCTGTCTTTCCAACTCCAGGTTCACCAATAAGTACAGGATTATTTTTAGTTCTTCTTGATAAAATTCTTATAACACTCCTTATCTCCTCGTCTCTACCTATAACAGGATCTAATTTATGTTTTTTAGCATCTTTAACAAGATCTCTTCCATATTTATTAAGAGCATCATATGTTCCTTCTGGATCTGAAGTATCAACTCTTTGATTACCCCTAACCTCTGCTAATACCTTTAAAAATTCTTTCCTTGATACACCATTCTTACTCAAAATCTTTCCTATAACATTAGAATCTTTATCCATTAGTGCTAGCATAACATGCTCAACACTTATATATGAATCTTTAAAATCCTTTGCTATTTTTTCGGCTCTTACAAATATTTCTTCAAATCTTCTAGTTGCATAAATTGAAGAATTTTGAGCACCCTCTCCAAGAATTTTAGGCATCTTATCAAGTTCAGCTTCTGTGTCTTTTTTAATTGCTTCTAAATTAACACCCATCTTTTGCAGTATATTAGGTATAAGTCCATCTTCTTGAGATATAATTGCCATAAAAAGGTGGATTGTATCAATTTGTTGATGATTATACCTTATAGCTATTGATTGACAATCATTTATAGCCTGCTGAACCTTCATTGTTAGTTTATCAACATCCATACTTCCACTTCCCTTTTTACTATATTTTTTCATCTAATTTTATAGCTAAATTAAAATATTTTAGTGATTCTTTTACATTATCAAATTTAAAGTACATATTTCCCATTTCCATATATCTATCATATAAAGCTTCTTTGTCACCTATTTTAATCAATAAATCAAGTGCTAAATTCATATACATTTCATAAGAATCAAAGTCTTTAAGCACATTAAAAATTTTAGATTTAAGATAATAACACTTTTCTATAAGCATATTATTATCCATTTCTATTGAATAATCTAGTATATCATCACATATATCCTTAAATTTGTGTAAATCATCACTTCTCAATATGCAATTAACAAAATTAATCATGTATGGCGTATATTTGTAATTAAGACCTACAGGAAATAACTTAAAAGCTTTGCTAATGCATTCCCTAGCATCTTCTATTTTATCATTTTCAACCATCTTCAATCCACAGTTGTACTCATATTTAGATTTTAATTCATCATTTATATTAATATATTTATAAGCCTTATCTTTAAAGAAGTTAAACTTATCAGTATTATCTTCTATAGATAAAAACATCATGAGATTATATATATACCCTATTTTTTCATCGTCATTTATTAAATGGATAAATTCAGTAAGTTTTTCACCTAATTGATACGCCTTATCGTGTTTATTACATAAAGCATAACATTTAGCTTCATAATAATAACTTCCTATCATTATATTAGTAAGTTCTTTATCACTGTTATTATTATCTTTTAACTCATTTCTAATTCTACTATAATAATTTATAGCCTGCTCATATTCACCACTCATAAAAAGATATTTTCCTATATCAAGATAATATTTAAATTTATTATTTCTGTTTTTAATCTTTCTAGATATATCATAATATTCCGAAGTCACACCTTGAATTGCTGTAAGATTATTTGTATCAAGATATAAATTAAATAATAAATGCATAAATTGAAATGCAACATCATAATACTCATACTGCTCTGCGTAGTACACATTATATCTTAAATATTCATCTTTCTTATTTTCTTCAACCTCATCCAGCTTATCAAGATTATTTTGAAATTGATCTTTAACACCATATTTCAAATATCCAAAATCAATATTAAGCTTTTTAGCTATAAATTCTAAAATTTCATCATCAGGATTTATTTTACCATTTTCAATGCAGCTCATCTTAGATACAGATATTTTATCATCACATATATCCTTAAGTGTAAGCCTTTTATAAATCCTTGCCCTTTTAATTTTTTCACCAACAGATAATATTTCCATACTTCTCACACCTATCTGATTACAAATCCTTTAATACGCCGATTTTCTTGAATCTTTCAATACCACTGTTAAGATATTTAGCAGCTTCAACATCATCGCCATTATCAATATAATATTTTCCTATTATAATTGAAAACTCTGCCGCTTCTTTTTCAAGATCCATGTTCTCAGCATACTGAAGGGCTCTTAATAAAATATTTTCAGCTTCCTTTAAGTTTTTGTTCAAGATACTTATTCTATATTTAATAAGATAATATTTGAGTACATCAAAAACATTATTTCCATCTATATTTTCTTTTATTTCATTCAAAACTTGTTGAGAATTTTCAGTATCTTTTAATTTTATGTAATTTTCACAAATATTACATAACGTTTCTATAAATTCATGTCCCTTTGTTTTTTTCCTTATCTCTTTTGCTTTATTTAAATGTATAAAAGATTCCTCTATGTTTTCAAACTCGTAGAATAACTTTCCAAGTTCATTTTCTATTTCAGCTACAGCAAATATATTATCATTTTCTTTAAATGCTTTTAATGCTTTTTCAGAATACCTTATTGCATTATCAATATCACCAATTCTGCTGTATTCTTTAGCTAACATAAGAAGAGTCTTTGCATATTCCTTTTTATTCTCAAGTTCAGCAAACTTTTCTTTAGCTAGCAAGCAATATTTGATTGTTTTATTGCTATCATCCATTTTAAAATAAACTAGTGACATATAATAGTAAATTTCTCCTATTAAAAAGTCATTTCCAATATCATTATCCCTTGACACTCTTTCAGCTTGTTCAAAATAACTACAAGCCGAATTATAAGCTTTTAGTTTTAGAGTAATCTTACCAAGATTTATAAATGTATTAATTATATCTTCATATTTATTTTCTTTTATAAAAAGGACATTAGTCGAAAGAAAGAATTGTTGTGCTACCCCTAATTCATTCTTATACATATTTATGCATCCATATAAATACAAAGTTCTTGCTTTTCGATAAGAAATTTTATAATTTTCTGCATAATACATTGCCTTTTCAAGATACTGCTCTGCTTCCGTAAGCTCATCATTAAGCATATAAGCCTCTGCCGTATTTTCATAATATACACATATTTTTTCAGCTTGAGTTTCTTCAGATTCCATTAAATACTCAACGGATGTGTTAAGAGTATTTGCAAGATACTCAAGTAAATCCATACTTGGATTAGATTTCCCTGATTCAACAAGACTGATTTGTCCTGGTGTAATCCTGTCTCCAGCTAAATCCTTAAGTGTCATATTTAATTCTTTTCTTCTCGCTTTAATCTTTTCTCCCAAAGACAATATCTCCATACATATCTTCCTTTACTCGCTTATGTAATTTAAATTTAATTTAATTTTTTTATTAATTTTTTACATTTATATCATGTTAATTATATAAATGTATTTTTTATTGTGCAATATGATTATAACATATTTTTTCTTAAAATTCCAAAAATCTAATCCATTTTTTTAATCTTTCTAAATAAAAATCGGATATTTCTATCCGATTTTCTTATTTACCAAGTATTTTCATTGAATCCATTATATCCTCTGCTGTTTCTCTTATCATTCTACCTGATTTTCTGAACTTTTTTCTAGTACCTTTACTAAGTTCTGGTAATATTATCATTCCTGCTACTGCTCCAATCATTGCCCCTGTTGTTACTCCTTTTAAATACTTCATAAAGCATTTCCTCCCTTTTAATCTTTAATAAACATAATTAAGTAATTTTTAACAATAATTTAAGTTTTCTTTAAAAATACAAAATCACCTAATTTATTCGTTTATATATTGTGCATTTTTCATATTTTTAAACATTCATTTTACTTGTTTTATTTACCAATAGACATTAAAAAAATATCATGTATAATTGTATTATGTAAACCACATTGACATAGGAGGATATTCAATGAAACATTTAAAAAATAAACATTTTACTATCCCCACTCTTATATTTTTAATTTCATTTAGTTTACTCATGCTCTCTTCTTTACAGCATAACAAAAATTTTTATAAAACATACACAAGCTTTGAAAAAGATATTAAATTAAATAGCATTGATACCGTTTACTTAACATCATCCCCCGAAATAACTGTAAAACTTAAAGACGGTACAATTTACACTACTGATAATCCAAGAATAGATACCTTTAAAGAAAACCTATTAAAAAGCAATATAAAAGTTTCAGAACAAAGTTTTAGAGATTTAAAAAGTACAATTTATTTAATAGTTATTTCACTCTCTCTTCTGTATATAATAATTGCATATATTAAAATTTTCAAAATATCACTACCAACAAAAAAAATTTTTGCTATAGATAAATTAGAAACCGAAAGTATAGGTGATATTGGCATAAAATTTGACGATATAGCTGGAAATGAAGAAGCAAAGGAAGGCGTTAAGGATATAATAGATTTTCTTAAAAATCCAGAAAAATACAGCTCTTATGGTGCAAGAATGCCAAAAGGTGTGATTTTCTATGGTGAACCAGGTACAGGAAAAACCTTACTAGCAAAGGCAATTGCCGGTGAAGCTAATGTACCCTTCTATGCAATGTCAGGTTCTGATTTCGTACAAATATATGTAGGTGTCGGTGCAAGTAGAATAAGACAGCTTTTTAAAAAGGCTCGTGAAAATGGAAAAGCAGTTATCTTTATAGATGAAATTGATGCTATAGGAAAGAAACGTGATGGTGGAAAGTCTGGAGGCTCAGAAGAAAGAGACCAAACTTTAAATGCTCTTTTAACAGAAATGTCTGGCTTTAAAGAAAAAGAGGGCATAGTTGTAATTGCTGCTACTAATAGAATTGATGTTCTAGACAGTGCTCTTCTCCGTCCGGGAAGATTCGACAGACACATTGAAATAAATTTACCTGATATTTCTGCAAGAAAAAAAATCTTAAATCTTCTTACTAAGAATAAACCTGTAAGAGACATAGACATAAATGATTTAGCTCAAAAAACTGCCTACTTCTCAGGTGCCAAATTAGAAAACTTAATAAATGAAGCAGCTATAATTGCATGTAAAGATAGCAGTACTTTTATTGAAGATAAGCATATAGATAAAGCTTTTTCTATTGTACTTGCAGGATATGAAAAAGTAGATAGATCACATATTTCTTTAAAAGATAGAAAAATAACAGCTTATCATGAATCAGGACATGCATTGGTTTCATTAAAGGTACTTCCTGAAGAAAAAATATCAAAAGTAACTATAATTCCAAGCACTAATGGCTCGGGTGGCTATACTTTAAGTATACCCGAAGACAAGATGTATCAAAGTAAAAATTATATAAAAAATAGAATTAAAGTTTTACTTGGAGGAAGAGCAGCAGAAGAAATTATTTTTGGAAAAGATGCCATAACAACTGGAGCATACAGCGATTTAAAAAAAGTTACATCAATGGTCACAAAATTGGTAACACAGTATGGCATGGGATCAAGCTTAGGACTTCTAAATGCAGATGAATTATCTGAAATTAACTATTCAGCTTCAAATTCAGTAGTTGATGAATGCAAAGAACTAGTTGAAGAGCTCTATTCAGATACTAAAAATATTATATTAGAAAACAAAACTATACTTGAAAATATGTCAGATAAACTGATAGCTGATGAAACTCTTAACTATGATGATATTAAAGAATTATTGTTAGGTGACAATATTTAGAAGCAACTTAAAGAAAATTAAGAATGAATGACGATTTTCCGCCACTTATATCTTAAAATCTAATAATATATAACTACCTCTGTTTCCCCCAAATGAAATGGAGGTAGTTATAATTTTATTGTCTTTCCCATATTTTATTTCCAAGTATAAGTGAAATAATCATTCCACCTATAAGACCACCTAAATGAGCAAATATATCTATATTAGGTATAGTAAAACTTATGAATATATTAAGAATAACAACGGATACCATATTCATAAGAAAACTCTTTCCTATTCTCGTGCGCAGCTTAAATCCAAGCACAACAGCTGCTCCTAAAAGGCCAAAGATTGCACCTGAAGCACCAATAGAAAGTCCACTACTAAATAAATAGCTAAATATTGATGCAGTAAGTCCTGATAAGAAATATATGGCAGTATATTTTGCCTTTCCATATACATTCTCAAGCATGTACCCCATACAGTACAATGAATACATATTTGCACCTATATGAACTAGTCCACCATGTAAAAACATACAAGTTATCAATCTATAATACTGTCCGCTATCTATTAAAGCATTATTTTTAGCTCCAAGCAAATTAAGTACAGCAGAATTTATTTCAATAGGGTTATTAGATAACCAAGCAGAAATAGCATACACTATTACATTAACAGCGATTATTATCCATGTTACAGTCATACTACCTTTATTTTGGGTTGTCCTCACAATTTCATTCAAAAGCATATTGAGTAATTTTACAATTTGCTCGTTATTTCCATTGAAATAAACTATTTGATTTTTAATATAGTTTATTACTATAAATTCGCCCTTACCATGATTTTCTGCATACCTCTTCCATGCCTCATTATTATCTACCATTAAAACTTTAACTAAATTTTCATCATTAACTTCTTCAAATCTTTTATTGTCACACGAAGAATAATCTATATAATGAAACTTACTTTCATCCGAAAAAACTATGTATTTTTCTGTATACTCATTTTTAAAAGAAACCGCCCAAAATTTTATATCGTTTTGTAAGCAGTTACATTCTTTAAGAGTTCCTCCTGCTCTTCTGGATAAGTTTTCAATTAAATATTTTTCAGTTTTTATCATCTTTCCTCCGTAACCTTAGATATATTGATCCTTCTTTCCTTCCATTTCTTTAAATATTCTGTCCATTTCATTCTTTATTAAACTGCATAATTCATTTATTCTTTTTCCCATTCCATTATGTTCTTCTATATAATCAAATTTAGCAAGCCATGTTGGATTGTACTCATCATCTACTTCACTTATAGAAAATCCTTTCTCCATAAATGCTTTTTCATTAAATAAATCATAACAAGCTGAATATTCCCAATCTTCCACATCATTTTTGGTATTAAACCATACCTTTACCTTATCTCCGTCATAGTACATTTTAACGATATACTCTGCTCCATCATTTACTTCATAGCTTCCAATCTCTTTTAAAAAACTGTTGTCATTTTCTTTTCTTTCAAATAAAACTAACGATGTAAAATCCATATAAATAATTCCTTTCCTAAATAAAATGAAAATCTATATTGTAATTTTTAACTTTTAGCAATATAATTATACTGTAAATATTTTCCATTGAGTAGGAGTGTATACATGTTTAAAGAATTTATCATAAAAAACAAAAAATTAATTACTTTAATATTTCTAGTTCTTTTAATAATATCTTATGCAAACTACAAAATAAATTTAAATAAACGTCGTGATATAACATATGCAGCTAATTACTATATGACATCTGGAATTTTCAATACACATAAATTATACAAAATAGATTCATATATATTAAAGTTTTCATCTGATGATGAATCAATTTTGCTTGTAAGCGGTATGGAGGAAAAATCTCCACACAAAACTGTAAGCTACAAGCTGACAATGATTAAAACCTCCTCAGGAATATGGAAGTTAAAACGTATTGAAAAATCAGGTTTATATTAATTAAATTATTTATCTCTATCCTTATTAAATTTATTCATGCAGTCACTACAAAGTGCCTTCATCTTAAGCTCATGATCTATTAAGACAAATCCTGTTTTATTCTTTATAATCTCCTCAACTTGATCCATGGGACATTCTATTTCTATTTCCTTATTGCACATATTGCATTTTAAAATATGCTTATGTGTTTTTCCTTTAATTTTGTAGCTGTATTTTCCATTTCCTAAATCTACTTTACTTACAACATTTTTCTCCTCAAACAAATCCAAACTTCTATAAACAGTAGATAAATCAGCAAATTTGCCTTCACTATTGCAACTGTTATATATACTTTCTACTGTAAGCGCATCATTTGCCTTACTTAATATATCCAATATCTTAATCCTGCACTTAGTGGACTTAATATTGTGATTTTTTAGGCACATTTTTAAATCCATACTATCACCTTAATATCCTATTAAAAATATACGACAAAACATTATATTAAAGAGAAACCAGTTTAACTATTGGTTTCTCTTTAATTATATCATAATCATATGTCAATATAACATCTATATAAATTTTTCAATATAAAATATGGATTTTCCAGAGCAAAGCAGCGGAAAATCCTTCTTAATTCTTAATTTTCTTTGATGCGCAGTTCCTTATTTTTTATATCAAAAAAAACTATCGCACTAATTTTTAGTACGACAGTATCTCAATTAATTACTATTTTAAAAAAACATCATTTTCAATCCAAAAATAACCAATATAACTCCACCTATATAATCAGCATACTTGCATACTAAATCTATCTTCTTTAGGTATCTTGATATAATAAATGCTATAACTGACAAAACAAAAGTCACAATTCCTATAAATACAGAATCCATAAATATAAAAAAATTGCTTGATAATTTGTTGAATACAGTAAACCCAACAACAGCTGCATCTATACTAACTGAAATTCCTAAAATAAAATACATCTTAGCACTTAAAAGTAATTTTTCTTCTTTATGTTCAAAACCATCTTTTATCATAAATATGCCTACGAAAGCAATTATTATACCTCCAATAATTTGTGGTACAGCTACTATGTAAGTGTTAAAAATGAAGCCAGCATATGCTCCTACAAATGTACATAAAAATTGAAAAAATCCAAAAGATAAGGAAAACATTACTTTGTTTTTCCTTTTAACACAATTATCAAGTCCAATACTAATTGCAATTCCAAAAGCATCTAATGATAATGCCACTGCAATCACAAACAAAGAATAAAAATTCATAAATTCCTCCCAAACAAAGTTATTATGCACAGGATTTCTACATTTTAATAGGCATTTAGTAAAAACATTTAAGCAATATAATTATTTACCCCCGTATAGATCCCTATAAACTATTTCAAAAACACGAAGAGCATCACCTATTTTATCCTTTAAAAGATATTTTTTGTTTTCAAGTTCCTTTAATCCTTCATCGGTTATACTGTATATCTTCTGCTTTTTTTTACTTCCGCTATCCCATTTTCCTTCTACTTGAGACTTTTTCTCCATTTTATTTAATATAGGGTATATTCCACCAGTACTTGGAATCCATAGTCCGTTCGTTCTCTTACCTATCTGATTCGCAATATCATTACCATTGGTAGATCCTAAACTCAATACAAAAAGAACATAAAGCGGAAGAAGTCCTTTTGTAAAGACCTGTCCAACAGCTTTTCCTTCTTTTTTTATCTTCCTAAGTTTTGCAACTTTTTGTTTGTATTCTTCATAAAGCCTTTTTTCTTCCTCTTTAATATCTAATTCATTATTATGCATATTATTCCTCTAATAGTACAATTGCTATAAGTCCAGGTCCACTATGAACTCCCATAACAGGACCCAAACACCCATTAAAAATAACTTCAGTAATATTATGAATCTGTTTTACTTTATTAGAAAATTCTCTTGCTTCTTCCTCTGCATATCCATGAACAATGTAAGCTCTGCATTTGTGTTTTTCAGTTATACGTTTTGCTATTTCAAGAAGCCTATTCAATGATTGTTTTCTTCCTCTTACCTTATCATAAGCATAATAAACACCATTTTCGTCAACCGTAATTATTGGCTTAATATTTAAAAACTTGCCTATCGTTCCTGCTATTCTACCTATTCTACCACCTTTTCTTAAATAATCAAGTGTACCAACAACAAAGTATCCATGTATTCTTTTTCTTATTTCAGGTATAGCTTCTACTATTTCATCAAAGCTTTTTTTATTATTAAGGAGTTTAGCACATTCTATAACTAATACACCCTCACCTATAGTTAAAATCTTAGAATCATATATGAAAGATTTAATTTTAGGATGATCATCTGCAATCATTTTAAGTCCATTAAACATTCCTGAAAGTCCACTTGAAATCGTTATACCTATAACATGAGTATATCCTTCTTCTTCAAGTTTTGTATATAAATCGTCCATATCTTGAAGTGATGGCATTGAGGACTTTGGAACTTCAACTTCTAAATTTTTATAAACTTCCTCAGACGTTATATCTATCTTATCTCTATATTCTTTATCTCTATAAATAATTCTAAACGCAAGCACGTTTATATTATTTTCCTTTATAAACTTTTCTGGCAAATCCGCACCGGTATCAGTTACAATTGCTATTTTCTCCATATATAATATTCTCCTTTTACTTTTTACACATTAAAAAATCACTTTTATTATACATTATCACTACTGATATATCAATAGTGATATATCAGTAGTGATAAGCATACGCAGTGTTAATCCTATCCAGATATTTTAATATAATCTTAAAATTCGTCGGCTCTTAAGTGTTTTTACACTACATTAAGTCGACGAAAAAAATTTCATACCCTATAAGGTTAACACAGCAAAGAAGTGGCATATGCTGCCGCCCATAACAAACAGATGCCAAATAGCATGATTGTATGGAATTTTATCAAATAGAAATAACAGCGAACCAAGTGTATATACTACACCACCGGCAACTAGAAGCACAATTCCTTGAACCGGCATAACTGTTAATATGGTTTTAAAATAAAATATAATCATCCATCCCATTATTACATATATAAGTGTAGATATTTTTTCAAATTTACCGCAGTAAAAAACCTTGAGTATTATCCCAAACACAGCTGCCGTCCATACAACAGAAAAAATTATCCAACCACCATGTTTTCTAAGTATCGTTAAAGCAAAGGGAGTATATGTTCCAGCAATTAATATATAAATAGATGCATGATCAAATATTCTAAAAACCCGCTTAGCTTTTTTATTTTGTATACTGTGATAAAGAGTAGAAAATAAATATAGTAAAACAAGACATGTACCATAAATACTGTAGCTAACTACATACCATGCACTGCCAGTCCTGGCTGCAAAAACTATAAGAATAACAAGAGCTGCAATTGCTAATGCCGCACCAATACCGTGTGTTATTGCATTTGCAATTTCTTCACCCACTGTATAAAAACTATCCTCATCCATATTACCACTCCTTTTACTGTAAAAATTACACATTCAATGTTGAGTTATTATATCACTTAAATTTAGTTTTTACAAATATATATAGCACGTAATTTCTATTATATTGTGAATCAAGTTAGGGGTTTTTCGTCACAGCCAAGGAACAATTAAAAAAAGCTCTAATAAATCTTTGCAAAAAAATTATAAAATTCTTAGATATTATAATACACAAGTTTTAGGCAAAACCATAACATGTTGACGAGCAAAGCAATGTCAGAACCCCTACAAACTAATTATGTCCAATACACACTGTTTACGCCCAAAATTCCGTAGGCACGGAGGAATTTTTTCATTGTTTTACCTCAAAAGCGAATTAACATTGATGAAGGAACAATTTAAAAAAGCTCTAATAAATCTTGGCAAAAAAATCATAAAATACTTAGAGTTTTAAATTTGTTTGAACGTTAGTGAGTTATTCAAAACCCTTAGTATTTTATGATTTTTTTACCTTAGATTTATAGAGCTTTTTTAATGTTCCAAATCAATGTTAATTCGCTATACAGCTTCTTTTCTATTTTCTAAAAACTGTACTTCCTCTCCTATAACTTCAGTAACATATTTTCTATTTCCATCGTTATCAGCATAGCTTCTTATCTGTATTCTTCCAACTACTCCAACAAGGCTGCCTTTTTTCATATACTTTGCAACATTTTCTGCTAACTTGCCCCATACAGTAATAGGAATAAAATCTGCTATATTTTCACCATTATCTTTCTTTTTTCTCCTATTTACTGCTATAGTAAAGTCACATACATCATTTCCAGTTGCTTCTATATGCTTAATAACTGGATCTTTAGCCATTCTTCCTATTAAAAGTGTTTTATTCATAATCTAACTCCTCGTTTAATATATTGTAATACTTTACCAGTATATATCGTTATTATTGTCAATTTTTAGATTTTATAAACACACCTTGATAAAAATATAGTATAATATGAATTATTTCTATGCTAAAAATAATAGACTTATAGCTAAGAAACCAATAAAGGAGGATATTATGAATGAACATATAGACCCAACAGTGTGTCCAATCTGTGGTAAGGACAATAACTGCGGAAATAGAAAAGGCCTGCCACATGGTGAATGCTGGTGCAGCCACATAAAAGTACCTCAAGGTTTAAAGGATTTAGTACCAGAACATTTAAAAATGAAAGCCTGCATATGCAAAGACTGTGTAGATAAATATAAGGCAGAACATGACTTAGAATAGGCAATATGTATATTTGCAAAAATAATTATAATCAATTTTGAGATACATAAAAGAGACTGTAGCATTAAATACCAAAAAAAGAACGTACCATGTTTGTTTACACAAATCTATGTACGTTCCTATTCTGATTTCACACAAACTTATTCATTGGTTTTATATACTTTATTCAGCTAATATATTTTTTAATATCTCTGCATTTTTACCGCAATATTCTCCTGATAACATATCTAAATGAAGACCATACCCATCATATATAACGAACTTACCCATTGTATGGTTCTCCCAATTTAATAAGTATTCATAGTTTTCTCTTACTTCTCTAGTACTA
This sequence comes from Clostridium pasteurianum, assembly GCF_001705235.1. Classification (NCBI taxonomy): domain Bacteria; kingdom Bacillati; phylum Bacillota; class Clostridia; order Eubacteriales; family Clostridiaceae; genus Clostridium; species Clostridium pasteurianum. The sequence goes on from NZ_MCGV01000001.1 coordinate 1,022,041, forward strand.
GAGCTTGATATAACATAGATATTAGCTTTTACTTTTTCTTTGGTTATATTTTTATTATTGTACTGTATATATTTTTTATGATTTACCATAGCCCTTTCCGCTATATTTTCCTCAAATTCATGGAAATTGTCTATATTAAAAAAGTTTTTCATAATACTAATAACCTCATACTTTGAAGGGTACGTTAAATTGTCTTTTACTGATTTTTTTACCGCCGAATCTAACATTATAATATCAGAAACTTCATAACCCTTCTTTTCTAGTACTTTAGCGACTTCAAAAGCTAAATTACCTCCACCAGAATATCCTAATAATATAAACGGTCCTTCATTTTGAGTATCTAATATGCTTTTTACATACTCATCTATAATATTAGCATTATCAATAAAACTAAATGCATAAATTGAATAATTATCTATTCTATTTACTAAATTTAAATAGGAATATCCATATCCTATAGCCGGTGGAAATGCAAATATATTTTTACCTCCACTATAACTTAGCCTTGTAACAAATTTTCCGCCTTCACCTAAATCAGAATATAATAAATTACAAATATCTTTTATAGTTGGGTTTGTAAATAACTGATCCATTGTAACATTTAGGATTAATTGTTTTTTCATTTTTACCAACAAATCAACTAATTTAATAGAATTTCCACCTAGTTCAAAGAAGTTATCATTTATTCCTACATTCCTTATTCCCAGTACATCTTCCCATATCTTAACTAACTTCTCTTCCATTTCATTTCTTGCCGCCTCATACTCTGCCCCTGTATTAATTTTTCCTTGTGGCTCTGGTAATGCCTTTCTGTCTACCTTTCCATTTATAGTTAGTGGCATTTTATCTATTTTTATAAAGTATGACGGAAGCATATAGTCTGGTAAAGATTTTTTAAGTTCTTCCCTTAATTCACCTACTCTGTATTCTTTCTCACCAACATAATACGCACATAGGCGCTTACTTTCTTCTTTTCCCTTTGCATCTACTACAGTTTCTTTTATTCCCTCTAGTTTTAGTAATGTATTTTCTATTTCTCCTATTTCTATTCTAAAACCTCTTATCTTAACTTGATAATCTATTCTTCCTAAGCATTCTATGGTTCCATCTGGCAGCCATCTTGCTAAATCTCCTGTTTTATACATTTTTTGCCCTGGTTCATATGGATTTGCTACAAATTTCTCTTCGGTTAATTCTTTATTGTTTAAATATCCCCTTGAGAGCCCATATCCACTTATACATAGTTCTCCTGCTGCACCTATTGGCATCAATTTATTGTTCTTATCAACTATATATATTCTTACATTATCTATTGGTTTTCCTAATGGCATATTTATATAATTTTTCAAATTATTTATAGTTATATTGTTACATGCAGCATCAACACAGCACTCCGTCGGTCCATATACGTTACTTATAATAAGCTCCTTATTATTAACTTTCTTATATATCTTTTCTATTATTTTCCGTGTAAGTTTATCGCCACCAATTATCAAATTTTTAAGCTTTAAGTTTTTATTTGTTAGAAGCTCTGAATTAGCCATCATTGCTAAATGCATTGGTGTTCCATCTGTTATCTCTATTTTATTATTTAAGTAGAACTCAACTAACTTGTCGCCTTCTTTTCTAGCAGCTTCTGTAACTACATATAATGTATTTCCTAATAATAAAGCACAAAAGATTTGCTTAACTGATGCATCAAAAACATATGGAGCTACTAAAGCTATTTTTAAATTATCATTATATTTACTGTATATACTTTCATTTAATCCATGTACTAAATTAGTTACATTGGAATGCTCTATCATAACACCCTTAGGCTTCCCAGTTGTTCCTGATGTATATATTACATAGGCTAAATTTTTTGCACTGGCAGTCTTACCTATGTTAGCACGATCTTCTTTATAGAACTCTTCATCTTCCAAGTCACATACGTCTATTTTTTCATTTTTTATTTTTTCTTTAAACTTACTTTGAGTTAATACTATTTCAGCTTTACTATTCTCTATCATATATTCTATTCTATTCTCTGGATATTCGGGGTCTATTGGCATATATGCTCCCCCTGCTTTTAAAATACCCATTATTCCCACTATCATTTCAAGAGAACGCTGCACCATTATTCCTACTACAGCATCCGCTCCTACACCTTTTTTCATTAAGGTTATTCCTAATGAATTAGCTCTTTCATTAAGCTCTTTATAAGTTAACTTTTTATCTTCATATACAACAGCAATATTATCTGGAGCCTTCTTCACGTTTTCCTCAAATAATTCATTTATTGTTTTCTCTCTTGGATAATCTACTTTTGTGTCATTAAACTCCATAAGTAACTTATACTTTTCTTCTTTCCTTACTATTTCTATATCTTTAATTAGTACTTCTGTATTATCTATAACTTGATTTATTAAGCTTTCAAAATAATTTTTAATTTTTAGTACATTATTCCTTGAATACATTAATTTATTAAATTTAAACTTTATTAAAATAGTATCCTGATATATGACAGTTAAGTTAAAGTTGTAGTTTGTTTGCTCTTGTGATTTACAGCCAATTATTTTTAGATTGTTCTTAGTCAATACTTCATTATTAATGCCATCGGTGTCAACTGGATAGTTTTCAAATATCATTATGTTGTTTACTAATTTTTCTTTAACTTCACTTAACCCTTGTATCTCTGCTAAAGGATAAAAATCATACTTGCTACTTTCTAAGAAAGACTTATTAACAGTAGTCAGTAATTCTTTAAACGTCATATTTCCTTCTGCTTTAACTCTTAAAGGTACAGTATTTATAAATAATCCCAACATATTTTCTATACCCTTAACCTCTGGATTTCTTCCTGATACAACATATCCAAATACAGAGTCGCTACTGTTATTATACTTATTAAGCAGTACTGACCATACGCTTTGTATTATTGTATTAATTGTAACCTTACTATTTCTAGCTATTGCTTCAAGCTTTCTCGTTATATCTTTTCCTATATTAAAGTTAATTTCTTCTTTTTTATATTCCTTACTGCTCTCTTTATTTTCAAACGGTACTGCTGTTACCTCATTATAATCTAAAAGGTATTTTCTCCAATATTCCTTTGCTGCATCTCTATCCTTATTATTAAGCCACTCTATATACTCATAATACGGTACTGCTTCTTTTAAATCTGCTTTGTATCCATACTTTAATTCATTATATATCTTAAATAATTCAAGCATTACTATATTAAGACACCAACCATCCATTATAATATGATGATTATTAAGTATTAGATTATATACATCCTCTTCTGTTTTAATTATTGTCAATTTTATAAGAACATCTTTATTTAAATCGAATCCTTGCTTTTTATCATTCTTTACTGCTTTATCTATATAGTCTTCTTTGTCAAATTTTTCATGACTTATATCTACATATCTGACATTTGCTTTTCTTTTATAAAATACAATTTGCATATTCCTATTAAAGTTTTCATAATCAAAAGCAGTTCTTAAAATATCATGTCTTTCTACTAACTTATTAAAACTTTGTTTTAATAAGTCTATATCTAATTGTCCTTTTACCTTTATTACTAATTCTTCATTATAAGCTTCTGATTTATTATCATATAACGTATGGTATAACATTCCTTCTTGCATTGGTGCCAAAGGGTATATATTTTTGATATTATCTATATCTTTTAAATACGGTTTTAATTGCTGTAAGGTTATATTCTCCTTTGTTACATCTGCTGCTGTTTTTTCCGCTTTATCTTTATTCATACAGTGTTTAATAATCTTTTCAAGATTATCTTTGTAATCATTAACCAGTGTTCTAATTGTTTCATCTTTGTATTCTGTAGTACTATAGCCTAAGTTTAAATTTAAGCATTTATCTACAAGTATCCCAGAAAAGTCTAATGAGTATAATCCCTTATTATTTAAACCTATTGAATTTCCACTGCTTAAAGGCGACATATTAAAGATATCATTATTAATATCTTCATCAAACTGTCCAAGATAATTAAAGCTTATTTCTGGTTTTAACCTAAATTCCATCTTATCCTTAGATAGATATTTGATTATGCCATAGCCAATTCCCTTATCAGGCACTCTCCTTAAAGAATCCTTTATATTCTTTATTGTAGTTTCTAAATCATCGCTATTACTATTCAATACTACTGGATATTGCGAAGTAAACCAGCCTACTGTTCTGGTTATATCCACATTTTTTATAATTTCTTCTCTACCATGACATTCCAAGTTTACTAATATATTTTCCTCGCCTGTCCATTTACTTATTGTTAATGCCAAAGCTGTTAATAGCAAATCCTCTATTTCTGTGTTATATGCCTTATTTACATGTTTTAATAATTTCTCCGTTTCCTCTTTTGTAAGGTTAAATCCTACACTTCTTAAATCTTTAATCCTAGATACAGCTGCCTCTTTGTCCTTTGGAAGTTTCCTTATCTCATATTTGTCTATGCCATTCCAATATTCTAATTGTTTTCTTATACTGTAGCTGTCAGCATATTTCTTCTGCTCTACTGCCCACTCTTTAAATGATGTTGTTTTATCTTGAAGTATTATATCTTCTCCGTTTTTGGTCATTTCATATGCCCTTGATAAATCTTCAAATAATATTCTCCATGAAACCCCATCTATAACTAAATGGTGTATTGCTACTAGTAAATGGTCTCCTTCATGGGTTTTAAATAAGCCTAATTTTACAAGAGGTCCATCATGTAGATTAATACTACCTTGAATTTCATCACACTTTTCTGTTATTTCTTTCTCATTTAAACCTTCATATACATTTAAATCGTATAACTTTTCACTTGTCCCTCTGTTAATTTGATGTACTTCACCATTTTCTTTCTTATACACCATTCTCAATGCATCGTGGTGAATAATTATAGCTTCAAATGCTTTTTCTAATGCTTCTTTTTCAAACCCATCTTTACTAAACAGCATTACTGATTGATTCCAATGATGTTCTTCTTCAAAATTCATTTCAAAAAACCATTTTTGTATAGGAGTTAATTCTACTTCTCCAACTACTTCATCTTGGCTTATTGTTACAGCATTTTTCTTTACGCACTTACTTAAAGCTTTTATATTTGAATTGTTGAATACATCCTTAACCTCAAAATAATATCCTTTTGCTTTAGCTCTTGATATTACCTGTATTGATTTTATGGAATCTCCACCTAAACTGAAAAAGTCATCATTTATTCCTATATCCTGTACTCCCAATACGTCTTCCCATATTTGTACAAGTTTTTGTTCTATTTCATTTCTTGGAGCCTCATATTCTGCTCCTGTATCAATTTTACCTTGTGGCTCTGGTAGTGCTTTTCTATTTATTTTTCCGTTTAATGTTAATGGCATACTTTCTAGTTTTATAAAGTATGATGGCACCATGTAGTCTGGCATAGATTTTTTTAATTCTTCTCTAAACTCTCCTACACTGTACTCTTTTTCTCCAGCATAATATGCACATAGATATTTATTTACTGCCCCATCTCTTGCTAAAACTATTGTTTCTTTTATTCCTTCTAGTTTTAATATATTACTTTCTATTTCTCCAAGCTCTATTCTAAAACCACGTATCTTAACTTGATGGTCTATTCTTCCTAAATACTCTATGTTCCCATCTGGAAGCCATCTTGCTAGATCTCCTGTTCTGTACATTTTTTCTCCCGGCTCATATGGATTCTGTGCAAATTTTTCATTAGTTAACTTTTCGTTATTTAAGTATCCTCTAGCTACTCCGCAGCCACTTATACACAACTCTCCTGCTACTCCTATTGGGAGCATTTTATTATTCTTATCAACTATATATATTTTTGTATTATCAATAGGTTTTCCTATTGGTATCTTTTCTTCTTTTTCCCTACATTCGTAGTAGGTTACATCTACTGAAGCTTCTGTTGGTCCGTATAAATTTATTAGCCTTGTGTTATTTACTCTTCCTATTTCTTCGTTAAATATGTTGGCTTGTTCTACTTTTAACGCTTCTCCACTTGTAAATACCTTCTCTAGGCTTTCTATATCTTCCACTTTATCTTCTGATATTACATAGTCCATAAAAACATTCAGCATTGATGGAACAAAGTGAAGAACTGTAATCTTTCCTTCTTTTATACTCTTTGTTATTTCTCTTGGATCTTTTTCTCCTCCTGGCACCAGCATCCTAACCTGAGCTCCAACAAATGACCACCACAATATTTCCCATACTGATACATCAAATGTATATGTTGTCTTTTGTAATATTACATCTTTGCTGCTTATGTTATATTTTTTCTGCATCCAATTAATTCTATTTACTATTCCTTTATGCTCTATCATAACCCCCTTAGGCTTTCCAGTTGTTCCTGATGTATATATTACATATGCTAAATTTTCCGCACTAGCAGTTTTACCTAAGTTAGCATTACTTTCTTTGTATAATTCTTCATCATTTAAGCCGCATACTTCTACGTTATTTTTATTTATTCTGTCTTTAAACTTGTTTTCTACTAATACTAGCTTTGTTTCACTGTTTTCTAGCATATATTCTATTCTGTCATCTGGATATTCTGGGTCTATTGGCATATATGCTCCCCCTGCTTTTAATATACCCATTATTCCTACTATCATTTCTAAAGAACGCTTCACCATTATTCCTACTATTGAGTCCGCTCCTACGCCTTTTTTCGTTAGGGTTCTTCCTAATGAATTAGCTCTTTCATTTAGCTCTTTGTAAGTTAACTTTTTATCTTCGAATACAACAGCAATATTATCTGGAGTCTTCTCTACTTCTTCTTCAAATAATTCATTTATTGTTTTCCCTCTTGGATAAGATGCCTTTGTGTCATTAAATTCTATAAGTAATTTATGCTTTTCTTCTTCATCTATTAATTCTATGTCTTTAATCTTAGTTTCCGCATTCTGTCCCGTTTCTTCTATTATGTTTAATAGATGCTTTTTCATTCTTTCAATGGTTTCATATTTATAAAGGCTAGTTGCATAGCTTAAATTAAAGTAGATCTCTTCTTCTCTTTCCTTTGCTGTTATTGTTATATCAAACTTTTCTACATTGTCATTTGTATTATATGTCCTAAAGACTAAGTCATTTATTTCTACCTTGGTCTCTTCCATATTCTGAAGTACAAACATAACATCAAATAATGGATTTCTACTTAAATCTCTATCTACATCTATTTTATCCACTAATTCTTCAAACTGATAATCTTGATTTTCAAAAGCCTTTAACGCTTTACTTTTTACTGTTTTTAAGTATTCCTTAAAGCTTGCTTCACCATTTACACTACTTCTTATTGCTAACGTATTTACAAACATACCTATTACATTTTCTAGATCCACATGGTTTCTTCCAGCTATTGGGCTTCCAATTATTATGTCTTCCTGTCCACTGTATTTTGATAATAATATATTTATATTGGCCATTAGTAGCATATACATGGTACTTCCCGTTTCTTTAGCTATCTTTTTTAATTTTTCAGTTGTTTCCTTATCTAAAACAAAATTTATACTTCTGCCCCTAAAGTCTTTGACCCTCGGTCTTTTATAATCTGTAGGTAAGCTTAGTACTGGTACTTCTTCACTAAATTCTTTTAACCAATATTGTTCCTGCTTTTTAAATTCTTTACTTTCCCTCTTCTTTAACTGCCATGCAGAATAATCCTTATACTGTACCTTTAATTCTCCTAAATCCTCTCCTTCATATAAATCGCTAAATTCTCTTGTTAATATGGACATTGAAACTCCATCTGATACTATATGATGCATATCAAAGAACATAATATGTCTTTCTTTTTCTAATTTTATAATTTCTACCCTTAATAATGGTGCTTTTTCTAAATCAAACGGTCTTATAAATTCTTCAAACTTTTCTTTCACTTCTTCTTCATTTTTTATTTCTATTTTCTCTATTTCAAATTGTATTTCATTAGCTTTATTAATTCTTTGCACTATCTTATCAGCTTTGGTATAAAAGCTTGTCCTTAATGTTTCATGTCTCTCTATTAATTTTATAAACACTTCCTGCATTCTTTTTATATCAAAATCACCTAATATCTCTAAGGCTCCAGGTATATTATATGCTGTACTTTTCTGATCAAGCTCTTGAAGCATATACATTCTCTTTTGAGCTGATGAAACTTCGTAATACTGTTTTTCATCTACTTTTTCTATTGCCTGATATTGCTTGCTGCTAATAGTTTCTATGTATTCGCTGAGTCCCTTTATGTTTCCGTTATTGAAGATTTCCTTTAGTGGCACTTCTACATTTAATACCTTGAAAATCCTCCCTGTTAAAGTTGTTGCACTTAATGAATCTCCACCTAAACTGAAAAAGTCATCATTTATTCCTATATCCTGTACTCCCAATACGTCTTCCCATATTTGTACAAGTTTTTGTTCTATTTCATTTCTTGGAGCCTCATATTCTGCTCCTGTATCAATTTTACCTTGTGGCTCTGGTAGTGCTTTTCTATTTATTTTTCCGTTTAATGTTAATGGCATACTTTCTAGTTTTATAAAGTATGATGGCACCATGTAGTCTGGCATAGATTTTTTTAATTCTTCTCTAAACTCTCCTACACTGTACTCTTTTTCTCCAGCATAATATGCACATAGATATTTATTTACTGCCCCATCTCTTGCTAAAACTATTGTTTCTTTTATTCCTTCTAGTTTTAATATATTACTTTCTATTTCTCCAAGCTCTATTCTAAAACCACGTATCTTAACTTGATGGTCTATTCTTCCTAAATACTCTATGTTCCCATCTGGAAGCCATCTTGCTAGATCTCCTGTTCTGTACATTTTTTCTCCAGGCTCATATGGATTCTGCGCAAATTTTTCATTAGTTAACTTTTCGTTATTTAAGTATCCTCTAGCTACTCCGCAGCCACTTATACACAACTCTCCTGCTACTCCTATTGGGAGCATTTTATTATTCTTATCAACTATATATATTTTTGTATTATCAATAGGTTTTCCTATTGGTATCTTTTCTTCTTTTTCCATACATTCGTAGTAGGTTACATCTACTGAAGCTTCTGTTGGTCCGTATAAATTTATTAGCCTTGTGTTATTTACTCTTCCTATTTCTTCATTAAATATGTTGGCTTGTTCTACTTTTAACGCTTCTCCACTTGTAAATACCTTCTCTAGGCTTTCTATATCTTCCACTTTATCTTCTGATATTACATAGTCCATAAAAACATTCAGCATTGATGGAACAAAGTGAAGAACTGTAATCTTTCCTTCTTTTATACTCTTTGTTATTTCTCTTGGATCTTTTTCTCCTCCTGGCACCAGCATCCTAACCTGAGCTCCAACAAATGACCACCACAATATTTCCCATACTGATACATCAAATGTATATGTTGTCTTTTGTAATATTACATCTTTGCTGCTTATGTTATATTTTTTCTGCATCCAATTAATTCTATTTACTATTCCTTTATGCTCTATCATAACTCCCTTAGGCTTTCCAGTTGTTCCTGATGTATATATTACATATGCTAAATTTTCCGCACTAGCAATTTTACCTAAGTTAGCATTACTTTCTTTGTATAATTCTTCATCATTTAAGCCGCATACTTCTACGTTATTTTTATTTATTCTGTCTTTAAACTTGTTTTCTACTAATACTAGCTTTGTTTCACTATTTTCTAGCATATATTCTATTCTATCATCTGGATATTCTGGGTCTATTGGCATGTATGCTCCCCCTGCTTTTAATATACCCATTATTCCCACTATCATTTCTAAGGAACGCTTCACCATTATTCCTACTATTGAGTCCGCTCCTACGCCTTTTTTCGTTAAGGTTCTTCCTAATGAATTAGCTCTTTCATTTAGCTCTTTGTAAGTTAGACTCTGGTTTTCATATACTACTGCAATGTTGTCTGGAGTCCTTTCCACCTGCATTTCGAAGAGTTCACTTACTACCTTACCTTCTGGATATTCTCCTTCTGTATCATTGAACTTTTCTAGTATACTGCGTTCTTCTTCGCTTAGTATTTCTATATCCTTAATAACTGAATTCATATTAAGACTTACTGAACTTAATATATTAATAAAAGCACTTTTAACTCCATTAACTTCGTCCATTAATGATTTGTTACAATAATTAAATATAAGCTTGATGGAATTATTATATTTTTCTATATTTAAAGTAAAATCATTATTACCTAAAGCCAAAATATCTTCTATCTGTTTTTTATTATGAATATTCTTCATACAACAATACACATTAACACTGTCATATATATCATTGATTTTATATATATTTTTGACTGGATAAAATTGATGTTTATATGCTTCAAAAGTTTGATTTTTTTGATGAACTAATGCTTGTTTGAATGTATTATCTTCAATAATATTATTATCTAATATTATAAATTCATTAGTACTTTCCATATCTTCTGATTCAATATATTGTGGAATTCCAATTAAAAATTTATTATTTTGAAAGTACTTAGCTATAGTGATTTTAAATGTAGCCAACATAATTAAATAAATAATTAAATCATTATTTCGAGATGTTTTAACTATTTTATTAAATACTTCACCATCTATGTCTACATTGATTTCATTTTTACTTGGTACATATTCTGAAGCCCTCTTACTAAAATTTATTCTTTCATATTCCCCATGTGCAATCTTATTCCAATATTTTTTAGATAAATTAATTAAATTAATATCTGACTCTTCTGCTCTAATCATTTGTAATACCCCCCTAATTTCTTAGTACTAATCCACATTTATTAATTCCAGATAGTAATGTGATTTAATTTTTCAATCTAATTACATTACCATCTGGCATATTACTCCTTACTTGCTAATCTTCAAAATCAAAATCAAAGTTATCTTTGTTAAAATTACTACTCTTTGTTTTTGATAGAAAATCGTAGGCTTCATTATTAGTCATTAAACTTATATCTTTTATAGCTATATCTAAATTACTACTTGATACTTTAATCATATGTTTAAAGCACTCAATCATATCTTCCATAGTCTCGCGCTTATATAGGCTAGTTGCATAACTAAAATTAAATTTAATTTCTTCTGTTCCTTCAGACGCAGCTATTGTAATATCAAACTTTTCCATCTTATTACTTAGGATGTATGGCTTAAAGGTTAAACCTTCTACTTCTATCTTAGCTTCTCCCTCATTTTCTAAAACAAACATAACATCAAATAATGGGTTTCTGCTTAAATTTCTATATTTCTCTACTTTAGATGCCAGCTCTTCAAATTGATAATCTTGATTTTCATATGCTTTTAATGCTTTGTTCTTTACTGTCTTTAAATATTCCTTAAAACTTAGTTCACCATTTACATGGCTTCTTATTGCTAATGTATTTACAAATACACCTATTAAGTTTTCTAAATCCACATGATTTCTTCCTGCTATTGGGCTTCCAACCACTATATCTTCCTGCTCACTATATTTTGATAATACTACGTTGATATTTGCTAATAACACCATGTACATAGTAGTTTCAGTTTTTTTAGCTATATTTCTCAAGCCTTCAGTTGTTTCTTTATCTAAAACAAAGCTTATACTGTCACCTTTAAAATCTTTAGTCTTTGGCCTTGCATAGTCTGTAGGCAGCTTCAATACTGGTATTTCTCGGCTAAACTCTTGCAACCAATATTCCTCCTGCCTTTTATACTCCTCACTTGCCTTTTTATTTAACTGCCATGCAGAATAATCCTTATATTGTACTTTTAATTCTCCTAAGTCTTTTCCGATATATAACTGACTAATTTCTTTTGTTAATATGGACATTGAAATTCCATCTGATACTATGTGATGCATATCAAAAATCATAATATATCTTTCTTCTTCTAACTTTATAACTGCTGCTCTTAATAATGGTGCAGTACCTAAGTCAAATGGTCTTATAAATTCCTTTATTTTTTCTTGTATTTCTTCTTCAGTCCTTACCTCTATTTTTTCTATTTCAAATTGTATTTCACTAGCTTTATTTACCATTTGTACTATCTTATTATCCACAGTATAGAAGCTTGTCCTTAATGTTTCATGTCTTTCTATTAACTTTATAAATGCTTCCTGCATTCTTTCTATTTCAAATTTACCCAATACTTCCAAACTTCCAGGCACATTATATGCAGTGCTATCCTTATCAAGTTCTTGAAGCATATACATTCTCTTTTGAGCTGATGAAGCTTCATAGCATTCTTGTTCTTCTACCCTTTCTATTGCTTCATATTCTGTTTTGTTAATAGATTCTATATATTCACTTAATCCCTTTATACTTCCCCTACTGAATATTTCTTTTAGTGGTACTTCTATATTTAACTTCTTATAAATTCTTCCTATTAGTGTTGTTGCTTTTAAGGAATGTCCTCCTATTTCAAAGAAGTTATCATTTATACCTATATCGCACACATCTAATACATCTTCCCATATTTCCACCAATTGTTTTTCCAATTCGTTTCTTGGAGCTTCATATTTTACTCCCGTATTAATTTTTCCATCTGGCTCTGGTAATGCTTTTCTGTCCACTTTTCCATTTGGTGTTAACGGCATGCTCTCTAATTTTATAAAGTATGCTGGAATCATATAGTCTGGTAAGGATTTTTTAAGTTCCTCTCTTAACTCGCTTATGTTGTATTCTTTTTCACCTACATAGTACGCACATAGGTATTTGTTTTCTTCTTTTTCTCTTGCTAAAACTACTACCTCTTTTATCTCCTCTAGTTTTAATAAATTATTCTCTATTTCTCCAAGCTCTATTCTAAAGCCTCTTATTTTAACTTGATGGTCTATTCTTCCTAAGTATTCTATATTGCCATTAGGAATCCATCTTGCCAAATCTCCTGTTCTGTACATTCTTTGTCCTGATTCATATGGATTGGCTGCAAATTTTTCTTTGGTCAATTCTTCATTATTTATATATCCTCTTGCTAGTCCATCTCCACTTACACATAATTCTCCTGCTACCCCTATAGGCAATAATTTATTATTTTCATCAACTATATATATTCTTACGTTATCTATTGGTCTTCCTATTGGTATATTTCTATATTCTTTATCTATTCTAAAACTTGTTGTAACTACTGCATTTTCTGTAGGTCCATAGTTATTTATTAATTCATATGTCTGTTCTTTATATACTTTAAGTCTATCTGCTCCCGTCAACAATTTTCTAAGTGATTGGTTTTTCTGCTGTATAAATTGTTCAAAAATTTGTGTAGGTAAAAAGCTTATGGTTATTTTATTCTTTTCATAATAGTCATTTAAAAGTTCTATATTTAGCCTTATTGAATCATATATTACATGTATTGCTGCTCCAGCTATAATGTACGGAAATATCTCCCATACTGATGCATCAAATCCTACTCCTGCATATTTTGTAGCTCTATCTTCTTCAGTAACTTCATAATATCTATTGTGCCACAAGGATAAATTTACAAGTCCTTTATGTTCCATCATAACTCCCTTAGGTTTTCCAGTTGTCCCCGATGTATATATTACATATGCTAAATTATTTGCTTTAGAGGTTTTACCTAAGTTGGACTTACTTTCCTTATATAACTCTTCATTATCTAAATCATATATTTCTCTTTTATCCCCAGTTATTTTCTCTTTAAGCTTACCTTTTGTTAATACTATATTTGTTTTGCTATTTTCTAGCATATATTCTATTCTATCTTCTGGGTATTCTGGATCTATTGGCAGATATGCTCCTCCTGCTTTCAAGATTGCCATTATTCCTACTATCATTTCAATGGAATTTTCTACCATTATTCCTACTATATCATCTTGACATATACCTTTTTGTGCTATAACTCTTGCTAAAGAATTTGCTTTTTCATTTAACTCTTTATAAGTTAATTTTTCATCTTTAAATACAACTGCTGTATTTTGGGGAGTCCTCTCTACCTGCTCTTCAAACAACTCAGTTATTGTTTTGTCTTTTGAATAATCTACACTGGTATCATTAAATTCTACTAATAATTTACGTTTTTCTTCTTCACTCACTATTTCTATATCTTTAAGCTTAACCTCTATATTCCTTACTGTTACTTTTACTATATTTAAGAAATGATTAATCATTCTTTCAATAGTCTCTTCCTTGTATATACTAGTTGCATAACTTAGCTTAAAATAGATTTCCTCTTTTCCCTCAACTGCCATCATTGTCATATCAAATTTTTCTATATCGTCATTTATATCATAAGGCTTAAAGGTTAAATCTTTTATTTTCATTTTAGCTTCTTCCATATTTTGAAGTACAAATACAATATCAAACAATGGATTTCTACTTAAGTCTCTATCTACATCTATTTTGTCCACTAATTCTTCAAACTGATAATCTTGATTTTCAAAAGCCTTTAACGCTTTACTTTTTACTGTTTTTAAGTATTGCTTAAAGCTTGCTTCACTATTTACACTACTTCTTATTGCTAACGTGTTTACAAACATACCTATTACATTTTCTAGATCCACATGGTTTCTTCCAGCTATTGGGCTTCCAATTATTATGTCTTCCTGTCCACTGTATTTTGATAATAGTATATTTATATTGGCCATTAGCATCATGTACATGGTACTTCCCGTTTCTTTGGCTATCTCTCTTAATCTTTCAGTGGTTTCTTTATCCAACACAAAATTTATGCTTCTGCCGTTAAATTCTTTAACCTTTGGTCTTTTATAATCTGTAGGTAAATTCAATACTGGTATCTCTCCACTAAATTCTCCTAACCAATATTCTTCCTGCTTTTTAAAGTCCTCACTTTCTCTTTTCTTTAACTGCCATGCAGAATAATCCTTATACTGTACCTTTAATTCTCCTAAATCCTTTCCTGTATATAAATCGCTAAATTCCCTTGTTAATATGGACATTGAAACTCCATCTGATACTATATGATGCATATCAAAGAACATAACATGTCTTTTTTCTTCTAATTTTATAATTCCTGCCCTTAATAGCGGTACCTTATCTAATTCAAAAGGCCTTATGAACTTTTGGAACTTTTTCTCTACTTCTTCTTCACTTTTTACTTCTATTTGCTCAATTTCAAAATTTATTTCATGAATTTTAGTAATTTTTTGTACTATCTTATCACCTTTAGAGTAAAAGCTTGTCCTTAATGTTTCATGTCTTTCTATTAATTTTATAAACACTTCCTGCATTCTTTTTATATCAAAATCACCTAATATCTCTAAGGCTCCAGGCATATTGTATGCTATACTGTCCTTATCAAGCTCTTGGAGCATGTACATTCTTTTTTGTGCTGATGATGCTTCATAGTATTCCTTTTCTTCTACTTTTTCTATTGCCTCATATTCTTTTTTACTAACAGAATCTATATATTCACTAAGAACTTTTATATTTCTCTTACTAAATATCTCCCTTAGTGGTACTTCTACATTTAACACCTTGTAAATTCTTCCTACTAGTGTTGTTGCCTTTAGGGAATGTCCT
The DNA here is from genome assembly GCF_001705235.1 of Clostridium pasteurianum. Taxonomy (NCBI): domain Bacteria; kingdom Bacillati; phylum Bacillota; class Clostridia; order Eubacteriales; family Clostridiaceae; genus Clostridium; species Clostridium pasteurianum. The sequence continues at coordinate 1,037,495 of NZ_MCGV01000001.1, forward strand.
CCTAATTCAAAAAAGTCATCATTTATTCCTATATCCTGTACTCCCAATACGTCTTCCCATATTTGTACAAGTTTTTGTTCTATTTCATTTCTTGGAGCCTCATATTCTGCTCCTGTATCAATTTTACCTTGTGGCTCTGGTAGTGCTTTTCTATTTATTTTTCCGTTTAATGTTAATGGCATACTTTCTAGTTTTATAAAATATAATGGCACCATGTAGTCTGGCATAGATTTTTTTAATTCTTCTCTAAACTCTCCTACACTGTACTCTTTTTCTCCAACATAATATGCACATAGATATTTATTTACTGCCCCGTCTCTTGCTAAAACTATTGTTTCTTTTATTCCTTCTAGTTTTAATATATTACTTTCTATTTCTCCAAGCTCTATTCTAAAACCACGTATCTTAACTTGATGGTCTATTCTTCCTAAATACTCTATGTTCCCATCTGGAAGCCATCTTGCTAGATCTCCTGTTCTGTACATTTTTTCTCCCGGCTCATATGGATTCTGTGCAAATTTTTCATTAGTTAACTTTTCGTTATTTAAGTATCCTCTAGCTACTCCGCAGCCACTTATACACAACTCCCCTGCTACTCCTATTGGGAGCATTTTATTATTCTTGTCAACTATATATATTTTTGTATTATCAATAGGTTTTCCTATTGGTATCTTTTCTTCTTTTTCCCTACATTCGTAGTAGGTTACATCTACTGAAGCTTCTGTTGGTCCGTATAAATTTATTAGCCTTGTGTTATTTACTCTTCCTATTTCTTCGTTAAATATGTTGGCTTGTTCTACTTTTAACGCTTCTCCACTTGTAAATACCTTCTCTAGGCTTTCTATATCTTCCACTTTATCTTCTGATATTACATAGTCCATAAAAACATTCAGCATTGATGGAACAAAGTGAAGAACTGTAATCTTTCCTTCTTTTATACTCTTTGTTATTTCTCTTGGATCTTTTTCTCCTCCTGGCACCAGTATCCTAACCTGAGCTCCAACAAATGACCACCACAATATTTCCCATACTGATACATCAAATGTATATGTTGTCTTTTGTAATATTACATCTTTGCTGCTTATGTTATATTTTTTCTGCATCCAATTAATTCTATTTACTATTCCTTTATGCTCTATCATAACTCCCTTAGGCTTTCCAGTTGTTCCTGATGTATATATTACATATGCTAAATTTTCCGCACTAGCTGTTTTACCTAAGTTAGCATTACTTTCTTTGTATAATTCTTCATCATTTAAGCTGCATACTTCTACGTTATTTTTATTTATTCTGTCTTTAAACTTGTTTTCTACTAATACTAGCTTTGTTTCACTGTTTTCTAGCATATATTCTATTCTGTCATCTGGATATTCTGGGTCTATTGGCATATATGCTCCCCCTGCTTTTAATATACCCATTATTCCTACTATCATTTCTAAGGAACGCTTCACCATTATTCCTACTATTGAGTCCGCTCCTACGCCTTTTTTCGTTAGTGTTCTTCCTAATAAATTAGCTCTTTCATTTAGCTCTTTGTAAGTTAGACTCTGTTTTTCATATACTACTGCAATGTTGTCTGGAGTCTTTTCCACCTGCATTTCGAAGAGTTCACTTACTACCTTACCTTCTGGATATTCTCCTTCCGTATTATTGAACTTTTCTAGTATACTGCGTTCTTCTTCGCTTAGTATTTCTATATCCTTAATCTTAATTTCTTCGTCTTTTATAATCTGGCTTACTAAATTTTCAAAATGATCTTTAATTTTTAATACATTATCCTTTGAATATACTGATTCATTAAAATTAAATTTAATTGAAATAGTATCCTGATATATCACTAATAAATTAAAATTGTAATTAGTCTGTTCTTGTGCCTCAACATTGACTATTTTCAAATCATTTTTGTCTAATATTTCATTATTGATGCCATCGCTATCAACTGGATAATTTTCAAATACCATTATATTATTTACTAGCTTCTCTTTGACGTCACTTAACCCTTGTATATCTGCTAGAGGATAAAAATCCCATTGGCTGCTTTCTGCAAATGACTTATTTATATTACTTAAAAGCTCCTTAAAGGTCATATTATTTTCTGTTTTAACTCTTAAAGGCACAGTATTTATAAATAGTCCTAACATACTTTCTATACCTTTAACCTCTGCATTTCTTCCTGATACAACATATCCAAATACAGAATCATTACTATTGTTATATTTTTGGATAAGTAGTGCCCATACACTTTGCATTATTGTATTAATTGTAACTTTATTTTCTCTAGCTATTACTTCTAGTTTCTTTGTCATATCTCTTTTTATTTCAAAAGCAACTTCACTCTTTTTATATTCTTTACTATTTTCTTTATTTTCAAATGGTACTATTGCCGCTTCATCATAATCTGCTAAATAATTTGTCCAATAATATTTTGCTGCTTCCCTATCTTTATTATTAAGCCATTCTATATACTCTGAGTATGGTACTGCTTCTTCTAATTTTGCTTTATATCCAAACTTTAATTCGTTATATATCTTAAATAATTCAAGCATTATTATATTAAGGCACCAGCCATCCATTATAATATGATGATTATTAAGTATTAGATTATATACATCCTCTTCTGTTTTAATTATTGTCAATTTTATAAGAACATCTTTGTTTAAATCAAAGCCCTGCTTTTTATCATTCTTTACTGCTTTATCTATATAGTCTTCTTTATCAAATTTTTCATGACTTATATCTACATATCTGACATTTGCTTTTCTTTTATAAAATACAATTTGCATATCCCTATTAAAGTTTTCATAATCAAAAACAGTTCTTAAAATATCATGTCTCTCTACCAATCTATTAAAACTTTCATTTAATAAACTAATATCTAATTGTCCTTTTATTTTTATTACTAATTCTTCATTGTAAGCTTCTGACTTATTATCAGCTAGAGCATGATATAACATTCCCTCTTGCATTGGCGTTAATGAGTATATATTTTTGATATTATCTATATCTTTTAAATACGGTTTTAATTGCTGTAAGGTTATATTTTCCTTTGTTACATCTGCTGCTGTTTTCTCCGATTTATCCTTATTCATACAATGCTCAATAATTGTTATAAGGTTATTTCTATATTCCTGAATTAATTTCTTTATTGTTTCATCTTTATATTCCTTATCATTGTACCTTATATCTATATTTAACTTTTTATCTATGAGTATTCCTGAAAAATCTAATGAGTATAATCCCTTATTATTTAAACCTATTGAATTTCCACTGCTTAAAGGCGACATATTAAAGATATCATTATTTATATCTTCATCAAACTGTCCAAGATAATTAAAGCTTATTTCTGGTTTTAACCTAAATTCCATCTTATCCTTAGATAGATATTTGATTATGCCATAGCCAATTCCCTTATCAGGTACTCTCCTTAAAGAATCCTTTATATTCTTTATTGTAGCTTCTAAATCATTGCTATTACTATTCAATACTACTGGATACTGCGAAGTAAACCAGCCTACTGTTCTCGTTATATCCACATTTTTTATAATTTCTTCTCTACCATGGCCCTCCAAATTAACTAGAGTATTTTCACTTCCTGTCCATTTACTTATTGCTAATCCTAGAGCTGTTAAAAGTATGTCATTAATTTCTGTATTATAAGCCTTGTTTACATTCTTTAATAGAGTTTCTGTTTGCTGCTCTGTAAGATTAAATCCTATACTTCTTAAATCTGCCATTTTGGTTACAGCTACTTCTCTATCTTTAGGAAGTTTCCTTATGTCACATTTATCTATACCCTTCCAATATTCTAATTGTTTTCTTATCCTGTAGCTGTCAGCATATTCCTTCTGCTCTACTGCCCACTCTTTAAAGGATGTTGTTTTATCTTGAAGTATTATGTCTTCTCCGTTTTTAGTCATTTCATATGCCTTTGATAAATCTTCAAATAATATTCTCCATGAAACTCCGTCTATAACTAAATGGTGTATTGCTATTAGTAAATGATCTCCTTTATGGGTTTTAAATAGACCTAATTTAACAAGAGGCCCCTCCTCTAAATCAATACTATCTTGAATTTGGTTACACTTTTCTGTTATTTCTTCTTCATTTAAACCTTCATATACATTTAAGTCGTATAACTTTTCACCTGTCCCTCTATTAATTTGATGTATTTCACCATTTTCATTTTTATACACCATTCTTAAAGCATCGTGGTGAATTATTATGGCTTTAAACACCTTTTCTAATATTTCTTTTTCAAATCCATTTTTACTAAATAGCATTACTGCTTGATCCCAATGCTGCTTTTCCTCAAAATTCCTTTCAAAGAATCGTTTTTGTATAGGCGTTAATTCTACTTCTCCAACCACCTCATCTTGGCTTATTGTTACAGCATTTTTCTTTACCCACTTACTTAAAGCTTTTATATTTGAATTGTTGAATACATCCTTAACCTCAAAATAATATCCTTTTGCTTTAGCTCTTGATATTACTTGTATTGATTTTATAGAGTCTCCACCTAAATTAAAGAAATCATCATTTATTCCTATTTCATCGATATCTAATACGTCCTGCCATATTTCTACTAATTGTTTTTCTACTTCATTTCTTGGTGCTTCATATTCTGCCCCTGTATTAATTTTCCCCTGTGGCTCTGGCAATGCCTTTCTGTCTACTTTTCCGTTTGGTGTTAATGGAATACTTTTTAGTTTTATAAAATATGATGGGAGCATATAGTCTGGTATGGATTTCTTAAGTTCTTCTCTTAATTGTCCTACACTATATTCTTTTTCACCTATGTAATATGCACATAGATAATTGTTCCCTGCTTTTTCTCTTGCTAAAACTACTACCTCTTTTATTCCTTCTATTTTTAATAAATTACTTTCTATTTCCCCAAGTTCTATTCTGAAACCACGTATTTTAACCTGATGGTCCATTCTTCCTAAATACTCTATATTCCCATCTGAAAGCCATCTTGCTAGATCCCCTGTTCTATACATCTTTTGCCCTGGTTCATACGGATTTGCCACAAACTTTTCTTCAGTCAATTCTTTATTGTTTAAATATCCTCTTGCAAGTCCATCCCCACCTATACATAGTTCTCCTACTACTCCTATTGGGACTAACTTAGTATTTTTATCAACTATATACATTTTGGCGTTATCAATAGGTTTTCCTATAGGTATATTATCAAATATATCTTTCAATGAATATTTAGTTGAATATACAGTAGCTTCTGTTGGACCATATAGATTTTCTATCCTTGTACTCTTAATTAAACTTTTAAAAACTTTATTATTTTCAATTCTTAGTGTTTCTCCAGCTGTTAAAATATACTTTAGGCTTTCTATATTTCTTATATTATTATCCAGTTCATTTAAAAACAAATTAAACATACTTGAAGTAAAATTAATATGACTTATAGAGTTATCTATTATGGATTTTAATATATATTTAGCATCCTTTTCATATCCATTATTAAGCACTATTAATTTTCCTCCACCTATAAACCAGCCAAATATCTCACTTACAGAAACATCGAATACATAATTTGTTTTTTGTAAGTATGCTCCTTCTTTATCCATAGGATAATTTTTCTGTAAGAACATTAATGTATTTATTACACTGCTGTGATTTATCATAACTCCCTTAGGTTTTCCAGTTGTTCCTGATGTATATATTACATATGCTAAATTTTTTGCACTGGCAGTCTTACCTAGGTTAGCACAATCCTCTTTATACAACTCTTCACCTTTCAAATCACATACGTCTATTTCTTCATTTTTTATCTTTTCTTTAAACTTATTTTCAGTTAATACTATCTCTGTTTTACTATTCTCCAGCATGTATTCTATTCTATCATCTGGATATTCTGGGTCTATTGGCATGTATGCTCCCCCTGCTTTTAATATACCCATTATTCCCACTATCATTTCTAAGGAACGCTTCACCATTATTCCTACTATACTTTCTGCTCCTATACCTTTTTTCTTTAATACTCTTGCCAAAGAATTAGCTTTTTCATTAAGCTCTTTATAAGTTAACTTTTTATCTTCGCATACAACAGCAATATTATCTGGAATCTTCTCTACCTCTTCTTCAAATAATTCATTTATTGTTTTCTCTCTTGGATAAGCTGCCTTTGTATCATTAAATTCTATAAGTAATTTATGCTTTTCTTCTTCATCTATTAATTCTATGTCTTTAATCTTAATTTCCGCATTCTGTCCTATTTCTTCTATTATGTTTAATAGATGCTTTTTCATTCTTTCAATAGTTCCATGTTTATAAAGGCTAGTTGCATAGCTTAAATTAAAGTAGATCTCTTCTTCTCTTTCCTCTGCTGTTATTGTTATATCAAACTTTTCTACGTTGTCATTTGTATTATATGTCCTAAAGATTAAGTCATTTATTTCTACCTTGGCCTCTTCCATATTCTGAAGTACAAACATAACATCAAATAATGGATTTCTTCCTAAATCCCTATCTATATCTATTTTGTCTACAATTTCTTCAAACTGATAATCTTGATTTTCATAGGCTTTTGTTGCTTTGTTTCTTACAGTTTTTAAATAATCTCTAAAACTCAACTCATCATTTAACGTACTTCTTATTGCCAAAGTATTTACGAACATACCTATTAAGTTTTCTAGGTCTGCGTGATTTCTACCAGCTATTGGACTTCCAACTACTATATCTTCTTGTCCGCTATATTTTGATAATAGTATGTTTATATTTGCTAATAGTACCATGTACATAGTACTTCCAGTTTCTTTAGCTATCTTTCTTAATTTTTCAGTTGTTTCCTTATCTAAAACAAAATTTATACTTCTGCCCCTAAAGTCTTTGACCCTCGGTCTTTTATAATCTGTAGGTAAGTTTAATACTGGTACTTCGTCACTAAATTCTTTTAACCAATATTGTTCCTGTTTTTTAAATTCTTTACTTTCTATCTTCTTTAACTGCCATGCAGAATAATCCTTATATTGTACTTTTAATTCTCCTAAGTCTTTTCCGCTATATAACTTACTAAATTCTTTTGTTAATATGGACATTGAAACTCCGTCTGATGCTATATGATGCATGTCAAAGAACATAATATGTCTTTCTTTTTCTAATTTTATAATTGCTACCCTTAATAATGGTGCTTTTTCTAAGTCAAACGGTCTTATAAATTCTTCAAACTTTTCTTTCACTTCTTCTTCATTTTTTATTTCTATTTTCTCTATTTCAAATTGTATTTCATTAGCTTTATTAATTCTTTGCACTATCTTATCATCTTTAGTATAAAAGCTTGTCCTTAATGTTTCATGTCTTTCTATTAGGCTTATAAAAACATTCTTTATTTTTTCTATTTCAATTTGACCTAATATCTCTAAAGCTCTTGGCATATTGTACGCTGTACTGTCCTTATCAAACTCTTGAAGCATATACATTCTTTTTTGAGCTGATGAAACTTCATAATACTGTTTTTCATCTACTTTTTCTATTGCTTCATATTGCTTGCTGCTAATAGTTGCTATATATTTGCTGAGTCCCTTTATGTTTCCGTTACTGAAGATTTCCTTTAGTGGCACTTCTACATTTAATACCTTGGAAATCCTCCCTGTTAAAGTCGTTGCATTTAACGAATGTCCCCCTAATTCAAAGAAGTTATCATTTATTCCTATATTAGTTAAGCCTAATACGTCCTGCCATATCTCTACTAACTTCTCTTCTAACTCATTTCTTGGTGCTTCGTACTCTGCTCCTGTGTTGATTTTTCCCTGTGGTTCTGGTAATACTCTTCTATCCACTTTACCATTTGGTGTTAATGGCATGCTTTCTAGTTTTATAAAGTATGCTGGAACCATGTAATCTGGTAGAGATTTTTTTAGCTCTTCTCTTAATTCACCTACGGTGTATTCTTCTTCTCCTACATAGTACGCACATAGGTACTTACTTCCTACTTCCCCTTTTGCTAAAACTACTGTTTCCTTTATTCCTTCTATTTTTGATAATCTATTTTCGATTTCTCCAAGCTCTATCCTAAAGCCTCTTATTTTAACCTGATGATCTATTCTCCCTAGATACTCCATATTCCCATCAGGCAATACTCTAACTAAATCTCCTGATCTATATATTTTCTCTTTTGGGTTGTATGGATTCTTAACAAATCTTTCTGCTGTTAGCTTTTCGTTATTTAAATATCCTCTCGCTACACCATCTCCTCCAACACATAATTCTCCTGCAATGCCTATTGGCTGAATTTTTAAATCTTCATTCATTACATATGTCGTTAGCGTTGGAATCGGCTTTCCTATATTGCTTACTCCCTTTTCTATATCTTCACTTGTTATTTCTTTAAAGGTTACGTGAACTGTTGTCTCCGTTATTCCATACATATTGATAATTTTTGTTTCTTGATATTTTTGTTTCCATTTACTTAGCTTTTGAGGATTTAAAGCTTCTCCTCCAAATATAATATATCTTAAATTTAACTTTCTCCCGTCACTGTTTGCTTCTACATTCATTAAATTATAAAATGCTGATGGTGTTTGATTTAATACTGTTACCTTTTCTTTTTTCAGTAGATCTAAATATTTCTCAGAATCTTTAGCTACTATCTTAGGCACTACTATTAGCCTTCCACCGTAAAGTAAAGCTCCATACATTTCCCATACTGAAAAATCAAAGCAGTATGAATGGAACATTGTCCATATATCTTTGTTACTAAAATCAAATGGCATTTTATCATTAAACATAAGTCTAACCACATTGTTATGCTCTATCATAACACCCTTAGGTTTTCCCGTTGTTCCTGATGTGTATATTATATACGCTAAGCTATTTGAATCTGCCGTTTTACCTAGATTAGTACTTCTGTACTTATAAAACTCTTCATTATTTATGTCACATATTTTTATATCTTTATTTTTTATTTTATTTTTAAATTTATCCTGAGTTAATACTATTGTTGCTTTACTATTTTCAAGGGTATATTCTATTCTGTCCTCTGGATAGTCGGGGTCTATTGGCATATATGCTCCTCCTGCCTTCAAAATACCCATTATTCCTACTATCATGTTGACAGATCTCTCTACAAGCATTCCTACTATTACATCTTTACCTACTCCCTTTTCTCTTAAGGCCCTTGCTAAAGAGTTCGCCCTTTCATTTAGCTCTTTATAGCTCATCTTTTTATCTTCATATACAACTGCAATATCATCCGGTGTCTTTTCTGCATGCTTCTCAAATAATTCATTTATCGTTTTATTCCTTGGATAATCTGCCTTTGTATCATTAAATTCTACTAATAATCTGTGCTTTTCTTCTTCATTTATTATTTCTATATCTTTAACTAGCACTTCTTCATTTTCTATAATTTGCTTTACTAAATTTTCAAAATGCTCTTTGATTTTTATTACATTATTCTCTGAATATAACGATTCATTAAAATTAAATTTTATTGAAATATTATCTTGATAAGATACTATCACGTTAAAATTATAATTAGTTTGTTCTTCCGATTTGAAACCAATTATTTGTAAATCATTCTTAGCTAAAATTTCATTATTTATACCTTCACTATCAACCGGATAATTTTCAAATATCATTATATTGTTTATCAATTTTTTGCCAATTTGACTTAGTGCTTGTGTATTTGCTAAAGAATAGAAGTCGTATTTGCTACTTTCTATAAATGATTTATTTACATTAGCTAACAGTTCCTTAAAAGTCATATCTTCCTTTGTTTTAACTCTTAAAGGCACAGTATTTATAAATAGACCAAGCATATTTTCTATACCTTTAACTTCAGGATTTCTTCCCGATACTACATATCCAAATACAGAATCACTGCTGTTATTATACTTTTGAAGCAATAACGACCATATACTCTGCAATATTGTATTAATTGTAACCTTATTATTTCTAGCTATTGTTTGAAGCTTTTTCGTTACATCTTCTTCTATTACAAAATCAACTTGGGCATCCTTATATTCCCCTTTAACTTTATTATTTTGAAATGGTAATAGTGTTGCTTCATTATAATCTAAAAGATAGTTTTTCCAATATTCTTTTGCTGCTTTCTCATCTCTATTATTAAGCCATTCTATATACTCTGAATATGGCACTACATCTTTAAGAGCTGCTTTATAGCCGTATTTTAGCTCATTATATACCTTAAATAATTCCATCATTATTATATTTAAACACCAACCGTCCATTATAATATGATGATTGTTAAGTATTAAGCTATATGAGTTTCTTTCAATTTTAACTATTATTAATTTTATAAGCGCATCTTTACTTAAGTTAAAACCCTTTTTTCTATTCTCACTCATTATGTTTTTAATATAAAGCTCTTTATCAAATTTTTCTTTGCTTACATCCTTATATTCAACATAACTTGTTCTCTCTCTAAATACAATTTGCATATTCTTATTAAAATTTTCGTAGTCAAAAGTGGTTCTTAATACATCATGCCTTTGTACTAACCTATTGAAACTCTGCTTTAATAAATCTATATCTAAGTGTCCCTTTATTTTTATTGCTAATTGTTCATTATATAATTCCGGCTTATCGTCAGCAAGTGTATGATATAGCATTCCTTCTTGCATTGGTGTCAAAGGATATATATTTTTGATGTTGTCTATATCTTTTAAATATGGTTTTAATTGCTGTAAGTTTATATTCTCCTTTGTTACATCTGCTGCTGTTTTTTCCGTTTTATCCTTACCCATACAATGTTTAATAATTTTCGTAAGATTATCTTTATAATCATTAATTAATGCTTTAATTGTCTCATCATTATACTCCTCAGTGTTATACTTTAACTTTAAATTCATATTTTTATCTATAAGTATTGCTGAAAATTCTAATAAATATAAGCTTTTATTTTTTAAACCAATTGAATTTCCACTACTTAACGATGATACCTTAAAAATATTATTATTTATATCTTCATCAAATTGTCCCAAATAGTTAAAGCATATTTCTGGTTTCAACTTATCATTAATTTGATTATTAGAAAGATATTTAATTATGCCATATTCAATTCCTTTATCAGGTACTCTCCTTAAAGAATCCTTTATATTCTTTATTATAGTTTCTAAATCATCGCTATTACTATTCAATACTACTGGATATTGCGAAGTAAACCAGCCTACTGTTCTGGTTATATCCACATTTTTTATAATTTCTTCTCTACCATGAGATTCCAAATTTACTAATATATTTCCCTCGCCTGTCCATTTACTTATTGTTAATGCCAAAGCTGTTAATAGCAAATCCTCTATTTCTGTGTTATATGCCTTATTTACATGTTTTAATAATTTCTCCGTTTCCTCTTTTGTAAGGTTAAATCCTACACTTCTTAAATCTTTAATCCTAGATACAGCTGCCTCTTTGTCCTTTGGAAGTTTCCTTATCTCATATTTGTCTATGCCATTCCAATATTCTAATTGTTTTCTTATACTGTAGCTGTCAGCATATTTCTTCTGCTCTACTGCCCACTCTTTAAATGATGTTGTTTTATCTTGAAGTATTATATCTTCTCCGTTTTTGGTCATTTCATATGCCCTTGATAAATCTTCAAATAATATTCTCCATGAAACCCCATCTATAACTAAATGGTGTATTGCTACTAGTAAATGGTCTCCTTCATAGGTTTTAAATAAGCCTAATTTCACAAGAGGTCCATCATGCAGATTAATACCACCTTGAATTTCATCACACTTTTCTGTTATTTCTTTCTCATTTAAACCTTCATATACATTTAAATCGTATAACTTTTCACTTGTCCCTCTATTAATTTGATGTACTTCACCATTTTCTTTCTTATACACCATTCTCAATGCATCGTGGTGAATAATTATAGCTTCAAATGCTTTTTCTAATGCTTCCTTTTCAAACCCATCTTTACTAAACAGCATTACTGATTGATTCAAATGATGTTCTTCTTCAAAATTCATTTCAAAAAACCATTTTTGTATAGGAGTTAATTCTACTTCTCCAACTACTTCATCTTGGCTTATTGTTACAGCATTTTTCTTTACGCACTTACTTAAAGCTTTTATATTTGAATTGTTGAATACATCCTTAACCTCAAAATAATATCCTTTTGCTTTAGCTCTTGATATTACCTGTATTGATTTTATGGAATCTCCACCTAAACTGAAAAAGTCATCATTTATTCCTATATCCTGTACTCCCAATACGTCTTCCCATATTTGTACAAGTTTTTGTTCTATTTCATTTCTTGGAGCCTCATATTCTGCTCCTGTATCAATTTTACCTTGTGGCTCTGGTAGTGCTTTTCTATTTATTTTTCCGTTTAATGTTAATGGCATACTTTCTAGTTTTATAAAGTATGATGGCACCATGTAGTCTGGCATAGATTTTTTTAATTCTTCTCTAAACTCTCCTACACTGTACTCTTTTTCTCCAACATAATATGCACATAGATATTTATTTACTGCCCCGTCTCTTGCTAAAACTATTGTTTCTTTTATTCCTTCTAGTTTTAATATATTACTTTCTATTTCTCCAAGCTCTATTCTAAAACCACGTATCTTAACTTGATGGTCTATTCTTCCTAAATACTCTATGTTCCCATCTGGAAGCCATCTTGCTAGATCTCCTGTTCTGTACATTTTTTCTCCCGGCTCATATGGATTCTGTGCAAATTTTTCATTAGTTAACTTTTCGTTATTTAAGTATCCTCTAGCTACTCCGCAGCCACTTATACACAACTCTCCTGCTACTCCTATTGGGAGCATTTTATTATTCTTATCAACTATATATATTTTTGTATTATCAATAGGTTTTCCTATTGGTATCATCTCTTCTTTTTCCCTACATTCGTAGTAGGTTACATCTACTGAAGCTTCTGTTGGTCCGTATAAATTTATTAGCCTTGTGTTATTTACTCTTCCTATTTCTTCGTTAAATATGTTGGCTTGTTCTACTTTTAACGCTTCTCCACTTGTAAATACCTTCTCTAGGCTTTCTATATCTTCCACTTTATCTTCTGATATTACATAGTCCATAAAAACATTCAGCATTGATGGAACAAAGTGAAGAACTGTAATCTTTCCTTCTTTTATACTCTTTGTTATTTCTCTTGGATCTTTTTCTCCTCCTGGCACCAGCATCCTAACCTGAGCTCCAACAAATGACCACCACAATATTTCCCATACTGATACATCAAATGTATATGTTGTCTTTTGTAATATTACATCTTTGCTGCTTATGTTATATTTTTTCTGCATCCAATTAATTCTATTTACTATTCCTTTATGCTCTATCATAACTCCCTTAGGCTTTCCAGTTGTTCCTGATGTATATATTACATATGCTAAATTTTCCGCACTAGCTGTTTTACCTAAGTTAGCATTACTTTCTTTGTATAATTCTTCATCATTTAAGCTGCATACTTCTACGTTATTTTTATTTATTCTGTCTTTAAACTTGTTTTCTACTAATACTAGCTTTGTTTCACTGTTTTCTAGCATATATTCTATTCTGTCATCTGGATATTCTGGGTCTATTGGCATATATGCTCCCCCTGCTTTTAATATACCCATTATTCCTACTATCATTTCTAAGGAACGCTTCACCATTATTCCTACTATTGAGTCCGCTCCTACGCCTTTTTTCGTTAGTGTTCTTCCTAATGAATTAGCTCTTTCATTTAGCTCTTTGTAAGTTAGACTCTGGTTTTCATATACTACTGCAATGTTGTCTGGAGTCTTTTCCACCTGCATTTCGAAGAGTTCACTTACTACCTTACCTTCTGGATATTCTCCTTCCGTATTATTGAACTTTTCTAGTATACTGCGTTCTTCTTCGCTTAGTATTTCTATATCCTTAATCTTAATTTCTTCATTGCTTGTCGTTTCTTTCACTATATTTAAAAAATGATTTATCATTCTTTTGATAGTTTCATATTTATACAAGCTAGTTGCGTAACTCAAATTAAAACAAATTTCCTCTTTGACTTCTCTTGCATCAATTGTAATATCAAATTTTTCTATGCTTCCAGTTAATTTATATGGCTTAAAAATACTATTCTCTATTTCTATTTTGTATTCTTCCATATTGTCCAAAATAAACATAACATCAAATAAAGGATTTCTTCCTAAATCTCTATCTATATCTATTTTGTCTACAATTTTTTCAAACTGATAATCTTGATTTTCGTATGCTTTTAAAGCCTTATTTCTTACTATTTTTAAATAATCCCTAAAGCCTAAATCATTATTTACAGTACTTCTTATTGCCAAAGTATTTACGAACATACCTATTAAGTTTTCTAGGTCTGCGTGATTTCTACCAGCTATTGGACTTCCAACTACTATATCTTCTTGTCCGCTATATTTTGATAATAGTATATTTATATTTGCTAATAGTACCATGTACATAGTACTTCCAGTTTCTTTAGCTATCTTTCTTAATTTTTCAGTTGTTTTCTTATCTAAAACAAAATTTATACTTCTACCCTTGAAGTCTTTAACTTTTGGTCTTTTATAATCTGTAGGTAAGCTTAATACTGGTACTTCGTCACTAAATTCCTTTAACCAATATTGTTCCTGTTTTTTTAATTCTTCACTTTCATTCTTCTTTAACTGCCATGCAGAATAATCCTTATATTGTATCTTTAATTCTCCTAAATCCTTTTCTGCATATAAGTCGCTAATTTCCCTTGTTAGTATAGCTATTGAGACTCCGTCTGATACTATATGGTGCATATCAAAAAACATAATATGTCTTTCTTTTTCTAATTTTATAATTCCTACCCTTAATAATGGTGCTTTTTCTAAATCAAACGGTCTTATAAATTCTTCAAACTTTTCTTTCACTTCTTCTTCATTTTTTATTTCTATTTTCTCTATTTCAAATTGTATTTCATTAGCTTTATTAATTCTTTGCACTATCTTATCATCTTTAGTGTAAAAGCTTGTCCTTAATGTCTCATGCCTATTTATTAACTTTATAAAGGCTTCCTGCATTCTATCTATTTCAAACATACCCTCTATCTCTAAAGCTCCAGGCATATTGTATACAGTACTGTCCTTATCAATCTCTTGAAGCATATATGTTCTCTTTTGAGCTGATGAGGCTTCATAATACTGTTTTTCATTTACTCTTTCTATTTCTTCATATTCTTTTTTACTAATAGCCTCTATATACTCACTTAATCCTTTAATACTCCCTTTGCTAAATATTTCTCTTAGCGGTATTTCTACATTCAATTTTTTATAAATTCTGCCTATTAAAGTTGTTGCATTTAACGAATGTCCACCCAATTCAAAGAAGTCATCATTTATTCCTATATTAGTTACACCTAATACGTCCTGCCATATCTCTACTAACTTCTCTTCTAACTCATTTCTTGGTGCTTCGTACTCTGCTCCTGTGTTGATTTTTCCCTGTGGCTCTGGTAATACTCTTCTATCCACTTTACCATTTGGTGTTAATGGCATGCTTTCTAGTTTTATAAAGTATGCTGGAACCATGTAATCTGGTAGAGATTTTTTTAGCTCTTCTCTTAATTCACCTACGGTGTATTCTTTTTCTCCTACATAGTACGAACATAGGTACTTACTTCCTACTTCCCCTTTTGCTAAAACTACTGTTTCCTTTATTCCTTCTATTTTTGATAATCTATTTTCGATTTCTCCAAGCTCTATCCTAAAGCCTCTTATTTTAACCTGATGATCTATTCTCCCTAGATACTCCATATTCCCATCAGGCAATACTCTAACTAAATCTCCTGATCTATATATTTTCTCTTTTGGGTTGTATGGATTCTTAACAAATCTTTCTGCTGTTAGCTTTTCGTTATTTAAATATCCTCTCGCTACACCATCTCCTCCAACACATAATTCTCCTGCAATGCCTATTGGCTGAATTTTTAAATTTTCATTCATTACATATGTCGTTAGCGTTGGAATCGGCTTTCCTATATTGCTTACTCCCTTTTCTATATCTTCACTTGTTATTTCTTTAAAGGTTACGTGAACTGTTGTCTCCGTTATTCCATACATATTGATAATTTTTGTTTCTTGATATTTTTGTTTCCATTTACTTAGCTTTTGAGGATTTAAAGCTTCTCCTCCAAATATAATATATCTTAAATTTAACTTTCTCTAGTCACTATTTGCTTCTATGTTCATTAAATTATAAAATGCTGATGGTGTTTGATTTAATACTGTTACCTTTTCTTTTTTCAGTAGCTCTAAATATTTCTCAGAATCTTTAGCTACTATCTTAGGCACTACTATTAGCCTTCCACCGTAAAGTAAAGCTCCATACATTTCCCATACTGAAAAATCAAAGCAGTATGAATGGAACATTGTCCATATATCTTTGTTACTAAAATCAAATGGCATTTTATCATTAAACATAAGTCTAACCACATTGTTATGCTCTATCATAACACCCTTAGGTTTTCCCGTTGTTCCTGATGTGTATATTATATACGCTAAGCTATTTGAATCTGCCGTTTTACCTAGATTAGTACTTCTGTACTTATAAAACTCTTCATTATTTATGTCACATATTTTTATATCTTTATTTTTTATTTTATTTTTAAATTTATCCTGAGTTAATACTATTGTTGCTTTACTATTTTCAAGGGTATATTCTATTCTGTCCTCTGGATAGTCGGGGTCTATTGGCATATATGCTCCTCCTGCCTTCAAAATACCCATTATTCCTACTATCATGTTGACAGATCTCTCTACAAGCATTCCTACTATTACATCTTTACCTACTCCCTTTTCTCTTAAGGCCCTTGCTAAAGAGTTCGCCCTTTCATTTAGCTCTTTATAGCTCATCTTTTTATCTTCATATACAACTGCAATATCATCCGGTGTCTTTTCTGCATACTTCTCAAATAATTCATTTATCATTTTATTCCTTGGGTAATCTGCCTTTGTATCATTAAATTCTACTAATAATCTGTGCTTTTCTCTGTCTGTAACTACATCTATATCATTAATATTTTTGTCACTGTCTTTTATAATATTTTCAACTAAATGTTTTATATTAGTAACAACATTTTCTATTGGTATGAATTTTTCAAATGCATCAATGGCATAATCAAAATTAATTTCAACATCCTTATCCTCATCAAATTCTCGAATAAATACAGCTAAAGCATTTCTTTCATGCATATTACTTAATGTTTTTATATCTGTTTTTGTTCCATTAAAAACTGCTGCATAGTTATGATTTTCATAAGATAAGGTTATATCAAACAATTTCTGATCTCTATCTTTAGAAATACTTGTGTAAATTTCTCCAAAAGAGAGCTTTTGGTGTCTATAGCATGCCTTTAGCTCCATCTTTATTTCATTCATTAATTCCGAAAAATTCTTTTCTTTTGATACTTCTATCTTTAAAGGTATAACATTGGCAAAATGACCTACTATTTGCTTATGGCTAGCTTTTCTTCTATTTAATATAGGAACTCCAATTACTACCTCTTTTGAATTAGAAACTCTTGCAAAATATGTACTTAATACACCAAGAAAAAAATGAAATACAGAACATTTTTCCTTGGTGCAGTATTCTATTATTTGATTATATATATTTCTCTTTATTATTACACTTTCTCTATTACTAAATGCCAGTTTATTACTTTTAATATTTCTAACAAATATATTTTGAGGAATACATTTAAATTTATCTTTCCAAAATTCTCTATCCTTCAAATACTTATCCGATTCTCTATACGATTCATTATCTCTTATAAATTCCAAGTAAGAATGTTTTTCTATCTCATTTTGAGAATTATCTATTTCATTGTAATTACTAACTAATTCTCTAACTATAATCGAATGTCCCCATCCATCTGATATTATGTGATGCACCCTAGAAAAATAAAAATATCTATTTTCATCTACTTTAATAAGTACAATTTCAAATAGATTATCATTACTATTGAAATCAAATGGTTTTAAAAATTCTTCTTGCATCCATTCTAATGAAAACTTTTCAGAATACTCTTTTGATGAAAAATCATAAAATGGCACCTTATATTCTATTTTTTTCAATATTTTCTGAAATGGTTTACCATCATGTTCCTCTATTCTAATTCTTAAACTATCATTATCTCCAATGAGTTTTTGTACAGCCTTTTGGAAACTTAAATAATTAATGTTACCCTTAATATCAGCATAACCGCCAATATTGTATATTGGCTTATTTTTATATAAACATTGTTCGGTCCATACATCCTTTTGATATGATGTTAAAGGATACTTTTCCACTTCTTGATTGTCTAATTGCTCTTTTAACATTTTTTGTATACCCCCATTGTCTAATTTACACGATAATAATTTGATTATGGCAAAATATCTCCTAAACGTTTTCATTTTCTTCTAATTTTAATCTCTTATGTTATTTTTTAATGAGTTATTACATATTTACCATTATAGTACATAATGTCTATATAGTAAAGTTAATTGATTTTATTGAAGTTATTTGAAATAAACTAGTGTAAATATTTTTACTTATACTTATTTAAAATTAATCATATTAAAAATAGTCAACAAAATTAAAGAGAATAACTAGATTAGAAGATTTTATTTTTTACTAATTTATCAAATGTTAGTACAGTAGTTTCTTCGAAACTATTGAAAAGAAATGTTGCTAATGTTAGTAAAAGTACCGTTGGGAATATCTAAAAAAGGACATACCTGTTCAAATAGATAAATCTACAGTATTTGAAGTATGTATAGACGATTTCGTTTTAAAGAAAAGACACAGATACGGAACAATTATGATAGACATCCATACACACCATATTATAGATATGATTGAATCTAGTGATAAAGAAGACGTCATAGCATGGCTAAAATTATAAAATCACTAATGAGAAATACTGTAGAGATACCATATAACAATGGTGTTGATATTGTTGCGCTTAGAGAAAAATATAGATTTGATACGAAATGGGAAATAATATATGCAGTGAAAGATTTATCTTCACAAGGATTTTCAAACAAAGAAATTCAAAAATGATTATTTCACTGAAAAATTCAAAGGCAGAAAATAATTTCATTATTTTACAAGCCTTTAACTGATATCAATGGTTTAGAAAAAACTCAACTAGCCAAACTAATAGAAATGCTTCCATTATTAAATAGCATATTTGAAGTATTAGAATCATTTAAAAGCGTAATAAAGATGTGCTTGGGATTTGGATTGGTCCAGCCGAATCATCAAAATATTGGCTGTTAGTTCTTAATGAACTTAAAAATAAAGGCTGGAAAGTTTGCTTTCTTTCCAACCTATTGATTAAAAAAATATTTTTTTGTGAAGTTTACACGAAAGTGCTGACACACTTTATTTATTCAAAATGATATTTAATGTTATAAATTTTTTCTTTATTAGCTGGCAGAACAATATCACCAAAATCACTATGATTAATTGCATCTGGAAGTGTTTGTGGTTCCAATGCAATTGCTCCATATTGTGGTATCTTCTTTCCCTGAACTTCAAAATCTTCACACGGGAAATTCAGCGTATATACAATTATAGAGTTACGATTTGACTCTATATTAAGCTTTATTCCTGTATCACTGTTAGCTAAAGTAACTGCATTTTTTGCATTAAGTTTAAATGGATGATCTATTCCTTCAACATTACATTCTTTTTTTACATGATTTATTGCATCCATTAAATCTCTAGGTTCACGAAAATCAAAAACCGTTCCATCAACTTTTTCAAGCTCACCTGTTGGTACATTGTCTTCCCTGGTTTTCGCAACATAATCAGCATTAATCTTAAGAGTATGATTTTTAAGTAAATTATCTAAATTTCCACTCAGGTTAAAATATGAATGCACTGTTGGATTAAACAAAGTATCCACATCAGAGTATCCTCTAAAATCGATATTTAAATCATTATCATCATTTAAAGAATAAATTATTTTAGCCTTTAATTTTCCTAAAAATCCTCCCTTGCCTTCTTCAATTGTTTTATAGAAAGTAACGCTATTATCATGTTCTGAAATTTCACTTTCCCACAAAAATGTATTAAAAGCATACTTTCCACCATGAAGTACATTATTGCCTTCATTTGGCTCTAATTTGCACTTCTTTTCACCTATTTCAAACTCACCTTTGTCTATACGACCTGCAACACGTCCTATAGCTTTACCGGCAAACATTTTTGCATCTTCTAAATAATTATCTAACTTATCAAAACCAAGTAATACATTTACCTTTTTTTTATTTTTATCTAAAACATAAATTTCTGTTAAAGCAGCTCCATGAGAAATGCAAGAAAACTCCATACCATTTTTGTTGCTTACAGTATACTTATAAACAGGATTTTCTTTAACATATCCACAAATTTTCTTTTTAATCACATTTCTCTCCACCTTTATTACTAATTTAAAATTTTGTTGTTAATACAGTAATTTTTATTTAGTTGTTTCCTCAATTACATCTCTTAATTTGGTATTATGGTCGATAATAACAGTTTCTAATCCTACCATTCTGCTCCAATCATATATCTGATCTACTGTCAATGCTAACGAAAGAACTGTATGATGTCCTCCACCTGCATAAATCCATGATCTAACTCCATCAAGGAAGTTTGGTTCTGGTTTCCATACCATTTTTGCAACTGGTAAGTTTGGCATATCCTCATCTGGTTTTACTGCTGTTATTTCCTTTATAAGCATACGATAATGTGTGCCTAAATCAAGCATTGTTACTACTACTCCTTTGCCTGTAGATCCATTGAATATCAAACGTGCTGGATCTTCTTTATCTCCAATTCCTAGTGGTTTAACAACAACCTTTGGCTTGTCTGATGCAAATGTTGGATCAACTTCAAGCATATGTGCTCCTAGAATCTTTTCATTTCCTTCGCTCAATTCGTATGTGTAATCTTCCATGAATCCAGTCTTTGTATTGTTTGTCATAACCTTTATCATTCTGCTTAACGCTGCTGTCTTCCAGTCTCCTTCTCCTGCAAATCCATATCCTTCTGCATTTAATCTCTGCACTGCAAGTCCTGGAAGCTGCTTCATTCCATAAAGATCTTCAAAGTTCGTTGTAAATGCATTATAATTTCCCTTTTCTAAGAAACTTCTTAATCCTTTTTCTATTCTTATTTGCTCCTTAACTTGCTTTTCATAGAATTTTGGATCATTTTCACCTGGATCTAATATATATATTTTCTTAAATTCTTCATAAGTCTTATTTACTTCAGCTTCTTTAACTTTATCAATTTCAGCAACAAGATCACCTATACCATAGTAATCTACTGTCCATCCAAACTGAATTTGTGCTTCTATCTTATCTCCTTCTGTAACTGCAACATTTCTCATGTTATCACCAAATCGTGCTACCTTTATGCTCTGACTTGCGATATATCCTGCTGCTACCTTCATCCAGTCTGAAACTTCTTTTTGAACTTTTTTATCTTTCCAGTATCCTACTATGATTTTATTATGCTTCTTAAGCCTGGCATTTATAAATCCATATTCTCTGTCTCCATGAGCACTCTGATGTAAATTCATATAATCCATATCTATTGTTTTCCATGGAATATTTTCATTATATTGAGTTGCAAAATGTAAAAGTGGTTTTTGTAAAAGTTTTGTTCCTGCTATCCACATTTTTGCTGGAGAGAATGTGTGCATCCATGTTATAACTCCTGCTACTTCATCTCTGTAGTTTACTTCTTTCATTATCTTTGTTATTTTATCAGCAGATGTTGCTAAAGATTTAAAAACTATTGGATAAGGCAAATTTGCACTCTTATTTAATTCATCAACAATTGCCTCAGAATCCTCTCTTACCTTTGCTAATGCTTCTTCTCCGTATAAATGTTGACTTCCTACTACAAACCAGAATTCCATTTTTTCATTTTTTAACATCATATATCTCCCCTATCTATTTTAATTTTATTTATTACTTAAATTTCTATAAATAAATCAACGTATCCTGAAATCAATTGATTTATTTATAGAATAAGATTACATATTAATCATTTAAACCACTAACTTTTCCAATAGAACGATTATATAAGTAAGTTTCAATTTCTTCCAATGATTTACCCTTTGTTTCATAAAGAACATATTTAGCAAATAAAAATCCTAATACACAAATTGCAGCAAATCCAAAGAAAATTACGGATAAACCTACTGTTTGAAGTAATACTGGGAAGAATAATGCAACTAAAATATTGCCAAACCAGTTAACTGTTGATGCAATACCAGTAGCAATTCCTCTAACATTGCTTGGGAATAGTTCCCCAACTACAATCCAAGTAACAGCTGCCCATGAATATGCATAGAAAACAACGTATAAACAAATAAAGAAAAATACAGTCCAAGTTGCCCATACATGATTAGCCTGAGCAGAAGGATAAATTAATCCGACCAATAATAGTGATGCACCCATTCCAATTGATCCTGTCATAAATAAGGTACGACGCTTAAATTTATCTACTACTAATAGTGTTATAGCTGTTGCTATTACAAAAACAACGCCAATACCAATTGTACTAACAACTCCACCAATTGCTGATCCAAAAACTTTTTCTAATATTTGTGATGAATAATAAAATATAGTATTTGCACCTTGAATTTGTTGTAATAAAGTTAGCCCACAGCCTGCAACTACAGCAGGAAATGCTGCTTTTCCAAATAAGTCCTTAAACGAACCTGAATCAGAATGTTTTGAATTAATAATTTCTTGATACTCACTTTCAGCTTCTTCAGGAGTACGCATTGATTGAAGAACTTTCTTTGCTAATTCATTTTTACCAACTCTAACTAAAAATCTTGGTGATTCTGGTAATACAAATGTTCCGAGGAATAGTACTATGGCTGGTACCATCGCACCACCAAGCATGTATCTCCATCCTTGAAAAGCATTAGCAAATGCATAATTTACACCATATGCGATAAGCATTCCTATAGTTATCATTAACTGATTTAAACCTGATAGCTTTCCACGTGTCTCAGCAGGACTAATTTCACCCATATACATTGGAACTAAAGCTGAAGCACCACCTACGGCTACTCCTAAAACAACACGAGCACAAATTAAAAAACTTGTATTTTTAGAAACAGCTGAACCTAAAGCACCAATTGCAAATACAATTGCACTCCACTTAATCATTCTACGACGTCCAAAACGATCTGCTAAAGAAGCCATTAAAGAAGCACCTATCATAGCTCCTACAAACAATCCAGAAGTAATTGCACCTTCAAGCCAAGCATTAATGTTCCATGTTGCCTTAATTCCAGGCAAAGCTCCATTAATTATTCCAATATCATAGCCAAACATAAACCCTCCGAAGGCCCCAAAAAAGTAAACCAATGCTGGAGATATTTTTTTATTCATTTTAATTTCCTCCTTAATTTATTAAAACTAAACATTATTTCAAAAACGTTTTCATGTATTATAGAACTTAATCACATTTTATATAGTATAATCAGATTAAACCTTAATTGTCTTATTCAATAAGTATTGGTTTAAATCTGATTATCTTAAATTAACTTAAATAATCAACTGCTGCTTGTTCAATAGGAATTCCTTTTTTATAACGTTCAATAAATTGCTCAAAGCCTTTAACATCTTTTGGATCAGGCTTTACTTCTTCAGCTACACAACCAGCAAAAACCCTCTTTGATAAAAATTCTGCTAAAGTAAAATCATTTTTACCATTTTTTAAATAATTGGCTAATAGTGCAATTCCCCATGCACCGCCTTCGCCTGCTGTTTCCATAACTGATACTGGAACATTTACTGCACCAGCAACTGCTGCTTGACCAACAATCGGAGTTTTAAATAATCCACCATGCCCAAGTAATTTATCAAGCTTTACATCTTCATCCTTTAACAAGATATCCATTCCAATTTTTAATGCACCCAAAGAAGTAAATAAATGCGCTCTCATAAAGTTTGGCAAATTAAAATTACTTTTTGGTTTTCTTACAACTAGAGGTCTACCTTCTGAAACTCCTGTAATATTTTCACCTGCCAAATAATTATATGCAAGAACTCCACCACAATCAGGATCACCTTGAAATGCTTGAGTATATAGTGCCATATAAAGAAGTTCTTTTTTAATTTTAACGTTTATTGCTTCAGTAAATTGCTCAAATATACTAACCCATGAATCTAAATCTGAATAACCATTATTTGCATGAACCATTCCAACTAAATCTCCTGAAGGTGTCGTTACTATATCAATTTCAGGATGAACTTTAATAAGAGGTTTCTCAAGAACAACCATTGCAAAAATTGATGTACCAGCGGATACATTACCTGTACGCGGTGCAATTGAATTTGTAGCAACCATACCTGTACCGGCATCTCCTTCTGGTGGGCACAATGGAATTCCTGCCTGAAGATTTCCACTTATATCAAGCTTTTTAGCTCCTTCAGCTGTTAAAACACCAGCATCTTCACCTGCTAATAAAACCTTTGGTAAAAGTTTCTCTATTTTTAATGAATGCTTCTGAACTTCTGGTAAATTATTAAACTTCTCTATCATTTTCTTATCGTAATTATTAGTATTTGTATCAATTGGGAACATTCCCGATGCATCGCCAACACCTAGGACCTTTTCACCTGTTAATTGCCAATGAATATATCCTGCTAATGTAGTTAAAGAGTAAAGCTTTTCAATATGAGGCTCATCATGAAGAATTGCTTGATACAAATGAGCTATACTCCATCTTTCAGGAATATTAAATTTAAATAAACTTGTCAATTTTTTTGCTGCTTCTTCTGTCATTGTGTTACGCCATGTTCTAAATGGAACAAGTAGATTACCTTGTTTATCAAATGCCATATATCCATGCATCATAGCCGAAAAACCAATCGATCCGATCTTTGAAAGTGTAACTCCATATCGTTTTTTTACTTCAGCAAAAAGCTTTTGATAACTATATTGCAAACCTTTCCAAATTTCTTCTAATGAATAAGTCCAAATTCCATCCTCTAAACTTGTCTCCCATTCAAAGCTGCCACTAGCTAATATTGAAAAATCGTTTCCAATAAGAACAGCCTTAATTCGAGTAGAACCAAATTCTATACCTAATGATGTTTCACCATTCTCAATTTCCTTTACTTTTTTATCCTCTATATCCAATATAAAAGCCTCCCTCCGATATAATGGTATCCTTTACAAAAAATATATCACTTTTGTACGTATATGTCAACAGTATATTCAAAAAAGGTACGTACTTATTTTTTGATAGAGCACTATACACTAATTTATTTAACCACAGGACTATTACATTAATTATCTAATGTAATAGTCCTGCAGCTTTATTAATGTCTATCTATACATGCCATTCCCAATTAGTTATTTCTGGTAAATCTTCTCCGTATTCACGAATGTATTCATTATGTTCAACTAGCTTATCATTCATTAACTGTATAAGATGTGAACCACGGTTTCCAAGTTGAGGTAAGTTTTGTACTACATCTTTTACAATATCGAAACGATCTAACTTATTTTGAACACGCATATCAAATGGTGTTGTAATAGTTCCTTCTTCTTCGTATCCATGAACGTGTAAATTTCTATTTTCACGATAATAAGTTAATTCATTAATTAAATGTGCATATCCATGGAATGCAAATATAATTGGCTTATTTGTTGTAAATAATGCATTATATTCTTTGTCACTTAAGCCATGTGGATGTTTATTGTGAGGTAACAATTTCATCATATCTACTACATTGATAAAACGAATCTTTAATTCTGGCAAATGTTCACGTAGAATTGTAACTGCTGCTAAAGCTTCTAATGTTGGGGTATCTCCACATGAAGCAATAACTACATCAGGCTCTACACCTTTATCATTACTTGCCCAATCCCAAATACTTATACCCTGCTCTACATGCTTAATTGCTTGTTCCATTGTAAGCCACTGCTGTCTTGGATGTTTAGATGTCACCAATAAATTAACCTTTTGCTTAGTATGAAGACATTTATCAAATACAACTAATAAAGTATTCGCATCTGCTGGTAGATATGCTCTAACTATTTCTGGCTTTTTATCTACAAGATGTCCTAATATGCCAGGATCTTGATGTGTATACCCATTATGATCTTGCTGCCATACATTAGATGTTGATATTAAATTAAGTGAAGCAATATCTTTTCTCCATGGCAACTGTGAAGTTACTTTTAGCCATTTACAATGCTGTGTAATCATAGAATCAACAATACGTAGAAAAGCTTCGTAACTTGCAAAGAAACCGTGACGTCCTGTTAATAGATAGCCTTCTAACCAACCTTCACATAAATGTTCACTTAACATTGAATCTATAATACGTCCATCATGTGCTAAAAATTCATCATTAGGTTCCTTTATATCTGGAATCCATTGACGTTTAGTTCCTTCAAAAACTGCCCATAATCTGTTTGACATAGTTTCATCAGGTCCAAAAATACGGAAGTTACGATTTTCATCATTTAATTTAACTACATCACGTATATATTTTGCAAGTTCAATCATATCTTGTGCAACAGTACTACCTGGAGTAGGAACATCTACAGCATATTTTTTAAAATCAGGTGTACGCAAATCACGCAGTAACAGTCCACCATTAGTATGTGGATTAGCAGCCATTCTACTAGTGCCATTTGGTGTCAATTCTTCTAATTCTGGAATTAGCCTGTAATTTTCATCAAACAATTCTTCTGGTTTATAACTCTTAAGCCATGATTCTAATTGATCCAAATGCTCTGTATGGTAACGATCAACAGGAATAGGTACCTGATGTGCACGGAATGAGCCTTCATTAGGAACACCATCAACAAATTTAGGACCAGTCCAACCCTTTGGTGTACGCAATACAATCATTGGCCAACGTGGACGTGAAGCATCATTATTTTCACGAGCATTTCTTTGTATGCTAAGAATTTCTTCCATTACTGTATCCAAAGTTTCTGCCATTAATTTATGCATTACTTTAGGATCATCACCCTCTACAAAATAAGGCTTCCAGCCATTACCCTCAAACAATTTTGTCAATTCTTCTTTAGATATACGAGATAATACAGTAGGATTACTTATTTTATATCCATTTAAATGTAATATAGGCAGTACAGCACCATCTGTAATAGGATTTAAAAATTTATTTGCTTGCCAAGATGTAGCAAGTGGACCTGTTTCTGATTCTCCATCACCAACAACACATGCTGTAACTAATCCAGGATTATCAAATACAGCACCAAAAGAATGAGCTAAAGAGTAGCCTAATTCTCCACCTTCATGGATTGATCCTGGTGTTTCAGGTGCCATATGGCTAGAGATTCCACCTGGGAAAGAAAATTGTTTGCATAATCTCTTTAAACCTGGCAAATCACGACTTACATTTGGATAAACCTCGCTGTAAGTTCCATCTAAATATGAATTAGATACCATTACCTGACCACCATGACCTGGTCCAGAAACATAAATCATATCTAAATCATACTTTTTAATAATACGATTTAAATGAGCATAAATAAAGTTTTGACCTGGAATAGTTCCCCAATGTCCAACAACTTTTGCCTTTAAATGTTCAGGTTTTAATGGTTCACGAAGTAGTGGGTTATCTAGCAAATATAGTTGAGCTGCTGATATATAGTTAGCTGCTCGCCAATAGGCATCGACTTTTTTTAGATACTCTGGTGTTATTTCTCCTTCGCCTGAATGTGCTTTTACTGTCTTTTGCATAATATTCCTCCTAATAAATAAATGATTTAAGTTGTATTTATACGTATGAATTTAAATGTAGTTTAACAATATCTAAATATAAATAATAGTTTTTAGACTATTATTTAGTTGTTTCCTCAATTACATCTCTTAATTTGGTATTATGGTCGATAATAACAGTTTCTAATCCTACCATTCTGCTCCAATCATATATCTGATCTACTGTCAATGCTAACGAAAGAACTGTATGGTGTCCTCCACCTGCATAAATCCATGATCTAACTCCATCTAGGAAGTTTGGTTCTGGTTTCCATACCATTTTTGCAACTGGTAAGTTTGGCATATCCTCATCTGGTTTTACTGCTGTTATTTCCTTTATAAGCATACGATAATGTGTGCCTAAATCAAGCATTGTTACTACTACTCCTTTGCCTGTAGATCCATTGAATATCAAACGTGCTGGATCTTCTTTATCTCCAATTCCTAGTGGTTTAACAACAACCTTTGGCTTGTCTGATGCAAATGTTGGATCAACTTCAAGCATATGTGCTCCTAGAATCTTTTCATTTCCACTGCTCAATTCGTATGTGTAATCTTCCATGAATCCAGTCTTTGTATTGTTTGTCATAACCTTTATCATTCTGCTTAATGCTGCTGTCTTCCAGTCTCCTTCTCCTGCAAATCCATATCCTTCTGCATTTAATCTCTGCACTGCAAGTCCTGGAAGCTGCTTCATTCCATAAAGATCTTCAAAGTTTGTTGTAAATGCATTATAATTTCCCTTTTCTAAGAAACTTCTTAATCCTTTTTCTATTCTTATTTGCTCCTTAACTTGCTTTTCATAGAATTTTGGATCATTTTCACCTGGATCTAATATATATATTTTCTTAAATTCTTCATAAGTCTTATTTACTTCAGCTTCTTTAACTTTATCAATTTCAGCAACAAGATCACCTATACCATAGTAATCTACTGTCCATCCAAACTGAATTTGTGCTTCTATCTTATCTCCTTCTGTAACTGCAACATTTCTCATGTTATCACCAAATCGTGCTACCTTTATGCTCTGACTTGCGATATATCCTGCTGCTACCTTCATCCAGTCTGAAACTTCTTTTTGAACTTTTTTATCTTTCCAGTATCCTACTATGATTTTATTATGCTTCTTAAGCCTGGCATTTATAAATCCATATTCTCTGTCTCCATGAGCACTCTGATGTAAATTCATATAATCCATATCTATTGTTTTCCATGGAATATTTTCATTATATTGAGTTGCAAAATGTAAAAGTGGTTTTTGTAAAAGTTTTGTTCCTGCTATCCACATTTTTGCTGGAGAGAATGTGTGCATCCATGTTATAACTCCTGCTACTTCATCTCTGTAGTTTACTTCTTTCATTATCTTTGTTATTTTATCAGCAGATGTTGCTAAAGATTTAAAAACTATTGGATAAGGCAAATTTGCACTCTTATTTAATTCATCAACAATTGCCTCAGAATCCTCTCTTACCTTTGCTAATGCTTCTTCTCCGTATAAATGTTGACTTCCTACTACAAACCAGAATTCCATTTTTTCATTTTTTAACATCATATATCTCCCCTATCTATTTTTTTATTTGTCCATAATATGCATTTTCACCATGCTTACGATAAAAATGTTTATCAAGTAAGCACTTGTCCATTTCGATATTTTGAGGATTTAATTGCATTGAATGATATGTCATCTTTGCCACTTCTTCTAGAACTACTGAATTATGCACAGCATTTTCAGGATCTGTTCCCCATGTAAATGGTCCATGATCATTTACCAAAACACCAGGCATATAATCTGGGTTAATATTATTTTTTTCAAAAGTTTCAACAATTACATTTCCTGTTTCCTTTTCATAATCTGCATTTATTTCTTCTTCTGTCATTTTACGAGTTACAGGAATATTTCCATAGAAATAATCACCGTGTGTAGTTCCTGCTGCTGGTATATCCATTCCAGCTTGTGCAAAAGACACAGCCCATGGTGAATGAGTATGAACAACTGCTTTAATATTCTTAAAAGCTTTATATAGAACCAAATGAGTAGGTGTGTCACTAGATGGATTTAAATCTCCTTCTATTACATTTCCATTTAAATCTACCACAACCATATCTCTAGCTTTCATTTCCGTATATTTAACACCGCTTGGCTTAATTACTACTAGTCCTTTTTGTCTATCAATTCCACTAACATTTCCCCAGGTAAATGTTACCAATTGGTATTTAGGAAGCATTAAATTTGCCTCAAGTACTATTTTTTTCAAATCTTCTAACATTAAATTTAGCCTTCTTTCAAAATATTTTTTCTCTATACTTTAGGGCCTCATTGTTAGTTTATTTCTCATGCACTACTTAATTTTAATATTTTTGCAAATATTAAAGTAACCCTTTACATTAAATAATAAAACAATTCTACCATTTAAACTAACAATTAATCCCTATAAATAAAGAATAAAAATCAACTTCAATAGTATATTTTTGCTACTTTAATGTCCATCTATGATGTATTTAATCGCTTTCATGTATTAAGTATAATATTGATACTTATAAATGTCAATACTTTTTAAAATTTATACGTACTAATATGGCATTGTTAAATACATCTATTTTTGATATACTAATCATGAAGATGAATCTACAAAAGTATTGAAATTACTTATGATAGCGCATAATAATATCAATTTTTATTTTTTGAGTACGCCTAAATTTATGATTTGTCTATAAAATATTTATTTTATAATAGGAGAAAAAAATGAAACACAAGTATGAAGAAGTTGAAGAAAAAATTATAAACTGGGCTACCACGGCTAAATATAAACCGCATGAAAAAATACCAACTGAATCTGAATTAATGGAAATGTTCGATGTTAGCAGGCATACTATAAGAAAAGCCATAGGTGATCTGGTATCTAGACAGTATGTATATAGAATACAAGGAAGTGGCATATACATTTCTGATTGGGCTGAAAATAGAGAAAATCTTAAAAGCACAAAAAATGTAGCTGTACTTACGACTCATATATCAAATTATATTTTTCCAAATATAATTAAAGGCTTGGAAGATACACTTTATTCGGAATCTTTCTCGCTTCTGCTGTCTTCAACTAATAACAATGTCATGTTTGAAAATAGTAATTTAAAAAATTTATTAGCTCATAAGATTGACGGTCTTATTTTAGAACCTACTAAAAGTGCATATAAAAGTCAAAACATTGGCTATTTAAATAAAGTTATTTCCAATAATATTCCACTTGTAATGATAAATGCCTCTTACCCTGAACTTAACTCACCCAGCCTGCGTGTTGATGATTTTGAGGGAGGACGATTAGCAACAGAACATCTTATATCCTTAAATCATACAAGATTAATGGGTATTTTTAAAGTTGATGATTCACAGGGAATTAATAGAATGAATGGCTTTATTTCAGAATGCCAAAGAAGCAACATTCCCCCAATGCCTGATCAAATTTTAACTTATTTATCTGAAGAGATAAATTATTCACTACCTATAAAAATAGAGAATGTATTAAAGTCGGAAAAAAGGCCAACTGCAATTTTTTGTTATAATGATGAAATAGCTTATATAGTATTCACTATTGCTCATAAATTAAATATTAAAATTCCAGATGAATTGTCTGTAATTGGTTTTGATGATTCACGTCTTGCAACAATAATGCATCCACATCTAACTTCTATTACTCATCCTAAAGAGCAAATGGGATGTGATGCTGCTAATTTAATTATAAAGTTAATTAATAACAATAATAAATTTGAAGACAGTGACTCTATTGTTTATAAGCCAAAACTCATCGTTAGAAATTCAACTTGCAAAATAAGTAAATAAAAAATACACTACTTTTATACAAACCAAAATTACAATAATATTTAGTTTTGGTATTTCTAGAAGTATTAAAAATATAACTGGAATACTAAATTTCCAGTTATATTAATACTTAAATATTTAATTTACGCAAATCTTTTGATATTCTCATAAACATCCCAAAATAATAAATTTCCAATGATATTAGATGTTTTTTTCTATACAATTTCTTTTCTATTTTTTAGAACCTGTACCTCTTCTACTATAACTTCAGTAACACATTTTTTATTTTCATTGCTATCATCATAGCTTCTTATATGTTTTCTTCCAACTACTCCGACAAAACTGCCCTTTTTCATATACTTTGCAACATTTTTTGCTACCTTACACCATACAGTAATAGAAATAAAATCTGCTATGCTTTCACTATTATCTTTCTTCCCATATTTACTGCTACAGTGAAATTACATAAATAATTTCCAGTTGCTTCTATAAGCTTAACAACTGAATCTTTATCCATTTTCCCTATCAAAAGTGTTTTATTCATAATCTAACTCCTCATTAACTATATTGTATGTATCGTTATTATTATAACTTTTTAGATTTTATAAACACACTTTGATAAAAATATTGGCCACGATATATATTTTTCTTTAATGCTATATTTACTTCGTTCTAATATTTATTATAATATTCTCATTCTTGCTTTGTCTGAATTTTTAGTACAGCAATATCAAAAATCTTTATTTTCTATTTTGTACTATTAAACCACTAGTATTACAAAGGCAATTCAAATAAATGCCAAATAAAATTCAAAATAAACTTAGTCTTTTTTTATCTTAACATACTATAAACTTATTAATTTAAAGTTATTTATAATTGGCATACCACTTAATTGTATGTTCTTTATATAAAATACTATTCAACCATTATTTCCTCCATATCATCACCAAAGAATTCATTTATAGCTTTATCTTTTATATAATAATATCTTTTATCTTTAACCTCAACTCCAATGTATCCTTTTCGATCTAACTTTTTAGTGGCATGATAAATTGACATATGATGCTGATCTATAATTTGTCCAATTTCATATGCTGACATTTTTTGAGGTTGATTATTATATAAAACCCTTAAAATATTTATAGCAATATTAGGTAAACTTTTCTGTTTCCACTCAGCAATTCTACCTTCAAGTTTCACTTCAAATTTATTAATTTTTCTAACTGTATCATGTTTTGTACATTTAAAACAATTCTTATTTTGTTTATAAATTTCATATTCCATCTCACTATAAATCTTATTACATTCTGAACATTGAATTGTTTCAATACTACTTAAAATTTGAGGAATTATACTAGTTAAATCAAATTCATCCTGACGCCAATAATCCGCACTACGTCTCCCTTCAGGTCTCCCATAATCTATCTTTTTCTGCAAACAAAGTCCATAATTTAATCCATAGTAATAAACTTTTCCTTCTGTCCCACCACGCTTACTCCCTTCATTAAATTTATGAACCATAAAATATAATTCCAACGTATTTAGTAATTGTTCCTTATCCTTATCAATATAAAAATGAGATGTAGGAAGCCAGTAATTATTTCCCTTCTTGTATGTTTCCATAGTTTCAAGAAATAGTTTATTTTCCAAATCATTACTTTGATATTTTTTAATAATATTTCTTTTTACATTAAATAAATACTTAACAATTCCATTAATTAAACATTTTTGTGATATCTGATCTAGTAATTTCTTATCATCATGAAATGACTGCTTAAATCTAATATCATTTATAAAATCAGGATATAAATTCTCCTCATAATATTTAATAGCAGCATTGTCAATATTAGTCATTGATATGGGTGTTCCTTTATTAATAGAAGATAGATAACAATAATTTAATATAAATCCTAAACATCTAGGAATTGCTGCCGTTACTTCAAATAATTTTTTCAAATAAGAATCTAATGTATTTTCTGTAGTTATATTAAATATACCATCTAATGATATTTGGCCTTTGGTAAAAACATCTAATCTTTTATTTAGAGTTTTTCTAATATACTCAATAGACTCTTTTTCGATTCCTTTATAATTAGTATTTGTCTGACCAAATGCTTCATAGAAATCCAAAGGAACAATTGGAATTTTAGTTGAATCAATATTTCCCATATAAATTCTATTTGGATATGCTGCTATCTTTACTTTAAAAGTATCATTATATGACGAAATTATAGGCGCTATCAACGCATCAACAATTACTTTTTGATTTTCTATATCTAATTCACTAAAATCATCTAAAAATAGAAATACATTTGAAATATTATATTTTCTTAGTATCCTCTTTAGCTGTAACAAAATGCCATGTATATCATAAACTTTAATTTCCTTACTGCTATATTTCATATTTATATCATCTGTGTCGCTTACACCCTTTTTAGCTAACATTGATATTTTTTTGATTCCAACCTCTGCTCCTAATTTTTTTTCATCTAAATTTTTTTTATTCTTAGCAACTTCAATCATTCTCTCAAATTCATTTTCTACATATTTTCCATTATCAATTTCATTAAATAGAAATTGGAATTCTGAATCTTCCGACCAATTATTTTCTATATTTTCTTTAATGCAAAATATAACTTGTTTTAAAAAAGCTTTATATGTATTTAATCTACTAAATACATCATCTGTTTTTTTATTAGGAGTCTGCTCATAGCATGTCTGCAAATTTATATAAATGGGTAAGCATCCTTTATTCTCTTCTATTAAAATTTCTTCAGCTCTAACAAATATTGTTGATTTACCAGTTCCCCTTCTCCCCTTCAGTATAATATGATCAGAATCTATAACTTGTCTCAAAATATAATCATCACCAAATAAGTCAACATATAAATCTTTAATAATACTTTTTTTATTTCCATCCATAATATCAGGTCTACCACTATGCATTAATGATTTAAATGCCTTTTCAATATCATGTGATAAAGATTTTAATATAAGACTTTGTTCATCCACTTTAACTAATTCTCCTTTGTATAAATTTATCAAACTTACATTTATATTATTATTAATTTATATATTAGTTTAATAAATTTTTATTATTTTTACAGTGTATACTAATCTTTTCAACATAATTACCATTTAAATATATTATTTTATAAAACACTAGCATTAAAACAATAATACCACATTATTCATATTTTCACCATCTGTTGTTGATATTTACTGTATGTATATCAACAATTTATATTTTTTAATATTATAATTAATGACATGCTAGCTTAAATCACAAATATTCAATTGAAAAACATCATATAATACATATCTTCTTTCTAGTGAAGTAATAGTATCTCAAAGACGATTTAAACAAATTTGTATAAATCTTAGACAAAATTTTAAAGAGGCTTAGTACTTTCAATTTGTCTGAACGACAGTGAGTTATTGAAAGTTCTTAGCCTCTTTAAAATTTCGTCTTTAGATTTATTAATTTATTTAATGTTTTGAGATACTATTACTTCACATGTTTTAACAACATTTTCTTCAGTAAATCCAAACTCTTTAAATAATGTACCAGCTGGTGCAGAAGCTCCAAAATGATTCATTGCAATAACTTCTCCATCAATTCCAGTATATTTATGCCATCCAAATGGTGACGCAGCTTCAACAGCTACACGTGCTCTAACTGCATTTGGCATTACCTTTTCTTTATAAGCCTTATCCTGCTTATCAAAAAGCTCAAAGGATGGAACACTTATTACTCTAGCATCTATTCCCTTTTCTAAAAGAGTCTTTTGCGCATTGTATATTAATTCAACTTCAGAACCTGATGCCATAAGAAGAGCATCTGGAACTGCTTTCTTTGAATCTTTTAATACATATGCACCCTTTAATGCATCTTTCCCTGATTCAGCATAT
The DNA here is from genome assembly GCF_001705235.1 of Clostridium pasteurianum. Taxonomy (NCBI): domain Bacteria; kingdom Bacillati; phylum Bacillota; class Clostridia; order Eubacteriales; family Clostridiaceae; genus Clostridium; species Clostridium pasteurianum. The sequence continues at coordinate 1,072,939 of NZ_MCGV01000001.1, forward strand.
GAAGGAAGCTTCTGTCTTGTAAGAATTAAAGCAGTTGGTCCTTCTGCCTTTTCTACAGCATATTTCCATGCTTCAACAGTTTCTTTTGCATCACAAGGTCTTAATACTGTCATATTAGGTATGCTTCTAAGTGCTGCTAACTGTTCTATTGGCTCATGTGTTGGTCCGTCCTCTCCAACTCCTATACTGTCATGAGTAAGTACATATATAACAGGAAGCTTCATGAGAGCTGACATTCTCATTGCACCCTTCATGTAATCACTAAATACAAAGAAAGTTGCTACATATATCTTTAATCCACCGTGAGCTGCTATTCCGTTTGCAATGGCAGCCATAGCATGTTCTCTTACTCCAAAGTGAAGATTTGCACCACTCTTATCTTCCTTTGAAAAGTTTCCTCTACCATCCATATTTGTCTTGTTAGACGGTGCTAAATCTGCAGAACCACCTATTAAATTAGGAACTGCTTTTGCTATTATATTAAGTGCCTTTCCTGATGATTGTCTTGTTGCCATTGGTTTTTCTAATTCTTTAAAATCAGCAATTTCATCAAGATTTACTTTTACTTTTCCACTCATCCAGTCGCTAAATTCATTAGCAAGCTCCGGATATTTTTCTTTATATTTGTTAAAGAGATTTTTCCAATCATCTTCAAATTTCTCAAGAGATTTTTGTACTTCCTGCATGTGCTTTTTAACTTCTTCTGGAACATAAAAATCTTCTTCATAATTCCAGTTTAAATTTTTCTTCAATCCATTTATTCCGTCTTCTCCTAGAGGTGAACCATGAACACCTGCAGTTCCTGCATTTGGTGCTCCAAAACCTATTGTAGTTTTAGATATTATGATTGATGGTTTATCTGACTCACTTTTAGCTTTTTCTATAGCTGCACCAACTTTAGTAATATCAGAACCATCATCAACATTTATTACATTCCAGTTGTATGCTTTAAAACGGTCTCCAACATTTTCTCTAAATGCTATGTCTGTATTTCCTTCTATTGAAATATCATTATCATCATAAATTAAAATTAATTTTGATAAACCTAAAGTTCCTGCAAGTGAGGCAGCTTCGCTGGATATTCCTTCCATCATACATCCATCACCACATAAAGCGTATGTATAATGGTCAACTATGTTTAATCCATCTTTATTAAATTTTGATGCAAGATATGCTTCTGCCATAGCCATACCAACTGCATTAGCTATACCCTGACCCAAAGGTCCTGTGCTTATTTCAACTCCTGGTGTTAAGCCATATTCTGGATGACCAGGTGTTATACTATTCCATTGTCTAAAATTCTTTAAATCTTCTATAGAAACTCCATATCCAAATAAATGTAGAAGTGAATATAAAAGCATAGATGCATGACCTGCAGATAAAACGAATCTGTCTCTATTAATCCAGTTAGGATTTGAAGGATTGTGCTTTAAATGATTTGCCCAAAGTTCATATGCTACCGGTGCTGCTCCAAGTGGTGTACCTGGATGACCAGAATTAGCCTTCTCAATTGCTTCAGCAGATAAAACCCTTATGGTATTTATGGATAACTCATCAATATTCATATTTATTTATCCTCGCTCCTTTAGCTTATTTTTTACTTATCGCTTACCTACAATAATAATACACAATAAACTATATATTTTCAATAGGTCTTCTCTCAGGTTTTTTATTACATATCTTCTTATGCCTATTTTTAAGTTCTGCCTCTATGTCCTCAAGTTTTATATTTTTTTCGCTTAAAAGTACGAGGGTATGATAAATTGTATCGCACACTTCATTCACTAAATCTTCCTTATTTTCTTCCTTTGCTGCTATTATTACTTCTGTAGTTTCCTCTCCAACTTTCTTTAAAATTTTATCAATTCCTTTGTCAAAAAGGTAATTTGTATATGATCCTTCAATTGGATTATTTTTTCTATCTTCTATAACTTCATATAACTGACTTAGTATTTCATTTTTATCCATGCTTATATCTCCTTACTATCAATTTGAAAATTTCTATAAAAACAAGTTCTATTTCCAGTATGACATGCAGCTCCAATCTGCTTTACTTTAACTAATATAGTATCACCATCACAATCCACAGCTATACTCTTAACATACTGAAAATGCCCCGAAGTTTCTCCTTTATTCCAATAGGCTTTTCTTGACCTACTCCAAAACCACGTAGTTCCAGTCTTCAAAGTTCTTTTTAAGGACTCTTCGTTCATATATGCAAGCATTAAGACTTCACCATTTTCATCATCCTGAATAACAGTAGGAACAAGTCCCTTTGAAAAGTCCACCATACTAATTATATCTTCGTATGCCAATTAAATCACCACCAAATTTTTATAATCTATGCGTTATATCTAACAGGAATATCATGTTCTTTTAAATAATTCTTAACTTCTCCTACAGTATACTCTCTGTAGTGAAAAAGTGAAGCCACAAGTGCTGCATCTGCTGATGTCTTCTTAAATATTTCATCAAAATGCTCAAGTTTTCCACAGCCTCCAGAGGCTATTACAGGTATTCCAACAGTTCTGCACACTTTATCCGTAAGTTCAACATCATATCCTTTTTTCGTTCCATCAGCATCCATACTTGTAAGAAGTATTTCTCCTGCTCCAAGCTCTTCACATTTTTTTACCCATTCAATTGCATCTATTCCAGTATCCTTTCTTCCTCCATTTATAAATACGTTGAAACTTTTATTATCCTTATTTCTTCTTGCATCTACAGCAACCACAACGCACTGGCTTCCAAATCTTTTTGCTGCCTCACGTATGAGCTCAGGATTTCTTATTGCAGCTGAATTAATGGATATTTTATCAGCACCAGCTCTTAAAATATTTTTAAAATCCTCAAGGGTTCTTATTCCTCCCCCTACTGTAAGAGGAATAAATACTTTTTCTGCTGTTTTTCTCACAACATCTATCATAGTTTTTCTTCCGTCATTAGTTGCACTTATATCTAGAAAAACTATTTCATCAGCACCTTCTTTATTATAGAAATCAGCAATTTCCACAGGATCACCAACATCCTTAAGATTCACAAAATTAATTCCCTTTACAACTCTTCCCATATCCACATCAAGACAAGGTATTATTCTCTTTGTAAGCATAATTTTCACCTCTTTAACCTTCTATAGTATCTATAGCATATTTGAGATCAACTTTTCCACTGTATATTGCCTTTCCAACAATTGCTCCATAAATATTCATTTTACTTAATTTAACTAAATCATCTATGTCCTTTATGCCTCCAGATGCTGTTATATTACAGTTTACACTTTCTTTAAGCTTTTGAAGCATATCAAAATTAGGTCCATTTAAAGTTCCATCTTTGCTTATATCAGTTAAAATTATAGTTTCAACACCCATGTCCTCCATGATTTTTGCAAATTCTATGTAATTTATTTTGCTGACGTTTATCCAGCCATTTACCGCAACATATCCATCCTTTGCATCTATTCCAACTGCTACAGCTTTTCCATATTTATTTAAAGCCTCTTTAACAAAATTTTTGTCGTTAAGTGCCGCTGTACCTAATATTACCCTTTTAACACCTATATCCATAAGTTTCTCAACAGTTTCCATATTTCTTATTCCCCCGCCTAATTCCACAGGTACTTTTGTACTATTTACTATTTGCTTAATGGATTCGAAATTTACAACTTCCCCATTAAGTGCTCCATCAAGATCAACAACATGTATGAACTTTGCCCCAGCCTTTTCAAAGGATTCCGCCGTTAATACCGGACTTTCAGCTACTACACTTGTTTTATCAAATTTGCCCTGATAAAGTCTTACGCACTTCCCACTTCTTATATCAATTGCAGGTAATATTATCATCTATATCAACTCCCAAAAGTTTTTAAGCATTTTTATTCCTACGTCTCCGCTTTTCTCTGGATGAAATTGAAGCCCAAAAACATTTTTATCACTTACTACAGCAGGCACTTTGCTGCCATAATCACAATATGCATTTAAATTTTCTTCATTTTCTACATCACCATAATAAGAATGTACAAAATATACGTAGCTTCCTTCCTTTATACCCTTAAGTACACCACATTCTTTAGGTATATTGAGACTGTTCCACCCCATGTGTGGAATCTTATATTCTGTTTGCAATTTTCTAACTCTACCCTTTATAAGCCCTAAGCCCTTAGTAAGCTTGAATTCTTCACTTTCATCAAACAAAAGCTGCATTCCAAGGCATATTCCCATAAAAAGCTTTCCACTTTTAGCTTCCTCAATTATCACTTTATCTATGCCATTCTCACTTAAACTTGCCATGGCATCCGGAAAAGCTCCAACACCCGGAAGTATTATTGCATCACTTTTCTTAATTTCATCTGTATCTGAAGTTATTATTGAGTTTGCTCCTATAAAATCCAAGGCTTTCTTTACACTTAAAAGATTGCCCATACCATAATCAATAATAGCTATTCTTTTACAATCACTCATATGCGTATCCTCCTCACATTAAATACTTCCCTTTGTAGACATGACTCCTTTAATTCTTGGATTCTTTGAGACTGCTTCGCTTAGTGCTCTTCCGAATGCTTTAAATAATCCTTCAACCATATGATGATTGTTTTTTCCATATAGCACTCTAGTATGAAGTGTTATACCAGAATTAAAAGCCACTGCTCTAAAAAATTCTTCTACCATTTCAGTTTGAAAATCTCCAAGCTTTTCTACTGTGAACTCAGCATCAAATACCAGAAAAGCTCTGCCGCTTAAATCCATAGAAACCTGACATAAGCTTTCATCCATGGGCACAAAAGCTGTTCCGTATCTGTTTATGGATTTTTTATCTCCAAGGGCTTTTTCAATACACTCACCTATAACAATTCCAACATCCTCTACAGTGTGATGACTGTCTACATTTAAGTCTCCCTTAGCTTTAACCTTTAAATCCATAAGACCATGTTTGCTCATAAGCGTAAGCATGTGGTCAAAAAATCCTATGCCTGTATCTATTTCATATTTTCCTTCACCATCTAAATTAAGCTCTACTTGTATATCAGTTTCAGCCGTCTTTCTACTAAGACTGCAAGTTCTCTTTTCTTCACTCATTGTTTACATCTCCAAATCTACAATTTATTCAAATCTTACTTTAATTGAATTTGCATGTGCAGTGAGTCCTTCAGTTTCAGCCATTTTAATTACTTTATCCTTTACTCCCTTTAGCGCATCTCCAGAATAATATAAATAACTTGACTTTTTAACGAAATCATCTACTGAAAGAGGTGATGAAAATCTAGCTGTTCCACTAGTTGGAAGTACATGATTAGGTCCTGCCATATAATCTCCTAAAGGTTCTGGTGCAAACTCTCCTAAGAATACAGAGCCTGCATTTCTTATTTCATGTAAATATTCAAATGGATTTGGTGTTACAAGTTCAAGATGTTCTGGTGCAACAACATTTCCTATTTCTATAGCTTCTTTTAAAGTATCTACTAAAATAACTGCTCCATAATTTTTTAGGGATTCAAGTATTATATCCTTTCTGCTTAAGTCTTCAACTTGACGTTTTACTTCAGCTTGAACCTCTTCTGCAAGTTTTTTTGAAGTTGTAACTAAAATTGCAGATGCAAGCTTATCGTGCTCTGCCTGAGACATCAAATCTGCAGCTATAAATTTAGGATTTCCCGTTTCATCTGAAATTACAAGTATCTCACTTGGACCTGCTATCATATCTATGTCAACAAATCCAAACACACTTTTCTTGGCCATTGCAACAAATATATTTCCCGGTCCTACTATTTTATCTACCTTATTTATAGACTCTGTTCCAAAAGCAAGAGCTGCAATTGCCTGTGCTCCGCCAACCTTATATATTTCATCTACACCAGCTAAATCTGCTGCAACTAAAATATTGGGATTGACTGTCCCATCCTTCATAGGAGGAGTTGTCATTATAATTTTACCTACTCCTGCTACTTTTGCCGGTATTGCATTCATCAAAACCGAAGATGGATAAGCTGCTGTGCCTCCTGGAACATATATACCAACCTTGTCTAGTCCCCTAACAACACGGCCCATAACAATGCCACCATCCTTAGGCACTATATATGAATTTTGAACTTGCTTTGAGTGAAAGTCCTTTATATTTTCTTTAGCGGTTTTAAGTGCTTCAACAAAATCTTTTTCTACCCTATTATATGCACTTTTTATTTCTTCCTCAGTTACCTTTACACTTTTAACAGCTGGGCTATCAAATTTATTAGTATATTCAATTAATGCCTTATCTCCATTTTTCTTTACATTTTCTATTATATCCTCAACTATTTTCATAACTTCAGAGTTTTCTTTCCCCTGTCTTTCCTTTAATGACTCAAAATATTTTTTTCCGCCTTCACTATTTCCTTCTATTACTCTTATAATATCTTCCACGTCTATTCTTCCCTTCTAAATATTCTTTAGACTATAGCTTTAACTTTCTGTATTATATCAGCTATCTTATCTCTCTTTAATTTCATGCTGGCTCTATTTACTATCATTCTTGCACTTATATCGCATATATCATCAAAAATCATAAGTCCATTTTCTTTTAATGTTGTTCCCGTCTCAACGATATCTACAATTGCATCCGCAAGCCCAAGTATAGGAGCTAATTCAACAGAACCTTCTATTTTTATAATCTCAACATCCATTCCCTTTTCTCTAAAATATTCTCTAGTTATGTTAGGGTATTTTGTAGCTATTTTTTTTCTATTACAGCCCTCATTTAATTGGAATCCAGGCAAAGATGCTAGAGAAAATTTGCATTTGCCAACCTTTAAATCCAAAACCTCGTAAAAATCCTTTTTCATTTCAAGCAAAGTATCCTTGCCAACTATTCCGATATCTGCTGCTCCGTGCTCAACATAAGTTAAGACATCTGGTGCCTTAACGAGTACAAAATCTATATTATCTTTTTTATCATGGAAAATAAGTTTTCTACCTTTATCCTTAAGCTCACTGCAATCAAAGCCAACCTTTTCAAAAATCTCAGTGGCGGCTTTTTCAAGTCTTCCCTTAGTAAGTGCAATCCTAATAGGTCTATTTTTCTCCATAATTTATACCCCTTATCTCAATTATTTTCCACTTGTCTGCATCAAAGAGCTTATCTATTTTATTTTTAACGCAATACTTTTTTGTATCCTCTAAATTATTAAAAAGACTTACCTCTGCTTTAATGCCCTTTGAATTAAAATCGCTCAGAGCTTCATAAGCTTTTTCTATATTGTTATCCGAAGCAAAAACCAAATACTTTTCCTTTGAATATAATTTTTTTCTGAGGCTATCATCAAGCGCTAACATTAAATTATCAACATTTATTGCAAGTCCAGTTGCCGGCATATCACGTCCAAACTGCTCTATGAGTTTATCATATCTTCCTCCACTTAAAAGAGCATCTCCAACACCATGAGCATATCCTCTAAATATAAGTCCTGTATAATAATTTATATGCTGTACCATTCCAAGATCTATTAAAAGATATTCACTGAATCCAGCTTTACTTACAATGTCATATAAATCTTCTACAGTTTTGAGTGCCTCTACAGCTTTACTATTTTTAGTGAGCTTTCGAGCCTTTTCTATAATTTCTCTTCCTCCAAAGAGTTTAGGCATATTCGTCAATATTTCACGGCTGTCTTCCTCAATTAAATTGCTATTTTTATCTACAAATTCTTCAACCTTACTAAAATTTTTACTTTCTATTAAATTTCTTAACTTTTCTGAATCTTCTTTATTTAATTTTACCTCGGAGATTATGCTTTTAAAGAATTCTACCTGACCTATTTCTATTTTAAAATCCGTAAGTCCTGTATTTAGAATTGCTTTTATTGCTGTTATTAAAACCTCAGCATCTGCTCTAAGACTTGATATTCCAAGCACCTCTATACCAGACTGTGTTATTTCACTTATTTTTCCGTCAAGAGCTTTATTCATTCTATATATATTGCCCTTGTAACTTAATTTTAAAGGATAATTTTTAGCTTTTGCCTTTGTCGCTGCAATTCTAGCAATTGGAGTTGTCATATCAGGTCTCAATACTAAAATTCTTCCCGTATTATCAAATAATTTATACATTTTTTCCTGACTTATAGGTTGATTTTCAAGATTATATACATCATAAAACTCCATTGTTGGAGAATTAACTTCTTCATATCCTACTTTTACATAAGTATCTCTTAAAATATTCTCAATGTTATTTTTTATGCTGCATTCTTCGAACAAAATGTCTCTTGAACCTTCAGGTATATATTTTTTTAAATTAATCATAATTTCACTTCCTACTTTAAGCTTTTCATTACTTTAGCGTGATAACGTGTTAACGTGTTAAATATATATTACCAATTTATTTGCCTTCTGTCAATCGTTTTATAACCTTAACTATAAGTTTAATTTAGTAACGTATAATATTTATTTTAATCTAAAATTATTGATTTATAACAAAAAAATAATAGTGTTTAAAAATCATTAAAACTCTTAAACACTATTACCTTAAATATACTGCAAATTCCTTCTACTGTGTTTTAAATTTTCCTATCTGAAGTCCCATTTCCTTTGTCATAAGATTTAGTTCTTTAGAAGCTACTGAAACTTCTTTTGCTAAATTGCTCATCTCATCTGATGATGCTGTAATTTCTTCTGCTGAAGCTGAAATTTCCTCTGCCGCACTGGATGCATCTTCAACCTTCTCAACTATACTATCTTTTTCCTCTTTAATATTCTCAGAAGCTGAATTTACTGATTGAATTTTTGGCATAACATTTTTAATAACTTCTATTATGCTTTTAAAAGAATCCATTGTATTATTTATTACATCTACCTGAGAATCTAAATCATTTTTCATATTATCAGTATTACTCATTATAAGCTTAGTATTTTTAGAAAGCGATGCTATCAAATCAGTTATATTATGAGAAGATACCTTTGTCTGCTCTGCAAGCTTTCTAATCTCATTAGCAACTACGGCAAAGCTTTTTCCACTTTCACCAGCACGTGCAGCCTCTATAGATGCATTTAATGCAAGTAAATTAGTCTCATCAGCTATAGAATTTATTATATTCACTATGTTAGATACATCTTTAATACTACTATTAAAATTTATTATTTTATCTTGCAAATTTTCAAATGAAAAGCTTATATTTTTTACTGCTTCAATTAACGAATCCATATTACTGCTACTACCATTTGCAAGTTCGTTCATTGTTAAGGTCTCTGTATTAATATCCTTCAAGTTACTTACTATACCTTCAAGCCCATCACTAAATACATTTAATGAATTCGTAATTTCAACTAAATCATTGGCCTGATTGCCTGCCCCATTTGCAACTTCTTGAATAGCTATTGATACGTTATTGGATGAGGATTTCATATTTTCAGAAATATTAGATAAATTTTGTGAATTATTTTCTATCTTATCAGATGTATTTCTAAAAGCTTTAATTATAGAACTAATTGAATTCTTCATTAAACTCATTGAATTTACCATATTCCCTATTTCGTCCTTACTCTCTAAATACTTCCCTCTTATATCTTTAGAGAAATCTCCAGTAGCTAGAACATTTAAAACCTCTTCAGAATATTTAATTTTCTTTGAAATCTTATCTGCTATAAAGTACGTTACTAAAATGCCACCAATTAAAAATAAAATTGAATACATTGCAATTGACTTTTTTAGACCACTTAATTCAGATAAAAGTTCATTTTCATTAAGAATTACAACTATAGACCAACCTTCTTTTTTTACAGGTGCAAAGCCACCATAAGAATACTTTCCACCCCAAAAATATTTACTCAAACCAGTTTTTCCGGCAATCATTTTCTTCTGCATATCCGCAATACCCTTAAGACTTGGATCTTTTTTAGCTTGTTCTATAGAATTATATTTATTTAAAGGCATGCTTTTATCAACATATGCTATACTTACAGATTTACTATTTATCATATAAGCACTGCCTGTCTTTCCAAATGATATTTTCTTAATCATTTCACTTAACTCTAAACCATCTCTAACTGATACTAAAACTCCTGTAATAGAATTGTTATTTTTTATTGGTACTGCATATACCATAGACATAGATTTTTTATCAGCAGCAACAACAGGGTCATCCACATAGCTTTTACCTGCTAACGCTTCTTTAAAATAAACTTTATCCTTAATATTAGCTTTAGTTCCATCTGTATATGTTATTATACCATTAACATCTGCATAACCCATTTTTATGCTTCCATTGGCATTATTTTGAGCTTTCAAAACTGATAACTTATTATTTATGTCGCTGCCATTTTTAATTTCATCCATAGAAGAAATTATCTTAAGTTCATTTATATGCTCATCTAGTGAAGCTTGAACAGTATTTGCCGCTTGAGTAGCTATCTGTGGAAATGTTTTTCCTATATTACTTACTAAAGCATTATATGCATTAATATAAAAAATAGCTCCCATGCCTGTACTTATCGCTAATATAATTAATCCTATTAATACAACTAGCTTTCTTTTAATAGATTTTTGAATCATATAAACACCTTCTTCTTTAGTTTAATCATTTTTATTTAATTCTCTCATCTTTATGAGTATACCGTTTATTGTCGAAAAAGAATCCATCAATTGCTTTATATCTTTATCTGAAAGCACTTTAAATCTTTCTAAAAACTTTTCCTGGGAAATATTTATGCAACTTGAAATCAAATCCACTCCCTTCCTAGATAAAGCCAAATAGATAATTCTCTTATCATCTGAATCCTGCTTTTTAGTTATATAGCCTAATTTATATAATGCATTTACACTCCTACTTGTATTAGGGATTGAAATATTAAGCCTCTCGCTTAATTCTGATGAAGTTGTTCTTCCTTGAATATGAATTTCATTTAGCATTTTAGATAGTAATGGGCTTACTTCTGAATTGTTAAAGTCAGGCATTAAATCCAATATTTCGTTTTCAAATAATATATAAAAATTCACTATACCAAGTACTAATTTTTCAGATTGTTTTTTATCCATAATAAACTCCTTCAAAGTTAAATTTTTCTTATACACTTAATATATCATAATACTTATCAAAAGACAACTATCTTTTGATAAGTATTATGTACTAAATATTGTTCCCTGTGATAGTAAATAAAAAGAGATTAAGTCTCCCTTCTAAACTTAATCTCTCATACACCATTCTCAAAATTCTATTTAAATTTACTTTAGAGCTTCACCAAAATCCTTAATTAAATCACATACATCCTCAAGCCCTACTGATACTCTTACTAGCCTGTCACTTATTCCAAGTTTTATTCTTTCATGATGAGGTATTTCTGCATGTGACATTTTAGATGGATATGACACAATAGTTTCAACCCCTCCAAGACTTACCCCAACAGCTGCACATTTAACCCTCTTCATGAAGTTTTTTGCCCTTTCAATTGTATCTGTTTCAAAAGACAACACTGCACCGGGTCCATCTGCCTGTGAAAAATGGATTTCGCGCCCAAAATGACTTGGTATTCCTGGATAATACACCCTTGTTACAAAAGAATTTAGTAGAAGCCATTTTGCAAGCTCTTCAGCATTTTTCTCCTGATAAAGCATTCTAACCTTAAGAGTTTTAATCCCCCTTAAAAGCAGCCATGAATCCTGAGGTCCAAGTACCGCGCCAAAGGCATTTTGAACAAAATATATTCTATCTGCTAATTCCTTATTTTTAGCTACCACAAGACCTGCAACAACATCACTATGCCCATTTAAAAACTTCGTAGCACTGTGAACCACTATATCACAGCCAAGCTCCAGTGGTCTTTGAAGAAATGGTGACATAAAAGTATTATCAGCTATAACAAGCAGATTATATTCCTTTGCCAGTTTAACTATTTCCTTTATATTTGTTATCTTCATAAGTGGATTTGATGGAGTTTCTATGTAAATTGCTTTTGTATTTTCTTTCACAGCTTTCCTTACTTTATCCACATCCGTTGTATCTACAAGCTCACATTCTACTTCAAATCTGTTAAAAAACTGTGTGCTTATTCTATAAGTTCCGCCATAAACATCCTTAGGCACAATTATATGATCCTTAGCAGAAAAAATGCTTAGGACAGATGAAATTGCTGCCATTCCAGAGGAAAATGCAAAGCCCTTATACCCGCCTTCAAGAACAGCTATAGTATTTTCAAGAGCTGCCCTTGTTGGATTTCCAGATCTAGAATAATCATATTTAACATCACCATCAATATCGCTTTGATGAAAAGTTGAAGTTTGATATATAGGTACACTTAACGCCCCTGTAGTTTTATCCATTTCATAACCATTATGTATGAGTTTAGTTCCAAATTTCATATTTTTCCCTCCTATACCTTAAAGTGCTCTATTTAAATCTTCTATTAAATCATCCACATTTTCTATCCCAACTGAAATTCTTAAAAGTTTATCTGTAATTCCAAGTTTTTCTTTTATATCATCCGGAATGTCTGAATGAGTTTGAGTGTATGGATAAGTAATTAAGCTTTCCACACCACCAAGACTTTCTGCAAAAATAATAACTTTCACCCTTTCCAGTATCTTCTCCGCAGTTTCGCAGCTATCAACATAAAATGAAATCATGCTACCAAATCCTGAAGCCTGTTTAGCCAAGATATCATGTCCTGCATGTTCCTTTAATCCCGGATAAATCACTTTTGTTACCTTATCGTGAGTCTTTAAAAAGTTTGCTATCTTAATTGCATTTTTTTGCTGTTTATCGAGTCTTATAGAAAGAGTTTTTATTCCCCTTAAAGTAAGCCAGCTGTCAAAAGGTGAAAGCACCGCCCCTACAGAATTTTGTATAAATCTCAATTTAGAAATTAAATTTTCATCATTTAAAATAACAAATCCTGCTAAAGTATCATTGTGACCACTTATATATTTTGTACCACTGTGAATTACAACATCACATCCAAGCTCTAGTGGCCTTTGATAGTATGGTGTCAAAAAAGTATTGTCCACAATAAATAAAATCCCACATTCTTTGCATATTTCAGCTGATTTTTTTATATCTGTAATTTTCATTAGTGGATTAGTTGGACTTTCTATATACAGAGCTTTTGTATTTTTTCTTATATTCTTATTTATATTATGAGTATCCGATGTATCTACATAAGTTGCTTCAATGCCATAATTTTTATAAATTTCTTCAAATATTCTATAGGTTCCACCGTACAAATCCTCAGAAACAATTATGTGATCTCCACTCTTAAATAAAGTTAAAACACTTGATATTGCAGCCATACCAGACGAATATGCAAAGCAAGCTTTTCCGCCTTCAAGTAATGCAATGGTTTTTTCAAGTTCTTCTCTTGTAGGATTTTGCGTTCTGGAATAATCATATCCTGTTCCCTTATTTAATCCTTCATGTCTAAATGCAGTAGTTTGATATATTGGATAACTTACTGCCCCTGTTCTAGTGTCAAAAGAAGTACCATGTACAGCTTTCGTTTCAAATTTTCTACAATCAATACTATTCATAAAATCCCTCCAAAAAATAAAACTGCTTCTTATCCACAAAAAATAAGAAGCAGTTAAAACATTCTCATCTCTCAGGATAAACCTGTAGGATTTAGCACATTTCCCATATATGGGCTGTTGCCGGACTTCATAGGGCCTATCCCTCCGTCACTCTTGATAAGAAAATATTTATTTAGTTTTCAAATTTATTTACTAAGTTATTGATTAAATTATATTACAACTTTTTTGCCCTGTCAAATATTAAATTTAAATCTTTTATATACTTTACCTAATCTATCCAAAAATATTTTTACTAAAGTATCTATCCCCCCTATCTGGGAATATGGTTACTATATTGCCGCTTTTAATATTCTTACTAAGCTTTAATGCAGCAGCTAAAGCAGCTCCTGATGAGCTCCCCACTACAAGCCCTTCTTTAAGTGCAAGCTGCCTAACCATATAAAAGGCTTCATCATCATTAACTTTAATGACTTCATCTACAAGCTTCATATCCATGGTATCCGGAATAAAATCATTGCCAATGCCTTCTATATCGTAACTTGCTTCTTCGCCGCCACCCATAGTAGAGCCCTCTGGATCTGCAAGTATTCCTTTTATATTTTTATTTTGTTCCTTTAAATATCGGGCTACCCCCGCATAGGTTCCACCGCTTCCTGCCCCTGCAACCAAATAATCAATTTTACCTTCAAGATCCCTGTAAATTTCAGGCCCTGTTGTCTCATAATGTGCAATAGGATTAGCTGGATTTACAAATTGACCTAAACTTATAGCATTGGGTATGGTTTTTAAAAGTTCATTCGCCTTTTGAACTGCTCCTTGCATACCATTTTCTCTAGGAGTATTTACAATTTTTGCACCAAAAGCCTTCATAAGCGTCTGCTTTTCAAGTGAAAACTTCTCTGGAACAACAAATATAACATTATATCCTTTATTAATTGCAGCAAGAGCTATCCCTATTCCCGTATTTCCTGCCGTTCCCTCTACTATGGTGTATCCTTTTTTTAACGTGCCCTTTTTCTCAGCAGCTTCTATCATATAAACGCCTATTCTGTCCTTGACACTTCCACCTGGATTAAAAAGTTCAAGCTTTGCAAATATATTGACTCCACTCTTAACTTCAATATTATTGAGTTTTACTATAGGAGTATTTCCTATAAGCTCTCTAACATCATTTACATATTTCACTTTTCTACACTCCTTTCAAGTGCATTTAATAAATCGTCAATTAAATCCTCTACATTTTCTATGCCTACAGAAAGCCTTATAAGATTATCTACAATTCCAACTTTCTGTCTTATTTCATATGGAATTGCTGCATGTGTCATTGTAGCAGGATGGCATACGAGTGATTCTACTCCGCCAAGACTTTCCCCAAAAGTTATGAGCTTTAAATTTTCAAATAACTTTTTATAATCATATTCTTTTTTTACTACAAAAGATATTATGCCGCCATAGCCTAAAGCCTGCTTCTTTTGAATTTCGTGTCCAGGATGATCTTCAAGTCCAGGGTAATATACTTTTTCTATTTCTTTACTATGATTTAGGGCATTAGCAATCCTAAGTGCATTATCATTGTGCCTATCCATTCTCACTGCAAGAGTTTTTATACCCCTTATTAAAAGGAATGAATCAAAGGGTCCTAAGACTCCTCCTGTTGAATTCTGTATAAAGTGTATTTTCTCTGCTAGATCATTATTATTAACCACCACAAGTCCCGCAACTAAATCGCTGTGACCACCAAGATACTTTGTAGCACTGTGAATTACTATATCTGCACCAAGAGTAATTGGTCTTTGAAGATAAGGTGTCATAAAAGTGTTATCAACTATAGTAAGAAGTCCTTTTTCTTTTGCTATACCAGAAACTAATTTGATGTCTGTAATATCCATAAGTGGATTTGTAGGGCTTTCAATATATATGGCTTTTACATTTTTGTCTATATTTTTTTTAACTTCTTCTGGCTTTGAAGTATCAACTATTTTATAACCTATACTAAAGTGATTAAATACTTTATCAAGTACTCTAAAAGTTCCTCCATAAACATTATTTGATATTATTATTGTATCTCCTGATTTGAACAATGATAGAACAGCTGTAATGGCTGCCATTCCTGAGGCAAAAGCAAAACCTGCATAACCTTCCTCTAAATCAGAAATTAATTTTTCTAAAGCTTCTCTCGTTGGATTCCCTGTTCTAGAATATTCATACCCCTTGTTTACGCCTAACTTTACTTGTTTAAAAGTAGAGGTTTGATATATTGGAACATTTACTGCGCCAGTAGTTTCATCTCCATCTTTACCTCCATGAATTAATAATGATTCAATTTTCATAATATCCCTCCTAATTATTTAACTGCCTTTGCTATAAATATTGATGTTTCTGTATATTCTCCCTTGCTAGAATGACCTTTACACTTTAAATCTGTATTTTCAATATCTATATTCTTAAATCCAGCATCCCTCAGCCAGCTTTGAATTTGATTATTTGAAAAGCCAAGCCATTCATCAAACATTTCTTCCTTAGCCCACTCACCATTATGCTGCATAACATCTGATATGATTACTGTACCACCTTTCTTTAAAACCCTGTACATTTCCTTTACAGCTTTTTCAGCATCCTTAACATGATGGAGTGCCATATTTATAAAAACAGCATCCATTGATTCATCAAATAAAGTCAAATTGTCAAGAGAAGACTTTAAAAGATAAATATTATTAAACTTTTTAGCCTCTGATGATCTCTTAAGTTCTCTAAGCATATTTACAGAATTGTCTATACTAAAAACCATACTGGCATCTCCTGCAAGGGCAAGTGTTATAAAACCAGTGCCACATCCAAGATCGGCTGTAATTTTATCTTTCACATTTACCTTAGATAAAACCTTATACTTTAATCTTTCCTCAAAATACTCACTCCTTATCACATTCCACTTGGTAGCAATGTTATCAAAATACTGTACTGATCCCATGCTTAACATCCCCTTTTTAAAATTTCATAAAATAAATCCTGCTGTTTAAAATATACGTCATAAAATTTTGTATTAAAGTGCATTCCTTATAAAAACACTAAAAAAACTTCTACCCCTAAAATCTAGAGGCAGAAGTTATCCGCGATTCCACTCTAATTATCATATATAATAAAAAATATGAAAACTCATTAAATTCAGTACTAACATACCTTAACGCTTTAATCGGGCGTACCCGCTGCCGTCTACTAAAATTTCGAAGCAGTACTCAGAGATGCATTCACACAAATTTACATCTAATCTCTTTCAGCCCATGGAGATTTCTCTTTTAAGACTTCCTTCATGCTACTATTTCTCATCGCAGTATTTAACTAAATTTATCTTATTTGTTATATATTATATTATGATTGCACCATTTTGTAAACACTTATAATATAATTTTCTATTACATATCAAAACATTTTTTAATGTATATGCCCTTTGCCAATACTATTTTCCCTTTTAATCCTTTGAAACAGCTACTTAAGTCTTATTTTTTGACTGCTTTCTATCTGTATGACAATTCCATCCTGAATAACTAAAGTTACAGAGCCGTATTTTATTTCTTTTATAAGCTTTGAAACTTTTTGCTTATAATATTCGTCTTTCACATTTTTAGACCCATACGTATTGCGATTTAATTCATTCATGAGAACTCCCCCCCATTACCCCATAATGCAAATCAGTTCTTTTCCATGTATTAATATCTGTATACTATGTTTTTTATTTCAATTAGACAACATTTATAATATAAATGCGCAATATTTCTTACTAAATAAATTTGATTAATATAATTATATATCCTTTTTCTTACTGTAGTCAATAATATTTACAAAATTTATTATAATAAAAATATACAATTACCTAATCACTAAGTCCATGCTGCAAAAATATTTCTTCAAGCCTTTCCTGCGACATAGGCTTTGGAATTACAAAATTCTTATTTTCATCTATAGTTTTTGCAAGAGATCTATACTCATTTGCTTGATTTGAATCTGGATGAAACTGAATTACCGTTTTCTTATTTATTTCCGCCCTTTGAACTTCATTATCCCTTGGCACAAAATATGTAAGCTGTGTCCCAAGTTCTTTAGCAAAAGCCTCTAAAAGTTCCCTTTCATTATCTACTTTTCTGCTGTTACAAATTATTCCACCAAGTCTTACTCCACCTTTATTAGCATATCTTTTTATACCCTTCGATATATTATTTGCTGCATAAAGTGCCATCATTTCACCACTGGCAACTATATATATCTCCTTTGCCTTTCCCTCACGTATTGGCATAGCAAACCCTCCGCAGACAACATCTCCTAATACATCATAAAAAACATAATCAAGATCCTCTGTATATGCTCCAAGTCTTTCAAGCATGTTTATTGACGTGATTATTCCTCTACCTGCACATCCTACTCCTGGCTCTGGCCCACCTGATTCAACACATTTTATATCATTGAAACCTTTTTTCATTATATAATTTAAATCAATGTCTTCTCCTTCTGTTCTAAGTGTATCCAGAACTGTTCTCTGAGCAAGTCCCCCTAAAAGTAATCTTGTTGAATCCGCCTTAGGATCACATCCAACTACCATTACCTTTTTACCTATTTCTGATAAACCTGCTGTTAAATTTTGTGTTGTTGTGGATTTTCCTATTCCGCCTTTACCGTAAATTGCTATTTGCCTCATTTTTATTTCCTCCCAAATTAACATAATCATCTTTCATTAATGCCATAATTTTTTCATCAACATTTTTTAACTTAAGCACTGGCACTGACTATAACTGAGTATATCTTTTCAAGCAAAGTAAGTGCTCCTCTATATCCCACATAAGATTTTGACAAAACCACTTCATATGATGCCGGAAATCCAATTTCCACTATAGAACCTTTAAGCTCTTTAGCTATATCTCTTTCCCACGTAGTTCCAAAAATAATAGGCGGCTTGCGCCCAAAATCGGTTTTTCTTATTTTTTCATGAATAACATAACTGTCCTCTTCAAAATCCACATCTAGTAAGACATCATCTGCTATGTTCTTAAATTCTTCTCTGATACTATCTCTATATTTCTCCGGTGGATTTTCTGTAATAATTGCCTTAGCTGGTATAAGCCCCAATTGATTTACTAAAAACTTTGTAACTGCTAGATTATATGCACTGTCACCTACAATAGCAAACTTAGATGGAAGTCCCCACCAATACTCTGAATAAAAATCAGAAAAATCTTCTAGATATTCATAGTATCTTTTTTCCTCACTTTTAATAAATCCCTCTGCCTTTTCTCTGTCAATATGTGCAAACTCCACTACTTTTCTTAAAAAATCACTTGTTTCCTTTGCTCCTATTGGAATGGTAGAAATATGCAAATAAGGCTGATCATACTTTCCTTTTAGATGCTCTGCTGTTTTAAGTCCAAGCCATGGTGACAATACTAAATTGAATTCTGCTTTGGGAATATCCTTCCACTCGTGAACTCCTTTACTTTCATGACCAAACAGTATGTTAACTTTAAGTCCTATGCCTTCAAGTATTCTCTTTATTTCATTAAGGTCTCCTCTCCAAAAAGTATTAAAATATGGTAGAAGTGCCCACACGTTTACAAGACCTTTTTCTTTTGGTCCATCGTAATCACCTACATATTGATCTATAATAGCTTGGGCTACAAGTTCATGGCCTATAAAATTATTTCCCTTAAATCCACCTGTTTCTGCACACACAATAGGAAGTCCATTTTCACGAAATTCACTTACTACAGATTCTGCATCATCCCCTATAGTATCTGGAATACACCCTGTCATAACAACAAATAAATCTGCATCCATTACCTTAAAAGTACCTTCAATTAGCTCTCTTAATCTGTTTTCACCTCCAAATACAACTTCCTTTTCATGTATATTTGTGCATGGAACAGCAGATGCTCCGCCGTAGCCGCCACCTTGAAACCCATTATAAAATGCTATATTGCCGGTTTGTTTATCAACACATCCAGGTCCACAGTGAGCTATGGGAATTACTCTTGGTATTGCAAAAGCACTGTGCATTGCTCCAATAGCGCAGCCGTACCTTACCTGCTCAATTGAATTTGATTTTTCTTTTATATCTGACATTGCTATTCACTCCTATATTATTAAGCTTCAATTCATAATTAAAAAACGTTTCTAATCAAGTTGGGGATTTTTCGTCATCTAACGAGACGAAAAAGGTTGTAATCAGCTAGCGCCGAGGTGTGAGGTATTAACTTTGCTTCGCTCGTTAATAGGTGAAACCCCGCACCTTTTAGCGCCGTATTTTTGCCGCTAAAACCCTCAACTAAAATTAATTCGCATTATTTGCAAAGTACATAAGGATCAGTCTGCTCAAGCCACCATTTCGTATATGGCAATTTAACATGCTTTGATAAATCCTCATGAAACTTCTTATGGGCAAGTATTTGAAGTATTGTTTCACCTAAATTTATAATTCCCTCATATCCTACTGCAAGGTGCTCATCTCCAAGAGGTGCTGCCGGTATTCCCATTTTTGACGCAAGAGGTGCAAGTCCATTATGTCTTATAAGTATAAAATCAGGTTTTGTGTTTTTAAGGAAAGTATAGAATTGATACTGCTGCCTATTACTTACACTGAAGTTTTTAACATCACCATAATTATTTACTAAGAATTTAAGTGAATTTTTATTTTCATTGTTGTCATACACAGGATCATGGTGAAACACAAGAGAACCATCAACTTCGATTCCAAGTTCTCTAAGTACTTCAATAAGTCCATGAGCATAGGCTGACCCCGTTGCAACATATCCCTTTTTACCCTTTAAAAGTTTTCTAAGTTCACCTAATCTTTTTTCTATTTTTTTATGTTCCTTTGCTATATATGCTTCTGCTTTTTCTTCTCTATGAGTCACACGTGCAAGTTCCCTTATCCATGCATCCGTTCCTGCTATTCCATAGGGCTGAGGTGCCTTTATTTCCGGAACATCAAAATTTTTTTCCAAAACCGCAGCCATGTAAGAAGACAAGGTATAGCAGAATGTAACTGTAGCTGCTGCCTCTGAAAGCTGTTTTAAATCTTCAACGGTCGCAAGATCAACAGCATAATTTACCCTGAGTCCAAGTTCTTTAAGCATTGGAGTGAAAACATCGCTTCCCCAAAGATTGATTACATTAACTAAATCCTCCTGTTTTTTAGGGTGCTTATTAACTATTTGTCTTAATATTCCATGCTGAGTAGCATCAAAGCCCGTGCTCCAATGCTTTGACCTAAAACCTTCACAGTACATAGGTATAACTGGTATTTTAAGTTCTTCCTGCATTTTGGTGGCTGTACTGTCTATATCCTCTCCAATAATACCCGAAGCACAAGAAGTTCCAATAAAAATTGCCTTAGGATGATGCCTATTCCATGCATCTCTTATAGACTGCTCTAATTTTCTAATTGCCCCGAACACCATATCAGTTTCCTTTATATTTGTGTTAATAATCTTAACGTTTTGTATTGGTAAATGTCTAATTGCAAGAGCATTTCTAAATACAGAATTATATTTTACCTGATCTGCACCACAACCTACAGGTGCATGCTGAATCAAAACAGCATCTCTTACATGCCCGGCTTGGCATTCCACCATCTCTTCACTGCAGGTTGAACCCTGTGTAAATGGTCCTATTGCTTCACACAGTTTTTTTCCACCATTGCACTTACAATTTTCGCAAGTGAATGCAGAGTCTCTTGAAAGTTCTGATGTTTTTCCTGTTTTCCAACCAATTATGGTTCCTAATCGCTGCTCTCTAGTTTTTACTACTGACGTATCTAGATTAAATTTCATTTCACATCCTCCTAAATATTTTCATTTTCCATTGTTTTAGCTGCAGCTTCTATTCCCTTCTCTATTGTACTAAATGTTTGAAAGAGTTTTATTCCATTTTCATTTAATATACTGGTTGGCTCAAAACCAGCTCTTATTGCAAGGACTGCACTGCAATCTTTTATTAAATTTATAATACTTGCTATTCTGTCATCATGATTGCCACATTCACTTGGGTCAAAGCAGGACTTCACAGCATTTCTCTTCTCAATAAATTGGCTTTCACCATTTTGGTAATCATAAATATAAAACTGCGATGCATGGCCAAAATGTTCATCTACCATTTCACCTGAGCTGCTTGCAACTGCAAATCTGTAACTTATTTTTTTAATATCCTTATTTCTTATCTCATTTAGATCAAACTTCCTAGATATATCATTATCCAGTGTTCCTATTGCATCTGCTCTGCATTGTTTGCAGTGATACATCTGTTTCAAATACTGGTTACAATTTTTTCTCATACTATTTAGTTCTATATCATTAACAGTAGATCTGTCCTGAAATACACTTCCTTTTACAGGTATAAGAGGCATAATATTAGTCATATATGCACCACATTCCTTTACCTTTTTAACTATTTCAGGTACATGCTCATCATTAATACCTTTTATCATAACTATATTTATTTTTGATATAATTCCTCTTTCAGTAACATATCTAAGCCCTGAAAGCTGATTGTGCAATAAAATTTCCCCTGCTTCTTTCCCCTTAAAGGTCTGTCCTAGATAATTTACAAACTTATAAATCTTAGCACTTATTTTAGGATCTACCGCATTTATTGTTATAGTTATATGGCTAACTCCAAGGTTTATTAATTCATTTGCATAAAAAGGAAGCATTAATCCATTAGTTGAAATACAAAATGTCATGTTAGGCGATTCTTTTTTTATTAATTCAATGGATTTTTTAACCTGTTCAAAATTTGCTAGTGGATCTCCTGGTCCTGCTATTCCAATTACCGTTAAATTTTTTACTTTGTCTTTTACTATTTTAAATTTTTCTACTGCAAGTTCAGGAGATAAAACTTCACTTGTCACTCCAGGTCTTGTTTCATTTACACAGTCATATTTTCTGTTGCAAAAATTACAGCTTACATTACACTTTGGAGCCACTGGTATATGCATTCTCGCATATTTATGTGCAATGCAGTTATAACATGGATGCTTAAGTGTTTTCTCAGCAATATTTTCTAACTCTTCTGTATTTGTAATCATTTTTATATCTCCTTTTTCAAAAAATTCTGACAAAATTAGTATCAAAAAAGGCTAAAGCAACAGAATTGCTTTAGCCTTCAGTTTTCTGATCAACTAAATACGCATTTTTATAATATTATTTATTGATAAAATTACAATAAATGCATCTAATTTATAATTTATGTATAATATACATTGTTTTTCCTAGTTTGTCAATATGAAAACTATAAAAAAAAGAAATTATGAGTTATATATTATTTTCACTATACCCCTTTAAAACTTTAATTGATAAATTTGAAAAATACTTGGCAGCATGTATCAAGGCAGCTTCTTTTAAATTAAAACTAGGTCTGTGCCATTCCGCCGTGCCATCTACTCCCATCCATACAAAAAACGAAGGTACAATGCTTCCGTAAAATGAAAAATCTTCTCCACCTAAATTTTTTTGTGCTTTAACAGACCTGCAGCCTATTTCCTCTGCTGTTTCAATACACAATTTTTCAAATCTAGCATCATTATTTAAAACAGATAAGTACGAATACCATTTAAATTCTATTTTAGCACCTAAAGCCTCTGCCACTCCTTCAGCAGTATTTTTCATAGAATTTTTAATTTCATCCCTCATATTATTTTGAAAAGTTCTCACAGTACCTTCCATCTCCGCCCTATCGGGAATTACATTCCAGGTGTTGCCTGACTGAATTCTCGTTACACTTATTACTACATCACTAATTGGATTGACACTTCGGCTTACAATAGTCTGCATTGCAGAAATCACCTGACTTGATATTACAATAGGGTCAATGCATCTGTCCGGCATACCAGCATGACCACCAACTCCTATGATGTTAATTTCAAACCTATCAACACTTGCCATTAAACTACCTGATTTTATTCCTATAGTTCCAACAGGTAAATCCGGTCTATTATGCATTCCAAATATAGCTTCTACGCCATTAAGTATATCTTTCTTACATATAAATTTTGCTCCTTCACCATTTTCTTCCGCTGGTTGAAATATTATACGGACATTTCCGTGCATTTCACTCTTTCTAGAATTTAAAAGTATTGCAGCACCTAAAATTCCTGATGTATGAAAATCATGACCACACGCATGCATAACTCCAGCATTTACTGAAGTAAAATCAAATCCAGTTTTTTCATTAATTGGCAACGCATCTATATCAGCTCTAAGTGCTATGGTTTTCCCTGGGTGCTCCCCTTTAATTTCAGCAACAACACCAACCTCTAGAGGCAAATCCAAAACATCTATATTATTTTCCCTGAGCCAATTCTTAATGCGTTTAGTTGTTTCATACTCCTTCATTGACAATTCAGGATACTTATGAAGTTCTCTTCTGTACCCAATTAATTTTTGTAGGAGTTCTTTTTGCTTATCATTCATATTAACCATGTATAAATCTCCTTTAACGATTTTCTGATTTTACTGCTTGAAATATTTTTTATAAATTTTAATAATAATAAACTTTTTCGTCTTTCTTATTATCTATAATTCCCATACCCAAAATACAACCCCTGCACATTAAATTAATTAATTTTCAACTCGTGTACCCAAGTTCAATTATAGTATAATATAACATGAAAGCATTTTAAAATAAAGATTATTTATGAAAGCAGTATCAGAAATACTTAAAAAGTTTGTATCGCGTTCAAGCAGAAATTTCAAAGGATTTTTATATAGAATAGCCTATGATAAGACAAAAATAATCAGTACCATACTTAAATTAAAAGTACCTGCGAGTAAGCAAAAAATACTTTTTAGATATGGGGGAACAATAAAATGAAAAATTCAAACAAGGGTGCAAAATATGATAAAATGGTTCGAGAAAAATCTGATGATGAACTCGGATTATTTGATCAATATGAGGATACCTTTATAAAGATAAGGGATAAAATAACAAGATATAATATAAATAGTATAATTGATTTTGGCTGTGGTACAGGTAATTTATGTGGTCCCTTAAGTGAAAAAATTAATGTTATAGGAATAGATAAGAGTTATGAAATGATTCAAGAAGGTAAAAGAAAATATCCAAAAATGAATTTTATTCAAAGCAGTATTTTTGATGTATCAAATATAAAAGAAAGGGCAGATATTGTAGTATCGTCTTATGTATTACATGGATTAATTGAAGAGAAGAAACAAAAAGCACTCTCCAATATGCTATTACTTAATGACCAGAAAAGAGTTATATTAATAGATTTTATGTTTGAAAATATGAAATCAAAAGAAGAATATAAAGAAAGCTTGTTAAGACACAATAGGGCAGACCTATGGGCATTTATAGAAAGTAAAAATTTTTTTATAGTTGAAGAGCTAAAGAACTATATAGAAAAACTTAATTTAAAAATTGCCTTGGAACATGCTGTAAACTTTACTTGGATTGCAGAAATTTGCAAAAAATAATTTAATATCTTAAAAAGGAGTGATTTTATGCCATTTATAAACTCAACAGTAACTGTAAAGCTTAATGAGGCAAAAAAAGATAAATTAAAAGCTGAATTTGGAAAGCTAATAGAAATACTTCCCGGCAAAAGTGAAAGCTGGCTAATGATTGGCTTTAAGGACAATTATCCTCTTTACTTTAAAGGAGAGAAAAAAGACAAAGCAGCTTTTATTGAAGTGAAAATTTACGGAGGCGCAGATAAAGCTTCAAAGAATAAACTAACTTCAGAAATATCTTCTTTAATAGAAAAAGAGCTTTCAATCCCTAAGGATTCCATATATATAACTATTGAGGAAATATCCGACTGGGGCTGGAACGGTGGACTTTTTTAGTAAAGTAACAGTATTTTAGAACATTAAATAAAACTCATAAGACTAAGCCCAAAACAATGAAAAGACTAAGAAATTTTAATAACTCGCTGAAGAGAAGTTCAAACAAATTAAAATTACTAAGTCTTTTCATTATTTTTGACAAAATCCTATTGAATTTTATTTAAATCGTTCTCAAAATATTGTTACTTCCCATAGAAGGTAGAGGCAAGGAACAGTTTAAAAAATTCTAATAAATCTTGGTAAAAAATAATAAAATACTTAGATATTTCAATTTTATCATACACGAGGCTTGGGCTTTAGCCCATTATCCTTCTTTACTTAATATAGGCATTCTCTATATTATAATAGGTTTAGATAATCCTTAATAATAATTCAAAGTTGTTAGCCGTAAATATTAAGATAGTCTGTATTTTATAAAGAAGGATAATGGGTCCTTGACCCAAACCCCACGTATGATAAGCTTTATAGTATTTTTTTAATGTGACAAAGCATTGTTAATTCGCACTGTCCAATTCATCTATATTAATTTCATCTAAAATTTCTTTTAATTTTTTTAGCTCATCCTTACTAAGAGTAATGCCTTTTCCCATTTTAGAGTGAGCTTCATCCCAATCTCTTATGTCTATTTTAGCTTTTCTACCATTCCAGCTCATAATATTTATTTCTTTCTTCCAGCCCCTAGCACCTTCTGATATGACACCAAGGTTCTTAATTATATCAAATTTAACTTCTGCCAACTCAATCACCTCTTATTTTCGTTGAAAACTCTAAATAAATTTCTCAAAACTATTAAAACAATCTAGTCTGGATTGTAACTTCCAATATAGTATTACCTTATCATACTACATATTATAGCATACAAATTAAATTTTACTTGATAACCTAGTATTTATATTGGTTTTAAAAGTATTTTGCTTAAAATAGTTTAATATTTACTTTGTAAAAATATAAATCCATCAATCAAATTTACTTTTAGCTTACAAATTATTAAAAAAAGTTTAACATATTGACAAAACTTAATTGTAACTTTATCATAATATATATATCATACTATTCCAGTAAGAATTATTGGAATAGTTGTAAGGAGAATAAATTATGAATTTAGATTGGAATTTTATCATCAAAAATATACCCTTATATAAAAAAGCAACCCTTTTAACACTTGACATTGCATTTTGGGGAATACTTTTTTCTATAGTAGTCGGAATCATTTGTAGTTTTATACAATATAACAAAATTAAAGTTTTAGACCATATAGTAGGTGCTTATATTGAACTTTCACGTAACACACCACTACTTATACAGTTATTCTTTTTATATTATGGTTTCACCAAGTTTGGTTTAAAGATGGGTGAAAACACCTGTGCAATAGTTGGACTAACATTCTTAGGTGGAAGTTATATATCAGAATCATTTAGAAGTGGCATAGAAGCCGTAAGTAAGTCACAAATTGAAACTGGTCTCAGTATAGGCCTTTCAAAAGCTCAACTTACTAGGTATATAATACTTCCTCAAGCTTTTTCAATAAGTATGCCTTCTTTAAGTGCCAACATCATATTTTTACTTAAAGAAACCTCTGTTGTTGGAGCAATTTCTATTTTGGAACTTATGAATTTAACAAAGGATTTAATAGGCTTATACTATCACACTTTTGAATCTTTGCTAATGCTTGTAATTGCATATTTAATTATAGTTTTACCTTTGTCAATAATTCTTACACTAATAGAAAGGAGGGTTCGTTATGGGGAGTTTGGGAATTAGTGTCGTTTTTCAAGGCAGCAATATTGAACGTTTATTACAGGGACTTTTAGTAACAGGTAGAATTGCCTTTACCTCAATTATATTAGGCTCCGTGCTCGGTATACTAATTGGCATTACACGAACATCAAAATCAAAAATTTTACGTTTTATAGGACGTTTGTATCTAGAAATATTTAGAATAATTCCTACTCTCGTTTGGCTGTTTATTTTTTACTTTGGTATTACTACTGCACTAAGTATGGATTTGGGCGGTGAACTAGTATCCATTATTGTATTCAGTCTATGGGGTGCCGCCGAAATGGGTGATATAGTAAGAGGAGCTTTAGAATCCTTGCCAAAACATCAAGTTGAATCAGCAAAGGCCTTAGGACTTACCTTTGGACAGATTTACCAATATGTACTCATACCTCAAGCTGTTAGAAGAATGCTTCCAGGAGCTATCAACCTAGCCACAAGAATGGTAAAAACTACTTCGCTCGTAGTTTTAATTGGTGTAATAGATGTGATAAAGGTGGGACAAGAAATTATAGAACTATCTCGTTTGCAATTTCCTAGTGCATCCTTCTGGATTTATGGAATTATTTTTATATTGTATTTTATAATCTGTTACCCACTTTCAATACTTTCTAAAAAATTAGAAGCTAAATTTTAAAGATAGTCACATTAAAGGAGGATCATTAACATTATGGAAAATAATGAAGCATTAATTGAAATAAATAACTTGCAAAAGCAATATGGAGATAAAAAAATACTCAAAGGTATAGATATCAGCATAAAAAAAGGTGAGGTTGTTGTTATTTTAGGCCCATCAGGCTGTGGAAAAAGCACACTTTTAAGGTGCATTAACGGTCTTGAAAATGTTCAAGGCGGTGACATAAAATTTTCTGGAAATAGTCTTACTGACAAGAATGTAAACTGGCAAAATGTTCGCCAAAAAATAGGAATGGTATTTCAAAGTTATGAGCTTTTTCCTCACATGACTGTAATTCAAAATATCCTTTTAGGACCAACTAAAGTTCAAAAAAGAGATAAAAAAGAAGCTTTAAAACAGGCTGAGGAATTATTAGATAAAGTTGGACTTCTTGACCGCAAAAATTCTTATCCAAGAGAACTTTCTGGAGGTCAAAAACAGAGAATAGCTATAGTAAGAGCACTCTGCATGAACCCTGAAATAATGCTTTTTGATGAAGTTACAGCTTCCTTAGATCCAGAAATGGTTCGTGAGGTTTTAGATGTAATATTAAACTTAGCAAAACAAGGCATGACAATGTTAATAGTGACTCATGAAATGAATTTTGCCGAGGCTGTTGCAGATAAAATAGTATTTATTGACGATGGAAAAGTATGTGAGACCGCTTCTCCAAAGGACTTTTTTACAGCTCCAAAAACAGAACGTGCAAAACAATTTTTAAATATATTTCAATATTAAATTAGTCTATTACTGACATTAAACATACTAAATGAATATCTTTAATATATATAATTTATACAAGGGGGAAATTTAAATGAAAAATATAAAAAAACTTTTAGCAGCATTAGTTGCAGGAACGATACTTGTAGGAAGTTTAGTTGGATGCAGCAGTTCAAAAAGTTCATCCACTAGCAGTTCAAATAATAGTTCTATCGAAGCTATAAAGAAGCGTGGAGTTATCAGAATCGGTGTATTCAGTGATAAAGCGCCTTTTGGTTATGTAGATTCAAATGGTAAAAATCAAGGTTTTGATGTATATGTTGCTAAAAGACTTGCAAAAGACCTTTTAGGAAGTGAATCCAAAGTTAAATTTGTATTAGTTGATGCAGCAAGTAGAGTATCTTATTTGCAAACTAACAAAGTTGATATAATAATGGCAAATTTCACAGTTACTGACGAAAGAAAACAGCAGGTTGATTTTGCAAACCCATACATGAAGGTTTCTCTTGGAGTAGTATCTCCAAACAATGCAAAAATCACATCTGTGGATCAATTAAAAGACAAAAAAGTTATTGTAGCTAAGGGTACTACTGCAGAAACTTATTTCACAAAGAACCTTCCGAATATTCAGCTTGTAAAGTTTGACCAATACTCAGAAATATTTGAAGCTTTAAAGGATAAAAGAGGAGATGTAATTGCTAACGACAACACAGAGCTTATTGCATGGGCAAAGAAAAATCCAGGCTTCACTGTTGGTGTAACAAAATTAGGTAGTCAAGATACCATAGCTCCAGCTGTTAAAAAAGGCAACAAAGAACTTTTAAACTGGATTAATAGTGATCTTACTAAACTCGGAAAAGAAAATTTCGTACACAAAGCTTATGATGCCACTTTAAAATCCACATATGGAAGTGAATTTGAAGACAGTCTCGTTGTTGAAGGTGGAAAAGTAAAATAATATTATAAATTATAGCCTACTAAATTTAATTCCAATGGTCTATTACATTAAAAATTAATAATTCGTAGTTTAAAAATAACAAAAATCAAAGAAGAATTAAGAATAAAGGATGATAGTTATAAGTTTACAAGTTTTTCATAGTAGAACGTAGAAAAGTTACCATCATCCTTAATTCTTAATTTATTTTTTTATGCTATTAATTCCTTTTAGTTTACTTCTCAATATTTTTATTTAATGCAGCATCACCACACTTTTATTTTAAAGTCCACACTTTTTAAACGCCTGTTTCAAATCATTTATTATATCATCAGCATCCTCAAGACCTATGCTAAATCTAAGATGTCCATCTTGAAATTCCTCAGGATAGAAATGATTCCTCTCATCATCGGGTCCCGTGTACACAATTAAACTTTCATCATGTCCAAGTGATACAGCTGAAATAACAAGTTCAAGAGAATTTACAAATTTATTGTGTGTTACTACATCTGCTTTGAGTCCAAATGCCATTACTCCAGAGTACATACTCATCTGCTTTTTAGCAATATCATGCTGAGGATGGCTTTGAAGTCCTGGATAATAAATAAATTTTACAGCAGGATAACTTTCAAGGAATTTTGCCACCTTAAGGGCTGTTTCACTGTGCTGTTTCATACGCAGGGGAAGTGTTACTACTCCTCTCATTATTAGCCATGCATTAAAGGGACTTATAGCTCCTCCAACATTAACCATAGCCTCAGCTTTTATTTTGTTAATAAGTTCTTTTTTTCCTATTACAGCTCCTCCCATAGCATCGCCATGACCATTTATATACTTTGTAAGACTATGAACTACAAGATCAGCTCCAAGTTCAAGTGGCCTTTGAAGGAATGGTGAAGCAAAAGTGCTGTCCACAGATAAAAGTGCTCCTGCTTTCTTGGCTATCTTTGATATTTCTTCAATATCACTTATTCTTGTTGTTGGATTTCCTGGTGTTTCAACATGTATGAGTTTTGTGTTAGGACGAATTGCTTTCCTTATTTCATCTAAATTTGAGGTGTCCACAAGAGTTGCTTCTATCCCATATTTTTCAGGCAAATACTGATTTAAAAGTCTATAAACTGCAATATAAGATACATTTGAACAAATAACATGAGAATCCTTATCAAGAAATGAGAAAAACACACCTGCTAGTGCAGCAACACCACTTGCTAAAACAACACAGTCTTCCCCACCTTCTAAAGCTGCCAGTCTTTCTTGAAGATAAAGCTGATTTGCAGAAGTTGTTCTAGTATAAATTACATTGTTAGGATCACTCCAATTAAGAGTAGATGCATCATCTGGAAGTCTATAACTATTTGCCATGGTAATAGGACGCCTTATAGCTCCCGTTTCTTTGTCTATGTCGTTACCTACATGTATGCACTTGGTAATAAAATTCATTTTTTCTTGGTTACGCATAAAAATACCTTCTTTCGTATATATTCGTATATAAATATTGCGAATTAACATTGATTTGTAACATCAAAAAATTAATAATATAAGCAAATCATTTCATATAATTCAAATATGAATAGTTGTATTATATGGAATTATACCACAGTCTTATTTATGATTCAATATTTTTAATTATCCTTAATTTGGATTGTGTTCAATTATATGGTATAATAAGTTTTGATTATTTATACTAATTTTAGGGGGAATTATCATGAATAAAAAACTTTTAATGACAACTGCTGCAGTAGTTATATTCTTAACTTTAAGTGGACATGCTTTAACAAATACTTCCGCTTCTACTGTAAAAACTGCAGCAGTAGATCCTTCTGATGAGATTTATCAAACATCAACCATAAACTCACTTATGCAGGGAGTTTATGACGGTTCTACCACTATAAAAGAACTAAAAAGACACGGCAACTTTGGAGTTGGAACTTTTAATGGGCTTGATGGCGAAATGATATTTTTAAATGGACAAGTATATCAAGTAAAATCCACAGGTAAAGTAAAAGTTGCTACAAATACTCAAAAGACTCCTTTTAATGACGTTGACTTCTTTAAGGCAAATAAGAAATTCACTTTAACAGACATAAAAAGCATAAATGACCTTGAAGGCAAGCTTGATAAACAGCTTCCATCACAAAACATTTTTTATGCTTTTAGAATAAAAGGAAATTTCAGCTATGAAAAAACTAGAAGTGTTTCAAAACAAACTAAACCATATATAGCTTTATCAGAAGCTGCAAAGTATCAAAAGTATTTTGAAAAAAATAACGTAAGCGGTACTATTTTAGGTTATAAATGCCCTGCTTATTCAAATGGAGTAAGCGTTGCAGGCTACCACCTTCATTTTCTATCTGATAACAGAAAGTTTGGAGGACATGAAATAGACTGTAAGGCAAATAAAGTAACTGTAGAAGTTCAATACTTATATAAACTAGATTTAAATCTTCCAAATGACAAAGACTTTCTCAATGCAAATCTTTCAAAAGACCAGAGCAGCGATGTCAAAAAAGTTGAGAGTGGAAAATAAAATAGTGTAATAATAGCATATCCGCTATACTTTAAATTAGGGAATGGGCATGCTACTTTTAATTCCAATATTTTAGATATACAAAAATATCAACATCTTATATAAGTTTAAGAAATGTAACAGGCTTGCACCAAAACCATGAGTGTGATATTATGTTTTTTAGATAATTTATTACAGACAGTTCGTTCGCACCATCCTGTCTATAAACAAAACCAGGGCTTGAGACAAAATGTTATCATGTCTTTAGGCGCTCTTGCGCTTTTTTTATTTGCCTTTTTTGTATATAGGAAGCTGTGGACGCATTTATAGGAGGCAAAATGAAAAAGAAAAAACTTTTTACTACTAAAAAAATTGTACTTTCCGGACTTGTAATAGCTATTTACACAGTCATTATGTATTTCACACAGAGCTTTTCTTTCGGGCAGTATCAGATAAGAATAGCAACGTCTTTATATTCACTTAGCGCAATAGATCCAATTTTAATAATTCCTCTTGGACTTGCAAACTTAATATCAAATTCCATTATGGGCGGCATGGGCATTTATGATATTGTAGGTGGATGTCTTGTTGGAATAATAACTAGCAGCGTAGTTTACATTATGAAAAGACTTAAAATGAATGACATTTTCATAGCTATACCGATAATACTAGGGCCAGGACTTTTAGTACCAATCTGGCTGTCACCTACACTTCATATTTCTTATAAAATTCTTGCTGCAAGTCTTTGTATTGGGCAAATAATTCCTGCAATTGTAGGCGTGCTTTTATTAAAACAGCTAAAAAATACAACAGTATTTAAATAGTCGCAAATATAAGTTTAAACAACTAAAAGGTGGTGATTTTATTCTCAAAATCACCACCTTTTTTACTTAAATACTATTTTGAAGCTGCTGGAAATTTGGTTATCTTACCTGACAAATACTCCTTCATAAGTATTACATCAAGAACATTAACACTTCCATCTCCATTTAAATCTGCTGCTTCTAGATTGATTTTTGTACTTGAATCTTTAAGATATTTCTTAAGCAAGATTAAGTCATTTACGTTTACTACATTATCGCCATTTATATCACCATATACTACAGGTGGCTTACTTTCATCAATATCACCATAGATGACACCTCTGCCATTAGTTCCAAAATAAACTCTTCCATATTTGTTAGGATCTCCTGTTATACAGTAATTTGGGCTTCCATATTGATGATCATCATCATTTATTCTTGTCCAAGTAGCTCCTTCATCATCAGAACGAAATACTCCTGTAGTTCCGCTAATTGTAGCATTCATATATATAGCTGGATATCCACCATCAGTTTTTGACTTTCCAAAACCAACTGTCTCTGAATCATCAACACCGGATACCTTAGTAAATGTTGCACCTGAATCAGTTGAATGCAATAATCCATTTTTTTCACCTGAAATCCAAATGTCTCCTTCATGTCCTATGACAGTCTTAAAAATATTATTGTTAGTTTTAGGTAAACTTGCTGCACTTGCAGTAAATGTAGCTCCTCCATCTGTACTAACATAAAACTTTCCACCACCAAAAGCATAGAATTTCTTTGGATTTACACGATCTGATCTAACCTTTACTGCTTGAGGAAGTCCTTTGCACGTAGTCCATGAAGCACCAGTATCAGTACTGTATGCTGGACTTGCACCTTCAGCTGGAGACCATACAATAGTTTTAGCATCAGGTGATACTGCTACAGTTCCCGGTTTATAAACCCCCTGTATATTGCTCCCAACCGAATTCCAGTCTTTACCACCATCATAAGAAACTCCACAGTCCTTATCCTGAGAGTTCTTACTAGTATCAACATCTCCAACACGAACAACGAAATTAGGAACATTCTCTGCATAATCGATACTTGATGCACCATTAAAGGTTGGTGTTGTCATCATCCTACTTGGAACCTTAGTTATATCCTCATGATAGAATCCGCAATTATCACCAACACCACTTAAAAGTTGTGCGCCTTTTGATGGACATACAACATCATTTACAGCACACTCTTCAATTCCATCTGCTTTTACTGAAATATCTATCTTCTTGCCTTTATCCCAGTTGGTTAAATCATCAGTTCCATAAAGAGTTGCACCTGTCCCATAGAACATTCTATCTGAATTAAACGGATCAATTTCTAGATCTCCCATCATCCAGCCTAATTTAACTAGTGGATCTGGTGGAGTTACTCCAGTTTTACCCCAATCAAGCCAAGGCTGTTTTGAATAGTCTAAATTATAATTTAAATTACGATTTGGATATCCAGCCCAGTCCCATATAGGTTTCCATGTCTTTCCTGCATCTGTACTTCTGTATATTTCTTCATCTGGCCACCATCTATTTAGTGTTGCAACTATAACAGTATCAGGATGTTGTGCATCTACAGCAATACCTCCGTAACCTCCTACTTTACTATCTCCTACTGGAGGTGGAGTTATGTTTGTCCATTCACCTGTCTTTGTATTATACTTCCAAACTTCTCCGTCAGTTCCTACATATGGTCCACAATTGTTGTTGTAGGATACATAGAGCATGCCTTCTGAATTGAGTATTCCATGCTGAGGCAGATATCCTGTTGGCTCACCTTTTATAGGATTCCATGTTTTGCCTGCATCATGACTGACATATATATTATTTCCAGTTTTGTCTGCTGTACCAACATATATAGTTTGAGTTGGACTTCCTTTTGTTCCTGTTGTAGGATCAAAAGTTTCCCATACTACCCCAACTTTATCTGCTGTATACTCACTAGAAGAATCTTGAACAAAGTCACCCGTATCGGTAAAACTATCTACTTTTGACCAGGTCTGTCCATAATCTTCACTTCTCCAAAGTCCATTACCGCTTCTAGCTCCTAAATAAAGTATTTTATCATCATTAGGATCTATCTGAAGTCTTTCACCCATGTTTCTTCCCGGCATATTGCCTCCTACCTTAAATGGAAGCTCATATTTCTGCCATGTATTACCTTTATCTTTTGAACTAAGAATATATCCGTTTTCATTTTGCCAATCATTAGTATAAAGACCTGCTGCTATATACACACGATTAGTATCAATTGGGTCTGTTGCTATACTCTCGCAACCTTGAAGTGTCCAATCTGCGAAACCATCAGTAATTGATACCCATTTATTATTCTTAACATCAAATCTATACGCTCCTCCCATATCTGTACGAGCATATACTAAACCTTTTTCAGTTTTATTAAATATAACTGCTGGAACATATCCTCCAGCTTCAATTTTTACATTATCCCATTTATATTTTTGCGTTGATACAGTTTGAGTAGTCGCTGCTGCTACTTTACTTACATGTGCTTTCCATGGTAAAATTCCAGCCGAACTAGTTACAGCAAGACTAATCCCTGCAACAATGCTAATTAATTTTTTATTCATTTCTTCACTCCCTTTTACCCAATTACTTTCCCAAAGATCTTTTTAATAAAATTAAGTCCAACACATTGATATTTCCATCATTATTTATATCTGCATTAACAGTATTTATTTTAAAAGAACTATCAGCTAAATATTTTTTAAGTGCTATAACATCTAATACATTTACAACACCATCACCATTTACATCACATGCTAATGTATTATCTGTCTTATCTATATTAAGTTCAGGATGTGCTTTAGTAAAATTAGCAAAATCAGGTGCAGTTGCATTTTGACAATTTATTTTACTGTCAGTCCAGGACCACAACATGTATCCACTATACCCATTTTTAGCTAGCTGCTCCAGTACCTGCTGATGTGATTCCTTAACTGAAGAATTCTGCATATCAGGCATTACTTCTCCTAATATAACAGGCTTGCCAAGTTTAACTTTAAGCTGATCAACTGATGTTTTTAGTGGATTAAACCATGGCGTTGCCCAATCATACCAGTGAAAATCGTAGAAATCTAGGTTAAGTCCTGACCAAAAATCATACTGCTCTCCTAACCATTTCAAACTAGCTGAACCAACACTTACTGGCTGTTTTGCATATTGATGTATGCAATCAACCATGTCTTTAACAAATGATCTTAAAGTACTTAATGAAAACGTGGTAAGTTCTTTATTAGGTGCTCCTCCATCTGTATCTGAAATCATCCATTCAGGCTCATTTACAACATCCCATCCCATTATACCTGGGTTAGTACCAAGCTGCTTAACAATAGGTGTTACCGCATTATCTATAAAACTTTTTCTTACCTTTAAATCATCAATAATATTTCCATGATAAAAATTGTTAGTAGTTCTAGCTACATCAAAACTTGTGAACGTGAAATATATTTTCATGTTTTTAGAATTTGCATAATTTGCAGCTTCCTCCATATGATCTACCCATTTATCAGGAAGTCCTGTACACAATCCACCTTTAGCATCTGAGAAAAGTGGTGCTGCCCACGAATCACAAAAAACCCACCATCTAACCGCGTTAACACCTTTTGACTTCATATCATCAAAATCAGCTTTTATTTGTGTGAATCTATAATCCCAACCATTATCACTGAAGTCATTTCCCCAATCCTTCCAGGCATAATTTGCACCAAGTGGAAAATACTTAGTACCATTCATCCAGTTTATTCCCCCAGTTGTACTCTCTGTAGTTGTCGTGCTTTCCTTCGTTGTAGCTGCATTTACTTTTGTAGCAGAAAAGCTCATTAAAGTAGTTAAAAAAACACCAGCTACTAATGCAGCAATTGTCCTTTTTCTTTTCATTGCGTAGCCTTCTTTCAAAATTAATTGTAATAGTATGAAACTAAACTTATATATGCTGCAAAATTGCATTACATATATAAGTTTAAAATTTCACTAATACTATTATTTAGTAAGCATTTTCTTAAGTTGTATAAGATCTAATACATTAATATTTCCATCACCATTCATATCCATAACTGCAGTATTTACCTTTAAAGTTGTGTCACCTTTAAGATATCTTTTAAACAATATGAGATCCAAAACATTTACGACTCCGTCGTTATTCAAATCTCCCTTTAATGGCGTTACTGATCCATTGTCTCTAACATCTGGATCATTTATTTTTTCAGCTGACTGACCTTGTCCATAATATTTTGATATGCCAGCTAAAGCTCCAACAAAGCCTGCATTATAATCTATAGCTACTTCAGAATGCTGATAGTCATCTATACTCTCAGTATAAACATCGTTCTGATTAGGACCTCCAACTAATGCTCCATAAAGTATATGCTTTTCAGGCTGAGTCTTCTTTTCACCTTTAGTTTCGTCTCTTCCACTTGCAGCTCTATGATGCGGGAATTTAGGATAATTACTACCAAATCCTACTTCATAGGACATATTAGCTGGATTACTTCCAAGTGCATAGTCAACCTGTCCTTTTGCAAGATCAAGAGCATCAGGATCATTAGTATCTTTATAATATACAGCAGCCATCATAGCTTCTGCTTCTGAATATCTTAATGTACCCCAATCTTCACGCCATTTAAGACCTCCTGGAGTAGTTTTAATTGAATTTCTCCAATCATTTATATTTTTTTCAACAAGCTTTTTGTACATATCAGTATTATTACCTATTTCACACCTTCTAACGAGAACTCCGCCTAAAACATTGTCCCAGCAGTGTGTCCAGTTAAAATCATAATATTGATTTACATTTTTAGATTGAAGAAATGAATCTGCATCACTCATATAACTATTGTCATTAGTTGCCGAATAGAGCCATACTGCTCCCCATGCAAGATCATCCCAGTAATCTGAAGATGTATAATATGATTGAGCCTGACTAAGACCTTTATAATTCTTACCTAAATTATATAGTTCTTCTGCTGCTGTAAGGCACTTATTTGCATAATTTGCATCTATATCTTTATAGTTTATATACATAAGTGCCAAAGCTGCTGCTGTACTTCCACATACATCTGATGCTGGAGTTCCTGGAGTTGCCTTAAACATAGTCGGTCTTGATGTCGGCTGAGTTTCTGGCGGTCCCCAATAACTGTGATCTGTATCTCCGTTTCCACATTGATAATAGAAAGTATCTTTATCAGTATGACATTTTAAGAAATAATCAGTAAAATGCTTTAATATATTAAGCATATACTTATCTTGTCCCTTTTCCTTAAATGTGTCTTTAAATTCATAGTAAGCCCATCCTAAAGTAGATGCTGAATATGCCTCTGTGATACCAAACTTTACATGGTCACCTGCATCGTGAAATCCACC
Organism: Clostridium pasteurianum; assembly: GCF_001705235.1. Classification (NCBI taxonomy): domain Bacteria; kingdom Bacillati; phylum Bacillota; class Clostridia; order Eubacteriales; family Clostridiaceae; genus Clostridium; species Clostridium pasteurianum. The sequence continues at coordinate 1,111,093 of NZ_MCGV01000001.1, forward strand.
TGTCAAATCAAGTCCAACATCCTTGCCATCATTTTCATGACATGCAGATCTCCATTTAAATCTATTATTTTCCTGACCAGAGCCGCACCAATTTGCCTCATAGAACATAATTGATTTTGAAAAAGCATCTGCATAATTATGATCTTGATTGGTATCCGCCGCTGATACATTAAAAGGAACAACTTGTGCAGCCACTAAAAAGCACGCCGTTAAGCAAGCCGTAAGTTTTTTCATTATACTCCCCCCTTTTTATTAAACGTAAGTTTTGTCATCCCTGTATAATTTTTTATAACTATATTATTTGTTTGATATAAGTTTTTTAAGAGCAATTAAATCTAGTACATTAATAGTGCCATCCTTATTTAAGTCTGCTGCTTTTACATCTATCTTTGTACTACTATCCTTTAAATATTTTTTCATTGTAATAAGATCTAATACATTTGTAACTTTATCTCCATTTAAATCTCCAGGAACACTATTATCTGCATTTAGAACAATATGAACCGCAGTAAGTGCTGGTATTTTATAAGTGAATTTATTACCACTTATTGAAGATATAGCATCTTTCTGAGTAACCTGTGAACTATTGCTGTCAAAACCCCATACCTTACCAGAAGTAAATGTTTTATCACTATTAACATTAAAGTTAAAATTCATAGGAGTATTATAATTTTTGTTCATAACAATTATGTCCATTTTACTTCCATCATTACTAGTTGTAGCCGCATAAGTTGAACTATTATCAACATCTGAAGTATCACATTTTACGTTTGTATCTCCATATTTTGAGCCTGCACCATCATAATTGTTATATAAGTTAAATGCAGCTTGTACATATGAATTATCTTTTTCACAATCCCAGAAATTTGCCATATATACGCCCTGTTTTCCAAATGTACCCAATACATCAGCCTCTGCTATTCCACCTGATATATGATTTTCACCGCCATAGTTATACTCTGTAAATGCAAGTTTTGTACCAGGATTATATTTATCAATTGATGCTTTAACCTTAGGAATTAATGGGAGCCCCGACTTACCCCATTGGCCTATCCAGCTATCCTCAGTGTAATTTGGATCCCATAAAGTTCTTGGTGCCTGCATTCTAGCTTTATTACAATCTATATTAGTAATATCAACATTACCAGTATCTATTCTACTTCCGCCGCCTTTAGCTTCTGGATACCAATGAAGATCAAGTACATCAATAAGTCTCTTACCTGCTGCATCTGAATTTTTCTTCATTTGGTCTAGATAGTAATCTATGAACCATTGATAATTACCACTGCTCTGAATACTTTTCCAATCAGCTGCATCATTAAGTGAATTATATGCACTAAAACCAAATAATGCAGGTCCAAAAGTTTCTGCTGTTGGATCTACTTTTTTTACAGCTTTTGAAAGTTCAGTGTTTTTATCTACAACTTCTTTGCAGGTAGTCTTATCAGGATGAACAAGTGGATGAGTGTTTGGCCAAAGTGTTGGCTCATTATCCATTTCATAACCCTTTATTCCCTTTGAAGTTGATGCTTTTCCATACTTATTTGTAAGGTAATTTACAAATTCATCCATATAAACAGTGTCATCAGTTGTATCCGGTGTAAGTGATAATGCTGTAGGTTTATTAAATTCAACCTTTTTCCATCTTGATGATGGCGCAGCACCAGGAGTATTAGTTGAATCCTTATCAGCTGCAACATAGCCAGCTGCCTGAAGATCTACAAGTGAATAAGGTACTCCCATTGCAAGAGATTTGTCATGGAAAGTTGTATAAACTGAAGCCGGCTGATCATATTCATCCTTTGGAACATCATAATTAGTTAACCAGTAATCATCGCTTTCATTTTTCCAATCTGCTCCTGCATTAGATGAATTATTCTCCCAGTTATATGCTGTTGCTCTATTTCCTCCAATTCTTCTTGCCTGTACTTTTGCATTAGATAAATCCTGGTTAGTGCCATATACATATGGACTTATAGCTGACTTTTCTGCACTAGTGTCAATACTTACATTTATATCATTAGTCGTATCTGCTAAAGCACTTATACCACTTGTTGATACTGTGCTGCATGCGAACATCAGCATAACAGCTAAAGCAATCTTTCTATTTCTCAAAATAAATCCTCTCCTTTTACTTATTATTTATTTCACATTAATACTTCCATTTTGAAAGTTAACGTTAACTTTTTTTAAATCCTTATTATAAAGGCTTTTATCTCCACTAAATGTTATTTCAGTTTTACCTTTTTTACTTCCGTCTTTTATCTTAAAATTAACTGTGGCAAATGCGCCATCCTTGTTTATTAATTGTTCACCCTTGCTTCCATCTGCGTATAAAAATGCTATTTTTCCATTTCCATTGTCAGTTTTGTATTCAAAATTATCTTTACTATCGTTAAGAATGTTTCCTGCTGAAACACTGGCAACCTCTAAAATATTTTTGTCATATGTCAAATTGAATTGACAACCGGATATTACATTCTTATTAAGATTATCAATATTAATATTTACACTTACATTTTCATTTGGCTTTCCAGATGCATTACTTATTTTAAAGTTCATGCCGCCTACTTCATTGTTAGACACTTTTGTTTCAGCATTCTGGTTTTTATTTTCTTCTTTTGCTGCTGCAGTGTTAGAATTTTTTATTGGAGCTTTCTTTACTGTATTTTGTTTTCCAATTCCTACAGTATTAGGCTTTTTCGTTCCAGCGTTATGCTTTGTACGTCCTATACCAATTCCAACAACTATAACTAAACATACAACTATAACTAAAGCTACTACATTTCTTTTCATTAATATCTTCCTCTCTTACATTTTTTTCTTTAATAATATAAAATCCAGTACATTAATTTGTCCATCGCCATTTAAATCCGCATTTTTCAAATCTATTTTAAATGTGTTATCTTTAAGATATTTTTTCATTGCTAAAATATCCAGTACATTAACAACTCCATCGTCATTTACGTCACCAAGTAAAGTAATATTTTTATTAGGTTCATCTCCATAAACTTTTACTCCATCATCATATACTGGTATATTTTTCATTACCGCAAGGTCGCCTCCTGGAGTAGTTGGCATTCCAGTGAAAGAAAAATCATTTGAATTATCCCAGTTAGCATTATCTGGTGCTGACATCCTAAACTGAACTTCCTTTTTATAAGCAGATTGTCCACCAGGATATATCTTGGTCCCTGTAAAATCTACATTCACATAATATATATTGTTTTTCTCATCCCAAGGCATAAGCTGTGATACCTTTGCTCCCTCATTGTAATTAGTACTTACTGTTACATCCTTAGCACTGTATCCCTGCTTTACAAGCTCACTTATATCAACAAAATATTTAAATGACAATTTATCAGTAACCCTTGCTGGCCATCCTGTTTGGTTAAATATTTTTGCTTTTATTTCTTCAAAATTTTTATCATTAGTAGCATTTACACATGCTTCAACATGAAATTCATCATTAGTAGGTTTCTCAATAGCATTAAAGTTTGCTATTGGATCTCCGCCGTACTTTCCATACATACTTGAAAGTATTGCTACTAGTCCAGCATTATAATCACAGGCTGGTTCATTTTGATTAAAATTCTCAACATCATCTTTGTAGCCATCAGATGCATCTGGTCCTCCAACCATTGCGCCATAAAGTGTATGTCTGTTATATCCAGGTACAATTTTTTGATCAAACCAAGAAGATTGAGATGTTCTATGATGTGGATGCTGTGGTGGATTTACTCCATATCCAACTATAAAACTTCTTCCGCTGCTTCCTAGTGCATAATCGACCTGACTCTTGGCAAAATTCTCATAAATTTTTGCTTTGTCGGCATCGCAGCCCGACCACTTTGAATAAACATCTGCTAAAAACGCAGTAGCCATAGAATATCTTAAAGAACCCCATGAGCTTAACCAAGCTAGCCCTTTAGGCGTATAAGTTACTTTATTTCCATCATATCCGACAGTCCAGAAATCAAGATTTCTTTGAACAGAATCTTTATATATTTGTTTATTGGTAAGCATAGCTAAAAGCATCTGTGCACCATAGTGGACGTCATCCCAGCACATGCCCCATTTGTAACTTATTATATCGGTCTGCTGCTCTGTGCCCCAATTAGGTACATATGATTCTGCTTTGTCAAGATAAGTTTTATCGCCTGTAGCTAGATAAAGCCAGCATGCTGCCCATGATAAATCATCATAAAATGAACTTGAGCTGTAATATCCACTTGCAGCCGTATATCCTTTATCACTTCTGGTTTTATCTGCAAAATTAAATAAATTCTCTGCATGACTTATACATTTCTTTGCATAATCAGGATCACTATCTTTTAAATCTGCTGCAAGTGCTGCAAGTCCAGCTGCTGCTTCTGCTGAAACCGATGATCCTGGATTATCATCATCAAGTTTAAAAGATGGTCTATCCATCTGCATTACTTCTGCGGGACCCCACCACTTGTGATCAAGTCCTGAATCTCCTACTTGATAGTAAAATACATCTGGTGATGGATTACATTTCATTAAATAATCGCTGCACCATTTCATAGCATTCACCAAGTATTCAAGTTGTCCACTCTTTACATATGAATCTTTATTTTGATATAACGACCATGCAAGCATTGAAAGAGAATATGACGCCGGAAGGTTAAATTTAACATGATCTCCAGCATCATACCATCCACCTGTAAGATCTAACCCTGCATCCTTACCATCATCCATTCCTGAATCGCCTCTCCAATTATCTCTTTTGGTTGTAGGCAATTTACCTGAACGCTGGAATTCATAAAACATTATTGATTTTTGAAGTGCTTCTCCATAATTAAAATTACTGTCTTTCGTATCAGCTAAAGCTCTATTTGAACCAAAGCTGCCTACAGATAGCATCATTACAGACATTGTTAGAATTGATATAATTTTTTTTAATTTCTTTGATCTCATTACTCTCACCACCAATTTTTTTAATTATGGCTACCATAAAATTATTTTTTATACACAAAGATATACCACTTCGCAACATATTTTTTAATAAATGCTAAGCTTTGAAGTGGTACATCATATAATATCTATTTCAACATTTTTTTCAAAAGGATCAGATCAAGAACATTTACTTGTCCATCACCATTTAAATCATACTTTTTATCATATACACTTGATCCATTTTGTAAGTACTTTTTCATTAGTATACAATCCAATACATTAACAACACCATCACCATTAAGATCACCCGTAATAATGTCGTCTTTCGGCTGTACATGAGTACCATTTTTCCCAAGGTTCACTTCATGATCTAGCCCCATATATTTTCCTGTCTTTTCATCTTTCCAAAGTGTTGGCTGTACTAGTGCTAATTTTTTGGTATCTACAGTCTTAAAATCATATCCAAGAATTCCACCTGTATCACCAGAATTTGCATTTACACACCAAAAAGTATGATTCATATTATTATCTGCAATAAATTTAGCAAGGTAGCTCATCCATTGTTCGTTTTTTCCACCGTCCATATTTCCACCCCATTCTCCAATGAGAAGTGGTGCTATATTTTGTTCCTGTATATAAAACCAACTTGGACGCCAAACATCATTTGTAAGACTATCCTCGGTGAAATCTTTATCAAACCATGACTGATCTGATACACCAGGCCCGTATTCATGTGGTGAATATACTACTTGCTTACTTGCAGTGCCTAAATCTACAGGATGATCTTTAACTCCTCTAAGATTTCCTCCCCACCAGCCGCCGTAGTAATCATCAGCGCTTGAACTTCCAGAGTATGAACCACTCTTAGGATATGTCTCAACTCCTTCAACAACTATAAGAAGCTTTGGATTTATTGCAAGAATTTTCTTGCCTACTCTTTCCGCTTCATACTTCCAGTTGTCTGGATCTGTGGAGTCATTCCACTTTGCAGATTCTTCTTTTCTATATGCTTTTCCGTGAGGTTCATTAAATATATCTGCTGCTATAACTGTATCATCGTTTTTATAACGATCTGCAAGATATTGCCAGCATTTTTCGTAATCATCTGTAGTATACTTGCTCGTATACCATAGATTTGTTTGACCAGCACTTTCTATTCTGTGCATATCAAGCATAATTTTAATTCCATCTTTTTTACACTGAGCTATTGCTGCGTCAAGTACTTGAAGACTAGTAAATCCTTTCATTTCAGGGCTTATATAGTCATTAAGTGAATCAGCTTTAGGATAGATTCCCTGTCTCCACTGATTTACAAGTTCAACAGATAGTGGCACCCTAAGGGTGTTAAATCCACTATCTGCTACTATACCCAAAATGTTATCAAGCCTATTCGCCCACAAACCGTGAAAGGAATAGTTAGGTGTTTCAAGTCCAAACCACGCAATACCAGTCATTCTTACTTGATTGCCATAGTCATCATAAAGTTTACTGCCATCTGTGTGTAAGTAATCATTAGATGGCTTTACTGTAACATCATCTGCATAAACCAGGCTGCCAAAGGTACTGCTAATTGTCATCAGAGATGCTAGCAAAATGCTGAGACAAGCTCTCCTCTTTTTCAAATTAAAACACCTCTCAATAAGATTCTATTTCAACATTTTTTTGAGTAAAATCAAATCCATTACATTAACTGTTCCATCCTTATTTATATCTGCATTAGTTTTATTTATTTTAACAGAGTCATCTTTTAAATATTTCTTAAGTGTTATTACATCAAGTACATTAACCTGCTTATCACCATTTACATCTCCGTAAACAGGAGCAACTGGGAATAAACTTCCATAAGTTGCATTAGCTATCGCATATTCACTTTGAGCCCAGAAACGATGGTAATTAAATATACTCTTGTTTCCAGCTTCAACATCAGCCTTAACTCTAGCATAATCAGGGTCTTGTTTATACTTTGAACGTATATCTATAAATTTGTCTCCTGATTTAATTACATCACCATTAGGCATTGTTCCAGTCCATCCCTGTGGAATATATACTTCCTGATTGAATATACGGTTATAAGAATCCATTACGCATGGAGCAGCTACACCCTTATCATCCTTGTAGTTATTCCACATATCATCAAGCATAGTTGCTGCAAGTTGCTGTGATTCAGTATCTCCAGTAGCTTTTGCATAATATGAAAGTGCATTAGCAAGTGAGGATGCTGTTCCTATATCTGTACAATAATTAACAACATTTACATGTAAATCGGAATTTGTTGTATGCTCATCACCATTCTTCCATGAATTTGGTTGTCCTGACCAGCTTAATGTTGATGGTACTTCAAATGTTCCTTTTGCACTATCTACTTTAACTACTGACTTTATCCACTTAACCCAGTTATCAAGTAAGTTCTTTGCCTTTGCATCTTTTGTTGTATAGTAATATTGAGCTATACGCTGCATTGACCATGCTTGCATTCCAAACCAAGTGTTGCTGCCTGGATCATGATATACTGGTTCTTCTTGATATCCCATTCCATTGAATGTAGCTGTTCCTGATGGCCAAGCTTCATAACGTCCATGATTTGAGTTACTAGCTCCACCTGCTATAGCTCCTTCTGAAGATTGTAACCATTGATAGAAATCAAGTTGTGTTGATAAACTCTTTGCCCAGTCAGTTGAACCAGTTGCTGATTTAGGTTTGAAAGCACCACTGTCTGCATCATTACTTGAAAGTACCCATGCAGTAAATGGATTTTGATATCCAAAGTGACTGTGGCTGCAGCCTATCTTCCATGACCAGTCATTATTCTGAGATCCACCCCAAGCATAGTACCATGACATTAAATAATGCATTGCATCTTTACCTGTTCCTGCTTGAGTTGAATCACCTATTTTTCTAAAGTATTTATCACACATAGCATATCTTAAGTAATCTCCCATTTTAGAAGCTTTACCTATATCCGTGCTTAAATCAACTCCATCTTCTTTAGCTGCCTCAGCTGCTTCATAAGTTGCCTGTATTGCACGGGCATCAGCATCTGGTGCATCTGTATACTTAGCTTGTCTTGTATAACTGTTGTCCTTTGTAAACAAGTCAAGATATCCATTTTGTCCGCCAAATTTGAAAGAATCCCAGCAAGGTTGAGGTACTGTTTCAAAAACAGATTCTTGTTCTCCTCTTTGATAAGTGTTTATATATGAATTCTTTGAAGTTCCATCTGCATGATTTCCAAAACCATACCAGTTATCTACATCCATTAACCAATGCATTCCATACATGTCTGAAGTTCCATATGTTGATTTAAGTTCATCACTTATTGGATCTTGTCCCTTTGCAGCACCAGGATCCATTTGAGCTGGATATTTACTTGGGTCTTCCCATTCTGGTGCATAAGTTGCTGGACTACTAGTATTGTATCTATCCATACCAGGTTGATCTGCATGTGATGGAATTATATATTTTTCAGCTGTATCCCATGCAGTACCTACTCCTTTGTAATCTCCTGTAAGTTTTCCCTGCATTGCTTCAAGCCACATATAGTAACTGAAAGCTTCACTTGTAGTTTCATGTCCATAATCAGGTGCTTCAACTATAAAGGTTTCAACTGAATGATATGGCACACCATCTTTACTAAAATATCCATTATTAGAATCATGGATCTTATTATACATTTCCTCAAACCTTTCAGTATAAGGATTGTCATATTTTTGCTTTATAGTAGTACTATTTGTAGCAGCTGAAACTTTATTATTAAATATTCCTGATAATGAGGTAACCATAACTGTAGATGTAAGTGCTACAGCCATTACTTTCTTAAAGTTTTTACTTGTTTTTAACATACTAATATCTCCTTTTAAATAAATTAATTAACATAGTTTAAATCAAATAATTTATTTGTATATACTGCCGCCTTTAGCAGCAGTATATATTTAACTTTTTATTATTCTATAGTTACACTTCCGTCATCAAATTCATGATCTATAGATTCACCATCTACATCTCCTACAGAAGAAACTTTTTGGTTAAATGTAAGTTTTGATTCACCTGCTGCTGCATCACTCTTTGCAGTAAGTTTTATATTGGCAAAAACACCATCTTTATTTATAAGTCTTGATCCCATTGAATCATCAAAGAATGTTATTTGTATTTCGCCGTTTACATTTTTAACCAAGAAATCTGTATTAGGATTTGTAACTAATTCTCCTGGTGTAATTGAAGCTACATCAAATTTACTAGCATCATAATCTAAGCAGGCAGTTATTCCTTCAATATCTTTACCCTCTACTACTTTTATAGTTAAAGGAATTGTTATTGTATCTCCAGCTTTAACAGTATAAGTTCCTGCGCTTACTGTTGCTTTTGTTGCAACTGGTGATGATATTGGCTTAACAGTAAGAGTATAATCTGCTGACTTTCCTGCGCTAAAATCAAATGTGAAAACATTTGCTCCTGCTGGCAAAGTTGCAAGATAAGCCTTACTAAATGTTACTTCTGTTCCATCTGCTGATACTGTGTAATTTGATGGATCAACTACTGCACCTCCAAGTTTTATATCCTTAAGTGTATTACCATTTAAGTTCATATCTACAGTTACATCTGCTGGAGTATTATTATCAAATGTTCCACTAGTTTCTTTTAACGTAGAATCCTTTACTACTGGTACATCTTTCGCTGCAACAGTAAGAGTATAATCTGCTGATTTTCCTGCACTAAAATCAAATGTGAAGACATTTGTTCCTGCTGGTAAAGTTGCAAGATAAGCCTCACTAAATGTTACCTCGCTTCCATCTGCTGATACAGTATAATTTGATGGATCAACTACTGCACCTCCAAGTTTTATGTCCTTAAGTGTATTGCCATTTAAAGTTATATCTACACTTACAGCTTTTGGTGCATTATTATCAAATGTTCCACTAGTTTCATTTAATGTAGAATTTTCTTTTACTGGTGCTACTCCTTTAACAGTTATACTTCCATCAGTAAGTACATGATCAATAGCTGTTCCGTCTAGGCTTCCTACTGTAGAACCTTTAGGATCAAACTCAAGAGCATACTTTCCTTCTTCTGTATCTTGTTTTATAGCAAATTCCAAATATGCTAGAATTCCATCAGTTGTTATCTGCTCAGTTCCCATTGAGTCATCATAATATGTTATTTCTACTACTCCATTATTGTCTTTCCACATAAAGTTTACATCAGGATCTTTAACTAATGCTCCTGTCTTTACTCCAGTTAAAGTGAATTTAGTGTTGTCGTATTTTATATAAGCACTTACTCCTTCAATAGAATTACCCTTTACACTCTCTATGCTTACTGGAACTTCTACTGAATCACCAGTAGCTCCTGTAACATTTGCAACTTCCATATCAACGCTGCGAGATACCTTAACAGTTAATGTTGCTGTCTTAACACCTTTTTCACCACTAAATTCAAATGTAAATGTATATGTTCCATTAGCTAAGCCTGCAAAATAGGATTTATTTATTGTTGCAGTTGTTCCGTCTGCTGATAATGTATAGTCTGTTCCTGCTTTAAGTAAATTACCATCTTGATCCTTTATATCCTTAAATGTATAACCATTTAAAGTCATATTAACTGGTACGTCACCTTGAGTGCTTGAAGCTGGCTGAACATCTACTTCTTCAGGATTAATAACTGGAACTGGTACCTTCTGAACAGTTATACTTCCGTCACTAAGTACATGATCAATATTTGTACCATCTAAACTTCCTATTGCAGAACCTTTAGGATCAAATGCAAGATCATACTTTCCTTCTGCTGCATCTTGTTTTATAGCAAATTCTAAATATGCTAGAATTCCATCAGCTGTTATTTGCTCAGTTCCCATTGTGTCATCATAATATGTTATTTGTATTACTCCATTATCATCTTTCCACATGAAGTTTACATCAGGGTCTTTAACTAGTGCTCCTGTTTTTACCCCAGTTAAAGTAAATTTAGTATTGTCATATTTTATATAAGCACTTACTCCTTCAATAGAGTTACCCTTTACACCCTCTATGCTTACTGGAACTTCTACTGAATCACCAGTAGTGCCTTTAACATTTGCAACTTCCATATCAACTATTTGAGCTATATTTACAGTAAATGTACATGCAGTACCATCACTAAAGTCAATTGTAAATGCAAATTTAGCTGCATCGGGATTTGCTTTTACTAAAGCTGCAAGATAATTTTTACTTATTGTTATAGTTCCATCTGATGCTACCGTATAATCTGTACCTAATGTAAGTGCTTTACCATCTTTATCCTTTACATCTACAAGTGTATTACCTGCAAATGTTGCAACAGTTTTCACATCTGCTTGAGATCCACTATTTGTGTAGAAAACTGCAGTATCTGGAGTAATATATGGTACTCCTATTACAGTTATACTGCCGTCTACAAATGCACTATTTATTTTATTTCCATCTAAATCTGAAACAGCTGATTTAACTGTATCCATTGTTAATGGACTTTTTCCTGCTGCAGCATTTTGTTTTATTACAAAGTCTAAATATGCTAAAATTCCATCAGTTGTTATCTGCTCAGTTCCCATTGTGTCATCATAGTATGTTATTGATATTACTCCATTATCATCTTTCCACATAAAGTTTACATCAGGATCTTTAACTAAATCACCTGGTTTTACATCCTTTAAAGTAAACTTAGTATTATCATAATTTATAATGGCAGATATACCTTCAATGCTTGTCTTTGTTGATACTTTTACTGGAACTGTAACTGGATCGCCAGCTTTTTCTGTAGCATTATCAACTTTTACGCTTGCCTGCATAGAAGTAACTTTAATTGTTACAGTAGCAGAATAAGCTTCACCATTTGCTTTAGTAAAATCTATTGTAAAAGTATATGTTCCATCTTTAAGGGTTGAAAGATAATCCTTGCTGAATACTATGTTATTGTCTGATAAAGTATAATCTTTTCCTTGTTCAAGTATGTTACCATTTGAATCTTTTACATCAACAAACTTACCGCCATTTAAAGTCATAGCTGTAGTTTGATCTGTAGGATTATCCTTACTGAAGTTCATTTCAGTAGGTGTAACTATAGGATTTGGTGCAGGTATTACAGTAAGTTTAAAAGTTGCAGCTGTATTATTACCTTTTGCATCAGTAAAATTAAATGTAATATTATAATTTGTACCTGCTGCATCTGTAGCTGGTAGACTACTAAGATACTTTTGAGTAAATGTCACTTTATTATCTGCTACAGTATAATCCTTGTCAGCACCCTCTTGTAAAGTTGTAGTACCATTAGTAATACTGTTAAGTTTGCCGCCGCATAAAGACATAGTAGTTGATACTTCAGATGGATCAGCTTGTTTATAAGTACCTGATTCAGGACTTATAGTAGGTGCTGGATTTGGTTCTTGTCCCCATTCTTGCTTACCATTAACATACCCAGTTACGTTATTAGCATCTGCATAATCCGTTGCTGAAGGATTAAATGAATAATCATTTGATTGATCATAGCTAGTCCAGTCAGATTTTGCAAATCTCATCTGAACCATAAGATATGCTCCCTTTTCAAGTGTTCCTGAACCACTACCAAAACTTATTTCAACATATTGATTAGCTTTATCTGTTGATTGAGCTGCATCTAATTTTACGAAATTACCACTTACCTTACTTGTATCTACATTATGATATCCAGTAGCACCACCCATTAATCCAGAATAATCGCACCAGAAGCTTTCAGCTTCAGTACCTTCTTCAGTAAAGTAATATCTTAACTTTAAAGTCGATAAATCTACATCTGCTCCTGTATTGTTAATGACTTTAATGTTAGCTTTTATACTATTGGTGCTTGTACTTGTTGGTGTATTAAACGATTGAACTTCAATTCCAGATGTGTTAGAAGTAACATTAGTAGCCGCAAAGACATGATTCTTTGAAATACCTAGGGATGCCATCATCATAAACATTCCTAAAATAGCCATATTCCTTTTTTTCACTTTTCAAAACCTCCAATTTTTATTATAAATTTACGATAAGATTCTATTGTCAAGTAACATAAACAAAGCCTTTTACTTATAAACCCATTCATCCCCCTTTTGAATTAATAATTTAGTTCTCCATAAAAGTGAATTTCGTTTTCAGTAAATTTTACGTTTTACGATAGTTTATATTTTGTTTACATTTTAAATTATAGTTAATTAATATATAAACTTCAAACTTAATATAATTTTACCATTTGTTGAAATAAACTCATTCCCATTAAGAATTATCTCAATATTATTAATACTTGTAATTTCTTTGTTTTACTTTGATTTTCTTTTGTTGAGCTTAAAATTGCATTAAATTAGCCTTATATCATAATATTTTTCAATTTTATGAACAAAAAAATTAAAGCAGTTAGCTTTAACGTAGATGATTTAATTTACATATACGTATAATTGCTAACTGCTTTAAATAATAATTATAAAATTATCTTTTTTAAAAAATTCAATTTTCAACTTCGATATCTTGCTTATTTACATTTTTTTGTAATGTTATAAAATAAATTTATTTATTTCCTTTTCAAGCTCTGCTGCAACTTTTTCTAAATCTTGTGACATCTTATTAAATTCATTCATACTAGCAGATACTTCTTCTGCCGCTGCAGATACCTCCTCAGAACTTGCAGCCGATTCCTCGGATGAAGAAGATATACTTTCCAATTTTTCCAATATAAAATTTTTGCTATGGTAAGTATCATTTATAGAAACTTCTATATTTCTTATATCACTAACTAAATTATCTAGTGCCTTTAAAATCCTATTAAATATATCTTTAGTTTGAGTTACAGACACAGTTTGTTCATTAGAAAATTTTAAAGAAGTATCAATTGAATTAACTACCATACTATTTTTACATTTTATATCTTCAATAAGCCTTTTAACTTCTTTGGTTGCTTCAGTTGATTCCTCTGCAAGCTTTCCAACTTCTTCTGCTACTACAGAAAATCCCTTTCCAGCTTCCCCAGCTCTAGCTGCTTCAACTGCTGCATTTAATGCCAAAAGATTTGTTTGCTCTGCAATTCCATTTATAGTATCCGTAATAGTTCCTATAGTATTTGAGGACTCAATCATATCATTTACAGCCTTTGATACTTCCTTCGAAGAATCATTTGAAAGTTTTGTTTTCTCAATTAAAACATCCATCATATTAAGTCCACTTTTACTTAAGTCATTAGCATTTTGGGATAGTTCATTTATTTTATCTGTCATGGATTTAATTGATGTAATTTTATCACCTAATTTATTAAACTCATTAACTCCATTTGATATATCCTCTGCCTGTGAATAGGCTACCTGTGCTATCCCATCAATTGTCTCAGCTACTTCCTCTACAGCTTTGTTGGTTTCACCAGACATTTTTAATATAGTCTTAGATGAATTCATAACATTATTTGAAGAGTTCTTTACATTACTTAATAGGCTATGTATATTTTCTATCATTTCATTAAAATATTTAGCTAGTCTACCAAATTCATCCTTAGTATTAATTTCAACCTTCCCTGATAAATCACCATCAGCTCCAAGTTTAGTAACATCAACTATTTTATTTATATGCTTAGAAAAAGTTTTACTTATTAATATTGCCGCGATAACTGATAGTATGATAATAATAAATATTAATAGTAATGTCATTTTTAATATTGAAGATGTGTCTCTTGAGAGTTCATTTTCGTTCATTGAGCCTACTATCTTCCACCCCAAATTATCATTTAATAAAAATGCCGCATAACGTTTCTGATTACCAGTTTTATATTGAATAAATCCTGTTTTATTATTCTTTATATTATTCCAAATTGATAATTTAGTTACATTTTTCTTTCCTCTTTGTGACTTGTCAGGATGTATAATCATAGTTCCTTCTCTATCAGTTACATATACATATCCTTCCTGTCCAATTTTAATACTGCTCATACTTTCACTTAGCTTAGTTAAATCAACATCCATACAAACTACACCAACTAAATTGCCATCTTTATATACAGCTTTAGATACAGATATTATATTTTTCTTAGTAGCTGCATCTGTGTATACATTGCTAAATACGTCCTTTCCTGTATTTTGAACTGCATTTTTATACCAATCCCTACTTGTCGGATCAAAACCATCTGGAAGCTTAACTTCAGGATACATATAAAGCTTTTTTGAAGTATTCGCAAAATATACATTTATAGCATCTTTATTGTTTTCCTTTATATCCTGCAAAGCTGATAACACATATGTCTCAAACTGTGGATTAGAATTTACATTCTGCACATCATAGTTTCCACTAAGAATATCTATATTATTTTCCATAGTCTTAAAATAATTATCTATACCCCTATTCACTTCTATCAAATTCTGTTTAGAATCTCTACTTAGCTTGTTCATTAAAACATCATAAACATTCCTGTACATAATAACACCAAACACTATAAAAGGAATCATACATACTGAACTAATACTTATTATGAGCTTATTTTTAATACTTCTGTTCACATTATCCACCTTTTTTCTGTAAAATTTATATTACATAAAAATCCTTGTATACAATATATCACAAGTTTATTTTATTTGACAAAATAGATTATTTTTTGTAATTTAGGATTATGAGTGTGTTAAATGTTTTCATATACTAAATTCTTAATATTTGTATTTATTTCTACACAATTATTAAAATTTTTAATAATTAGTACTGTTTTATGAATATAATATTGCTATAAAATAAAAAAATGTTAAAATTAATATGTTCTATAGATTTTAAATAGTTAAGCTTTATTAAAACATATACGTAGCTTTAATTTTCAAAATGCCACGTATACATATAATAAAACACTTAATCCAAATCAATATAATATATAAATTAAATTTAAAGGTGGTGAAAAGTCTGTAATTCAAATAAAATTGCAGATTATATAAATGCGTCAACATTTTCTCTCGAGAACTGAACTATTAATTGGAAAAGAAAAATTAGAAAAATTAAAAAATAGTAAAGTAGTTATATTCGGTGTAGGTGGGGTTGGAAGTTATTCTGTAGAAGCACTTGCGAGATCCGGCATAGGTAAAATCATTCTAATAGATGATGACACTGTATGCCTCACAAATATAAATAGGCAAATTGAAGCAACCTTTAAAACCATATCTAAACCCAAAGTAGATGTAATGAAAGAAAGAATACTTGATATAAATCCTAAATGTGATGTTCAAACTCACAGAACTTTTGTAACAGAAGATAACCTTAAAGATTTAATACCTTCTGATATAGACTACGTTATTGATGCTATTGATACAGTATCAACTAAAATAGCCCTCGCGGTATGGTGCGAAAAAAGCGGTATAAACCTGATAAGCTGTATGGGTACCGGAAACAAGTTGGATCCAACTAAATTTGAAATTACAGATATATATAAGACATCGATTTGCCCTCTTGCAAAAGTTATGAGACATGAACTTAGAAAAAGAGGTGTTAAATCTCTTAAAGTTCTATATTCAAAAGAAATTCCTATGAAACCAAAAGCAGATGAAGTTATAACTTGCAAGGAAGGCTGTGTATGTGCTAATGGTTCTAGAAAATGCACTAAAAAAAGGCAGATACCTGCAAGTATATCCTTTGTTCCTCCCGTTGCCGGAATGATTATTGGAGGAGAAGTTATTAAATCTCTAATGAACGATGAGAAGTAACAATATTTTGGAACATTAAATAAAATTAATAAATCTAAGGGTGATATTTTAAAAATCCTAAGAAATTTCAATAACTCACTAACGTTCAGACAAATTGAAATTTCTAAGTCTTTTCAAAATATCACCCTAAGATTTATACAATTTTATTTAAATCGTTCCCAAAATATTGTTACTTCTCATACAGAATAAATGCATGGTAACTTTTTCTCCGCTCCACTACGAAAAATACTAAATAATGAATAAAAACAGTATTATCATGCACGAGGTTTGGGCTTTAGCCCATTATCCTTCTTAACCTAATACAAGCATTCTTTAAATTACGCATGGCTTAACACTTTATTTATTATCCTTCTTTACTTTAAACAGGAACTTTCTATATTATGAGAGTACCTGTTTAGATAATCTTCAATATTGATATTAAATATTAAAGTAGCCTATACTTTATAAATAAGGATAATATGCTTGGCTCAAGCCTTTTATATGTTAAAAAGTACTTATAATAAAGTTCAACCCAATCTACGCCCAAAATTCCGTAGACACGGAGAAATTTCTTCCTTGCTTTACCCATAAAGGGAAGTAACAGTGCTGAAGGAACAATTTTAAAAATTCTAATGAATGTTATCATACACGAGGTTTGGGCGAAGCCCATTATCCTTCTTAATCATATAAGAGCACTCATACCATATGCGAGTTATTGAAACTTTTAGGATTTTAAGCTAAGTTGTTAGCCGTAAACATTAAGATAGCCTGTATTTTATAAAGAAGGATAATGGGTCCTTGACCCAAACCCCACCTATAATAAGATTTATACAATTTTTTTAATGTTCCAAAGCACTGTTACTTCCCTTTAATTCTATATTATTTTAACAAATAATTTTCTATTTCTCGGTCCGTCAAACTCGGTAAAGTATATCCCCTGCCAGGTTCCAAGTTTCAACCTTCCATTTTCAATAATAATTTCTTTACTAGTTCCCATAAGTGAAGATTTAATATGTGCATGTGAATTGCCTTCAATATGTTTATAGTCACCTTTTTTTGGAAAAGCTTTATCTAAATTAACTAAAATATCACGTACAACATCTGGATCTGCATTTTCGTTTATAGTAATTCCAGCGGTAGTATGTGGACAAAACACAATAGCCACACCATTAAAAATCCCACTTTCATCCACAGCCTCTTGAGCTAAACTTGTTATATCTATAAACTCTTCATCCTTATGCGTTTTTACTGAAAATTCAAACAAATTTTTCACCTAAATCACCCCTTGCATGTTATAGTTTGCGAATTAACATTAATCTGTAACATTAAAAAAATTCTATAAATCTTATCCTAACTGGGGTTTGGGTCATATTGTATTACCGATAATAGTTAATATATTACTGTAAATATAAAGATATATTATATCTTGTAAAGAAGGATAATGGGATTTCACCCAAACCCCAAGAATGATAATTATCCTTCTTAACCATATAAAAGCACTCTTATCATATATGAGCTATTAAAGGTTTAGCCCTATATAAACTTTTAATTCCGATTTTCCGCAGCGGAGCGGAAGAAAATCCTCCTTGCATCTACCTTCTAAGCAAAGTAATAATATTTTGGAAACGATTTAAATAAAATTCAATAAGTCTTGTTCCAAATTATAAAAAGACTTAGAAATTTTAATTTGTTTGAGCTTTTTTTCAGCGAGTTATTAAAATTTCTTAGTATTTTTATAATTTGGAACTTAGACTTATGATTTTTATTTAATGTTTCAAAATATTATTACTTTGCTTCATTTCTTAAAAACTCAGCAAATTTACTTAAATCATCTTTATTCTTAAATGCTGCCTGAGCTCTCTTGGCATTTCCGCCGCCACGTCCATTATATTCTTTTATATTCTGCTTAAATATCTTTCCACATTCAATAGAATCACTGCCATTCTGAGCAAATAAAATTCTATTATCTATACCAGAAGTTAAAATAGCAACAAACTTCTCATCTTTAATATCATCATATATTGCCTCAATAAAGCTAAAATCGCCATCATCATAATGTGCTGATATAACACCATTACTTGCATTTTGGGTAAGCTTTTTAGCCTCTCCTTTAGCTTCTGTCTTCTTATAATCAGATACTTTTTTCTTTAAAGATGTAATTTCATCTTTGTTAGATTCAACCTTATTTAAAATGTTATCTTCATCTATTGAAAGACTTTTTTGAAGTTCTAATACAATCTCATGTTCTTTAGCACATTGATCAAAAGCTCTCTTTCCGCACTTAAAGTATACTCGTGTCATACCTTTATATTTTTCAGTTTTAAGTACTTTTATAATGCCAACTTCACCAGTCCTATTAACATGAGTTCCACAGCAAGCACTGTAATCCACATCACCAAGCTGAACTATTCTAATTCTTCCTTCTGCCTTTATTGCCTTTCTAAGTGGCAATTTTTCTGCTTCAGATTTACTCATAAAATAAGTCTTTGTTGGTACATTCGCATATACATATGAATTTGCCTCATCTTCAATTTTTTTAACCATAAGAGGTGTTACATTCTCCATATCTATGTCGACAGTTATGTAGTCATCCCCCATATGAAAGCCACAGTTTACGCCTCCATATAATTTAAAGAAAGCAGCCGACAGCAAATGCTCACCTGTGTGCTGCTGTATGTTATCCAGTCTCCTATTAAAATCCACCTTACACTTTGCAGTATCTCCTTCAGGTTTCACACTCATAACATGATAAATAGTATCATCTTTTTCATATACATATTCAACAGGTATACCATTTATAGTGCCTAAATCACAAGGCTGT
The DNA here is from genome assembly GCF_001705235.1 of Clostridium pasteurianum. Classification (NCBI taxonomy): domain Bacteria; kingdom Bacillati; phylum Bacillota; class Clostridia; order Eubacteriales; family Clostridiaceae; genus Clostridium; species Clostridium pasteurianum. The sequence goes on from NZ_MCGV01000001.1 coordinate 1,130,490, forward strand.
CCTCCTCCTTCTGGATAGAAAGAAGTTTTATCCAAAACTACCTCATATTTATTATCTTTTTCCTTTATATCAACTATTTTTCCTTCTGACTCGCATATATACGGATCATCATAAAATAATTTATTTGTCATAATATCATCTCCATTTCACAAAATAAGTATAATCCATAAAAAGGCAAATATCAAACTATTCCTCATTCATATTAACATATTCTGCAGAAATCTCTCCTATTTCATAGCTCTCTAAAACTATATCCTGAGAATTAAATTCATGTATGTACGATGAATTACCAACTATAAAAATTCCAGGGACATTAGTGCTAACTTTATGAATGTTACCAACAGAATCCGCTTTTTTAATATTAGCTTTCTTAATAAGTTTATCATTGGGTAATAACTTTGAAGCAAGAATAAGTGTATCACAAGAAATAAATTTTTCTTCTCCCCTAGCTAAAATGTATACTCCTTCTAGCCTATCTTTTCCCTTTAATCGTACAACTTTATAATCATATAAAAAAGGTATATTAACTTCAGCCAATGATTCTATAGTTTCATCTCGCTTTTCAAGGTCAAGTTCATTATCTATTACAGCTTTTACTTTTCCTCCCTCCAAAAATATCCTTTTAGCAAGTAAAACTCCAATTTTATTTGCACCTAATATTATCATACTCTTACCGGGCATATAACCATCTACATTTATGAGTTTCTGCACCATAACTGCCGAATAAATACCGCTCAAACCATTTGATAAAAATCTTATATTCTTTTTCATTTTATCTAAGGCTCCTGCAGCCCAAATTATACTTTTAGCCTTTATTTCAATTATACCGTCTTTTTCATTTACAGCATTTACTACTTTATCATTACTTATGCTAGTTACCATAGTATTTAATTTATATGTTATATTTAATTCTAAGAATTCATCTATAAACTTTTGTACATATTCTGTACCTGTAAGTTCTTCTTTAAAAATTTCTTTACCAAAACCATTATGAATGCATTGATTTAAAATTCCTCCAAGTTCATCTTCAAGCTCAATTAAAACTATATCCTCTATTCCAGATTTTTTTGCAGAAATAGCTGCTGCAAGTCCTGACACTCCTCCGCCTATAACAACTAAATCATGTTTTTCCATTATTAACTCCTCCAATTGGAATAATATCTAACATTTATATTATAAACTATATTGTGCTTTTTTTTAAATAAATTAATCTGTGAATTTCTTTTTTCTTTGATATAATATAATTAAACGCAAACTTGAAACATGGAGATGATGATACTTATGGTTACTTGTTCTGTATGTAAAAAAAATGTAGCAGTTATTTTCACAAACAAAGAAGTAAATGGTAAGCAGGAATTAGTAGGTTTATGCCTGCCTTGTGCAAAAAAATTAGGAATCTCTCCCTTAACTCAAATGATTGATCCTAAAGATATGAAGGAAGAGGATTTTCAAAACTTAAATAATCAAATGAATGAAATGCTTAATGGCGTTGATTTAAATAAAATATCAGATGAAAATGGTGCTGGAGGTTTATTAAATTTTCTGAATAATAGCCTTAATGATTCACAGCAGTATCAAGATAAAACTTCTGAAAATATCAGCACACAAACGAGTAATAGCAATAAAAAAATCAAAAAGAAAAAATATCTAGATTCGTATGGAATAAATTTAACTTTAAAGGCTAAAAATGGTGAAATTGATACCATAGTAGGTAGAGAAAGAGAAATTGACAGATTAATTCAAATTTTAAACCGAAGGACAAAAAATAATCCTATATTAATAGGAGAAGCTGGTGTTGGTAAAACAGCTATAGCTGAAGGTTTTGCTTTAAGAATAGCACAAAAAAACGTACCTGCAAGATTTCTGAATACCGAAGTATATATGCTTGAACTGAATTCCATAGTAGCAGGTACTCAATTTAGAGGACAATTTGAAGCTCGAATGAAAGGCATTATTGATGAAGTATATCATTATAAAAATATAATTTTAATCATCGATGAAATTCATAATATAATGGGAGCTGGAAATGCAGAAAGTGGTTCATTAAGTGCAGCAAACATTTTAAAACCAGCTCTTGCTAAAGGTGAGCTTCAAATTATAGGTGCAACAACTATAGACGAATATAGAAAATATATCGAAAAAGACTCCGCCCTTGAGAGACGTTTTCAACCAATCATGGTAGAGGAACCTACTATGGAGGAAACAGTTGAAATCATAAAAGGAATTAAACCTTATTATGAAAATTATCATAAAATAATTATTCCAAATGATATAATCGAGAGTGCTGTAAAATTATCAGGTAGATATATATCTGATAGATTTTTCCCTGATAAAGCAATTGACGTAATAGATGAAGCTGGTTCCAGAGCAAACTTAAAGAACAAAGGTCTTGTAGAATTAGAAGCACTGAAAAAAGAACTTACAGATGTGCAAGATAAAATAAGCACATGTGCAGAAGCAAATGATTTTGAAAAAGCTGCTGAATATAAAGTTGACGAATGTAAAATACAAACTAAAATAGATACTTTTAATAAAGATTGTAATAACGTTGTACTAACTTTAGATGATGTAGCTTCTGTTGTAGAATCATGGACCAAGATTCCTGTACAAAGGATAACAGAAATGGAAGCAGAAAAGCTACTTAATCTTGAAGAAAGACTTCATAAGAGAATTATAGGTCAAAATGAAGCTGTATCGAGTATAGCTAGAACCATCAGACGAAATAGATCTGGTTTTAAAAAATTAAAGAAACCTTCTTCATTTATATTTGTTGGTCCTACTGGTGTTGGTAAAACTGAACTCGTTAAAACATTAGCTTCAGAATTATTTCAAAATGAAAAGGCACTCATAAGAATAGATATGTCTGAATACATGGAAAAGCATACAGTATCTAAATTAATAGGAGCTCCTCCAGGATATGTAGGTTACGATAATGGTGGTCAATTAACTGAAAAGGTCAGAAGAAATCCTTACTCAGTTATATTGCTTGATGAAATTGAAAAAGCACATCCTGATGTCTTCAATATATTACTTCAAATACTTGAAGATGGCAGGCTTACAGATAGTCAGGGAAGAACTGTTAATTTTGAAAATACCATAATAATTATGACCTCAAATGCTGGAACTAATTTAAAATCCAGCGGAATAGGTTTTACACGTGACAACTATTCCTCACTTTCTGGTAAAATTAAAGATGTACTTCGTGAAACTTTTAGACCAGAATTTCTTAATAGAATAGACGAAACTATCATATTCACGGAATTGAATAAAGAAGAATTATTAAAGATAACAGATCTAATGCTTAAAGAAATAATAAATGAAGGTAAAGAGAAAAATATCAACATAGAAATAACTGATGATGTCAAAAACTTCATATTGGAAAAGGGCTATAATAAAAAATATGGTGCCCGTCCATTAAGACGTACAATACAAAAATATATAGAAGATGAACTTGCTGAATTCTATATAAAGGGAATATACAAAAAAGGAAGTAACGTTAAAATATCTGTTAAAGATAACAAAATAGAATTTAACTAAAGAAAGAGAATTAACATTGATTCGTAACATTAAAAAAATTCTATAAATCTTATCATAAATGGGGTTTGGGTCGTAGACCCATTATCCTTCTTTATAAAATATAGGCAATTTTAATATTTACGATTAATAACTTTTATTTTCCAATATTAATGATGATTTAAACAGGCACTCTCATAATATAGAGAGTGCTTGTATTAGGTTAAGAAGGATAATGTGCAAAGCCCAAACCTCGCATATGATAACGTTCAAACAAATTGAAATATCTAAGAATTTATTATTTTTTTATCAAGATTTATTAGAATTTTTTTAAATTGTTACTTCATCAATGTTAATTCTCTTTTGGGGTAAAACAAGGTAAAAATTCCTCCGTGCCTACGGAATTTTGGGCGTAGACAATGTGCTTTGACCATAATTAGTTTAAAAGATGCTGACATTGCTTTTCTCGTCAACACGTGATGGTTTTGTACAAAACTTATGTATTATAATACTATCTAAATATTTTATGATTTTTTTGCCAAGATTTATTAGAGTTTTTTTCAATTGTTACTTCATCAATAGTAATTCCCTTTGGAGTAAAACATGAAAGTACTATCCATCTGTAATAACAATTATGATTGACACATGCCTTGCCTAAAGAATTAAAAAGTATTGTGTAAAAAATACTTATATATTAAAATTATTAGAATAAGTTAAATACATTATTTAAACTAACTGAAAATGATTTAAATAACATACCTTTTGATTATATGCATAGTATTGTTATTGTTTATCTTTTCTTGTTGAATTGTTTTATTGATACAATAATATATTGGTAGGTGATAATAATGTTAATAAATGAACAGATGGAACAAATAGAAAAGTTTTCTTCAAATGAACAAATTATTATAGAATACATTCAGAAAATGGGAGTAGAAATTAATTCGCTTTCAGCAAGAAAAATCGCAAATGAAACACTTACTTCCGCTTCTACCGTTGTTAGATTGTGTAAAAAATTTGGATGTAAAGGTTTTGAAGATTTCAAGAAAACATATATTCATGAATTAAGGTATCTAACTTCTATTCAAGAAAATATAAATAAAAATATACCCTTTACCGAAAAAGATAATAAATATAAAATTGCAAATAATTTAAGCCTTCTTTACCAAGAAATAGCAAAAGATACATTGGAGTGTTTAAGTATAGAAAACTTAAGCAAGGCAACTCAAATGATTTTAAAAGCAGATAATATATATATTTTTTCGTCAGGATCTTCTATTAATTTAGCAAAAATTTTTCAAGAGCGAATGCTTAGAATTACTAAAACCGTTGTACTATATGAAAGTTTAGATATGCAATATATTCGCAGTGTAAGTTCACAAAAAAAAGATTGTTATATTTTATTATCTTATAGCGGCGAAGTTACAAGAATTGTACGAGTGGCACAAACATTAAAGCGGCAAGGTGTACCTACAATTGCAATTACATCTTTAGGAAATAATAGGCTAAGTAAGATTGCTGATTGTGTTTTAAATGTTAGTACAAGAGAAAAAATTATCTATAATATTTGTAACTATTCTTCTTTGATAAGCACAGGACTCATTTTAGATATTTTATATTCATGCTGTTTTAATGAAAATTATCAAAAAAATTTAGAATATAAGATAGAATTAGAGAAAAGATATGAATTGCAGAGACAAAAGTATAGTCAAAAAAATATATTATGACAGTACTGTTTCATTAAAATACAAATTTAGAAGAAAAAAAAAGCAACATTGTTGCTTTTTTTTTAGTTTTATTTACGCCATTATTATAAAGTAATAAACTACCATTGAGGTGAGATATATGAAAAAGTATATATGGTATTTTGGTGGAATGGTCATTTCAAGTTTAGGTAACACCTTGATGGTAAAGATGATGTTAGGACAATCAACATTTAATGCAATGACATATAATTTATCTTTGTTAACAGGTTTAAGAATAGGATATATTAGCATTATTGGGAATACTTGTTTAATGATTATACAAATTATCATACTAAATAAATCATTTAAAAAATTGCAGTTATTACAAATGATTCCGGGAATTATTTGTGGTGTTGTATTAAATTTCTTTATGTATGATTTTTTTTTAACAGCTAATTTAGTTGTTGATAATTATTTTATAGAGTTAATTATTTTTGCGGCTGGATTAATAATTAATGCATTTGGTATTTCTTTAGTAACAAGTGCTCGTATTGTTGCAGCACCGTGTGAATCATTATGCTTGGTATTATCCAAAAAAACTAGTAAAAGTTTTAAATTTTATAGAATAGGATCTGATATTGTATTTGTAGCTATTGCAGTTATTGCAATGTTTCTACTAGGCAAAAATACAAACACAATTCGTGAAGGAACCATTATTAATCTTGTATGCATGGGTATACTAATTGGATACTTCAACGATTTTTGTGAAAATTATTTATATAAATAATAATTAGAGGAGATAGATCTATGAGGAAAAATTTTTTATGGGGTGGCGCAACTGCAGCAAATCAATTAGAGGGTGCTTTTAATGTTGATGGTAAAGGCGTTAGTGTTTCTGACGTCTTAACTGCTGGTTCAAAAGATATAAGAATAGAGTTAAATATTGGATGACATTTAATGAAATTATGGCATTATCAGGACCTTCACCATGTCTTTGTGGTGGTATTGAATATGATAAGGACGAGAATAAAGGACAAACTATGATTACCTCTAGTCATCATATGTGTTTAGCAAGTGCATTAGCAGTTATTGAAGGTAAAAAAATCAATCCTACTTTTCAAATAGGATGTATGCTATCATATGCATTATGTTATGGAGCAACCTGTAACCCAAAAGATATTTTTGAAGCAAAGCAAAAAATGGAACCAATTTTTTTCTATGGAGATATTCAAACTAAAGGTTATTATACAAATTCATGTCATGCATTTATAAAAAAGCATAATGCAACAATTCCTATGAAAAAAGATGATGAAGAAATTTTAATGAAAGGTAAAGTTGATTATTTGGCATTTTCCTATTATTTCTCAGGCGTTGAAAGCATAAGTAAAATTAAACGAGTACCTGGTAATGTATTCAAGAGAGGTATTAATCCATTTCTAAAGGCTACAAAATGGGGATGGCAAATAGATCCAGTTGGCTTAAGAATTACTTTAAATGATTTATATGACCGTTATCAAATTCCTTTATTTGTTGCTGAAAATGGTATAGGTGAAATTGATAATGTTGAAGAAGATGGTGTAGATGTTATTGGATACACTCCATGGAGTGCTATTGATATTATTTCCGCAAGTACTGGTGAGATGAGAAAACGTTATGGATTTATTTATGTTGATAAAAATGATGCTGGAGAAGGTACGTTGGAACGCAAAAAAAAGAAGTCCTTTTATTGGTATAAGAAAGTTATCGAAAGTAACGGTCAAAATTTATAAATATAACAAATTATAGTATCACTAAAATTAGCAGACTTTTATTTATGAATATTATATTAAAATCTCCAATCTGATTGCCTTATTAAAGCATATTAAATTGGAGATTATTTACATGGCGGTATTTGTTCCAGCACTTACTAAGCATACGTAGGTTTTGGAGCAAATTTTATTACCGATAATATATTGATATTAAAGATCCGATAATTCTATATTTATTTTTTGCTTTCTGTTAAGGTCATCCCCGCCTAATTTGTTGCCGTCCTTGGAAACTAACCTTATTGGAAGGTCAATTATAAATTCACTTCCAACATTAATTTTACTATCTATTCTAATGGTACCACCATGCATTTCTACAAGTGCTTTAACAATAGAAAGTCCTATTCCGCTTCCCTCTTTCTCTCTTGTGAATGTTTTATTAACCTGTATAAATCTTTCAAATATAGCCTGCTGCATATTATCAGGGATTCCTATTCCATTATCCTTAACTCTTATTTCAATACTGTCCTTTTTATCGTTAACGCTAACAATTATCTTACCACCAGCTGGTGTGAATTTTACAGCATTAGATAATAAATTAAGCATTATTCTTTCCATACTATCTTTATCAACTGCTGTTATCTTTTCTTCTATATCTGTATCAAATATAATATCTACACCTTTACTTTTTACAAACTCAATTACGGACATAGTTATATCTTCTACAACACTTACAATATTTTCATTATGAAATTCAACTGAAAAATATCCTGCATCTATTTTAGTTATATCAATTAAATTATTTATAATCTTAGTAAGTCTATAACTATTTTGATTCATCATATTAAAATAGTTCATTACTTTTTCACTATCATTATTCTCTAAACTAACTTTTATTAACTGCATTGCAGAACAAATTATATTTAAAGGAGTTCTTAATTCATGAGATAGATTTGCAAAAAATTCTTTACGTATTTTATCATAATAAAGAGCATGTTCAACAATTCTTTTACTCTCTTCATTCTTTTTCTTTTCCGTTATATCTCTAACTATACTTATACTTAATTTAGAACTTTTGGAAAACATCATAGTGGCAGCTTCAACGTAAGTCTCATCGCCGCATGTACTTATAATTTTTTCCTCTTTAAATTGACAGTCCTCTCCAGTACGATTTACCATGTCTATTCTTTCTTTTGCACTCTCCCTATAATCCTTATGTATAAAATCAACTATATCCTTACCTATAATATCATCTATGTTTTTAATTTTAAGCAATTTTATACCCATATTATTTACAAAAGTGCATTTACCATTATCATGAATAAATATAGCATCCGGCAGCATTTGAAGTATCTGCATATATCTTTGAGAACTTTCCAAAAGAACATTACTTACAGATTTTCTTATATTATTTTCATTTGAAAGTTGCACATTAAGTTTTTCAAGTTCAATATTTTTATCATTAAGTTCCTTATTAGTCACTTTTATTTTATAAAATAATTTTTCATAAGGATTTATTATCGACATGCTCACAACCAAATTTTGAATTACATATATAGATAGAGTTTTAAAAATCATACTAGTAACCCAAACCAAATTATTAACAATACCAAAATTTAAAACTAAAATAGATATTATTTTAAAAAGTAGACTGATTATAAAATAATAAACTATTCTATTTTTAATTTTACCTTTTTTATGTATAAAAAGCCAAATGGAAATAATACATATACTTATTAATATAAGTTCATTAATATAAAAAAATCTACTACCATTTAAATGGTCTATATAAAAATTCAGCAAATTATACTTTTGTGTATATAAATACGCAATAACAGCACCTGTAATTGCAAAACAACTTATTGAAAAATATTTAACTTTTACTTTTTTATCTATTACTGCACTTAAAAATAATATAGACAGACTTTCAAAATATAATGCAGAAGCTGATATTTTATATAAATAATCTATACTATTTTGATTATATGCAGCATAAAAACATGAGCAAAAATTAAAAACGCCTATGAATAGATAAACAATACCTACAGTTAAAATCAATGTGTTCTCAGTGTACTTATATATAGAAACAGAACTTACAAATATAAAAAGAATCATAATGTCCAAAATTATTTCAACAAAGAAATACATGACTCTAAAATCAACTTTTCCAATAAATACAAACATTATAACAAACAGGCATATTATCATTGCCATACTTACAATAAAATTAACATCTGTTATTTCATTTTTTAAATTTTTAAACACTTTAAAGTTTCCCTTCCGCACATACACTTTCAGCTGCACAACAGTTGAAGCTTTGTCTTGAGTGATGTTATATCAATTTTAAATAAAGCATTTACTTCTATACTAAACCCCTTTATTAACTCATTATACTCTTTCATGTATGGATAATCTTTAAGAGCATAACACTGCATAACTTCAAGATGCTTATTTATCCTTATTTCATAATCTATCAATTTATCCATTTGACAATAATAATCAAAAAGTTCTTGAAGCTCATTTTTAGTTAACTTAGACGATATTCTGCTAAAAGCATCAATCCAATTTTTTAATATAGTAATATTGCTTATTTTAATAAAATTAAACCTTTTGTTTCTAAACAATCTGCTCGTTCTCTCTATATCGGCTTTTATAATTCTAGAATAGTTTTTTATATCTTCATCATTTTGTACCATAGTTACTTTTTTTCTATACCATGCAGCTCCTATAATAGATAAAAAGCATCCAAATAGTATTCCAATTAATGTAAAACCGAAACTCATCTTTACAATATACACTGCATTTTTACTAACAAAGTTATAAGTTGTTAAATTTAAGAAAACAACTGCAACTACAAATAAAATAAGAATCACTAAAGCTATAGTAAAAATTTTTTTGTGTGATACATATTTATAAACAATATGTTTTTTACTTTTTGCAATTTCTATTTTACCGCCACCATTTCGCGTATATGCTCCCGAAACCATGCAAACCCACACCTTTCATATCGATTTATGCGGTTTATTAAAATTGTAAATATATTACATATATATTGTAGTATAAATTTTCTAAATTTACAACCATTTTTTTACAATTTATCTTTCACCAAGCTTCAAATTAGGTATTGCATTTAAATTTAATGGCGCTATATTTCCCTTTTTAAACTCAAAGTATGCAGCACTTCCAATCATAGCTGCATTATCAGTACAAAGTATTGGCTCAGGAAATAAAACTTCTATTTTGTTCTCTTTTCCTTTACTTATCATACTATTTCTAAGGCAACTATTTGATGCCACACCACCCGCAACAGCTATTCTATGTATATTTTTAATTTTGCATGCTTTAATAGTATTATCAACTAAAACATCAACAACACTTTTTTGAAACGAAGCAGCAACATCAGCTCTATTTATCTCTTTTTCTTGCATTCTCATAGTATTTAAATAATTTAATACAGCAGATTTTATCCCGCTGAATGAAAAATCAAGGGAATCGTCATGAAATTTAGCTCTTGGAAATTCTATTGCATTTGGATCTCCCTTTTTAGATATTTCCTGAATTTTAGGTCCACCTGGGTAACCAAGTCCTATTGCCCTAGCAACTTTATCAAAAGCTTCTCCCGCTGCATCATCCCTGGTTTGACCTAATACCTCAAATTCACCATAATCCTTCATATACACTATAAAAGTGTGACCACCTGAAACAACCAAACATGCAAAAGGTGGTTCAAGTTCAGGGTATTGTATAAAATTTGCGCTTATATGTCCTTCTATATGATTAACTCCTACAAGTGGTTTATTTATCGAATAAGCAAGTCCTTTGGCATATTGAAGTCCTACAAGTAATGCTCCCACAAGCCCAGGACCATACGTAACACCAACAGCATCAATATCATTAAAATCCACATTTGCTTCTTTCATGGCACTCTCTACAACTAATGCTATATTTTCAATATGCTTTCGCGATGCAATTTCTGGAACAACCCCACCAAATTTTTCATGTATATTTATCTGAGATGATATTATATTTGATAGCACTTTTCTACCATTAACAACAACAGCAGCAGCAGTTTCATCGCAGCTACTTTCTATAGCAAGTATTTTAATGTCCTTATCCATTTAATTACTCCTTCCAACCTTTTTCCTCTTATACTATTTTATCACATGATAGTATAACTTCAAAACACTATTGCGAAGTAATAATATTTTGAAACATTAAATAAAAATCATAAGACTAAGCTCAAAATTATAAAAATAATAAGTAATTTTAATAACTCGCTGAAAAAAAGCTCAAACAAATTAAAATTTCTAAGTCTTTTTATAATTTGAAGCAAGTCTTATTGAATTTTATCATACACGAGGCTTGGGCTTTGCCCATTATCCTTCTTAACCTAATACAAACACTCTCTACATTATACGAGGTTTGGGTGAAATCCCATTATCCTTCTTTACAAGATATAATATATCTTTATATTTACAGTAATATATTAACTATTATCGGTAATACAATATGACCCAAGCCCCAGTTATGATAAGATTTATAGAATTTTTTTAATGTTACAAATCAATGTTAATTCGCAATATTATTGAACGTATGTTTGTGTTATACTATATATAGTTTGTTTTATATTTATTAAAGGAGTATCTTATGAAAAATTCTTATGCAAAAATAGTGGTCAGTGGTTCTCCAATATCAAAATCCAATTTTAAATTATCTAATGTAAATGGAAGAGCTATTTTGCCATATAATTCTGGAAAATATTATGATAGATATGCTGTATACGAAGAAACTATAGCTTACGAAGCAAGATCACAAAATCCAAATACAATAATTTCTGAATCTGTCATTGCTGTCTTAAAGGTTTTTTATAAAAGTGAAAAAAGGCATCCGGACACAAATAATATAACTAAAAGCATTTTTGATGGTATAGAAAAAAGTGGAATTATAATAAACGATGCTCAGGTGAGAAGAATAATTATAGAGGAATCTTATGATTCAAAAAATCCTAGATTTGAATTGGAGCTTTTCCCCGAAAGTAAATTTAAAATGCAGTATTCTATACTAAAAAAAGACGAAGAAGATGAACCTATAAATTATGATCCACCTTCCAATAAAAAAAGACTTAAACCTAAAATTTTAAAAGAAAAAAAATCACCAAAAGAAGACACACTAGTTTGCAGTATTTGTGGTAAATCTATAACTAAAGATACTGCTATCTTTGCCGATAAAGGTAATACTGTGCTCTGTAAAAATTGCTTAATGAAGTCATTTTAGCAGCATATTTTTAAGAGCCATAATGCCCATAATGTATCCATAAAATCCAAATCCACAAATTTGTCCAACGCAAGCAGGTGCAGTAACAGATTTTCTTCTATATTCTTCTCTTGTATGTATATTACTTATATGTACCTCAACTGTTGGTATACTTATTGATTTTATAGCATCATATATTGCTATGCTATAATGGGTATATGCACCTGGATTTATCACTATACCGTCAACCTTGTTATAAGCTTCTTGAAGAAAGTTTATTATTTCCCCCTCAATATTGCTTTGAAGAGTTTCTATTTCAATTCCAAGCTTATTCCCCTCTTCTTTTACATACTTACATAAATCCTCATAAGTATTTTTACCATATATATTCTTTTCCCTTATTCCTAGGAAGTTTAAATTAGGTCCATTTATAACAAGAATCTTCATTCTAACATTTCCTTTCAAAATAACATTTTATATTTCCCACTGTTTCCTCTATAATGAGTTCATTTAAAACTTCAAAATCGCAATTTTTTTTATAAAGCTCATGTCTATCTCTGTAAAGCTTAAAAAGCTTATCTTTTCCTTCCTTCAATAGAGGTCTATTGGACGTATCCACATCTTCTATTATTTTGTCAACAGGCCTGTTTATAAATACAATTTTACCTGTTTTTCTTAAGGCTATCATATTTCTTTCTCTTGTAACTGCTCCACCACCTGTTGATATAACAGAGTTTTGCATGTAACTCAATTCTTCTAAAGCCTTACTTTCTAAATCTCTAAAAAAATCCTCACCTATATTAAACATTTCAGATATTCTCATGTTATTTTTAATTTCTAAATAATCATCTGCATCATAAAATTTCATATTTAATTCTTTTGATAAAAGCTTTCCAATTGTGGTTTTTCCGCATCCCGGCATGCCTATAAGCACCAAATTCATGGTTTAACCTTCTTTTCAATAATATTAAAGATTTCGTCAGCTACACTATCCTCTATAGAAATATCATTCCATATTTCCTCTGAAGATATAGCCTGACTCACTAGCATATATAAACCATTTACTGCTGTTATACCTGCATCCTTAGCATATTTTAGAAATAGGGTTTCAACTGGATTGTATATCAAATCTACAGCAGCAGAATATTTAGCTATAGTGCTTTTATTAACAGGTGATTCATCTACTTTAGGATACATGCCCTTAGGAGTACAGTTTATGATTACATCTCCACTTTTACTTTCAAGTTCTTTATAATTTATGACATCAAAATCTTTATAAGCATCCCTTACTCTTTCAGGATTTCTGCTAACAATATATATTTTTTTAGCATCACTATCTTTTAAGTACTGTATTACTGCCTTAGCAGCTCCACCACTTCCAAGAACCATACAGGTTTTATCCTTAACTTCAACACCAAATTTTTTGAGCATCTTTCCAAACCCAATATAATCTGTATTAAATCCCATTATACCTTTTGCAGTAAATTTCAAGGTATTTACTGCACCTATCTTTTTAGCTTCATCGGAAACTTCACATAAGTCTTCCATAACATCAACTTTATAGGGTATGGTAACATTGAGACCCTTGCATTTTATAATTTCAAAGGTGTCCACTGCTTGATGCAGTTTTTTTCTAGGAATCTCAAATAAATTATATATTCCCTTAATACCTATTTTACCCATTATAAGCTTATGAATATCTGAAGAATAGCTGTGTCCAAGCTTTTCTCCTATAAGTCCATAAATGTTCGTAAATTCTTTTTCATGACCTTCAGCTGAAATCTCTTTTCCCTCTAATTTTTTACTGAGCTCAATAAAATTAGTATAAAATTCTTTAAGGGGTTCGGCAAACTTTTCATTCCTTAAAAAAGATACATTTTTGCTTATTACCTTTTTTTCACGTACTGCATCAAGTACAGGAAGATTATTTTTCTTCTTATATTCAGCAACTTCCATAACAAGTTTCATTCTTTTTTCAAAAAGCTCTACCATATTCCTATCAACAGCATCTATTTCTTTTCTTATTTCATTAAGATCTTTCATTAAATTATCACCTCAAAATAATATCTAATACAGCAAGTGCCGCTGCAGCTTCTACTACAGGCACAGCTCTCAAAACAATGCACGGATCATGTCTTCCTTCAATGCTTATTTCAGTATTCTCTTTAGTCTTCATATTTATAGTCTTTTGAGGCTTATAAATAGATGGCGTTGGTTTAAACGCAGTTCTGAATACAAGAGGCATTCCACTTGTTATTCCACCTAAAATTCCACCATTATTGTTTGAATATGTTTTTACATTTCCGTCTTCAACATAAAAATCATCATTTGCCTGTGAGCCATTCATCTTAGTTATATTAAATCCTTCACCAAATTCCACACCTTTTACAGCTGGAATGGAAAAAAGCATATGACTTAAAGTACTCTCACAAGAATCGAAAAAAGGATCACCCTTTCCTGTCGGAAGGTTTAAAATGCAGCATTCAATAATTCCTCCAACAGAATCTAGATTATTTTTAGCTTCTAATATAACCTTTTTCATTTCCTCTCCAACTTTATCATCTAAAACAGGAAACTTTTTCTCAGTTAATTTTGTAAGAGTTTCTCCATCTATATTAACCTTATCAAAATATTCTTCTTTAGTATTCTTAATACTTAAAATATGACTTCCAATTATTATATTTTTCTTTCTTAATATTTGTTTTGCTACAGCTCCTGCAAAAACAAGTGGTGCTGTAATTCTACCTGAAAAATGGCCACCGCCTCTATAATCATTAAAACCTTTATATTTTACAAATCCAGTGTAATCAGCATGACCTGGCCTTGCAACATCCTTTAGCTTTGAGTAATCTTTAGAATGCTGATTGCCATTCCATATAAGTGCACACATAGGAGTTCCTGTAGTTTTTCCGTTAAAGAAGCCGCTCACAATCTCAAAACTATCCTTTTCGTTTCTCTGAGTTGAATACTTATTTCTTCCTGGTGCTCTTCTTTCCATTTCCCTATTTATAAAATCAAGATCAAGCTCTATTCCAGGCTCTAAGCCATCAATTACTATGCCAATAGCCTTTCCATGAGATTCTCCAAAAATAGATAACTGTACTTTATTGCCCCATGTTCCACTCACATATATCGCCTCCTAACTTTTTAAAATCCTGCCAGAACTCAGGGTACGACTTAGAAACGCATTGGCTTCCATTTATAGTTACAGCTTCCTCACATTTAAGCGCCGCAATTCCAAGAGCCATAGCTATTCTATGATCATTCCAACTTTCAACAATACCGCCCTTTAATGTTTTCTTCCCATTAATTATAAGTCCATCCTCTAATTCGGTTACATCTGCCCCCAATTTATTGAGTTCTGTCGCCATGGCTTTTAATCTATCTGACTCTTTTATTCTAAGTCTTGCTGCATTAATTATCTTCGTAGTTCCTTCGCTTAGCGCCCCAACTACAGCTAAAATAGGAACTAAATCTGGACACTGAGATGCATCTATAGTAATTCCATGAGTAATGGATTTTTTAGCATTAAAATTCTGCCTACTTATATTACCTTCCATTTTTTCTAAGATATCAACTATAATTTTATCTCCCTGAAGAGAACTAAAATCTAAGTTCTTACAATTTATATTTCCATTTAAAACACCTGCTGACATCCAAAAAGCCGCCTGTGAAAAATCCCCTTCCACCTTATAATTTACAGCTTTACCTCTCTGATTACCTTTTATGTTAAAACTTTTATAATCATTGTTTTCTATTTCTATACCAAATCTTTTTAGCATATCAAGAGTCATATCTATGTAGCCTACAGATTCTAAATTAGTTGTTATGTTAATTGTCGAATCACCATCTAAAAATGGCAGTGAAAACATGAGACCACTTATAAACTGAGAACTAATATTTCCCGGAATATTAAACTCTCCAGCCTTTAACTTTCCATTAATTTCAAGTGGAAGTACTCTATCCTCTGGATGCTCATACTTTATTTTTTGTTCATCAAATATATCAAAATATGTTTTTAATGGTCTATACGCTAACTTACCGTGTCCTTCAAAAACAGTATCTCTTTTCTTTATAAGTGCTATTGGAATTAAAAATCTAACAGTAGAACCTGACTCACTGCAATCTATCCATACTTTTTCTTCAGAATCGCTATGCTGTCCCTTTATTTTTAATTTTTTACCTTCATCTGACGATATTATTAAAGCCCCCAATTTACTCATTCCACTGCATGTAGCCTTTATATCTTTGGAATAGCTCACATTATCTATAATACTTTCTTGTTCACAAAGAGATGCACATATTATAGCTCTATGCGCTAAACTCTTTGATGGTGGTATCTTTATATCTCCCTTTAATGTACATGGATTTATTTTAACACACTTCAAAATTCATGCTCCTTTCAAACTACCCGAAGATATTTACTAGCTTCACTTTTTTCTATTTTCTTTATAAAACAGCCGCCTATATCATTTAAAAGAATCAAATTTATAAAGTTTCCTCTACTCTTTTTATCAAGTGCTGCTATTTCATAAATTTTTTCATTTTGAAGTCCCTCTACATCACAACTTAATTTATATTTTTCAATTACTTCTCTTAATTTTTGAGTAGTACCCTCCTTTGTAATTCCAAGCTTCTCACTATTTTTAGTTATAGCATACATGCCATATGCAACACATGCCCCATGAGTATATTTATCATAGTGGAAAAATTCCTCTACTGCATGACCTATAGTATGCCCAAAATTAAGTATCATCCTCTCGCCGTTGTCCTTTTCATCATTTTCAACAACTTGCTTTTTAATACTGCAGCAGGTATGTATAACATAATCTATATTCTCCATAAGTTCTGCATCATCTTTAAATCCTGCTAGCTTATTAAATAACTCTTTATCACGTATAGCCCCATATTTTATAACTTCTCCCATACCATCATGAAAAAATTTATCACTTAAGGTTTTTAAACATAACGGATCTATATACACAGCCTTAGGTTGATAGAAATTTCCAACAAGATTTTTACCTGTATCTAGATCAACAGCAACTTTGCCTCCAATACTGCTGTCAATTTGAGCTAAAAGCGAAGTTGGAATTTGAATGTACGGAACACCTCTCAAATAAGTAGCTGCTGCAAAGCCTCCTAAATCTCCCACGACCCCACCGCCAAGTGTAATTATAAGATCACTTCTTGTTAGCTTAAATTCAGAAAGTTTAGAATATATATCTGTTAAAGTTTTTATGCACTTACTCTTCTCTCCAGCTTTTACAACTATCTTAAATACATGAAAACCGCTTTTTTCAATATTCTTTTGAATTTTTTCTCCATAAAATTTATCCACATTAGTATCAGTTATTAAAACTATTTTCTCTCCAGAATAAATTTCTGAAATTCTTTCACCTAAACTGTTCATTATACCTTTTTCAATAAAAATACTATAGCTATTTTCACCTAAATTCATATTTAAAATTTTCAAATTATCCCATCCTTTTTTGAAGAGGCCTTTTCTAAAATTCTTTTAATATTATCCGTATGCCCTTCTTCTATAGCTTTTTTTAGTTCATCTATACTATCTTCAAAATCATTTATTACCTTAAGAAGATTATCTTTATTCTTCGTAAAAAGCTGACACCATAAGTCAGGATTAATTCTTGCAACTCTTGTAGCATCCCTAAAACTTCCTCCAATAAAATGTTTTATGCTGCTATCTACATAACTGGAGTTCATAAGAGAAACAGCTATAACATGCGGAAGTTGACTTGTAAGTGCAATTATCTCATCATGCCTTTCAGGTGTAACTTCTGTAATGTCTTTAAATCCAATAGCCCTTACAAATTTCCTCATAGCATCTATAGTTTCTCTCTTATTTTTAGATGTAGGAGTTAAGATATAATTTGCATTCTTAAATATTGCCCCATCAGCATTATCAAATCCGCTTAATTCCTTTCCTGCCATAGGATGCCCACCCAAAAATTCAGCATCATTTCCCAAAATATTCTGTATATAGTCTATATTTTTTCCCTTTATACCAAGTACATCTGTAATTATAGAACCTTTTTTAAAATTGCTCACATTGGATTTTACAAACTCTATCAATGCTTCAGGATATATAGCTATTATAACAATATCTGATTTTTTAAGAGGGATATACGCATTATTCATGCTGTATCCCTCATCTATTATATCCTTTTTAGCTGCTTTTTTTAGGGTATTTTCATTTAAATCAATTGCCCATATCCTACCTTTGTTCACTTTTCTAAATGCCATGGCATAGGAACCACCTATAAGCCCAAGTCCAACAATAGTTAAATTAATCTTAAAGTCTCCATCATCCATTAAATCACCCCCAGCTAAAAAAAATCTATATTTCTCTTCCTTCTATTTCTGCAATCGCTCTAACTTTCTTCATAACTTCATCAAATTTATCAGGCTTTATTGACTGTTGTCCATCACTCTTAGCATTAGCAGGATCATTATGAACTTCTATCATAAGACCATCTGCCCCAACTGCTGTTGCAGCTTTAGCTAAAGGTTCAACCATCCACCACATTCCAGCAGCATGGCTAGGATCAATAATTATAGGTAAATGACTTAATTTCTTTATTGCTGGTACAACACTTAAATCAAGTGTATTTCTAGTGTAAGTTTCAAAAGTTCTTATTCCTCTTTCACAAAGTATTACATTTTCATTTCCTTCTGACATTATGTACTCAGCCGCCATTAAGAATTCTTCAATTGTTGCACATAATCCTCTCTTTAAAAGAATAGGTTTATTAGTTTTACCAAGTTCCTTTAAAAGCGTGAAGTTCTGCATGTTTCTTGCCCCAACCTGAATGACATCAACATCCTCTACAAATTTATCAACAAAATCTGTACTCATAATTTCTGTAACTATAGGAAGTCCTGTTTCCTTTTTTGCAATTTTAAGAAGTTCTAATCCTTCAAGTTCTAACCCCTGAAAACTATATGGTGAAGTTCTAGGCTTAAAAGCACCACCTCTTAAGAAATTTGCCCCACTTTGTTTTACTCTTTTAGCTATTTCGACTATTTGTTCTTCACTTTCTACTGAACAAGGTCCTGCTATAACTGCAAGCCTTTTTCCACCTATTTTATTTCCATTAACATCAATTATTGTATCCTTAGGATGGAAATGTCTTCCTGCCTTCTTGTATGGTTCTTGAACTCTTACAACTTTTTCTACACTTTCACGTGCCTGAATTCTTTCTACATTAACTCTACTTGTGTCTCCTATTACCCCTATAACAATATAATCATGACCATGTGATATAGTTGTTTGACAACCCTCTTTTTCTATGAAATCCTTAATTTTTGTAATTTCTGATTTTTCAGTATCTTGTTTCAATATAACTACCATTTATAATAGCCCCTTTCAAATTTTGTTATTTTTATAAAAAAAATAAGGCTCAAATGAGCCTTATTGTTTATAAACAATACTTAATCTTTCAAATTCTTAATTATGTTTTAAACTGAAACATAATTTAAATTATAAAACTCATCAGAAGGAAAATTTATTATTTTTTTGTATACAAAAAAGCCAACGCTAAAAAAGTAATAAAAGCCTAGGCTAAAATAATAATAATTTTTAGTTGTAATTTCCTTCCTTATAGTATTCATAACATCAACACTCCATATAATAAAATTTATTTAATGATGTAATTATATATCATATATGCAACATATGTCAATACAAATTTATATTTATACATTTTTATGTGAATTTTAAAGACTATTTTACCTGTTATTTTCTTTAAGATTGCTAATATGTTATTATAGTATTTGAAAATATTAAATTCAGGAGTTATATAATGTCAATTTTACAATTAAAATCAAAAATAGTCTCATACAAATATAAGAGCAAAAAAAATATCACTTTATTTATAATTATAATTACTGCCTGTATACTTGGCATATATTTTGTAAATTCAAATGAAACTTTATACCAAAAATCAATTGCTAAAATATCATCCATATCTGAAACTAATTTTTATTCTAGAACTTCTGATGGAAAATATGAAAGCATGAAAAAGCAACATATAACTGCCGTAATTATGAATGGCACCTATATAGGTAAAAAAGTAAAACTTGAAAATACAGTTTCCTACTCTGGTGTAAACAACATAAATTTCAAAACGAATGATGAAGTCTTTATATCTACACCTAAAATCAAAGGAAAAACCATTTCTTCAAAAATACTTGATCTTAAGCGTGATACCTACGTTTTATACATAATATTAATATTTATACTATTTATGATAATCATAGGTGGAATAAAAGGAATTCGCTCAATAGGAAGTGTACTCGTTAATATACTAATATATTTCTCCGTAATTGAACTTTTTTTACACAATTTCAATTTAATATTTATATTTATAACCTCTGCCTTACTCTTTACGCTTTTGTCATTATTTATTGTAGGAGGAGTAAATAGAAAAACTATTTCTGCGGTAATAAGTACTTTAACTGGAACCACAATAACAATAATAATAGCTTTATTAACTATAAAAATAAATAACGCCAGAGGTGTACGTTTCGAAGAATTAGAATTCTTAACCCATCCTCCAGAAAAAATATTTTATATAGAACTTTTAATAGGAACCCTAGGTGCTGTTATGGATATTGCAATTTCAATTTCTTCAGCAATAAATGAGCTCTATACTAAAAATCCTTCTATAAAGAAAAGTTCGCTCATAAAATCAGGATTTGAAATAGGGAAAGATATTATGGGGACTATGTCCAATACTATGCTCTTTGCTTATATCAGTGGAAGTATACCAATGATACTGCTTTTGCTTAGAAATAGGATTCCAGTTTATAACATACTAAGTGAGAATTTATCACTTGAAATAATCCGTGCCCTTACTGGAAGTATTGGCATAGTAATAAGCATACCAATATCCATATTCATCTCAATAGAACTTTTAAAACATAAATTGACTGGAGGGCTTAGAAAATCATGAGTGTATCATTTGCATTATTAACTATTCTCTTTGTTTTAATGATAATCATAGGCGGCACAAGAGGCGTAAAATCATTTTTTACATTGATCTTTAACTTTATAACTATGTTTATTTTGCTTGTACTTATAGGTGCAAAGTTTGATCCAATAAAAGTAACTATTATAGGCTGTATTTTGATAACTATAGTAACTCTATTTTTTATAAACAGCTTCAATTTAAAAACATTATCTTCATTGATTTCTGTTATCCTTGTTGTAATTATCACTATGCTTTTAATATATAAATTAAGTTATAACGCCAGAATCCAGGGCTTCTCAAAGGAAGAGGCAACTGAAATAGGTTATCTTTCAACTTACGTTCAATTAAATTTTTCTAAAATAGTCTCCTGCCAAATTTTATTTGGTTTACTTGGAGCAATAATTGATGTTTCGATTTCAATTTCATCCTCAATGCAAGAAATATATAAAAATGACCATTTAGCAGAAAAACAAAATTTATTTAAATCTGGAATCACTATAGGAAAAGATATAATTGGAACTATGACAAATACACTGCTATTTGCTTATATAGGCAGCTTTATGACACTGTCAATATATTTCAGTGAACTTCATTATTCCTTCTCAACCATAATGAACTCTAAAATTTTTTGCAGCGAAGTATTTCAGAGCTTATGCAGTGGTATAGGCATAATTTTGATAATACCTGTAACTGCATTCGTAACTTCAGAGCTTTTAATATTAAAAAATAACATAAAATAAATAGTTCACTTAAATTTGCAACACAGTTCTCATTTTTTAAATTTTTCAAGGAAACAAGAAAGCATCTCTGCAAGATATTCCATATACTTTTCCTGCTTTTTAGAATCTTCCATTGAGAAAACAACTACAGCATTTCTGCTGGTTGTTTCAACTATTAGTTTTGCAATAACCTCTGAATCTTTGCTTGAAAAATAGTTTGCAACTTCTTTAATTATTTCTTCATCACGTATTTTTATTAATTTTTTTATTTCAGGATAATCAGTCATAATCCTGTCTCTCTCCATGACAATTTTTATTTTTGATCTTATTTTTAATAATCCATCGTATAGATAATTATAAATTTTTGTTTTTAAATCCTCATCTTCGTCAAACAGCCCTTTTAATAATTCTATAATTTTACTACTGTCATCATCATATCCTAGATTTAAACATTCGTAATAAATTCTACTCTTATCTTTAAAGTAATTATAAAATATTCCAATAGAAACCCCAGCTTCCTTTGCAATATCCTTAGAAGTTGTATCATAAAATCCTTTTTTATTGAAAAGCTCTTCTGCTGCTATAATTAGCTTTTTTCTAGTCTCAAATGCTCTTTTTTGTTTAGGTTTTTCATCATAATTTTTTTCCATAGAACCACCTTTTATATAAAAATTAATATTTAATAAATTAATTATAGGACTTAAAAAAATTTAGGTCAATAATTTTTGAACCAAAGTTCAATTTTATATTGACAGTAACATTTTACGTATATATAATAAAAGTTGAACCTTAGTTCAATTTTTATTTAAAAATACGTTGGAGGCCATTATGGACAATAAAAAAAGTTATTTAGGACTTGTAGGCTTATTATTAGTTGGTTTCATAGGAAATATAGACATTTCAGTAGTTAACATTGCTTTACCATCTATAGAAAAATACTTTAATTCGGATTTAAACACTGTAATGTGGATAACGTTAATATTTGCTCTAGTAAGTACAAGTACTTTAATTCCAATATGCAAATTGGGAGATATGTTTGGAAGGAAAAAAGTTCTTCTTATATGCTTAATTATTTTTTCAATAGCTTCAGTAATTTGTGCTATCTCTCACTCTTTAAGTATTTTAATATTAGGACGTGGACTTCAAGCCTTAGGTGCTTCTGCTTTGATGACTATTTCTATTCCACTCGCTTTAGATATTTTTCCAAAAGAAAAAAGGAATCTTATTGCAGGTATATGGGGAGCTATTTGTGCCTTGGCAATAGCAGTAGGTCCATCTTTGGGAGGATATATTATTCAGTGCTCCAGTTGGAGATATATTTTCTTTATTAATATACCTATTTGTCTTATAAGTTTTATTTTAATTTTTAGTTTTACAGAAGAAAGTTTTAATCAAAATGGCAATAAAAGCATTGACTTTATTGGAACAATTATTTTAGCTGCTGCTCTCTCAACCCTTACATATTCACTTACTGAAGGAAACAACTATGGTTTCACTTCTAAAAGAATACTTGCTTTATTTATACTAAGTGCCATATGTTTTATTGGGTTTACACCTTTAGAAAAAGCAATTTCTAATCCTATAATAGATTTTTCATTGTTTAAAATAAGAAGTTTCTCTATCTCATCTTGCACTATAGGTTTTTTAACAATTATAAGCGTAATTTTTTCTAATTTTATTAATTTCTTTTTTAATGGAATATCAAATTATACTGCCTCAGAAAGTGGTAATATAATTTTCTTCTATGCTTTAGGTCTTATGATTTCATCAATTATTGCTGGAAAGTTAACTACAAAATTTAAAATATCTACTGTAGTATTTTTTTCCGTTATCATATGTATAATTTCAATTTTTTTAGTAACTCATGTTACTCCTAACACAACTAAATTGAATTTTATAATAATATTATTCATTGCAGGTTTAGGCTCAGGTGCTCCTAGCGGTCAATTAGTGGCTTCCGCACTTTCTGATGTTCCAAATGAGAAATCCGGATTAGCTTCTGGTTTAACTAATATAATAGCAAAATTATTTTTCCTTGTGCTAACTGCTATTATGACTTGCAGCTTAACATATAGAGAAAATATTGCATTTAACAACACTAAAAAATATTTAATTAGCAATGTATCCTCTTCTCAAGTTTTAGATAAAAAAACAAAGAGTATTATTAAAGGCAGTCTAGTTTCCCTAAATGAAAATAATTTTAGCTTAATACAAAAGAATATTACCTTAAACCTAAAAAAAGATGCCCAAACTACTATAAAGAATAGTTCAGACACCAAAACAAGAGAATTACTACTACAAAAGACACCCTATATAAACAATTATTTAACTAAAACAATAAAAACTACTAAAGTAGAACTTAAGAAAAATTATTCTAATGCTTTTACAACTACCTTTAAGTTAAGCTTTATATTCCTTGTAATATCAATTTTATTATGTCCTTTTGTAAATCCTAGCCACAAATATTCTGATTAATCATCACACTCTCATAGTATAATAACTATTCTGTGATAGCTTATTAAAATATATCATTGTTAAAACTATGTACAAACCTTTAATTCAGATTTTTCGCAGCGCAGCGGAAGAAAATCTTCCTTGCCTTTACCCTTTATGGGAATTAACAATATTTTGGAAACAATTTAAATAAAATTTTATAAATCTTAGGGTGATATTTTGAAAAGGCTTAGAAATTTGAATATTATCATACACGAGGTTTGGGCGAAGCCCATTATCCTTCTTAACCATATAAAAGCACTCTTATCATATGCGAATTATAAAAAGCTTATCTCTGCATAAGCTTTTTATTCACATTTTCCGCAGCACAGCGGAAGAAAATCTTCCTTGTCTTTACCCTCTATGGGAAGTAACAGTATTTTGGAAACAATTTAAATAAAACTCAATAAGACTTTGCTCCAAATAATGAAAAGACTTAGTAATTTTAATCTGTTTGAGCACTTTTTTCAGGGAGTTATTAAAAGTTTACTTCTGTTTAAACTTTTAATTCAGATTTTCCGCAGCGCAGCGGAAGAAAATCCTCCTTGCCTTTACCCTCTATGGGAAGTAACAATATTTTGGAAACGGTTTAAATAAAACTCAATAAGACTTTGCCCCAAATAACGAAAAGACTTAGTAATTTTAATTTGTCTGAGCTTTTTCCCAGCGAGCTATTAAAATTTCTTAGTATTTTCATTATTTGGGGCTTAGTCTTATGAGTTTTATTTAATGTTCCAAAATATTGTTACTTCCCACTTTTTACTCCGTAATATTCGCTCTGAACCATCTTATCACTTACATCAAAAGACTGCGAAAGATGTTCAAGATCACTTTTACTCGGACTTCCAAGAACCTTTCCATTATTAAGAAGATCATAATTTTTCGATGTATTTAAAATGTTTCTTCCCATTACAGTGTTTACATAATAACTTTTATCCACACCCATTATATAAAGTAATGTAGGCATTAAGTCTATTTGTCCACTAGTTATAGTTTTTTCCTCTCCTTTAAGAGTTCCACTTCCATCATATACTATAAGTGGTATCTTCATCTGATCATCTACCATCCAGCTCTGAATTCCCGGCATTTTAGGTATTTCATTTTGGAAATACTTGTGTATACCCGTATGATCTCCATAAATAACAACTACAGTATCCTTAAGTATCCCTTCTTTGTCAAGCTTGTCTAAGAAAATTCCAATCTGCTTGTCAGTGTAATGTATACACTGCATATATCCTCCCATTTCTGTACTGTCAAAGTCTTTGCTTAACTTTAACTCCCTATATTTAGATGGAAGAATGAAAGGGGTATGGTTCGTAAGTGTCACAACAAAATCATAAAAAGGTTTTTTCTCCTTAACAATAATAGGCTCAACCTGTTTTAAATATGCACCATCTGATATACCAAGATTTATTTTTTCATATTCATCAAAATAAGATGCATCTATTCTCTTATCAAAGCCGCCCATAGATGTAAGTGCTGGCATCCAGTTCCAGTACATTGCCTTATCTGGATGTATAGCCATAGTATAATATCCGTATTTCTTCATAATAGAAGGCAATGAATTATATTTATTATAAGGGAATCTAAAAAATGTACTTCCACGCCTTACTGGATATACCGAAGCATTAGTCATCAAATCTGCATCTGAACTTACTCCTTGATTTACATTCTCATGATAATTCGAGAAATATATACTGTTTTTTAATAGCTTGTTTAAATTTGGAGTTACTTCCTGTCCATTTATGCTTTTATTGATAACAAAATTTTCAAGGGACTCAGTTTGAATTACTATTAAATTTTTTCCTTTAAACATTCCCTTGTATTGGTTATCAGGATTATTTTCTTTATTATCTTTATACCAGGTTTTAATTTCCTTTTTATCATCAGCTTTCAGATTAATTGGATTTAAGTCGCCAAAGAAATCAATTCCATCATATACATGATAACCTATAGGTGATACTCTCTTCATTGTATATATTGGATTCCATCTACTGCCTACCCAATAACTATATGTATAATTGTGAAACACCTTTATTGAAACAGGAATATAAAATATAGAAACTAAAGCAAAACAAATAAATAGTTTTATATTACGCTTACTATTTGCATGGCTTTTTCTAAAAAATAAATATATAGGAGTAATAATTAATATATCTATAACAAATATGATGTCTTCTTTGTGTATCAATGCAATTATACTAGCTTGAAGGTCGTCCAAATTTGTTGTTTCCTTTAAAAGATGGAATGACAGAAATGAATTTAAACCTCTATAATACCATAAGTCTCCTATAATCACTATTGACATTATCAGATTCAACACTATAAGTGCAAAACCTCTTCCTCTACCTTTAAATAAAAATGATATAGATAAATATCCTAAAAGAAATATAGCAAAAATAGGATACGACTGTATTTGAAAAAATCCCTTAAATAATTGCAATATACCTGGACTAGTATATGTTATAAAACCAAGAAATACGGAAAATTTCAAAATCAATATAATAAATGTTATAATAAAAAGCATGTCGATTCTTACTTGTTTAATTTTTTCAACAAATTTATTCATAATTTTATCCTTCCTGATAATCAAGAACTTTTAAGTGATATTGAACTATACAAAATTTAAATACATTTCTCTTAAAATGGCCAAAACTAAATGCAGCCATAAAAGCTGCACAAATATCACATAATCTATATTAATACAACACATCCATTTTTATGTCTGGAATGCTTGCCTAATTATAATTTTATATTATGCCACTCTACTAATAACTTATGTAAATTTCCTACTTAGAGCAGACTAGCAAGTTCATTATATAATAAGTATAGTATCAAATTCAACATTTTTTTGCATAATAACCTAAAAGGGAAGTAACAATGCTTTGGAACATTAAAAAAGTCCTATAAATCTAAGATTTTTTCACCAAGATTTATTAGGATTTTTTTAAATCGTTCCTTCAGCATTGTTACTTTCCTTTTAAGGATAAAACAAGGAAAAAATTCCTCCGTACCTACGGAATTTTAGGCATAAATAATATATACTAGTTATTATCAATCTGTGTAGTACTTACATCGATTCGCCCTTCAGTAGATAATAAGTTTATTTTTAACATTAGAATCTCTACATTTAAAATGGTATTATTAAAATGTGTCTTTGATTCAAACACCGTATATGCTCATTATCCTTCTTAGCCATATAAAATCACCCTTATCATATCAGAGTTATTAAAAGTTTGGCTCTATATAAACTTTTAATTCGGATTTTGGGCAGCGGAGCGAAAGAAAATCTTCCTTGCCTTTATTCTAAGCAAAGTAATTTTATTTAATGTTTCAAAATACTATTACTTCGCTTCCTTCACTTCTCCATTAGTTCCTATAACTACTTCTCTATAAGGTAATATAACCTGTGCCTCAAGCATAGCATTCTTTACAGCTGACACTATACCGCCACAGCATGGTACTTCCATTCTGGTAACTGTAATACTTTTAAGATTATTATTTTCTATAATTTCTTTGATTTTATTCTTATAGTACTCAACATCGTCAAGTTTAGGACAACCTATTACAGTTATATGATTTTTTATAAAATCTTGATGAAAGTTACCATAAGCATAAGCTGTACAATCCGCTGCAACTAAAAGATTTGCGCCTTCAAAATAGCTTGCATTTGGATTTACTAATTGCAATTGTACAGGCCACTGCATAAGTTCTGATGCTGCACCCGTATCTTCATGTTTAACTTCTACTTTTTTAGAAACTCTAGTTATCTTTTTTGCCATTGAACCTGGACATCCACATGGCATTTTCTTTTCTTTACTTTCAATTCTTCTTTTTACAGCTTCTTCATCGTATTCTTTACTTTCTCTTTCTATTATAGTTATAGCGTTTTCTGGACAATGTGGAAGGCAATCTCCAAGTCCATCACAATATTCATCCGAAACAAGTTCTGCTTTTCCATCAATTATTTCTATAGCATTTTCATGGCATGCCTTACTACAAAGTCCACATCCATTACATTTTTCTTTATCTATATTCACTATTTTTCTTTTCATTTTTATCCTCTCCCATTTGTGTTTATGATTAAATTATATTAAAATTATGTGTATATATCAGTAACATTTGTTACATATTAAAATATTATATACGAAAACTAAGTATAATTTAGTAACTAAACTAGTTTTGAGTAGGAGATATTTATGGATAAAGAACTTTTAAGTATATTAAAGAACTGTATTTTATTTTGCAAAATTGATGATACTAAAATTAATGAGCTTTTTTCATATATAAATTATTCAATAAAAAAATACTCAAATGGAGAAACTGTGGCCATTGAAGGTGACGAGTGCAGCAGCATAGGTATAATTTTAGACGGTTTTGCTGAGATACAAAAAATCTACGAATCCGGCAAAAGTTTAACTATAGAGACCTTAAACACTAACAAGATATTTGGTGAAGCAATAATATTTTCTAAAAAAAATACTTATCCGGCTACAATAATTTCATGTGCCAAAACAAGTATATTATTCATACCAAAATCCTCAATAATTAAATTATGCAGCGAAAATTCAAATTTTCTAAACGGCTTTATGTCTCTTCTATCTAATAAAATATTAATGCTAAATAAAAAGTTAAAAAATCTTTCATATAACACAATTAGAGAAAAAGTAGCAAATTACCTACTTGAAGAGACTATAATCCAAAAAAATCCAAATATAAAAATGAATAAATCAAAAAAACAGCTGTCTGAATTACTCGGTATTCCACGTCCTTCTCTGTCTAGAGAATTAATAAAGTTAAGGAACGATGGTATCATTTCCTTTGATAGAAATTATATTAAAATATTAAATATGGATGAGTTAAAAAATATCCTAGATAAGTAGTTTAGTTTTATGCTTCTCTTATTTCACTTATTTTTTTCATCTCAATCATTATAAATATGGTAGTGATAACAAAAGAAATAAAATCAGAACAAGGTCCTGCTACCCAAACACCATCTAATCCAAAAAATTCAGGAAGTATAATAACCAGCGGCAGTAAAACTATTACTTGTCTTAAAAGACTTAAAAGCATTGATGTTTTAGCTTTTCCGACAGCTTGAAAATAATTTGTACAAACAGCCTGAGCCCCTACTACTGGCAGCATTATAAGAAAAATTGCTATTCCCCTAGTTCCTACTTTTATAAGATTTTTATCAGTTTTGTTGAATATAGATATGATTTGTGATGGAAATAATTCAGCAAATAAAAAGCCAATAATAGAAACACCTGTTGCCGCAATGACAGCATATAACAAAGCTTTTTTTACTCTTTTTATACTTTTTGCTCCATAGTTGTACCCTATAATCGGCTGTGAGCCTTGATTTATACCAAGTATTGGCATAAAAATAAGCATTGCAACACTATTTATAAGCGAAAATGCTCCTATAGCAGTATCACCACCATAATAAGCTAATCTCTTGTTAAAGGTAATCGTAATTAGACTTGCTGCAAGCTGCATAGCAAAAGGTGACATTCCTATAGAAACTATTTCTCTTACAAATTCCTTTTTCAATTTTATATTAGCTTTCTTTAGTTTTAAGAAACTCTTTCCTCTTATAAAATAATTTAAAACCCATACAGAGCAAACAGTCTGTGATACTATAGTTGCTAAAGCTGATCCCCTTACTCCTAACTTGAACACAAAAATAAAAATAGGGTTCATAATAAAATTCAAAATAGCTCCTATAAGCATAGTTTTCATTGCCATTTTAGGATCTCCTTCAGACCTCATTGTAGCATTAAGACCAAAGCCCATATTCTGAAGAACTACTCCCAGTAAAATTATAAATCCAAACTGCTTTGCATAAGGCATAGTTTCCTTACTAGCTCCTAATAATTTAAGCAGTGGTTCAAGAAATATTATTCCAAAAAATGTTACCATAAGTGAAAATATAATCAAAAGCGTAAATGTATTGCCAAGTATCTTTTCTGCCTGTCTAACTTTTTTCTGTCCAAGTTTTATTGAGACAAGAGCAGCGCATCCAATACCACCAAGCATACCAAAAGCAAGTATAATATTGCTTATAGGATATGTAACTGCTACCCCTGAAAGGGCTGTAGAATTTACCCCTCTTCCCACAAAAATTCTGTCAACTATACTGTATAAGCCATTTACTAACATTCCTATTATAGATGGTATAGAAAACTTTAAAAGAAGCTTAACAATACTCTCATCCGCAAGTTCATTAGGTGCATCCATTGTATATTGCATGACAAAATCATATTCTGTTTTGTCATACTTCCCCCCATTCCTTAAATTTTGCAAAATAAAAAGGCTGTTCATAGTAGCAGCCGAATTTTCATATTATAAATTAAACTCAATAAATTTAACTTTTTATTACTTAAGAATATCATAAAATTTAATATGTGTCTACATAACTTATTTAACAAATTAGGAAAAAATGATATAATTAACATTAATATTAGTCTTGTAATTATACTTAAATGGAGGTTAAGCTTTATGATAATTGGTCACAATTTGGCAGCAAGTAAGGTTCTTTACTTTTTAAATATAAACCAAATGCATATGCAAAAAGCAATGTTTAGATTATCTACCGGTAAGAGAATAAACAGTGCTGCGGATGATCCGGCTGGTCTTACAATATCCGAACACATGCAAGCACAAATAAATTCATTAGATGCCGCCTCAAGAAATACACAAAACAGTATTTGTATGCTTCAAACAGCAGAGGGTGGTCTTAATGAAACTCAATCTATACTTCAAAGGATGAACGAACTTGCCACTCAAGCAGCTAACGGCACTAATTCACCTACAGCTATAAGTGGAATTAAAAGTGAATTATCTCAATTAGAGGATGAAATAAGTCATATATGCAATTCAACTAATTTTAACGGCATAAATTTATTAGGATCTTCGTCAAACTTAAATATGCAAATTGGTGCAACCGATAATTCCTATGATAAACTCTCATTAAACCTATCATCATTTAATACTGCTAAGTCCTTAGCAAGCATAATTAATGGTGGAAGTATAAATGTTGACAATGTGACTGACGCGCGTAATTCAATTTCAGTTATTCAAAATGCAATTGATGAGATATCATCATCTAGATCTTTAATTGGTGCATATGAGAATAGACTTAATTATTCAATAGATAATTTGAATAGTGAAGAAGAAAATCTAACATCAGCAGAATCTAAAATTACAGATGCTGATATGGCAAAGGAAATATTACAATATTCAAAATACAGTCTTCTTCAACAAGTCGCTCGAGCTATGATGTCTCAGGCCTTACATCAAGAACCAAATAGTGTGCTAAAACTGCTCGATTCATTGTAATTTAATTTTGGTTCACTTTTAAAGAACGTAACTGTATATCATAATAAAGTGAAAAGCACTTCCTGCCATAACAAATATATGAAAAATTTCATGAAATCCAAAATATTTTCCGTTTCTAATAGGCCATTTTAATGCATATATTACTCCACCTAAACTATAAACAATTCCTCCTAGAACCATAAATACAATTCCAGGGAGCGCCATAATTTTGCTTATAGGTGCAAATGCAAACACAACTAGCCACCCCATAGCTATATAAAATAAAGTGTATAACCACCTTGGAGCATTGAACCAAACAAGTTTTAGTACTATTCCAAGTATAGCAACTGCCCATATTGAAAATAATATGATATTTCCGGTTTTACCTGTTAACGTTATTAAACATATAGGCGTATATGTTCCAGCTATTAAAACAAATATCATCATATGGTCTATCCTTCTTAAAACAGCTGTGATTTTTTTAGATACGTTTATTAGATGATACGAAGCACTAGCTGAATATAAAAGTATTAAGCTAAAACCAAAAACTAAAGAAGCAACAATGCTAGTTTTACTATTTAAGCTTATAGAATGATAAATCATAAATATAAGTGCAATAACTGATAACACTGCACCTGCCAAATGAGTTAATCCACTTACGGGATCCTTTAATTTTGATAACATAATATCACCTTCTAATAAAATTTCATCATGTAGTTTTCAAAACTACGTTATATTATATTAATATAATATCTCATATTTATATGTATTGCAATGGTTATTTGAAATTTATATCTAGATTTATTAGTATTACTAATTTAATTATATAAGTACCATTGCAAAATATTTTATTATCTCTTTATATATTTTACCACTAATAATAAAATAAATTCATGTTGTTACATTAGATACAATACTATATAATATAAAAAGGTGATAATATGGATAATGAAATTTTAGAACTAGCAAAGCAAATACTTAATTGTAGTGAAATTAAAAACCACGAAATTCCAGATATAAATTTATATATGGATCAAGTTACATCCTTTATGGATAGCAAACTTAAAAATCTTAAAAGAAATGAAAATGATATAATTTTAACCAAAACCATGATAAATAACTACACTAAAAATAAACTTATTACGCCACCAGTAAAAAAGAGATACAGCAAAGAAAATTTAATGATGCTTATATTTATATACCATCTAAAACAATCTCTTTCTATTAGCGACATAGGTAGCTTAATGAATTTTATAGTTGATGACGCTAAAAGCACTAATCTTAACGAACTGTACAATGATTTTGTTGATATTGAAAAAAATACTTCTGCTTCATTTATTGAAAATTTAACCTCCAAAATAAATTTCATAAAAGAAACAACTGATAAAAATCATGATAAAAGTGAAAAACTTTTTTTATTAGTAATTGAATTGATTCTGAGTGCTAATATAGAAAAAAGAATGGCAGAAAAAATAATCGATACTTATTTCCAAAATGATGATGAGAAGTAACAGTATTTTTAAACATTAAATAAAAATGGGAAGTAACAATATTTTGGAACATTAAATAAAATTAATAAATCTAAGGGTGATATTTTAAAAATCCTAAGAAATTTCAATAACTCACTAACGTTCAGACAAATTGAAATTTCTAAGTCTTTTCAAAATATCACCCTAAGATTTATAAAATTTTATTTAAATTGTTCCCAAAATATTGTTACTTCCCATAAGAGGTAAAAACAAGGAAGATTTTCTTCCGCTACGCTGCGGAAAATCTAAATTAAAGGTTTATACGTAGTTTTAATAATAAAAATACTAAGAAATTTTAATAACTTGGTTTTCGCCTCAGACAAATTAAAATTTCTAAGCCTTTTCATTATTTAGGGCAAAGTCTTATTGAGTTTTATTTAAATCGTTTCCAAAATACTGTTACTTCCCATTGATGGTAAAGCAATGTAAATTTTTCCCCGCTTCTCTACGAAAAATATCAAATAACTATATAATATCTTGTCACAGAAAACTAACCATTAAAGAATGTATATATGATCACATCCTAAGCACTTATATAATCATTACCCTTATTAACCTAGTGCAGACACTCTCATATTTATGCAAAACCTATCACCTACTGACCGGCTAAGCAATGATGTCAACACCCCACAAATATTGATGACTAGTACACATTATTTACTCCCAAAATTCCGTAAGCACGGAGGAATTTTTTCCTTGCTTTACTCCAAAAGGAAAGTAACAATGCTGAAGGAACAATTAAAAAAAATCCTAATAAATCTTGAATTAAAAATCATAAAATACTTAGATATTTCAATTTGTCTGAGCATTTTCCCAGCGAGTTATTGAAATATCTTAGGATTTTATGATTTTTAATTCTTAGATTTATAGGATTTTTTTAATGTTCCAAAGCATTGTTACTTCCCTTTGTTTATTTATACATATATTTCCTTGTCCATGGAATATCATTGTTAATCCCTTTGGTGAATAAGAATTGATGTATATCAATATTACCGCAGTTAAAAGACGCTGCACAAGCATTAAGATACATTCTCCACATTCTTATAAATCTTTCATCTTTCATCTTTCTAACTTCATCAATGGAATTCTCAAAATTCCTTGTCCAATTTTCAAGAGTTCGTCCATAATGTCTTCTTAAACTTTCAACATCTACTATATAAAAATTCTGCTCAGCAATGTTATCAATTAATTCTCTAATGGCAGGTACATATCCACCAGGAAAAATGTAATTATTTATCCAAGTATTTGTTCCACCATTTTTAATTCCAGTTATACAGTGAAGAAGTGAGATACCACCATTATTTAAAAGTTTATTAATAGCTTCAAAATATTCATGTATATTCTTTTTACCCACATGTTCTATCATTCCAACACTTACTATTCTATCAAAAGTTCTATTTTTTATTTCTCTATAATCTTGAAGTATTACATCTACTCTGCCCTCAAGTCCTTCTTTTTTTATTCTTTCTTTGCAAGCTTTAAATTGTTCTTCACTTAAAGTTACACCAAGGGCTTTAGCTCCATATTCTTTGGCTGCTTTTATTATAAGATTTCCCCAACCACATCCTATATCAAGCAAAGTATTGTCCTTTTTAATTGATAATTTCTTTAATATATGTTCTACCTTGTTATTTTGGGCTTCTTCTAAAGTATCATTCTCAGATTTAAAATATCCACATGAATATGTCATAGTTTTATCAAGCCATAATTTATAAAAATCATTTCCTATATCATAGTGATATTTTATATCATTTTTGCTCTTTCTGATTGTGTTAGGTAAAATTTTAATAAGCTTTGAATATTTCTCTCCATTACTTATAAAACTATCTTTATTATTATAAAGGGATTCTATAACATCTTGTACATTTCCTTCAATATCTAATTTTTTGTCCATATATGCTTCACCTAATGTCATACTCGGATCTCTTATAACATCTCCCTTAGGTATGGGCTCATAGAAAATTATTCTGAATTTTGGATCACCATCGCCATATTTTTCTGTATCTCCATCCCAATATTTAACTTCACATGGGTCAGAAAAAAGTCCCTTAAATAATGTCTTATAAAATATTTTATTTGTATCCATCCAATCCCTCCTAAAGATTATTATTTTAAAATGTATTTAATTTATTTAATAACATTTTCATATTATTTAATGTTTGCATGAGTAACTTTAAATCATCATCATTTAATTTATAAAGTTTTCTGCTAAATAAATCCTTTAAGCACTTTTCATAATTCTTAATAATTTCATTTCCATTATCTGTGAGTGATATATATATAATTCTTCTATCATTTTTATCATATATTCTCTTTGCCAAATCACTCTTAACTAACCTATCCACCCAACATGTAACATTAGGCTTATGTGCATAAAGTACTTTTCCCAAATCGGTAATAGTAATTTTTTTATATTTATCTAAAACAAATAAAACTTTAATATGAGCTTTAGATAAATTATCATCAATAACAATATCATCAAAAATTTTTATAATTGCTTTCGCAAATACAGGGGTAACTGAAAAAATATCATTTAGCAATTCACTAATTTGTTGATCTTCCATTCTTATACCTCTTCAAAATTTTATTATATTTTGTAACTGTTATATATTATAACAAATTTCTATTTAAAATAAAAGCTTGTGTGCTTTATAGGCAAAATACACCACTAAAAAGTGCTGCATTAACTAATAAAAACTCAAACATAGCTGCCAGTCGTCTAGTTTTTCTTGCTAAGTTATAGTTTTATCACATTCTTTCGCCACTCTCATATTAATTCCCCCAAAACATCTCAGCTTCACCAATTACAACCTTTACCTCTTAATTATATGATGTCCTTTTAACTTAATTCACAATACTTTAAAACTACAAATTATTAATTTTTAACGCAACAGCTTCATACCTTGCATATGATAATCTTAACAGCAAATTAGTAATTACTACTACATTATATAGATAACAAAGTAAATCTATACATTTCACACCTAAAATTTCCTAGGCACAAAGAAATTTTTCCCTTTCTTTACTCTTAAATGGAAGTAACAGGGCTAAAGGAACTATTTAATCCTAATGAATATTATCATATACGAGGTTTGGGCTCTGCCCATTATCCTTCTTAACCCAATACAGGCACTCTCTAGATTACACAAGGTTTGGGCAATTTAGGAAATGCTTATATGGAGTTGTTGGTGATAATGTAAAAAATGCCTATTGATAATTAAGAAGGATAATGGGTCTTTGACCCAAACCCCGTATATGATCGTTATCCTTCTTTACTTAATATAGGCAATCTTTATATTATAAAACATTTAGATAAGCCTTTGAATCAAAGTTGTTAGCCATAAATATTAAAATAGTCTGTATTTTGTACAAAAAGATAATAGATATATGGCACAAATAAAATTCCGTAGGCACGGAAAAATTTTTTCCTTGCTTTGCCCTTAAAGGGAAGTAACAGTGCTGAAGGAACGATTTAAAAAAATCCTAATAAATCTTAGATTTATAGGATTTTTTTAATGTTCCAAAGCACTGTTACTTCCCTTAGAAAGAATTACTGTAGTCATTATAATACACATAGTTCCTATCCCTTGAAAAATAGTAAATGTTGTATTTAAAAATATCAATGACAGAAATGCAGCTGATAAAGGTTCAAAAGCTCCAAGTACACTTGCCTCAGTTGGTTTTATATGTTTCAAACTATCCATATAAAGCATAAACGGAATTAAAGTTCCCAAAACAATTACTACAGCAACTAAAACAACAGCACTTACAGATAGCTTGCCCACAAAATTAAATGGACTATGAATAAAAGACATAAAAATACCACCTAATAGCATTCCCCAACCTGTAACAACATTAGAACCCCATTTTGCTAAAATACGTCTTGGCAAAAGTGTATTAAACGCAGCTGCAACTGCCGATATAATTCCCCAAAAGAGTGTGATTTTTGAAACAATAAGTGAGCTCATATTTCCATTAGTAATTATTAAAAATGTACCCATGAGTGCTAATAAAATAGCCATACATTCCTGGGGTGTTGGCAATTTTCGAAAGCGAAATATTAAAAATAAAGCAATTACTACCGGTGATAAATATTGAAGTATTGTAGCTGTAGCCGCATTACTGTATTTAATTGTAATAAAATATGTATATTGCACTCCAAGCATACCTATAAAACTAAAAACTATAATACTAAATATGTCATGTTTAGTACTAAATATTTTAAATATGTTATTTTTTAATATTGTATGTGTGAAAAAGAGAAGACAAATTCCTGATACCAGTAATCTAATTACGACAAGCCACTCAGGACTAAACCCTTCACTTTGAAACAAATATTGAGCTGACGTCCCAGATATCCCCCATAGACTAGCAGCCACCATGGCAAATATTCTGCCTCTTCTTCTAAAATAAATTTCTTGTGATATATTTTCTTTTAGCATTAAATTTTACACACCTTTATTCATATTTATATTCAAAAAAATAATTATGCATTTAACAAACTTTATACTCTGCTTAATGCATAAATTATATTTCTAGGACATTAATTTTACCACACCAATAATATTTATTCAATAAAATACATAACTATCAAAATATTTTTAATTTGAATGTCCCAATTCATTTACTGCATTTTTTATCGCCGCATCAATTAATTCTTTTTTATTTTCATCTATATCTATATTAAGCTCTTTTAAAACAGACTCAACAACACTTTCAGCAACTTTTGTCCTTTCATCTTTACTTATATCTCCTGCATGATATAATTGTTCCGCATCGCCAACAGCTATTTGAGCCCATTTCTGCACTATATCTAAAATATTTAATACACCATTATTGGGTACTGCACTTTTAACAATAGTTAAAATCTTTCCTGAGGAATCCACTGCTTTTCTAGTTTGTTCAAGCACATCGTTTACATCTATTCCCCTTTTCTTTAAAATTGGAAATACTATTAACATAACCATAATAGCACCAGCCAATACTCCAAGAATACTTGACCAGGTTATTAATTGAATATTTGTCATAATAATCACCTTCCTAAAATTATACTACTCTAGGAAAACAAAAATGTGACATGTCATGTGCACCTTTCTCAAGAAATAATATTAAAGGATTTTAAGAAATTATGAAGAATATTAATATATTAAGCAGAAATTTTAGAGAACATCAAGTTTCCTAAATTATATGCATTTCTTAGAAAATTCTTTGAATAGAAATTTACTAATTTGAATCTATATAAATCATATTTTAGATTGGAGTTTACCCGTTTATGGAATCCTTTGTAAAAGAACTTGAAAATACAGAAGTGCTTTCAATTAAAGATATAATTAAAATAAAAAGTTATATCTATAAAAAGTATACCAATTTTTCCAATGCTCAAAAAGCCAAGATTCTATCAAACACAGTACACCAAGTACTGGACAAAAATATCAAAGGATTAAGCACTGAACATTCCAATGCTATAGAAAAAAATCTTTTAAAATCTTTAATAGTAGACAAGAAAGCATCAATAAAATTAAGCGATATATTCAATACTTATATTTCATTTAAAGATAACTCAACTGATTATTCTGAAAGCCTTTTGAATTGGCTTAACCTTCACACAAAATGCGAGATTTCAAAAGCACAGTTAGAAGAAACTTTTAATCTTAATTTTACCGAAGAAGCAAGTGTTATAACTTCTCCATCACAAGAAGTAACTGACTATAACGATATGACCCATGCTGCTCCTTCTAGTAAAAATTTCAAACTGATATCTATATTGTTATCTCTATGCCTAGTTGTAATATCTTCAGCTTGCTTTATCAAATTTAAAACTTCTACAAACAGCTCATCACTAGGAAATGCAAAATCTAAAAATATAAGTGCACAAATTAAATCAACTAAATATTCAAAAAAAGAAGAATTAAATCTTCCTAATGAATTTAAATATAGAGAAATAAATTCAGAAGCAACTAAAAAATATTTGAATAGCAAAAACTCATTATTAGCCTCTGAACCTTATTTTTCAAAAATAATTAATGCATGCAAAGACCGCAATTTAAACCCCTTAGTATTATTTGCAATAGCCGGTCAAGAACAAGCCTTTGTACCAAAGGATAATCCAGACTCTAAAAAAATAGCAAATAATCCTTTCAACGTTTATCATAGCTGGAAAGAATATAATACAAATATAGAAGATTCATCAAAAATAGCTGCAAAAACTGTAATCAGCTTATGCAGCAACTTGCCTAAAGATAAAGAACCTTTCCACTGGATAAATAAAAATTATGCAGAAGATAAAAATTGGGCAGATGGTGTCCAAAGCATATTCAATCAGCTGCAAAAGATCAATTAATTGTTCTTATTATTTTGTTATTTTATAATTTACATCCTCCGTAAAATTCACAGGAGCTTTTATGTCTTGTAAAATTCCTGCATTACTATCTTCTAAAAATGTAATAAATCCGCTTATATCGTATTTAATTTGAGTATTATGAATAAGACCTGTTTTTTTATCAATGCTAAGTTTTCCATTTCCGTTACCTTTTAAATCAACTTCAGCTTTTAAATCATTAAGATAAATTTTCTTAGCTTTTTCTCCAGATGAAATAGTATCTTTTTCAGATAAGTTTATTAAGCCATCTTTTTCACTATTAA
Source organism: Clostridium pasteurianum (assembly GCF_001705235.1). Lineage (NCBI taxonomy): Bacteria > Bacillati > Bacillota > Clostridia > Eubacteriales > Clostridiaceae > Clostridium > Clostridium pasteurianum. Next base: position 1,170,382 of record NZ_MCGV01000001.1, read on the forward strand.
AAGTATATTTACTAATAATATTCATATCAACAGATTTCTTTAGACTTGATTTTTTTGTCCATTTATCACCCTGTTTGATTTTATTTCCATTAGTATAATTCATAGTATCTTCAATATATTTTTTCACAGAATCATCACTGAAATTTTCATTTAAACATGTCCTTGTAATTTCCCTTGTATTGTCATCTAATTTAGCTTTTTGCACTAAATTATTAATCATGCCGTCAACTCCATGCATATATAAAACCTTACCATTTTTATTCAAAGTGATTGTGCAGTCTTGCTTCATTATATTGTCATATATTGTATTCAAGGGATTATTACTATCCTTTTTTTCAGAATTATATGCTATATTTCCCGAATAGGTATTATACTCCATGTTGATTCTTTTGTACTTGTAATTTAAAATTACATTTCCATCATTATCCACATTCCTTACATTGATACTCATATCATAATTTTCTTTATCTTCTACACTCATATCTTTGTTCAACATATTAATTGTAAATTTAGAATTATCAACACGCTGCAAAGTATACCTATCTCCTTCTTTCACCCCAAGTTTAAGTACTGTATCCTTGCTCCCGCATCCATTTAACGTAATAACTGATAATAGCACACACATACCTATAGCTATTCTTTTTATTTTCATTTGCTCCTCCTGATGTAAAACATATTATTTTTTCTAACCCTTCTATCACAGTAGCAACTTTCGTCAATTATTCTTTTTCTCTATGTGCAAATTCAAAATATTGAAAACCACCAAATGTAAATAGTACTACTGACATTAATACTATTATAATAGCATTGGGAAATATTCTAGATTTCTCCACACTGTCTATAACCCAATAAAATGGATTTAACTTCTTAAATTTTATTATATTGGTACCCATGCTGCTTTCACTAATACCACTTGAAAACATCATCATTAAAGCAATCATTGCTCCAACTACTGATATAAGCATATCTGTTTTAAACATTCTAGATAGCATAATTTCTATTCCAATACACAATATGCTCATAAGCCCAATATTTAAAATTACTATACCAAATTCGCTGAAATTATGTCTAAATACTATAGAAATCACAAAAAAAGCCATTGAATATAAAATCATTTGAACAATAAACATAGAAATATAAATACTTAACATTATAGAATATGTACTATTACCTGTTACTGTAAGCCTTTCAATCACTTTATCCTTTTTAAGTCTTAACAAATCTATACTTAAAATCATAGAAAAAGCCAACATTAAATATAGAAGAGTAAATGTATCACTGTTGTAACTTTTATTTTCTATTTTCCTATTATATTTTATACTTATACTATTTGGGTGTTTTTCATTCGATATATTATCGGCTATTATATTATTTAATTTTAGTTCTAACTTGCTTTCAAAAACAGCTTCAGCATTACTGTTCTTAGTTTTATATGAATTTATGGTAGGCTTCACACCCTTATTTACACTTTCTGAAAAGTTTTGTGGCAATTCATATACCGCATAGTATTTATACTGTTTTAGTTTTTGAAGTGCTTCAGTTTTACTGTGATAAACATCCCTTATTCCCAAACTTTTAATAAATTCATTTGCACGATATCCTTTATCCAAATTTATTATGGCTGTCTTGTAACTACTGTCATCACTAACCAAATTATTACTAAAAACATTCATTGAATTCACTAAAATTACAGGAAGAATAAACATCACTAATATATTTTTAAAATTTTTTAAATACCGTATACAATTTGAAAATACCATTCTAAAAAAATTCAAATTTTATTCCTCCCATGATGTTTTAACTTTTACTAATGAAACAAGATAAAATACAGTTGACACAACAATCATAATAAACAAATCCGCACTGATAGCCTGAAATGAATTGAACATAATAGCATTTTTATATGCACTTGATATAAAGCTTAAAGGAGAATATTTTGCCATGGCCAAATAAATAGTATTATTGACTTCTTTTAAAGGTATAAATCCTCCTCCCAAAATAGTCTCAACAACTAGCAGCAATGTGAGAATTAGCTGAGAATATATTTTATTAAAAAATACATTGCAAAATCCAGAAACTGCTGCGCAGAACATACTCTGCCCTACTAATATTAAAATCCAATTAATTAAATTAACGTTTGTAAAGGCAACACCCGAAACTATAAAAGCCAATATATAAACTGCTCCTAAACAGAAACTATATACAAAATATATTAAAACATTTATATTGAATAAACCTTCTTTTTTTATAGGCGTAGATACTAATCTTTTAAAAACTCCCGTTTTTCTATCAATATCATGAGATTTAGTACAACCCATAAGTATAACTATTATCATATAACCTATTAAAGATGATGCTTCAATTTCATATGCAGATAATGTTCTATCTCCCTTAACCACGTTGTTTTTAAATGTTTTAGTAATCATAGCAGCATCATATGCTTTTTTATTATTTGTGCAAAATCCTTCACTATAGTCTTTTATTATATTTTTAATTAGCTTCTCATTATAATCTGAAATATGCTTCTTTTCATCAACCGTTATTTCTACTGACTTATATTTTTTTAAATTTTCACCATATCCCTTATTTACAGTTATAATATAATCACCTTTTGATGAAACATTAAAAATCTGTCCAGTTTCTTTACCTTTAAATAAATTTTTAAAATCCTTAGATTCTTCACTTTTGTCATTATCAACTATAGTAATATTTACCTTATCAAAATTTGATGCACTGTCATAAACATCTTTAAAAAAATGCCCCAGTACAAAACATATTGAAAGTGGCATTACTCCGTATACAATGATAATCTGCTTCCAGTTTAAAACAATTCCTTTAATAGTGAGCATACTCACAATTTTAGCTTTCATATACTTCACCCTAGTCCCTCAATTTTTTACCTGTAAGAGCAAGAAAAACCTCTTCTAAAGATGCTTCTTTTTTTTCAAAATTAATTATATTTTTGTTTTCTCTCGATATAACTTTAAGCAAATTTTCAATTTTAAACTTATATTCATCTATAAATAGGTTAATTAAGTCTCCTTCAATAGAGTAACCTTTAACTCCTTCTATTTCCCTAAGTGCAAGCAAAATTTCATTATCTACATCTTGAATTCTAAGTGATATGGTACCATAAATATTCGTAAGAGACTTTATTTCTGCTTTGCTGCCACTTGCAATTTCCTTCCCTAAGTCCAAAATAAATATATTTCTGCACAAAATCTCTACTTCCTCCATATAGTGAGAAGTATAAATAATCGTGGTTTTTTCTTCTTTATTAACTTTCCTTATGTACTCAAAAATGCAATTTCTAGATTGCGGATCTACACCTACCGTTGGCTCATCCATTATGAGAATTTTAGGCTTATGCATTATAGATGCTGCTAAATTTAACCTTCTCTTCATACCACCTGAAAATTTCTTGACCTTGTCATTTTTTCTCTCTGTAAGCCCGGTTATATGAAGTACTTCATTTATTCTTTCTTTAAGTAAATTTCCAGACATACCATAAAAAGCGCCAAAATATTTAAGATTATCATAGGCAGAAAAGTTATCCATCAAAGCTAATTCCTGAGGAACAAGCCCTATTAACTTTTTTGCTTCTATTGGTTCTCTTAAAATAGAATGTCCACCAAGTTTTATATCTCCACTGCTTGGTCTTAATATTCCTGCCATTATATTTATAAGAGTTGATTTTCCTGCTCCGTTAGGACCTATAAAACCGAAAATATCTCCCTCATGCACATTAAATGAAATATTATCTAGCACAAGCTTATCATTAAATCTTTTAGTAATATTTTTAACTTCAACCATACTATTCATAAAATCACTTCCATTATTATGTCTTATACAACTATTTTATAAATTCCTATTGAAATTTGTAAGTCCTCATAGTAACTTTTAACATTACTTAAGTAACTATATTATTTTTAAATGCAAATATAGTCACTTGTGTTCTATCCCTTAAATTTAATTTAGAAAATATAGTGCTTATATTATTTTTTATAGTTCCCTCTGATAAAAATAGTTTTTCTGAAATTTCTTTATTTGATAATCCACTAGCTATTTCTTTTATGATATTAATTTCTTTATCACTCAAGCCATACTGTTCTTTCACATTTTTAAGAAAATTTTCTTTGTTATACTCACCATTTTCACTTATTATTTTTGAAGCTACTTCTGGATTAATTACCACATTTCCCTTAAATGCAGCCTTTATGCCTTCATATATAAGATCATAATCACTATCTTTTAATATATAACCTGATGCACCATATTTAAGTGCTTCATGAATATACTTAACATCATTAAATGTAGTTAAGATAAGTATTTTTATATCTTTAAATTCCTTTTTAATAAGTTTAGTTCCTAAGACTCCATCACACTTAGGCATTCTTATATCCATCAAAACCACATCAGGACACTTTTTTCTGCAAACTTTAAGTGCTTCCTCTCCATTCTGTGCTGATCCAACTACTTCAATATCATCATAAGTTTCAAGTATTATTTTAAGTCCATCAACCACTAATTTTTCATCATCAGCAATTACAACTTTAATTTTGTCCATCATTCTTCCCCCCAGAATATGCCTTAAGTTTCTCTTGCTTTGAGAGTTCTATCTTTACAGTAAAGCCTTCGTCAGCCTTACTTTTATATTCAAAATGCCCTCCTATTTCTCTTACTCTTTCACGCATACTTTTCATTCCAATACCTTCTACGATTTTATCACAGCCACATCCGTTGTCCCTTAAAGTTACAAGTAAATTCTTTTCACTAAATGCCATAGTTATATTTATGACCGTTGCCTTGCCATGTCTCGCACTGTTGGATAAAAATTCTTGAACTATTCTATATATTACAAAAGCTTGATCTGAATTTAAAGACCATTTCTTCTTTGTAAATGAAAGCCTAACATCTATATTGGACATTTTTTTAAAATTACTTATTAGTTCCTCAATGCTGAGTATTCCTTCGTACTCTTCAAATTCTTTAGGTTTTATTTCCCTTACAGCATTTCTTACCTCATCAAGGCTTGTTTGAGTGAATTTTCTCAAGTTGTGTGTTAAACTTTCCGCCTTTTTAGGATCTCTGCCTAATATCTTCTCTATAGCTCCAAGTTGAATTACCATCGTTGAAAGCGAATGTCCAACACTATCGTGTATTTCCCTGGAAATTCTATTTCTTTCCCTTAAGAGTGTAAGCTCCTCAATAGATGATGCATACATCTCTAAATCTCTATTTGCCTTTTTCAGCTTTTCTTCAGATATTCTAAGCCTATCATAGAGATCCTGTGCTTCGATTTTTTTTTCATTTTCGTATCTAGTAAAATAAAGTACAGCTATTATCATTATGGGGACACCTAAATTCATAAACTTATAGCTTATACTATAATTTATAGAAAAATAAATTCCAATACACACTATGATTACATTAAAAACAGCTGAAAAACTTTTTTTAAATATCACATTAGCATCTATAGAAAGCAGAATCAAATATGTAAATAAATATCCTCCAATAAAGTAATTAAAAATAACAACAAATACCATTTCAATCACAAAAGATATTGATTTATAGCTCTCTTTTGTCAATGAAAAGAATCTTATTTGGTTGTTAATTATAAATATGAGAATTAATATAACCATTTCCGCATTAAAATTTTTACTTTGAATAATCATTCCACCAAACATAAAAGCCATAGTAAAATATCTTATGAGTACAAATAACTTTTTATTGTCCATTTATTCCCTCCAAAAACTTTTACAATACCAATTTATATACTATAATAATATCATACAAATGTTTTTGGAGGTAGAATTATGTCAGTGTATGCAATATTGATTTTTTCATCTTTAATATATCTCGCAACAGGATTATTGTGCAAACACCATTCTTCTTATCCAGATGTTACAGTTGGATACCACAGCAAATTTGCACAAAAAAGTAACAGCACCTGGTTAGAAAGTAACATGTATGTGGGCAAGCTATTAACCACTATATCTATAATAGAACTAATATTATGTGCAGTTTTTAGATTATTTTTTATTCCAGTATATGCTATACTATTTTTTGTACTACTTACTTTTCCGCTCACTTCAATCATAGCTACAGAACTCCATCTTAGAGTACATTTTAATGCTGATGGAACAAAGAGAGGATAATTAAAATGATAAATCCTAAATTGAATTTAAATAGAAAAACAAAGACTATAAATATAAAAGCAGTTTCAGTAATAATGCTTATTATTTTAGCATCCATATTATGTTTCATAGTTAGCCATTCACTTAATAGAAAACCAAATATAACTCCAGTAGATAAAGCTGCAATTGCAAGAAAGAAATTTATTAATACCGTGGCACCTTATGCAGAAGACGTTTATAAACAGGATAAAATATTTGCTTCAATTACTTTAGCACAAGCTATGCTTGAAAGTGATACAGGTAATTCTAAATTAACTAAAAAAGCTAATAATTTATTTGGCATAAAAGCCAATAAATATTGGACAGGCAATACTATTCAAATGCCAACAAAAGAAAATTACAATGGAAAAGAAGTAGTTGAAAAGGCTACATTTCGTGCTTATAGTAATTGGGATGAGAGCATTGAAGATCACACAAACTTTTTAAAGAAAAACAGCATTTATGCGGAGCATGGAGTATTTTCAGCAGCTAATTATGAGCAGCAGGCACAAGCAATTCAAGCAGCTGGATATGCTACAGATCCAAACTATGCAAAAGAACTTATAACGCTAATAAAAAAGTATAAATTATATAAATACGATAATGTTAAATAGCAGACTAATTGTTAACTTAAAATCATACTAACTTTCTCTTAATTGTACTTTTTAAATGCAAATTATGGTCTTTAATAAAGTTTATATAAACCTCCAAACTGATGTAATATGAAATTATTTAGTTTTGGAGGTTTTATTAATGATAAAAAATAAATAGTTACAGTAAAAAGCGCTTCACATATGTTGTTGCTATATGACTTAGATATTCCATGAATTTTCTTATTTAAAAATTATATATTTTTCTATTGCAGCAGCTACTCCATTATCATCATTAGTTAAAGTTACATCATCAGCAAAATCCTTAACTTTATCTGGCGCATTTCCCATTGCAATTCCAAGTCCAGCATACTGAATCATGTCAACATCATTATAATTATCCCCTATTGCAATTATCTCTGATCTACTTATATTTAATTTTGTGGATAAATACTCTATTGCACTTGTCTTTGATGATGATTTAGGCATGATTTCTAAGTATGTTGCTTTAGACGGATATACGTTTACATAGCTTGATAATTTTCCTGAAACTTTTCTATTTAATACATTTATGTTATCAGGATCCGACATGCATAAAATTTTATTTGGTCCAAGATTATATTTTTTCCATTCATCCAATAATCTGATAAAGTCCGTTACATTAGGAACAATATGTGTTATGTCACTTTCTTGCTTGGACCACTCATCATCACCTTTTATATACCACTTATCATCTTTATATAAACTCATGTGTACATTCATTTCTTCTGTGAAATTATATACTGTATCTACTATATTAGATGGAATAAATTTATTTAAAAGTATATCTCCCCCCTTACCTAAGATTAAAGAACCACTATAGCAAATTATAGGCTGTTCTACTCCTAATTCTTCTTGTAAATATACTATCCCCTCCGGCATTCTAGCTGAAACCAGCACTACAATTATTCCTTGATTTGCAGCTGCATTTATTTTCTCTTTTGTCTCTTTAGAAATTTTATGCATAGAATTAAGTAATGTGCCATCAATGTCTAAACATAACATTTTATATTTACTCATAATAAATCCCCCTACATTTTTTTAATTTAAACAATTATCAATTCAATGTTTTCATCATGTATAATTTGAAGAAAAGCTTTGGAAGGCTTCTCATCTGTTATAATGATATCTATATTTTCAAAACTACTACCTTTGTAATAACTTGAACATGCGAATTTTTTATGATCTGCTAAAACAATATTTTTTTTAGTATGTTTTACAACTGCACGCTTTATATCTGCGTCTTCCTCATCTTCGTAATATATTCCATCCTTCATTATAGCTGCCGCTCCTAAAAAAGCAGCATCAAAATACATTCCATCAAAATAATCTTTAAAATTAGATCTATAAAAAAAGCGATTTTTTCTGTTTAAATATCCTCCAAAAGAAATTAAATTAATATCTTCTTTTTCTGAAATTATTTCTATATTATCAAGTGAATGAGTAGCTACAGTAATTTTTTTATTTAAATATTCTGCCATAAAGCGCACTGTTGTAGAAACATCCAAAAAGTAATGACCTTCTTCATCAATAAATTCTAATGCCTTTTGTGCTATATTTTTCTTTTCATCTGAATAAGCTTCAATTCTTTCCCTGTATGCTTTTATTGTATTTTTTAGTCCTGGTAAACTAATTCCTCCATGAGTACGAATTACAGCACCTTGCTCGGTTAACTTTATAATGTCTCTTCTTGCAGTATCTCTAGATACATTATTTATCCCACAGATTTTTTGTACAGACATGCTATTGTGCTCATTTAAGTACTGTAATATTTTTTCAATTCTTTCTTCCTGATACATTTCAATTCCCCCTCATATCTATATTGTAATTGTTTTTAAGTATTTTATCAACACTTTTAAGTATTTTTATTGCTTAAATGCATTGTTTTAAGTAGCAAAAAGGTCACCTAAATAAATAAGTGACCTTGTAGATAAATATTAAATTATATTTTTAGACTACATAATCTAAGAAAATTCATACTATATTTCTTTAAATATTATCATGGCATAATGGTAGAATGCCCATTTCCATTTTATATCTACAACCTGAATTTTATCCTTGTTTTCTGCTAAGAAGTTATTTACTCTATTTTCAAACTTTCTTTCATTTACTGCATAAATCAATTTAATCTTGAGCATTTATCCTTCCCTTTTTATCATATCAAATTCTACACATATACTAATAACATCATTAATTATCTTTGCTGTAATTTTGCCGTTCATTTTATCTACAAGTTCTTTGGTTATAGATAGTCCAAGACCTGTACCCTGTCCTGAACGTGTTTTATCCGCCATATAAAATCTATCAAAAATACTATTTACATTACAATTTTTTAGATTATTGGAATTATTGTCTATTTTTAGAAATACACTTCTTCCATGAGTAGACAAGGTGACCTTTATATTATTTTCAGCATATTTAATAGCATTGGTAATTAAATTATCTATTGTTCTTTCTAAAGCATTTTTATCTGCTGCTATATAAACTATGTTGTCATTTATATTAATTTCAGGCTCTATCCCTTTATTTTCAAAATCTATATACCTTGAGAACATTATCTCCTGGACTGCTCTTGATATATCAACCTTTTCAATATTAAGTTTAAAATCATGAGAATCAATTAGCGATAAACTGTAAAAATCATTTAAAAGAATTTCCAAAGTAGCTGCTCTTTTTTCTATAATTTCTATGTACTGTCCTCTCTCAGTATCATTCAAATCTTCCGTCTTTAAAAATTTAATATATCCCTTAATTGCCGTCAGTGGTGTTCTAAGATCATGTGACATATCAGCAATTGCCTGCCTTAATTTGTCCTCCGATTTAACCTTGTCAGCTTCACTTTTAATTCTAATTTCAATTGTCTTATTTATGGCATTAGAAAGTCTTTCAATTTTCTTATTTATTAAAGCAACCTTTAATTTTTCATGACTATTTTCCTTGTTAATATCTTCAAGCTTCTCAGATATTCTATTTAATTCCCTGTCTATTAAATAATTACGGACAAGTAAAACACCTAAAAAAATAACTAATACAATTAATAAAAATATCATTTTACCTGTCCTCCATTCATTATTTTACATCTGATTTTCTAAAAAAAATGCAGCTTAATATTACACAAACTATTATTGTAATTAAAGACATAAATATCATTTTAAAATCAATATTAAAATTAAATTTATCATATCTTACAGCCCTCGGTATAGAGAAAACTGTTTTGCTGTAAAAATAATCAACTTCCTTACTCTTCAATGATAGAGCCATTCCAGCTCTATTTATAATATCTATAACATAACATGAAGCTATTGTAACAAATACGTTTTTAGTTAAAAAGGAAATTAAAACCCAAATAACACCCATAGCTGCATATGCAAAAATTAAAATTATAATAATTTCAATAAACTTTACTAAATCAAAATTAGTGCCATATCCATTTTTAAGGGTATTTATAATAAGAGTACCTACAGGAAATATAAAACTAACTAAAACCACTCCAGTACAAAATACAATTGTCTTAGCAAACACAATGTTTACTCTCTTATGACCGGAAGCAATTAAATTTCTTATATTGCCTGAATAAAACTCATTTGTAATATAGTAAGAAAGAATTCCAATAACAAATAGATGGAATATACCCTCCTGTAATTCAATTGCAAATAAAAACATATCACAACCACTTTTAACTCTAAGGAAATTCTCTTTTACTGGAATTAGTACACATAGACTTTGCATAATCATAAGTATACACAGCATATAAAAAATTTTAGAATGCTTTAATTTATAAAACTCAACCTTCAAAAGATTATACATCGCATCTACCCCCTATCAATTTAGAAAAATAAATTTCTAAATCATCTCCCTTTAGTGTTATTTCCTCAACTATGCTGCCATTTTTAGATAGAGTAGATGATACCTCGCCTGGTGAATCCAAATAATCATATAATTTTATAACATTTTCCGGTAAAACCTCATAATTTTGAGTTTTTAATTTATTTTCAATTACAAAAACAGCCTTATCTGCATCATCAGTTTTTATATATAAGAATTTTTTGCACCTTTCATTCAATTCCTTTGAAGTTATTTGCTCTATTAACCTTCCTTTATGAATTATTCCATACACATTTGCAAACTGATATAATTCACTCAATATATGACTTGATATTAAAATTGTAACTCCATATTCTCTATTTAACTTAGTTAGAAGTTCACGTACTCCAATTATACTCATAGGATCAAGTCCGTTAATTGGCTCATCCAGAATCAAAAACTCTGGGTCTCCTAAAAGTGCTATAGCTATTCCAAGTTTTTGTTTCATACCAAATGAAAGTTTCCTTACAGCCTTATTCTTCTCCTCATAAAGTCCGACCATCTTAAGAACTTTATCTATGCATTCTTTCCCTGGAATGCCTTTTTGCATCCTGTTAATCTCTAGATTTTCATATACACTAGAAAAACTGAAAAGTGCTGGTTTTTCTATAAGGCATCCCATTCTCTCTCTTTCTTCTTCTATTTTTCCCTCATCATTTTCTCCAAAAATATCAATTGAACCTTCACTTTTAAATATAAGTCCTGCTACTAATCTCATAAATGTAGTTTTACCTGCACCATTTTGGCCGATAAATCCATATATATCACCTTTTTTAATAGTTACATTTACACCATTTACTACATTTTTACTTTTGTATCGCTTAGTTAAATTAACCGTTTTAAGTACTATTTCTTCCATACTATCTCCTTCCTATAGGGTTCACAAAGCTAAACTTAATTTATCATTAACGCATTTAAATTAGCTACCAAGCTAATTACCCTACAGGTTTAATAATAAAATACGATCCATAAGAGAAATTAAAGCAATTCTTAAGAAATCCTTAATTCTAACTTTTAAGTTTATATCCCATCCCCCATACTGTCTCTATGTACTCTTCCTTTGGATTAGCTTTCAAGAGCTTGTTTCTTAAGTTGCTCATATGTACATTCAAAGTGTTATCATCACCCATATAAGTATCTCCCCATACACTTTCAAATAAATTCGCCTTTGAAAATATCTTTTTAGGATTTAAAATTAAAACTTCTAAAATATTATATTCTCTGTTAGTAAGCACAAGTTTTTTTCCATTTACAGAAACCTCTTTGGCTTCTCTATCCAGAATTATATCCTTATAGACTATATTTTTACTAAAAACATTACCATTTTGAAAATCCATATATCTTCTAAGATTTGAATATATTCTAGCATCCACCTCATCCATATCGAAAGGTTTAGTTATATAATCATCTGCGCCTATCCTTAACATATCAACTTTCGTTTCTTTTGAAAGTTTTGCTGAAATCACAATAACAGGTACCTGACTTATCCTCCTTATCTTCTTTAAAAGCTCTTCACCATTCATTCCAGGAAGCATTAGGTCGAGAAGAACAAGTTGAAATTCATGAGCTTTAATGTAAAGGAATGCCTCTGTACCCGAATAGGCTTGTACAACATTATATCCCCTTTTTTCTATAAGTATTTTAAGCATATTATTTATATCATTATCATCTTCTACAATGATTATGTTTACACTTTTATTCATTTTAAGTACCTCTTATGCAATTATTTATTTATATTATACATTATACTTCTTAACCATATAAAATCACTCTTATCCTGTGCGAGTTATTAAAAGTTTGACCCTGCATAAACTCTTAATTCAGATTTTCCAGAGAGAAGCGGCGGAAAATTTACCTTGCTTTTATTTTAAGCAAAGTAATAGTATTTTGGGAACAATTTAAATAAAATTCAATAAGTCTTGTTCAGAATTGTAAAAAGACTTAGAAATTTTAATTTGTCTGAGCTCTTTTTAGCGAGTTATTAAAATTTCTTAGTATTTTTATAATTTTGAACTTAGACTTATGAGTTTTATTTAATGTTTCAAAATACTATTACTTAACTTAGACTATTTATAGGACTCATAGGACTTAAAATATTTTTTATTTCAGTATAAGGTATCGGAACCTTGAATATTCCATAGTAATAAGGTGTATACTCATAAACCTGATAATATAGTATAAGATTTTTATCCGTTAAATAAAATTCCTGATTGTTTGTAACTCCTTTAAAATCATTTATAAGCTGAATATTATTATCCTTAATATATTTGTTTACCATTAAAGTTAAAACACCCAAGTAATTCATTTTAGGATTGAATAAATCACTAAAACTATATGTTTTACCTGTCTTAGTATTTATAGTTATAGACGAATATACAGTAAGTCCATGTGCTGCATGATATACATAAGTATAAATACTAAATAAAATACTCAGAATGTAATTTTTATTAACACCTATTTCATAAGTACCAAAAATCTCAATAAAATCCGTCTTTTCAGGAAGTAAAACTTGATTTTTAAAAAGTTCACCAACTGCATCTATTATTTCTTCATTTACTTTTGTTTTTACCATATCATTATTTTCATTAACTACAAAAGGATACTTTATGTTGAACTTTTGGGGTACAAGGTTCTGTTCATTTAAAACTGCCTTTCCATTTGTATACTGTCCCTCACTATTCCTAGAGTCTCCATAATATATATAGTACATGTTCTCACCCTTAAACAATTATTATTTATATAGATTCAATTAACAAATTGCTATTTAAACGAGTAAACTTTTGTGTTCCCATGAAGCTTACAAAATTCAAATAGCCTATCTACTCTAACATCTATATAAAATATAATATGATAAATAATATCATTTATGAAAACAATGATATTATTTATTAAGGTATAACTATTCATATTATAAAATATTTTTAGGCACTGATGTACCTCTGTAATATTATAAATCAACTTATGAACTACAATTACAGCATAAGATAATTACCAAATATGCCTTTTTTCATTTTTAACACATACAATGGACATAGGCTTTACATCTAAGGATTTAGCAACCGGACCGCACTTCGCCATAAATAGATGAAATATATTCTCTCTATCTATTTCACATAAACTTTCATAGTTCCCCTGTCCCTTTGCTATTATTACATCTACATCATAAAATTTATTTTTAAATTCATCATTTACTTTGCTGATAACAGTACCCAATGAACCATCTCCATTATCTATTACCTCAGCTACTTCCTGCATACCTACCATTTTTGCATCCTCAATAGTAACGTCATTAACTATAGCTTTTCCTCTAACTCCAAAATAAACTTTAATATCAGGAAATTCCCTTTTTATATATTTTATGAATAACTTGTCCAAACAAATTTCTCCACAGTTATCACCTAAATACATAAGGCTTTTTGCATTTTTTAAACACTCATGCAAAATTTCACTCTCATCAATAGCAAGCTTTGTCTTTTCTATATTGGATATTTGTTTTTCAAGCATTTTTATATCAAATTCATGACTTGCAGCAAAATCAATTAAATTTCCAGCTATAACAATTTTCAATGCTGTATTAAATTTATCATCTGATTTTTCAATTATGTTCTCTACTTCTTTTTCGATTTTCATAACTTCAGAATTATAATATTTTTTTATATCTGCATACGGATTGTCATTCCCAATATGTTTAAGTATAATTTTCCATGTTCCCTGTATAACCTCTGGATTGCACCTATCATAATCCGTACTGCTCAAGTAATCAAGTACTTCCCTAATAGCTTTTTCTTCTCTACCTCTTTCAATTTTAAATAACTCCATGACCTGTATTACTTGGTTTATATTACACTTAATACAATTAAAATTTAATTTCATGTTTACGCCAGCTTTCATTAATTAATTCCCTATAACATATGTAATGCGCAAGATTTCGGCTCTTGCAATACCCATTATTATTTTAACATAATATTCAATCATTTCAATTTATGAAGAATAATTTTGCCTTCTAACTCTACATAGTGGGCGCATTAGCTATCATAATTTAATAAGCACCTTGCTTAACTTTTTTATTAGTAATAAAGCTTCCTAAAAACCAAAGAGCTATGATCCAAACAATCAAATATATAAGTTCACCTTTAAACTTAAAAATACTACTTCCATTTTCTATACCCTGGCTCATAGTCATGTACGCTTTTTGAGGAATAATGTTACATATAGTATCTAAAATTTTATTGTTTCCAGTGAAGGAAATAAAACAGCCTGCAAGTATTGAGGTCACAAAATAAATTCCTGTTGCCGCCATAGAAGTTTCTCTTTCAATGGCTGATGATAAAAACAGTGCAAAAGCAGTAGAAAGTAAACTTAAAATTCCAATTAATAAAGCTAACATTGGAAGATCAAATCCTATATCTACGCAAAAAAATACCTTTGTTACTGCAACTGCAATATAGCTAGGAATATATAAGCCTAAAAAGGTAAAAATTCCCTGTGCTGAAATATACTGTCCTTCACTTACTGGTGCTGTCATAATTCTTTTAAAGGTATTTAAGCTTTTATCCTCTGTGAAAAGTATCATTAGCGCTACACCCTGCATTAAGATAATCATTGTAATAAAACCTAATATATTGGTTCCAGCTCCTCTCTCATTTTCCTTATCTTTTTGAGTTTCTGTAATTTTACCTCCTTTAAAAAACTCTTCTATTTTATTTTTATCTTCTTTATTTTTTAAGGTAGTCACTTTATAGCTTCCATCACTTTTCTCTTCTACAATTGCAGCATATTCTGAAAGAAGTAATTTAGATTTAACTGGCTTTTTACTCATAACATCAATCTGAACCTTATCATTTTTAGGAAATGTTTTATTCCTATTTGTTACTAGTGCAATTTGAGCTTTAGGCTGTGCTTTTGACGAAAATAGTACTCCAAGTGCAATCATAATTGGTACAACTATAACCGCTACAATAATAATAGCTTTTTGTGACATAATTCTTTTAACATTATTCTTAAGTAAATTAATTACATTCATTACACATACTCCTCCGGTTTAAAAATAATTTGGCATAGTATTATGCAGATTATTGCTGCAAATATAGTTACAACTATGCTTGTCAAATATAGGCTAAAGTCATTATCATAAATTATTTGAAAAGCACACTGTGTAATCCATCTTAAAGGAGATATGTTAGATAAAGCTTCAAAACTTTTTCCAAGGCTTGCTATAGGAAAAAATACCCCGCCTAGAAAAACAAATACTAAAATAGGAATTTGCATTACTCCATTTGCACCTTGCTCGCTTTTAAATATGCAGCAAAATAACACACCAAGACAGGAGCCAAAAAAGGAAAGTACATTAATTAAAAATATAATATATAATATATTTTTTCCACCAAAATTAATATTCACAAAATATTGACCTGCAAGCATTATAGCTGCATATGAAACTGCCCCAATAATATAACTTGCTATAATTTTGGATAAATATATTTCCGTCTTAGAAATAGGCGCATACACTATTCTTGTATTCCCTTTTCGTACGCTTTCCTCCAAAAATACATTTGTTGCCGTCATAGAAAGCATAAGTCCCATAAAAATCATAAGTGTAACTCCATAATAATCATATGAACTTATATTTTCTGAACCATACCCATTTCTTGTAATAAATCCTATGATGCCAATTGTCATTATGGGAAATATGGTATTTATAATTATAAGCATAGGGTTTTTAAGAGTATTTTTGATATCAAATTTAACTATATTTATAAAATTCATGTTTCCACCCCTAATCTCTCAATTTCTTTCCTGTTAGTTCTAGAAATACAGTTTCTAAAGAAGCTTCTGCACTTGTCATACTTTCAATTAAGCAATCTGTATTAGATATTTCTGATATTATTTTATTAAAGTTATTGTTGGATTTTTCTGCAGTTATATTAACTGAATTTTCTGATATTTGTGTTTTTAATACCCCTTCGATTTTATTAATTTTCTCAGCTTTTAGCTTACTTATATCGCTGACTTTAAGGGAATAGGTTATCTGATCATCAACTTCTTTTTTAAGTTCCTCTTTGGTACCCTCTGCAATAATTTTTCCTTCATTCATAATTATAATTCTATCTGAAATTGCCTCTACCTCTTCCATATAGTGTGTAGAGTATATTATAGTTGCACCATTTTTTCTAAGCTTTTTAATGGACTCTAATATGTGATTTCTTGATTGTGGATCAATTCCTACTGTTGGTTCATCCATAATAATAAGCTTTGGTTTATGTGCAATAGCACAGGCTATATTAAGTCTTCTCTTCATTCCTCCAGAAAAAGTCTTTGGCTTGTCATCTTTTCTGTCATAAAGTGCTACTAATTCAAGTGCTTCTTTTACATTATCTTCAAGCTGTTTACCCCTTAATTTATATAAGCTTGCAAAGAATCGCACATTTTCTTCGGCTGAAATTTCCTCGTAAATAGCTAAATCCTGTGGGACTACTCCAATTCCATATTTTATAGCCTTTGCATCCTTTCTCAAGTCATTTCCCAGTATATTTACCTCTCCACTGTCCGCTTTTAATATTGTAGCTAAAATATTAATAGTTGTACTTTTTCCTGCTCCATTTGGCCCAAGAAGGCCAAGTATTTCCCCCTCCCTTACCTTAAAACTTATGCCTTTAACACCTTTCTTACCATCATAAACTTTTTTCAAATCGTTAACTGTAAGCGCATTATTCATTTTTAATTTCTCCACTCCTTATTTTTCCAAATTCTTTTAGTAGATTTTCATTTTCCTTTTCTAATTCTTCTTCATCAATTTCTACCCTGGTATTCACATTTTCTTCAAAACCATCCATCTCTTCACCATCAAAGCTATACATCTTCTTTAAAAGTATCCACAATATTTCCATTTCTTCTTTTGTAAGGGACTTTGAAATCTCTGCAAAAAAATACATAGACTCCTTTCCACTTTCTATGGTTTCCCTGCGTCCTGCCTCTGTTACACTCACATTAACTGCACGTTTATCAATTTTACTA
Organism: Clostridium pasteurianum; assembly: GCF_001705235.1. Classification (NCBI taxonomy): domain Bacteria; kingdom Bacillati; phylum Bacillota; class Clostridia; order Eubacteriales; family Clostridiaceae; genus Clostridium; species Clostridium pasteurianum. Next base: position 1,188,065 of record NZ_MCGV01000001.1, read on the forward strand.
GGCATCGTTACAACATATCCCTTATTCTCTAATATTGTTATGATTTGTTTTACACTTTGTTTAGTAGTACCAAGCTTTTTGGCAATATTATTTAATGTTGCCTTGTCTTCTGGTAAATGGTAAATTGCTATTATTGCCATGAGCTGTCTCGAAGACAATTTATCAAAATATTTTGCTTCCTTTACCTGAATTTTATTTGTAAGAGAAAAAATTGTTGTATAAATTTGCTGTATTAAAAAGGCCTCTCTATAATTATCCATCTGTTCAAATTTACTCATAAAAATCCTCCTGTATAATAGTAAGCTTACTGTCTAAATTAATAGTATCACCTTAATTAATAAAAGTCAATACATTGTCTAATTTTTTGGTTAAATTACTAAAATCAAGTTTACGAGTACTAGGTTCAAGCCAATAAGTTCAGTATTGGCAATAATATTTTTTTAGACAATTACCTGTCATTATTCTATTTTTTGCACTTTTCATTAGTCAGTTACCTGTCTTTTAATTTCATACCTTTAAAGTGTATTTTTTATTATAAATACACATAAATATTGACGGCATGCACACATTTTTATGCATTACTTTTATAATAACATGGTTTATTACATATAAGAAATCATCACAGTTTTTGATACATAAAATACAATAAAAAATAAAGAGCAAAGTCTAACTTCGCTCTTTACTATCTATTTTATTTAAACGTTCTTATAAATAACTACTTAGCATAACTCCAAATATATCAGCAATCTTTCTGCTAAGAATACCAACATTCAACATCATTATTTCATGTGCATTTTAATATCCTTTATATCCAAAACTTTATGTGGATTTTTAGAATTTTGCTCTATTATTTTTTCAAACACATCTACATCATGCCATTTTCCAAATTTATAACCCGATCTGTGGTAAGTTCCTATAAGATCAAAGCCAAAATATTCATGGAACTTCTTGCTCCTAATGTTAGACGAAGTAACAAGGGCATACATATTGGAATAACCTTGAACTTTTAAAATCTCTATCAAGGTGCTGTATAATTTCTTTCCTATTCCACCCCCTTGATACTTATCGTCCACATATATTGACAAATCCACAGCCCAATCATAAGCTGCTCTCTCATTAAAAGTAGATGCATAAGCATATCCTGCAATTTTACCATCTACCTCGCATACTAAATATGCATATTTTTCAGATATATTCAAAACCTTTTTCGTAAATTCATCAAGGCTTGGGACATCATAATCAAAAGTTATTGCAGTATTTTTTATAAATGGTTTATATATTTTAAGAATTTCTAAGCTGTCTTCTTTTTTAACAAATCTTATATTCATATCGTCTTTCATAAATCTTCACTTCCCTTGAGCTTATTTTAGTTTTCTATATTTTCCAGGTGTACAGTTTTTATATTCTTTAAATTTTTTAATGAAATAGCTTAAATTATCAAACCCAACCTCTAAAGCTACATCAAGCACTTTCTTATCACTTTTTCTTAATATTCTTGAAGCCTCTTCTATTCTAAAACTGTTTATGTATTCTACAGGAGTCTTACCAGTAATCCCCTTGAAAAATCGGCAAAAATAATATTCATTCATATTTACCTCTTCAGCAAGCTCCTCTACATAAATTTTGTTTTTGTAATTAATTTCCACAAATTTTAGAACCTTTTTTATAAGCTCTATTTTATAATCATCTGGTAATTTTGTGTAACCATCTTTAACCTTAAATTCATTATACTTTGCAATTAACGAAATTATTTTAAGCAGCGATGCTTTTATAGAAACTTCCCAACCATTATATTTTTCTATATAACTATTTACTATATTTTTCATTTCATCCGCTACTTCTCTGTTACTTTCTTTAGGAAGCACTGGAAAATCATATTGCCTTTTTAAAATAGGATCTATGAAATTACTTTGGCAAACATCATATAATAAGCCACTTAAAAGTTTAAGATTAAATACCACAGCCTCATAAAGACATTCCTCCGTCCCTCTCACGTAACCCCAATGTATGCTTTCACTATTTACAAATACACATTGATTTTTTGATACCTTAACAGTGTTCATGTCTATATTAAAATTAGCCTGTCCTTTTTCTATGTATATAAATTCTACTTCTTCATGCCAGTGACAATACAGTTCTTTTTTAGGTCCTATTTTTTGATTTGCATATACCCTTAAGGGAAAACGTGCATTTCCATGAATAATATTTTCTCTTAATTTACTATTATTCAAAATAATTTTCCCCCTTAAGTCAAAATAATGTTATTTATAGTTAAAATAGCATAAGTATATAACTAAATATGTTTATATAATGTTATTATAATCTATTATTTTGAATATATAAAGCTTATAATATGAACATATAAATAAGTTTACGCAATCGATTGCATTAGTGAAAATTTTAGAAAACTGTTAGCTGTCTAAAATTCAACTGCATTTCCCAAAACAATAACTTAAATAAAATCTTTTAGAGAGGTCGTGTAAAAATGTCAACAGAAAAACAATTGCCAAAAGTTGCTTATTTTTGTATGGAATATGCTGTAGATGCTTCCATGAGAACTTATGCCGGAGGTCTTGGAATTCTTGCTGGAGACTACTTAAAAGGTGCAAAAAATTATGGTTATCCTATAGTTGGTATAGGTTTAAAATGGAAACAAGGATATACAGATCAGTTTATAGATAATGGTGGTAAGGCTTATGATTCCTATCATAACTACAATTATGACAACTTTTTAAAGGATACAGGAGTTAAAGTAACAGTTAAAATTCGCCAGCGTAATGTAGTTTGCAAAGTATGGCTGCTAGATAAATTTTCAACTGCGCCATTATACCTTCTAGACACAGATTTACCTGAAAACAGCGATAGGTGGATTACCGGTCAACTTTACGGCGGTTTTGAGGAGTTAAGGCTTGCACAAGAAATTGTTTTAGGTATAGGTGGAATAAAAGCTTTAAGGGCTTTAGGTATAAAAGTTGATACTTATCACTTTAACGAAGGTCATGCTCTTTTTGCAGGTTTTGAACTCATAAAAGAAAAAATTGATAAAGGTTTTAGTTTTGATCAGGCAGTAGCCAAATCAAGAGAAGAAATAGTATTTACAACACATACTCCAATTTTGCAGGGAAATGAATCACATCCAATTGATAGAATGCTCTACATGGGAGCAAACAATGGATTAACAATAGAACAGCTTGTATCCTTAGGAGGTTCACCCTTTAACATGACAGTTGGTGCATTAAGACTTTCAAGAATTTCAAATGCTGTAGCAAAATTACATGGAAGAACAGCAAATAAAATGTGGAAGGATGTTAAAGGACGCTCAGATATAATAAGCATAACAAATGCCATTCATATTCCAACCTGGGTCGATAGTGAAATGATTACCGCCGCCCAAAATTCTAACAAAGATGCTTTATGGAATAACCACATGAAGAATAAAAAAGCATTAATTGACTTCGTATATGAAAGAAATGGTGTTAAACTCGATGCAAATGCACTTTTAATAGGTTTTTCAAGGCGTGCTGCACCTTATAAAAGAAGTGATTTATTGTTTACTGACAGTAGTGTTATTGACCCACTTCTTAAGGACGGTAAGATTCAAATTGTTTTCTCTGGAAAAGCACATCCCCTTGATGATACAGGTAAAGCTATAGTAGAAAATTTGGTTGCTTTTTCAAAAAAATACCCAAATTCCGTAGTATTCCTTGAAAATTACGATATGACCATAGGTAAAATGCTTACACATGGTTCTGACATATGGCTTAATAATCCTAGAAGACCTTTAGAAGCAAGTGGAACTTCAGGAATGAAAGCTGCCATGAATGGTGTGTTAAACGTAAGTATACTTGATGGTTGGTGGCCTGAAGCCTGCAACGATGGTGTTAATGGCTGGCAATTTGGAGATGGAGTAGAATCCCTCGACATTGAATTTATAGATAAGCATGATTCAAAAGCATTATATGATGTACTTATAAACAAAGTTATACCAACTTATTATTCAAATAAGACTAAATGGCTTGACATGATGAAGAACAGTATTTTATCCACAAAAGATTATTTTTCAGTAAAAAGAATGCTGGAAGAATATTACTCAAAGATGTACATGGGTTAAGTAACAGTATTTTAAAACATTAAATAGAACTCATAAGACTAAGCCTAAAATTATAAAAATCCTAAGAGTTTCAATAACTCGCTAAAAAAAGCTCAGACAAATTGAAGCTTCTAAGGATTTTTATAATTTTAGGCAAAGTCTTATTGAGTTTTATTTAAATCGTTTCTAAAATACTGTTACTTCGCGTAGAAGGTAAAGGCAAGGAAGATTTTCTTCCGCTCCGCTGCGGAAAATCTGGGCTAAAAATTTATTCGTGGCTAGATGTTTAATAACTCGCTGAAAAAAAGCTCAAACAAATTAAAATTTCTAAGTCTTTTTATAATTTGAAGCAAGTCTTATTGAATTTTATTTAAATCGTTCCCAAAATGCTATTACTTCACCTAAAATAAAAGCAATGGAGTTAGCCTTTTGCAAAAAGTTTATAAATTAAATTTATACTATTTCATGCTCATCAGTTGCAGAATATAAAGCATCACAATCATTTAAGAATGCCCAATAACAATCTCCATAAGACCAGTGCCACCATTCAGTTGGATAGTTTTCAAGACCTACCTTTTCCATACATTCAATTAGTATTCTTCGGTTTTTTTTAGCAGTATCATTTATATAAGCCGAATACAAATAAGTAAGGTTTTCTGGTTCAATAGGGATATCATTAAATTCTGTTCCCATATCAACTTCAATTCCATCTTTTAGTAAAGTAATATCTATTGCCCCACCAGTTGGATGCCCAGCGACTTTAACAGGTGCTACATATTCACAAGTTATTTTATAAATTTCATCATCATTTTTTAGTTGGTATTGACTTTTATAATCATTAAATGCCTCTTCAAAAGATTTTTTCTGTCGTGAAAGAGGCCTATATGCTTCTTTAATTAAAAATTGATATCCATCTGGAAGATAGTTAGTAGCATCCGTCAATTTTTTAATAATTGATTCTCTCGCATAACAAAATAAATCTGATTTGCTTGAAATCTGACTTCTTGTTTCATCAATTATAATATTCTTATGTATTTGTCTTAATGATAATATTTTTTCCCTATTATCATTGCAATGTATTTTTGCAAGCCTTTCATCATTTAAAAGAACCATATGTTTTCTCCTATCTTGAAACTTATATTCTATAATTTTGTGCAAATTTAATATAACTCTTATGTACTTTACGAGGCATAGTAAAGGTTGTGCTTTTTTTATGATTTTCCTAATTCTCCTTTATAGATTCTCTCTTCTCTAAAAAAGTATCTATTATAAAGTGGTTCTGCAAATCAGGTTTATTTTGCAGCCTATCAATAAGTAATTTTGCTGCATAATACCCCAATTTTTCTGAATTTATATCAACTGAAGCAAGTGGTGGTACTTGGTATTCAGCTAAAGGAGTATTATTAAATCCAACAACAGATACGTTTTCCTCATTTATTTCCCTCAAAAACTTTAAAACTCCAAAAGCAAGTAAATCATCTGTTGTCACTACTGCCGATGGCATTTTACTTTTTACTATTTGCTTCATAGCCTCATATCCATCTTTTTCTGTAAAACTTTTTTGCTCAATTATAATGCTTTCATCAATACTTTTCCCATGAGCAATTAAGGCTCTCTTATACCCATCAAGTCTATCCTTTGACATATTAAACTCTTTAGATGCACCAATAAATGCCACTGAAGATGCTCCTCGAGTAATTAGACTATCTACAATACTATACATAGCCTTAAAATTATCATTATCTACCCACATAACACCTTCTGAATTTTCTGGTCTTCCAATTACTACAAACGGATATTGAATGTCCTTCAAAAACTTTATACACTTATCATTTGATCTGGATGTTAAGAGTATTATTCCATCTACTAATTTACTTTGTATGTATTTATTTATAAAAGAAACCTCTTCTTCTTCACTGCTGCCAAAAGCATACATTATATAATATTCTTTTTCATGTGCGCATAAACTTATACCTGTCATAGTTTTAATAAAAAATGGATTTTTAAATAGCTCCTCTGCTTCATTAGGTATAATAAGTCCTAAAGTATTTGTAGAATGATTTGCTAGGCTTCTTGCTATTGCATTGGGATGATAGTCTAATTTTCTAGCAGCCTTTATAACTCTTTCCTGTGTTGAATGACTTATCTTTTTATTTTTATTTAATACCCTAGATACTGTTGATGGTGAGACATTAGCCAGCTCTGCTACATCCTTTATTGTTACTCCCATTTTACATAACCCCCTCCCTACATATTTAAAGTTAGGCAACCGATTTCATGTAATAAACAGTCTATATTATAAAACCTATATTGTCAAATTTGTTTCAAATGATATATACTTTATATTATATATCTTATTTACTATTTTTACATATATCAAATTAAAATCCCAATTTACAATATAACAATAAATTCAAGCGAGGTAAAAGGTCAAAAAAATAAGAATTAAGAATGGCAGAAAATCTTCCTTCATTCTTAATTCTTATTTTTTCTTAAGTTGATTCGCAATGTTTGTATTTAGTGCAACATCATAACTAACTTTACTTGTTACTAATTATTTTTAAAATACTATTAACATTTCTTCTGCCATTTCTTATTGCCAAATTAATTAGAAGGCATATTACAGCACAAACTACAGTAAATACAACACCAAAAACTCCAAAAGCAAATTTTATTCCAGAGTGCGACAAACCATAGTAAGCTATTACAACACCTATACTGGATAATCCCATAACATTTATAGACCACTTACCTAAATTTTTTAAAAGTTTGCTTTGCTTCTCTGCCTCGTAAACCATTTGTTTTTTTTCTTCATCTTTCATGCTAATCCCTCATCAACTAATAAGATAATCCTGGATTAAAGAATCCTACAAGTACACCTACAAAAGCTATTATCAAAAATATTAGCATTACTATTGTAGGTGATATTTTCTTTTTTGACATAAGCCACCATGCAAAAATTACAGCTGCTGCAGAAAGCATTTTAGGGAAAACACCATCTAAAGTTTTTTGCAAATCTATAATTACTCCACCATGTGCATTATACATTTTGAAAGATGTACTAATATTTACCCAAGTGGCAGCAACTGCACCAATTACTATAGTTCCAACCATGATTACAGATTCACGGACAGCAGTAGCTTTTTCTCCAACAACCATCTCAACAGCTTTACCACCTAGCTCATATCCTTTATAATAAGCCCATCTCATTCCAAAAACCGCTATAGCATTCCAAACTACAATATAAAATATTGCTCCTAGAGGAGAACCACCTGTTGAAAGTCCTAACCCTATACCCAAAAGTATTGGTATTAAAGTACCTACTATTAATGAATCTCCAATACCTGCTAAAGGTCCCATAAGTCCAGCACGAATACCATTTATCATCTCACCATCAATATTTTCATGATTAGCTCTTGCTTCTTCAAGACCCGCTGTCATACCAACAACTAATGTTCCAATCTGAGGCTCTGTATTAAAGAAGGCTTTATAAGTTTCCATAGCTTCTTTTTGTTCTTCTTTTGTTTCATATAAATCTTTGACAATTGGAAGCATTGCACAAAGATAACCAAAAGTCTGCATATGCTCTTGAGAAAAACAAGTTAAATTTCCATAAAACCAATTTCTAAAAGACTTGCTTAAAGCTTTTTTAGATATTTTTTTCTTTTCCATACTATATGTCCTCCTCATCATCATCATCATCGTTACCCGACACCTTAGCTACAGCTGGTTTTTGCATTTGAAGCATTCTAATTTTGTAATTAAATATTGCAAAGAAAATACCTATTATTGCTGCTCCAATTAAATTAACTTTCATAACCGCTGCAAAAGTGAATCCTAAAAAGAAGGTTACAAAATCACTTGGTTTTAACACAACCTGTTTTAATAATATTGCAATTCCTACTGCTGGAAGTAAGCTTCCTACTGTAAATAAAGTTTTCATTGGTATACCATTCATTGGTAATGCCACCTTCATAATTTTAACCATACTAGAACCCATTATTGTAATAACAAATGCTGGAATAAAGCTGCAAATAATGTGGGAAATCCATGGTAATCCCATATCAACTAAATAAAGCTTTTCAAAATCACCCTTATCTACTGCCTTCCATCCTATATGCTGCCATATCAAGTTTATAGTTGCTGTTCCGTAAAATAAAACGGTTCCTAAAGTTCCAACTGCTGCACCTAATGCAGTTGCCATTTGAGTTGCCTGCGCTGAACCTGGATTTAAACCCATACCTTTAATTGCTACTACAGCTAGTGGAATACCAATATAACTGATTGCACGTACATCTGCAGATACAGTTCCACCTGGAGTAACTAATGCAATGTAAACAACTTGAATTGCTGCGCCAACTATAATACCAGTTTGTACATCACCTAAAATAATTCCAACTACTAAACCTGCCACCAAAGGTCTTCCTAAAGTATAATTACCAAAAGTAGTACCACCCATTCCAGGCACACTCGACAGGCATGCAAATAATCCAAACAACGCCGCTTGAATCCAATTTATCTCCATAGTTAATTTTCCCCCTTATTATGTTTATTAAAAACTATTTAAATCCAAATTGGCCTCTAAACTTTTTCCAATTACCTATTGCTTCTTCTTTAACAAGAGCAAATTCTACATTATATCCAGCTTGCATAATTCGTTCAAAAGCTTCTGCTTCTTTCTGATTTATAGATTGATTGTTTCCAAGTTTTACCGTACCCGGTCTATCGTTGCATGGTCCTACAATAACATCTTTAATACCAGGATCAAATTTATCATCCACCAAAATCTTAGACATTAGAATAGGTTCCTTAGTAATTAGAAAATATCTAGTATCACTTTGCAAAACCTTATCACATTTTAATTTCCAGTGTTCATAAGTCCATACAAATGTTTTTTTGCCACTTGCACTTTTATAAGCTGCTTTTAATACTGGATTATTAGCAGCTGCATCATTAACAGCTATTATCCCATCACATGGGTACTCTAAAGACCATCTTGTACACGTTTGTCCGTGTATCATCCTATCATCTATTCTTAAAAACGAAACTGACATTTTTACCCCTCCTAAATATCTTCTTCTTGATCTGTATCTGTCAATTTAAATTCTTTTATTGACTCCGCTGCTGTTTCAAATAACGTTTTCTTTAATTCTTCCATACTCATATAATCCTTCATTAAAATTGCTGTTAACACAGTAGGTAAATTCATTCCTCCAAGTACAAAAGCTTTAGATAACATACCTTTACTAGCTAATATATTTACGGCTGTAGTTAAAGGCGATCCTCCAATAATATCTCCACAAAGAATAACTTCATCTTCACTCGTAACGTTTTCAATAACTGCCTTAAATTTTTCTCCAAATTTATCAGTACTCATTCCATCTTCTAATCCCTGAAATAACACATCTTTTCTGTCTTTACCTGCAAGCATTGTCAATGCATTATAAAGTCCTGATGCAAATTTTCCATGGCTTACTAATATTACATATCTCATTTCTTCTATCCCCCCCTTAAATTGAAAATAACTAAATAATCAATTTTCAAATTTAATTAAATTCATCAGCACTGATTAACGTTTACATCTTTAATTTTAATGATATTCTAATTTATAAGCACCTATAATTTGTCATCAATATATCATTACAAATGTAATATTCTATGTGACAATTGTAATTGTTTACATGAAAGTGTAGAGCAAGTTCATCATAAATTTTACAATTTGTATACATCTTAAATGGAACTTTGGTGCATTTAAAGTTCATAATAGATATTTGAAAAAATAAACCCTAAGGTATTTTGGGGCTAGATAGGATATACAGACTATCTTATAACCAATAAGGATTTGGATGGAAAAACTTTTAGAGCTTTAAATTATGTGTATAAAGAGGGCAGAAGATTAGAAAATATATCATCTAAGTTAATGAATTTGATAGTATTAAGAAAAGGAAAACCAAAAATGAAAATATTAAAGAAGTTTTAGAAGAAATAAAGACTTCATTGCAGCCAAGATTAAAAGATAAAAATATTAACATCATAATTTTTTCGGAAGAATTTAATATATTTATGGATAGAGAACTAGTAATCATACTTATAAAAAATTTTATTGACAATGCTATTAAAACGTGCAGAGATGGCGGAGAAATATGCATAAATACATATACTACTAGGTATAAAATTATTGAAATAAGAGATAATGGAGTTGGAATACCTAATGAAGATATAAAAAATATATTTGAGCCGTTTTATATGGTTGATAAGTCAGGGATAGAAGAAATAATGGTGTAGGATTAGGCCTTTCGATATGTGCTAAAATTTCTAAAATACATAATGCCAAAATTGAGATAGAAAATGAACTTGGAGAAGGAACCTTAATAAAAATAAAATTTTCCAACTAAAATTCCGTAGGCACGGAGGAATTTTTTCCTTGCACTACCTTAAAAGCGAAGTAATGATGCTGAAAGAGCGATTTAAAAAAATTCTAATAAATCTTGGTAAAAAAATCATAAAATACTTAGATACTTCAATTTGTCTGAGTATTATCATATGCGAGGTTGGGGCGAAGCCCATTATCCTTCTTAACCTAATACGAGCACTCTTTAAATTATGCATAGCTTAAAACTTTGCCCTTTATCCTTCTTAACCATATAAAAGCACTCTTGTCATAAGCGAGTTATTGAAATATCTTAGTATTTTAAATTAATAAATTAAGTTATTAGCCGTAAGCATTAAGATTGTCTGTATTTTATTAAGAAGGATAATGGGTCCTTGACCCAAACCCCACGTATGATAAGATTCATAGAATTTTTTTAATGCGATGAAGCATTATTACTTCGCTTTCTTTAGTTTATTAACATATTGTTTATCTCCCTTTGCAAAATTAAAAGAGATGTATCTAAATCCTCTTTTCCATTTATTATGTTATTCATGTCATTATCTGCTTTGACCATAACTGCATTATATTTTTTGAATTTAGGAGTAACTGCTGCACTTTTCATAATATTATCAAGAATCTTCATACTTAAAAAACTTTCTGAAGGCATGTTTTTATTTATTTCTTCAATATTTTTGGGAGATTCTATTACATCTTTTATTGGAGAAACTCCCTCGGAATATTTAAAAACATCCTCCTGCGTTTTTTCATCATACGTTAGTAACTTTAAAAATTCCCACGATAGTTTTTCATGTTTAGTACGACTGCTTATCCCCATAAGTAAAGTACTTAATTGAGAAACATTTTTTCCGTTTGGACCAGATGGCAATTCAATACAATCCCATTCAAAATTAGAATATTTCTTTATACTCCAAGGATATGGTTTATATGTTCTATATTCTGAAAATGACAGTGGACGAAATGCTGCCTTTCCCTTATCAAATACCTGTGATGTCACCTGATAACCATTGTTCACATCGTTTAACTTTTTAACAAAATTTACGGCTTGCTCAACCCTCTCATCTCCAAAATATGACTCTGTTCCAGCAGTATTAAATAATTTTATTCCATTAGAATTTACTGCATCTTGCCATGTGTAATCATAAAATCCAAATTGATCTATAACTCCATCTTTATCTGTATCTTTCGTAACCTTTTCACAAATATTATAGAAATCATCCCATGTCCAATTATTATTAGGAATAGGAATACCTTCTTTATCTAGAAGTGTTTTATTTACCATCATTAATGTTGGCACACTCTCATAAGGAAGCGCGAACTGACTTTTATTATACTTTCCAGCTTCATAAGCAGATTTATAGTATTTACTGCTATTGAAATCTTTATCATTTCTAATTAGTTTATCTAAATTTTTTAACGCTCCTGTTGAAGACAATACATTAAAGTCATCTGGTAATACCATAAACACATCAGGTTCTTTTCCTAAAAGAATTTTCCCTGAAATCCATTCTGAAAAATCCTCCTTTAATATTCCACTTGAATATTCTATTTTCACCCCCGGATGACTTTTTTCAAACTTTAGTATAGCATCATCTAAAATTTTATAGGTATTTTCACTAGGAGTATTCCAACTCCCACAGAAGATTCCAACAGTTAATACTACATTTTTCCTTGCATTTAAAAGCTTTACATAAATGAAAAAACTTCCTGCTATAATTATAATTAAAATAGCTGCCACTACAGATTTCTTATACTTTTTTAAATTCATTTTTTTGTCACCATTTTTCTTATAACTCCAGTTTGAACTGCCCAAATAGCCAGCTGTGTTCTGTCCCTAAAATTAAGCTTATTCAATATGTTACTTAAATAATTTCTAACAGTTCCCTCCGATAATCTAAGTTTTTTTGCAATCTCTTTGTTTGATAAACCAAAACCAATGCATTTTATTATATCCCATTCTGTATCACATATATCATTCAGATCTTTTTTAGCACCAGCCTGAATAGAAACATCTCCTTGAGCCATTTGAGAAAACAACTTAAAAACTTTAGCCGTTATATCTGGATTAATCATTGCTCCTCCATTTACAACGGTATGGATTGCCTTTATGAGTTCATCCATAGAAACGCCCTTAAGCAAATATCCACTAGCTCCATATTTTAAAGCATTAAATATATATTCATCATCATCGAAAGTAGTAAGTACTATAATCTTAATATTAGGATAAGATTCTTTTATAATTTTGGTGCATTGAACACCATCCATTTCTGGCATACGTACATCCATTAATATTACATCCGTTTTATACTTACGAACCGATTCAACTACTTCGTTTCCATTACATACAGTTCCCACAACTTCAATATCTTTATTTGCACTTAAAACAATTTTTAAGCTTTGCCTGATTAGCTCTTGATCATCAGCAATTAATACTTTAATCACTTTCATCGCCCCACCTAATTGGAATATTTACAGTTATTAAAAAGCCATCACTGCCATCATATTCTAAAGTCCCATTTAATAACTTAACCCTTTCTTCTATATGTTTTAATCCAAAGCCTTTTTTTATATTAGCACATCCCTTGCCGTTATCTCTTATTGTTATATTTAACTGCTTATCCCTCCTTATCATACTTGTATAAATTTCTGTAGCATGTCCATGACGTATTGCATTTGTTATTCCTTCTTGTACAATTCTATAAATAGTATCTTCTTCATCATGCTCAAATTTTAATGATTTTATATTTGAATTAAAAAAAATTTTTGCTTTTGTAGCATTACTTATCTGCGAAATCATATTATTTAATGCATCTTCTAAACTAGAACTTTCAAGTGCATCGGGTCGAAGTTTCTTCACGGAACGTCTTACATCTTTAATAGCTTGTCTTGCTACATCTGCAATAACATTCAACTGCTTTTTAGTTGCCTCCGTAGATATATCTATTGTTGTTAAGCAAGCATCAATTCCAACTGATATCCCTGTAAGTGCATGACCTAGCGTATCGTGAATTTCTCTTGCCAAACGGTTACGTTCTCTAGTTTCAGCCATTGACTCTATCTTTACAGCGTAATCTTTTAATTGTACATTCATAACCCCTAATTTTTCATTAGCTAAATTTAATTTTCTATTTAATAAAGTTATTTTTTCATTTTCCCTCATTTGATCTTGAACAAGTACAATCATATATACTATAAATACTATGATGTTTATAGTACTTAGTATACTTTTTAGTTCCATTAAGTAGCTCTTCATATTGGCATTATAATAAAAAAGAAAACTTTCAAAGGAAACCATCTTTATTTTAAGCGATATAAAATCATAAACGCTAAGTATATATATAATTATCATAAGAACCAAAAATATAATTTTATTGCTTTTATCTTTGGTGTTTGTTACCAAATCAGCAATGATAAATAGTATAATCCCGTTATAACTCATATTTAGTGCTGTCATTATTGAGACGCTTAAAAAAATTTCACATAACAGCAAAGCAGCTATTTGCCACTTTTTTAATGAGTCTATATATTTCTTTTTAAGCATAATTAATGATATTAATATTATATAAGGTACTATAGACACAATAGCTATATTCTGCGGTTTCCAAGGTATAACCGTAATTTGATCCAAGAAATCTCTTGCCATAAATCCTGAACTAATTTTATATAAAGTTATAGTCATGATTCCTGAAATTAAAACTATAATAATAAAATTTATAAAAATCATAAATAAGCTAATATAATTTAAAGTTCTATTTGATTTCATAATTCCTCTTCCATTCATTATTTCCATCCACTTATTTCATATTGTAGAACGTTTTCTTTTGATATTAAAGTTATCGGAACAATTACATCCTTTTTTAACTTTTTTCCTTTTAAAATATCATAAGCTTTCTCAGCAGCTATATATCCCATTTTATTAGGGAACTGAGCAGAAGTGGCAGTCATAAATCCATCATGAATCATTGTCTTAGCTTCAGGCGAACCATCTACTCCAAATACCATAACCTTACCTAATAATCTATTTTCTTTAAGTGCTGCTAGCGCACCAAGAGCACTTGGATCATTTAATGCCATAATTGTATCTACCTCTGGATGTTTTTTAATCAAATTATTTACTAACGGCATAGCTTTATCTAATTGTCCTTCACTATCACCTTCAGCAACTATTTTATATTGTTTATTGCTGCCAATAGTATCTACAAATCCCTTAATCCTATCAATACCAGATTTTGCTTCAGAATGTTCAATTAGCATAATATTAGCTTTTGACTTCGTTTTCATAAGGTACTTTGCACATTGAACTCCAGCATCATAATTATCAGATATTACTGTACATGAAACTAGCTTATTATCATAAACAGGCGTATCAACAACAATAACAGGTATTCCTGCCTTTTTAGCTGCCATTAATGCTGGTTTTACTTGTTTCCAATCCACAGGATTTATAAAAATAGCTTTAACCTTTAATTTAATAAATTCATAAATCTGCTGCGTTTGCTTCTCCTTATCTAAAGCTGCATCCCTTGTTACTAATATATCTCCATTACTCTCTACAACCGAACGTATTTCATCGTTAATTATTTCATAAAATCTATTATTCGTTGTCATATAAGTGGCTCCAAATTTTTTCCTATTTTCTATTTGCCTTGCAGAGTGATCTCCACCGTTTTTTTTAAGCACTTTTAAGTTAATTGAAATAAAACCAACAGTAGAAATTAATAATATGGCTATTACTATTTTTTTATATTTTTTATTCATTAACACATCCCGCTCTTTCCGTATAATAACCCACATAAACTTATTTAAATTCTATCATAAAATTTTTATTATACACAATTCCATTTATACTTTTATCTAAAATAAATTTATTATTTCAAGTCACAAAATTCTTAATAAAGCAGTTATCTATTTTAAACAATGCATAAAATTCTTTGCTTTATCCCAAGAAACCTTATAAGCTTGTCCTTTTGAGCAAAATATAGATGTTGATGTATATTCTATATCGGCATTTTTATTATAACCTATATCTTTAATTATCTTCTCCTCATTATGGCAAACATCATACCCTTCAAAAACAAAACTAATTTTTCCTTTTCCCTTAGTAAAAGATGCTACATCAGAAGGATAATCCATAAATTCTGACACAGGCCCTCTACCACTTATAAAACAGCTGTTACCTATGGTTTGGGGTGCATCAAATTCACCATGCATCCTATTTATATCTGATAGTACTCTTCCAGTTAAATTAATATCTACCTGTATTTTAAACTTATAAAAAGGCTCTAAGAGAATATTTTCTGTACTCTCAAGTCCCTGCCTAAGTGCTCTAAGTGTAGCTTCTCTAAAATCGCCACCACTGGTATGTTTTATATGATGTCTTCCTGTTACTAATGTTATTTTTAAATCAGTAAGCACAGAACCTGTTAAAATACCTTTATGTTCCTTCTCAAATATATGTGTCCTAATGAGATTTTGTTCTCCAACCGTAAGATTATCCGTGCTGCACTTACTAGAAAATGTAATTCCGCTATTCCTAAGAGCTGGTTCTATTCTAAGATGAACTTCAGCGTAATGTCTTAAAGGTTCAAAATGACCGTAACCCATAGTTTCCTTAGCTATTGTTTCTTTATACAAAACTTCACATGATCCAAAATCAATATCCATATTAAATCTATCTAATAAAACTGATTTCAATATTTCTAATTGTATTTTTCCCATAATATGTATTTCAATATTTTGAAATTTTTCATTCCAAAACACATTTAAAGATGGATCTTCTTCCTCCAAAAGCCTAAAACATTCCAAAACCTCTTTAGGATTTATCTTTTCATCAAATATCACCTTTGACTTTAAAGCTGGTACTAAATTATATTTAATACTATTTTCATGTGTACCAATAAACTCGCCAGGAGCTACATTATTTATTCCTAAAACAGCAAACAATTCTCCTGCCTCAGCAGAGCTCTTGACACTATATTTCTCACCATTATAAAATCTTATTTCATAAGGCTTTTCAATTTCACCTTTAATTTTAATCTCCTGTTTAACACTTAAATTACCGCTAACAGCTTTCATATAAACAATTTTATTTTTATTTTTATCATGCTTTATTTTATATACCAATCCACAAAAATCTTCATTAGAATTGTATTTTGTATAAGTTATCATATGAAGTTTTTCTAAAAAATAGTCTATGCCAGAATCCTCTAATGCGGAGCCAGTAAAGCATGGAAATATTTTGTTTTTATTTATCATTTTTTTCATTGAACTCATCCATAAATCTTTTTCATAACCAGAATTTAAATATATTTCACATATATTATCATCACGTTCTGCAATAAATTCAATAATATCTTGTGACATTTCTTGTCCTTCAAAATGAAAGATATCTTTTGTTAAACTTCTCTTAATTTCATCAATTACTTTTTCACTATCGGAACCTACCCTATCCATTTTATTAATAAAAAAGATAGTAGGCACCTTATATTTTCTAAGAAGTTGCCAAATGATTTCAGTTTGACTCTGCACACCGTCAGCACCACTTATTATCAGTATTGCATAATCCATAACTTTAATAGATCTTTCCATTTCTGTAGAAAAATCCACATGACCTGGTGTGTCTATTAGAAAATAGGTACAGTCCTTATAATTAAAAATAGCCTGTTCAGAAAATACGGTTATTCCTCTTTCTCTTTCCACGGAATTGTTATCCAAAAAAGAATCCTTGTGATCAACCCTTCCCCTTTTTCTTATACTTTTTGTATGATATAAAATCTGCTCAGCAAAAGTAGTTTTCCCTGCATCAACATGAGCCAATAATCCTATAGTTTTATTCATATAATGCACCTCAAAATTTTTCTATAACTATATATAGTATAACAAACAATTATTTTATATTATATACTCAACTTTAAAGTCTGTTAAATAAACTTTATCATATTTATAGTATTGATATTTTAATATTAATTTGATCTATTCAGTCTATGTGTTTTCTTTATGATTTCTTTAACATTTTCTTTCCTATGGTAATATTATGTATTAGTATTAAATAAAATTTTAATTTTCTAATAATTTAATTAAAATTTAAGGTTAATCTTTCTTTTATTTATAAAATATGTATAATTATATATGTACACTTAAATTTAACTTTGTTAAATGAAGAACTTACCCCTAGAAAGGAGTGATAAATTTGATTCAATTTTATGAGGCTACAATAAGCGAATCATCCGTTTATGAAGAAATAACTAGAAACTTAAAGAAGTTATGTTCCTTACTAGACTATCATATTGTGGGAATTATAAACTTTTCTTGCCACAAAAATTTTCTATATTCACGAAATTTACTCATCAAACAGAAGAATAGATATAAGAATTTAAACAAATCAGTTATAAAAAGGATAAGTAAATTGGAAAATCCTATAGTAAACTTACTAATACAAAAAAAAGAAATTTTATTATACAGCAAAGATAATTCATCATATGAAACACTAGTTCCCGAAGCAAAATCAGAAATGTATATACCACTGTTTAACGAATATAACGATGATATCATCGGTTCAATTTATTTATCTAAAATAATTGTGTCAGACAAAGCCTCTGACCTTAATAAACTACATAATTCAAACACAATGAATATAATTAAAGCAATTAATACAGCATACAGAACAGCTCATCTATTACTTGAAAAAAGGCATTCTATTTTCAGCATTATAAATACATTTTCTGAAATGACAAGAGAAAAAGACCCTTTTATGCTTCTTCATCCATATCATGTAGCTAATTTTGCAAAGGAACTAGCAATAAAACTTGGTTTATCAGAAACTCTTGTAAAGAAAACCTACTTATCTGGCATACTACATGATGTAGGGAAGATTTACATGCCAGAACATCTATTAACCAAAAAAGCTCATCTAACTGATAACGAATATGAAATAATAAAAAAGCACAGTATCTACAGTTATAATTTAATAAAAAACATAACTGGACTTGATGACATAGCTAGATTTGTAAAATATCATCATGAAAATTACGACGGAACCGGTTATCCTTGTAAACTAAGAGGGGATCAAATTCCATTAATTAGTAGAATAATTAAAGTTGCAGATTCAGTAGATGCAATGCTATCACCAAGGGCCTATAAAAAACCTAAAAATATAAATTATGTGATTTCGGAGCTCATAAGATGTAAAGGCCTCAACTTTGATCCTAGAATGACTGATGGTATGCTTGAAATATTAGCTAATCACTTAAAACCTATGGCAAATGTGCCTTTAAACTCTATAACATGGGCAAATCTTACTCTTAGTACAGTTAAAAGAATGTACTCACTAGAAGGCATTCTTATACGGTACAATTCAGGATATTTATTCAAAACAGATAAGTTTAATTTTTCATATGATATTGATGTAAGCGAAATACAAAACAGCAGTATATATATAAGCCGAAGTACAAATGAATTTATTGAATATAAGGCAATTGTATCCTATGTTACTGAAAATGAAGTATTTATTTCAGACTGTGAATATGTAGTCTATGAAGATTCATTTAACATACTTTGGGAATTAAAAGGTCAACTAAAATTGAGTAATTTCAAAATGTATGATGTACAAATATGTAAAATCGGTGGAAATATGCTTACATTTTATCTTCCTCAAAATACATTACATTACTATAACAGCAATAATGGAGCTGAAACTTTTAAAATATTTTTTGATGATGGTACTGTAATAGACATAGCCGGCAGATTAAGTAAAAATTTTACTTCAGGTGGAATTTCATATTATGATTTTGTATATTCAGATTTGCTTCCTAAAACTAAGGACGAAATTTTCAAACAACTTTTCAGACATCAGGTACAAATAAAAAATTTATATAATAATTAAAATATTGCGAAGTAATAGTATTTTGAAACATTAAATAAAAATCATAAGTCTAAGCTCCGAATTATAAAAATACTAAGAAATTTTAATAACTCGCTGAAAAAATGCTCAAACAAATTAAAATTTCTAAGTCTTTTTATAATTTGGAACAAGACTTATTGAATTTTATTTAAACCGTTCCCAAAATACTATTACTTCGCTTAAAATAAAAGCAAGGTAAATTTTTCTCCGATTCTCTACGAAAAATACTATAACATATTATTATAGAAGAATAATTGTACCTTGCCCCAACCCCCAGTTATTATAAGATTTATAGAATTTTTTTAATGTTACAAATCAATGTTAATTACCTTTTGTCACTCTTTAATCCAATCATAATGTTTTATACTTACATACAAGTAAAGTCTATACAATATAAAAATTTCTATAATTTCATATGCACCTTTCTCAAAATTATATTTTGTACTAAAAATACAATAATCTTATCCTTAATATACAATAATCCAATATATATAATTCTATTGCGTAGGTATTACTGATTTGCTTTTGGAATTGCAAATCAGTATTAAAATGCTATGCTTTTTTGTGTATTTCGCAAAAATTTGTCCTGCGTACAAACTATTTAATAATTTTTGTTCATTTTGGACATATTATCTTTTTTGAAAATGTGTTAAATTATATATAAGATTTTTAATAATTTAATATTTGTATAGAGATTAAATTAATATTTTATTATAAACTTAGTGTGTTTTTTATCTATTTTAAATTGTATTAAAATGCAATCACATCCATTATAAAAAAATTGAAAAATTGTAATTATACATAGGGGGTAATTAGAATGGCGAAATCAAATTTAAAAAAAGACAATTTAAGTATAATCGAAACTATTGCTTTATCTGTTGCAATTATAGCTCCAACTGCTGCAATGTCTATAAATGTTTCACTCATGGCAGGAAGTGCTTCTTTTTCAGTACCTCTAATATTTCTTGTATCAACTGTTGTTGTAGGTCTTGTATCTTTCTCAATCATAAAATTTAACCACTATTTTTCGAGTGCTGGTTCACTATATACCTTCGCCGGAAAAGCTTTAGGAAAGAGAGCCGGTTTTATAACTGGTTGGACATTAGTATTAGCCTATTTAACTTTAGCAGCAGGATGCTCTGCAGAATTTGGATCTTTTTTCAGTAGTCTACTAAAAGATTTTTGGGGTATTCAAGCTCCATGGCTTCCTCTTGCTTTAATAGCTTCAATTGGTATTCTAATACTTGGAATATCTGATGCAAAAATAAGTACAAGAATAATGCTTACTATGGAAGGTTTATCAATTTTATTGATTTCAATTTTATCTATAGTTATTTTAATAAAGGTTGGTTCAACCAAAGGTCTAAGTGCTATTCCTTTTAAAACCAATGGTACTAATTTTTCCGCACTAGCAAGTACATCAGTCTTTGCATTTTTATCATTCATAGGATTTGAAAGTGCATCAAGTCTTGGAGAAGAGACTAAAAACCCTAAGAAACTTATCCCACTTGCAATAATGAGCGCTGTATTTGTTTCTGGATTATTCTATATTGTAGTAAGCTACAGTCAGGTTATCGGCTTTGGTGTTGATGCAAAAGGTTTAAAGGCATTAACAGCTTCTTCATTACCTTTAACAGATTTATCAGGTAAATATATTTCAAAAATTTTCGGAATGTTTTTACTTTTCTCCGCTTCACTTTCTTGTTTTTCATGTTCTTTAGGATCCGTATGTGCTGGTGCTAGAATATTATTTTCAATGAGTAGAGACGGAATGCTTCACAAGGGTCTTTCAAATGTTCATAAAAAATATGATACTCCATATGTAGGAATTGCAGCAATATTAATTCCGGCTGTTTTGATTCAAATTCCATTGTACAAAATAAACGGAATTGATGCTTTTAACTATTTAGCAACTATAGGTTCCCTAGCTATAATAGTTTCATATTTATTTACTAGTGTAGGTGCAATAGTTTTCTTTAAACACACTAAAGAAATAAAAAATTCAAGTATAATAATTCCTGCGGTATCAATTTTACCATTAGTATACGTACTATATTCTAACATTTATCCAGTTCCTGAATTCCCAGGAAATATTTTTCCTTATATAGTTTTAGGATGGATTGCAATTGGATTTGTATTGGGCAAAAAAGTCGTAAAAGTTCCTAGTGTCAATACTGATACATTAACTTCTGTATCAGATATGGATAAAGAAAGCTTAGGAGCTTAAAAAATAATTAAGAATTAAAAATGATGGTAACTTTTTCTCCGTTCCACTACAAAAACCTTTTAAACTTATAACTGCCTCCATTTTCCACTCTAGTGGAAATGGAGGCAGTTATAAGTTTATTGGAAATCATTAAATTTTACAAATTCGCCAATCGGTTTTCTATATCCTCTAAGTCTCTTATTTTTAGTGTCTTCTTTTCCCATTGTTATAAGCATTGATATCTCATATCTTTCAGGTATATTAAATACTTCATGCATTTTTTTAGCATCAAAGCCTATCATAGGGCATGTATCCCATCCCTTATACTTAGCTGCAAGCATAAACATCATTGCTGAAATTGAAGAATTCCTTATTGCTTCATCATGTTTAAACTCCTCTCCACGTCCCTCATAAAGATTTTTTATATCATTTAAAATTTTTTCATAATCGAACTGTGAAATCATCTTTAAATCAACCATACCAGAATATAATTTATTGGCATTTTTATAAGCTTCTTTATCTCCTAATACTAAAATGGCTGCAGAAGCCGTATGCACTTTATATTGATTAAATGCTGCCTTTCTAAGTTCTTCCTTTTTATCTTTGTCTGTTACAACGAAGTAATTAGTATGTTGTATATTAAAGCATGATGGTACTAGCTTCACTAACTCAAATATTTCAATAAAATCACTTTTAGGTATTTCGATCCCTTCTATAAAATTATTTGCAGAACGCCTTTCTTCAACAAGCTTTTTAAAATCTATCATAATCATTTTTTTCCTCCTTGTATAGTAATATTTGATTACCGACTTACTTTATGTAACTATAATATAATAACCTGCTTACTTTTGTCAAGTAAGTATGATAAAATAAGTTTAGGAGATGATTAAATGAATAACATCAAATTATGCCCTCATTTCGAAGCTGCCTTTAAACTGCTTGGAAAAAGGTGGAATGGGCTTATTATACGTTCTCTTTTAAAAGGCGCAAAAAGATTTTCCGATATTCAAGAAATCATACCAAATTTAAGTGCCCGTATGCTTACTGAACGTTTCAAGGAATTAGAAAAGGAAGGAATTATAGCACGCAAAGTATATGCTGAGACACCAGTCAGAATAGAATATGAACTAACTGAAAAAGGTAAAGACTTGGAAAAATCCATGGATGAAATTCAAAAATGGGCAGAAAAGTGGACTTAGCATATTTCCTAGAATTAGTGTATCTAAATCCAAAGGATCAATATTAAATAACGCGATTTGTAGGAAACAAAGGATGATATTTTAAAATTACTATGGTTTTAAAATGTCATCCTTTATTTGCTACTTGTTTACAAATAAAACATTGATAAAAATATCCTATTTATACTTAGTTTAATTAAATATTTCATAGCTGAAATTTGCATTTTTCTAACCACTTTCATTACTTTATTGTTATTCTTGCATTTTTAAATTTATTTTGAAAATATAATGATTTTTTTCTTGCATTTATGTATAATAGTAATTGAAAGGAGTTGGTTAATATGTCTATATTTTTAATAGTAGGTTTAATGTTTTTTATATCAGCTTTATTACCTGAAGATTTAGATGTTTTTGCGATTCCTAAGGAATTTGAAGATTGCCCAGAGATATCACACTTAAAAGTTTATGATAAATATTTAATAAAAAAAGGCGTTTAAAACGCCTTTTTTATTATAATTGAAACTAAATATTATAAACCTATTCTTCTTTATCGCCTTCGATGTTTTTTATAATTGCCACTTCATCAGGCAAATCTCCTATTTCAATTTTTATTTCTGTACCAGCATCTATTAATTTATTGTTATTATCTTTAAGATAACTAGAAAGATTGTCTTGAGTAACATCACTTTCTTTATTAACAATGACAGACATCTTACTTACCTTGATTATTTTTCCCCTTTTGCAACACTCCGTAAGTCCATCCGATATTTTACTTAGCAGCTTAATATTCTGCACACTTCATACCCCCACTTTAACTTTATATATAATTTATACAAAGGAACATAAAATAATATTCCTAGCAAAGCAAAAAACAGTTGGATAATACTTGGGGGGTAATCCAACTGCTTTGCTTATACTTAATTCATTAATTATTAGCTTATAGTCATAATACTACTTAATTATTAACGTACTATATATAATTTATTAACTGTTTATAAATTAATCTCTATCTTCAGTTTACCATGAAAATATCTCTCAGCCTTTAATAGAACTTCAGCTGTCATATCAGCATACTCTCCTAAATAATTTTTACTCTCATTAAAATTTTCCCATACTATATTCAGTGGTATTGCAATATCCCCTGTTAAGCAATCCCAAAGTGCATCTAAGTTTTCACCATAGTATTCAGGTAAATCTAGCTTTTCCTTTAATATTAAATGAAGTGATTTCTTATCTTTTAAATTTTTGCCGTCAATTATTACTTTCCTCATAAGCATCACCTTTGAATTTAATAATAACGTGTAAATGTTTGATAATGATCTGATGTACCATAAATTAGTCCATCATTAGAATATATTATCCTGTCTGCGCCTCTATGTCCACCAAAATAATTTATATCACATTCATGCCACACTCTTCCTCTTCTACTTGGAAGAGCTCTTTCAGAATTAGTAAATATGTCTCCTCCTATACTTTTACCATAAGCATAATCCCATAAATCTTTGCCAGGTTGCCATCCTAAATCTTCTGCTTCTTCCTTTGTAATATAATTATCTGGGAGGCATCCATATTGATGTATATAATCTGCTACGCCCTGAAAGTCATTTATTGTAGTTTCGGTATATTCTGCTCCATAATAACTGTTTTGAGTACCAGCAGTATAAGCCTTAACATTAATCGTATTACCAAATAAAGTTGTAAAGAACATAAAAATTATAGATAAGCAAATTGCAACAAAACTGTTCCTTTTCATAACATGCACCTCTTTATATTTATTTATGAGCAAATAGTTATAAAGATTTATAAAATGTATATTACTTTTTGCCCTCTAATTAAATTATATTACATGGTATTTACATTTTCATTTCTTGTATTAAAGTGTATCTTGTTGAATATATTACTTTTTTTACTTTAAATCCCATTTAATTAATATTCCACAGCATTACTTCAATTTTAAAAAAGGATCTAAAAAATATTTATATTTAATAAATTTTTTCCTTATTGCTTATTCTAACCTTGAGGACTTAGTTTTTGCACAACTTAAATTTTTCTAATAAAACGTAATAATACTTGGTATTTAATATTATTTTCCTTGCAGTAGCTCAAAATTAACTATTTACTGCAATAATTACTTGTTTTTTTACAAATACTTATTGATTTATTCAAAAATTCCTGTATAATTATTTATTGTCGAGTTTAGTATATATAAACTTTAAGTTTACATATACTATTAAAGTGAAACCAATGTAAAACTTAAATTATGCATGTTCCAAAATGCTAGCACCAAAATATTATGGTACATTTATAACTTAATAGTTGAATTGGTTTCCCTATAAAAAAAATTATTATATTTTATATAGGTGATTTATGGATATCGGAGAAAAAATAAAAAGGCTCAGGATTGAAAGACAATTAACTCAAGAAGAACTTGCTAATCGCTGCGAGTTATCGAAGGGCTTTATATCTCAAATAGAGAGAAACCTAACTTCACCTTCAATAGCAACCTTAACTGATATCCTCGATGCTTTAGGAACAAATTTACCGGATTTTTTTAACGAGGATAGTCAGGAAAAAATAGTATTTAAAAAGGATGACATGTGCGAAACCTCTGATGAAGAACTAAATTACAATCTCATGTGGCTTGTTTCAAATTCTCAAAAGGATTCTATGGAACCTGTTTTACTAACCCTTTACGAAAATGGCAATTATCTTGAAGATGAACCTCATGAAGGAGAAGAATTTGGATATGTTTTAAAAGGAAGTATATTTCTCAAACTTGGAAGTAAAAAATTTAAAATAAAAAGCGGTGAAAGTTTTTATTTTAAACCAAATGCTAATCATCAAATTTTAAATGCTGGAAAAAAGCCAGCTAAAATTATATGGGTAAGCACACCCCCATCCTTCTAACATTTGTAAAAGAGGTGTTAAATATTAACTATGGAAAAGGACATACTTATTGAACTTAAAAACATTTCAAAAAAATATGACGACAATTATGTAATTAAAGATTTAAATCTATTCGTCAGGCGAAATGAATTTCTTACTCTTTTAGGTCCAAGTGGATGCGGTAAAACAACAACTTTAAATATGATTGCTGGTTTTGAAACCCCAGACGAAGGAAATATAATATTTGAAGACAGTAATATAAATATTGTACCTCCTCACAAGAGGCAGATAAATACTGTGTTTCAAAAATATGCTCTTTTTTCACATATGAATGTGTACGAAAATATTGCTTTTGGTCTCAGAATCAAAAAGCTTTCAGAAAATGATATTCGCAAAAAAATTCAAGATATACTTAAAATGGTTGATCTTGAAGGCTTTGAAAAGAGGTCAACTAGTTCCTTAAGCGGTGGTCAGCAGCAAAGAGTTGCAATTGCAAGGGCTCTTGTAAATGAACCAAAACTTCTTCTACTTGATGAACCACTTGGTGCTCTTGATTTAAAACTTAGAAAAGAAATGCAGATTGAACTAAAAAATATGCAACAAAAACTTGGCATAACCTTCATTTTTGTAACCCATGATCAGGAGGAAGCCCTCACTATGTCCGATACTATTGTAGTTTTAAATAAAGGCAAAGTGCAGCAAATTGGAACTCCTGAAGATATATATAACGAACCTAAAAATAGATTTGTGGCTAACTTCATTGGTGTAAGTAATATTTTAAATGGAATTATGTTGAGCGATTACAAAGTTAAATTTGAAAATAAAATCTTTGAATGTGTGGATGCTGGATTTAATAAAGATGAAAACATTGAGGTTGTAGTAAGACCAGAAGACATAAAAATAACAAATAAATATGAAGGTATGCTTTATGGAACAGTAATTTCCTCAATATTTAGAGGAGTTCACTACGAAATTAAGGTTGAAATAAATGGCACAACATGGATAATTCATAATACAAAACATGCGTCACCAGGAGACATTATAGGTATAAATATTTTTCCTGATGATATACACATAATGCGAAAGGCTCAAGATAATGAAACGAAATAAAGGCTCTATTTCTGCATACCCTTATTTTATTTGGAGCATAATCTTCATAGTTGTACCTATTTTTCTTATAATATATTTCAGCCTTACAAACAATAATGGTGATTTTACTTTAGCAAATTATCAAAAATTATTTAATCCGCTTTACATGCTCGTATTCTTTAACTCAATTAAACTAGCACTTATTTCAACTGTAATATGCTTTATATTAGGTTATCCTGCAGCATATATTCTCTCAAAATCCAGCTTAAAAATGAGAAGTATACTTATGATGCTCCTCATAATCCCAATGTGGATGAACTTTTTGCTCAGAACTTATGCCTGGATGTCTATACTCGGGAGAAACGGAATTATAAATACTATATTTTCCCTATTAGGCTTTAAATCTTTAGATATACTATACACTGATGCTGCTGTCATACTTGGAATGGTTTATAATTTTCTTCCTTTTATGATAATACCAATATATACAATCCTCATAAAAATAGACAAGGATGTAATAAAAGCAGCTTCAGACCTTGGAGCAAATAAATTCATTATTTTTAAAAGAGTTGTTTTTCCCTTAAGCATACCTGGTGTAATGTCAGGAGTTACTATGGTTTTTATGCCTGCCGTTTCTACCTTTGTAATATCAAAGCTTTTAGGTGGCGGACAATTTATGCTTATTGGTAATCTAATAGAATCTCAATTTACAACTGTTGGTGATTGGTATTTCGGATCAGCTATATCAATACTAATGATGATAATAATACTTATTTCAATGGCTGTACTTTCAAAATTTGATAGTAAAAATGATTTGAATGGTGGTGGACGTATATGGTAGAGAAATGTCTAAAAAGATTTTATTTAACTTTAATCTATATATTTTTATATGCGCCCATAGTATTTCTCATGGTTTTCTCTTTTAATTCGGAGAAATTTTCATCACACTGGGGTCATTTTTCATTAACCTGGTACCATGCACTGCTTCAGGACGATAGAATCTTAACTGCTCTTTACTATACAATACTTGTAGCCGTAATATCTTCCATAATATCCACAATTCTCGGGACTATAAGTGCCATCGGAATAAGTAAACTGTCTCATGTGCCGAAGAAAACCATACTCAATATAAATAATATACCAGTTTTAAATCCTGATATAGTAATGGCAGTATCATTAATGACTTTATTTATATTTTTCAATGTACCTTTTGGACTAGTAACACTTATAATCGCTCATATTGTATTTTCTACTCCATACGTAATACTGTCGGTCCTTCCAAAACTAACACAGCTTCCACCAGATATTGTAAAAGCTGCTTTAGACCTTGGAGCAACCCCTAGGTACGCAATGAGAAAAATAGTACTTCCTCAAATAAAATCCGGTATATTTGCAGGCTTTTTATTTGCATTTACTATGTCAATAGATGATTTTGTAATAAGCTTCTTCAACACCGGAAATGACGTTACAAATCTTTCAATAGAAATATACTCTATGGCAAGACGAGGAATAACACCTGAAATAAATGCATTATCAACCTTAATGTTTGTAACCATCCTTATTCTTCTATTCCTTGCAAACAGAAAAAGTATTATATCAAAGGAGGAAAATAAATAAATGAAAAATATAAAAAAACTTATATCCTTATCAATTTTAATCTTCATAACTGCCTCTGCTTTAACTGCCTGCAGTTTCAAGCCAGGTACCAATAAAACTACACTAAATGTTTTTAACTGGGGAGAGTATATAGACAAGGATATAATTAAAGATTTTACAGCCAAAACAGGCATAAAGGTAAATTATGAGACTTTCTCAACAAATGAAGAAATGTACGAAAAAGTCAAATCAGGAACCAGTACTTATGATCTCATATGTCCTTCAGATTACATGATAGACAGAATGATAAAAGAGAAATTAGTTCAGCCAATTGATTTTAAAAATTTATCTAATTACTCCAATATAGATAGTAAATATAAAAATTTGAGTTATGATCCAAGCAATAAATATTCAGTTCCATATATGTGGGGAACTATAGGTATTATATATGATAAAACTCAAATTAAAGATAAAATAGACAGCTGGAACGACTTATGGGATGCTAAGTATAAAGGCAAGGTCTATATGTCAGATGATATGAGAAATTCTCTTGGCATATCCCTTAAAAGACTTGGATATTCAATGAACTCTAAAAATGCTTCTGAGATTAACAAAGCTGCTAATGAACTCATAAAGCAGAAAGAAGAAATAAATCCAGTGTATGTTGGCGATGAAATAAAAGATGATATGAGAAACGGAGAAAAGCCAATTGGAGTTATTTATTCCGGTGATGCAGCTGTACTTATGAACGAAAATCCAAATAAATACGAATACGTAATACCTAAAGAAGGAACTAATATATGGTTTGACAGCTGGGTAATACCTAAAAATGCAAAAAATAAAGAAGCAGCTGAAAAATTCTTAAACTACCTACTTGATGCAAAGGTAAATAAGAAAAATGTAGACTATATAGGTTACGGAACTCCAAACAAAAAAACCTTTAACATATTAACTGACAAGGTTAAAAACAATAAGGCTTCATACCCTGATGAAAGTTCGCTAAAAAATTCAGAGATATTCATAGACTTAGGAAATGCAAGAAAACTATATAATGATGCATGGGTAACTGTTACTGCAAAGAAATAATGGTGTGAAACAATAATATTTCAGGACGGTTTAAATAAAGGTCATAAATCTAAGAGGCTAATTGTTAAAAGCCTAAGAAGTTTCAATAACTCGCTGGACACTCAGACAATTGAAATTTCTAAGTCTTTTAACAATTAGCCTCCAAGATTTATTGACCTTTATTTAAACCGTCCTGCAACATTATTGTTTCACAAAACCGTGGTTTTAAGGAGTGTCAATATTAATAATAAAAATATATAACTTAATACCAAGAAACAAATCCACATTAGTCGCTCACTACACACTTATATCCTCTACAAATTGGGATTTGTCATTATGATGCATAAAGTGGATTTGCTTTACGAATAGAAGAGCCATAAACTTTCTTTAATTCCATAAACGCATTACTAACCTCAATTGGTATTTCTACATGAGCAATATAATTTTTACCGTTGGGTCCATATCCTTCGTCATCATCTGAAAGTCGTGGAATCTCACCCATCAATAGTGTAATATACTTTTCAATATTCCACATTCCCAGAATATGATGTTTGAACTCTAATTCATTATCTCTTACAACAACATCTACATCATAAACCGCATAATTGATTATTACATTATCTTGAGAAATATATTTTCTAAGTCCTGCCTCCATGCGATGTTGCATAGTTGCATCCTGAGAAAGAATAATGCTTTTAAAAGATATATTATTTTCTTTTAACAAGTCTAATAAATATGTTATATTGTTACCACAATTTGTAGATTTACATTCCAATAAATCTGGCTCTAAATTATATTTGTACTTCAAATATGCTGCAAACGCCTTTGCTTCTGGCAGTCCATTGGTTTCAATTTCTGGAAATTCATTATGCATTTTCACTAGTAAAGTTTCTGTTGTATGTCCTGCTCCGCCAACAATAACATAT
The DNA here is from genome assembly GCF_001705235.1 of Clostridium pasteurianum. Classification (NCBI taxonomy): domain Bacteria; kingdom Bacillati; phylum Bacillota; class Clostridia; order Eubacteriales; family Clostridiaceae; genus Clostridium; species Clostridium pasteurianum. Next base: position 1,218,391 of record NZ_MCGV01000001.1, read on the forward strand.
TTCCTAGCAATTCTATTTTTCATTGCTTCTGCCAAAACATCTCCACCAATCAAAATACTTCCACCAAAAAGAACCATAACATCAACTTGTTCCAAGCCATATTTTACTTTTAATTCATTTTTAGTCAATACAGAGATATCTCTTTTTCCACAGAACCTCCCCAATATATTAATACTTTCTGCTATTTTATCCTTCATATCTACTGCAATACATCCTTCCTTTTTCCTTTTTTTACAAAAGCTTTTAGGACTAATTATAGCTTCTGTTTTGTCATCAAAGGTATTAGTTATCATAAAATAATTTCTCATCTTAAAATTGATATTTATCTACATATCATTATTATACCAAATTCCTTTCGTGTTTTTTAACCATATCTAAAAATAAAATTCTCCTTGCTTTTCCCCATAAAGTGAGGTAATAGAATTTTGGAAACGGTTTAAATAAAGAATCACAAGCAGCGTCAAAAGTATTAATAAAACATGTAACTTAATACCAAGGAATAAATCATATTAACAGCTTTCTACCCATTTATATCCTCTACAAATTAGAATTTGTAAACATAAAATAATAATTCAAATTTATTTCATAAAAATTAAATTTGAATAAACACTGTTTTCCGGTTCACCATTTTTTATGTATTCTGCTGAAACAGTTTTTCTATAAAACTGCTCTGCTTCACTAACCCATCCTATAATAGCATATCCATATCCATATTCCCTCATAGATTCTAATGTCCGTAATAATAATAAAGTACCTATATTTTTACCTCTCTCTGAAGTAAGAACACCTATTGGTCCAAAAAATCCTTTTGCTGAAGCATCATAACATGCAAATCCCAATAATTTCCCTTTTTCTGTTGCAATAAAGCATTTTCCAGGACTCTGCATCAAGGATTGCTCAACCTCATAAGTCCAATTTGTTTGAAAATTTTCATGGACAAAGTTTAATATCTCCTCTTTATCTCCAGGAAAAGCTCTTTTTAACTTAATATTTTTATTAGTTACTTCATAATGCGGCAAATTAGTTAGTCCAACTATCATATCTCCACCTTTAAATTTACTCATTGACTAATCTCTCCATTACTTGTATTTTTTATTATATTAGTTCTGCTTCTAACTAAATCTTGTTTTTATTAAATCTCATCTACAAATTACAATTTATGTTTTCCAATCTTAAATTGGAGTTTGTCCCGGTAAGTACGAAATCAAATCCATATAATAGACTAAATTTACCACCTACCTAAGACTGTTAGTAAAAAAATATAATGTGTTTTGTATGGCATAAGCATAGTGGAATGTGTTTCTACCATTGTCTTGAATTTCTCAAGTGAAACATACGATACCTCTTTCACCTCATTATCGCAGAAAGAATACTCCTCTAAAAGAATATCCTTTCTATAAAGGAACACATCATCTATTTCATTTTCAATATATCCATCAACCTCCCCATACTCTCGACACGAAAAGAGATACTGGAGTTTATCTATTTCTAAATCAATGCCAAGTTCTTCTTTCCCTTCTCTTATAGCTGCTTCTAAAGATGTTTCACCGGCTTGGATATGCCCTGAAAACGAGATATCCATCATATTGGGGAACATAACTTGATTATTTCGAGTTTGTAGTAGTATCTCATCATTAGAATTAATAATCCATACACAAACGCCTTTATGAATAAGTCCTTTTTTATGAGCCTCGTTTTTTTCCTCGATCTTACCAGATTTTTGACCTAGTTCGTCATAAATATCTATCATTTCCATACAATACAGTCCCCCATAAATTAATATTTATCTACATATGGTTATTATACCAAATCTTTAGCGTTTTTTTTATATATAAAAAATAAAAGTATTATCATATGGGAGGTTTGGGCTTTGGCCACTATCCTTCTTAACCATACAAAAGCACTCTTATCATATGCGGGATATTTATATCACGTTAATAACTTTGTTTATATTTCATCGTATAGAACATTCCATACTATCTATCTGGCATTTATCTTTCCCATAAATCAAACATGAAGGTTATACGGTCATCCATACGATATTTTTCTATAATTTTTTTATAATATGATTCATCTGTCTCATATAATATTTTTTCATATTCTTTAGCATACTGTGGATACTTTTTATTAATCCAATTGTAAATTTTCTTATCCTGATTACCTTTTGTCATTACTCTTAATTTATCAAGATAAATAGGGATATTTGTATCCAATGCATTAATCATTTCATCAATATTCATAACATACGGAAGAATTGGGGTAATAAATGCCCATACATCAATACCTTCCTTCTTCAATTCATTTGCTACTTTAATATTTGCATTATCAGCACCTCTATCTGCCTGATTTAAGTTAGATAACCCAAGTAATATGGTAACTGGATTTTTAAAACTTTTTAACAAATCCAAATCACGTAGAATTAATTCGTTATCTGATTTTGTTGTAATATAAACATTCATATCAGAAGAACTCAATACATGAATACATTTTCTAGTAAGGTGATATTCATCTTCTAATGGCATATATGGATCACTTAAACTGCCTATATATACGTCACCACTGCCTTTCTTCTTTAGTTGATCCTTTAAAATATCTGCAATATTCTTTCTTACAATTATATCCTTACTCCAATTTATATCATTCATTTGAAAACAATAAGGGCATTGTAGCTGGCATCCAACATAAGAATCAATAATATCCACTTTGCTTCCATCAGGTTGAATTTCTTTTTCAAACGCATTAGTTACAAGTATTTCTTTAATCATAGAGTTTACCTCCTCAATAAGATAATATGTTTTTTTTATTTAAAGTAATTATTTATCTTAATAACATTATTATGCCAAATTATTTTTGTGTTTTTTTACATATTGTTAACTTTTCAATTAACATTGAGAGCTTCCAAGCAGCTGATTTTTAACATTTTATTTACAATTATATCATAAGAATGAAACAATGTAATATGTTAACTTAGTTGACATTTTACTTTAAAAAATATAATATGATTATTAATAAAAACATGTATATACTGACATGTTTTTTATTACATATATATTTTTTAATTAGGGAGGAAAAATTAATGAAACAAAAATTCAAACACAAACATATTATGTCTATATTAGCCATATGCTCTATTTTTGTATTCTCGTTGACGGCATGTTCACAAAATATTCAAACAGCTGCACATACTAATTCTAGAACAGATTCTACTTCACCTACTTACAAAGATGTAGTTTTTGCCACCGTAAAAAATGATGATGGAAAAACTAAAAAATTACGAATGAATATTTTCAAACAAAACAAATCATCTAAGAACACCCCTGTTCTTGTATACATTCACGGTGGTGCTTGGGCTATGGGTGATTATAAATGTGAAGTTAATGTAAATACAAAACTTGCTGCTAAAGCTACTAAAAGCCTTAATAAACATAAATCTCCTTCAGAATACAGTAGTTTTAAAAGTGTAGTCAAAGATGGAATAACATTTGTATCTGTAGACTATCGTTTAAGTACAGAAGCTGCTTTTCCCGCTCAAATATATGATGTTAAAGGAAGTATTAGATATCTACGTGCTAATGCCAAAAAATATGGTATTGATCCAAATAGAATAGCAGTCTGTGGAGAATCTGCTGGAGGACATTTGGCTGCATTATTGGCTACAAGTGGTGGTGTAAAAGAGCTTGAAGGTGACGTAGGCGGAAATCTTAATTTTTCCAGCAAAGTAATAGCATGTGTTGATTTCTTCGGTCCAACTGATTTACTTTCAATGGGACCTGAAATGGATCCCTCTATTCAATCACCTGCTGACGCAGCTAAAATGCATGATTCGCCGGATGCTGCTGAATCTAAACTTCTTGGCTTTGACAAATCGGGACAAGGTGTAGGTGTTCTTAGACAACTACGTGACAAAAACGACACTAGTTCACCATATTGGTCAAAAGTAAAATTAGCTGAATTAGGAAGTCCTATAAACAATGTTACTTCAGATGACCCACCAACATTTATTGCACATGGTGGTAATGATACTCTAGTACCAATTAAAGAAAGTTTAAAATTTAGTTTAGCACTCACACATGCAGGCGTAAAAAATACATTTATGACATATTCAAAAGATCCTCATGGTTATCAGAGTCCAAGTATTACCAATTCAGCTCTAAAATGGATAAAATTACAATTAAAGTCCAAGTGATAAAAAGTTCAATATCAAAAAACTGTCGCACTAATTTTTTAGTGCGACAGCCTCTTTTAATAATTAGCCTTCAAGATTTATTGACCTTTATTTAAACCATCCTGCAACATTTTTGTTTCACAAAACAGTTGGCTTAAGGGAAAAAAATTTCTCCGTACATACGAAATTTTGAAATGCTGTAGAACCACAGGCAACATCAAGAGTGTTAATAAAACATATAACTTAACACTAATGAACAAATCATGTTAACCGCTTACTACCCATTTATATTCTCTACAAATTAGAATTTGTCTGAGCTTTTTTCGGGCAAGTTATTAAAATTTCTTAGTATTTTAATTATTTAAATCTTAACCTTATATAAGCCTTTATTTCAAATTTTCAGTAGCGCAGCGAAAGAAAATCTTCCTTGCTTTTCCCCATAAAGTGAAGTAAAAATATTTTAGAAACGATTTAAATGAAACCCAATAAGACTTTGTCCCAAATAATTAAAAGACTTAGTAATTTTAATTTGTCTGAGCTTTTTTCCAGCGAGTTATTAAAATTTCTTAGTATTTTAATTATTTGGGGCTTAGTCTTATGAGTTTTATTTAACGTTTTAAAATATTTTTACTTCACTTTAACTTTTATAACCACCTTTTTTATCTCTGTAGGCTTGTCAAAAGTACAGCCTGGCTTATGAGCATCTGTAGGGAAAAATATACAATAACTTTTATCCTCTACATTTATTTTTGAATAAAATTTACAATCATTATAAAAAGCTATATCTTTTTCTTTTGAATATGCTCCTTTGATATTTAATTTATCCAATGGTATCCATCCCATAAATTCTTTTCCTTTAACGATATATTGAATATCTATGTAATTTTTATGAGATTCAAACTTTTTATCCTTTTCATCTTTAGTAACATACGTTTGTACCGAAGCGAAAACTTTATCAGAATCAATCTCATATTTTCCGTCTTCAAGTTTTTCTAAATCATTATCCTTTAAAAACTTAAAGGCCTTCTCAAATCCACCATTAATATCCATATATAAATTTGCATTTTCTAATTTATCAACAATCATTTTTTATTCTTCCTTCCCCTATTAATATTGATATTACAACGTTTTCTTAAATCAAAAACGCATTAAACACAGTTGAGCACATTAAAATACATTCTGCCCTCCTTGTATTATAAGTTTGTTCCGTATTATGAATATGTGTTTCGTATTATGATAACTTATATTATGTATTATAACATTTTTGATGGCTTTTTTAAACAATTAGTATATTACAAATACAAAAATCATTTAATTTCATCAGTATATGGTAAAATAATTTTTAAGAGGTGATTTTAATGCGAAATCCAAAAATACTTATAATTGAGGATGATGAAGCTATAAATACTATGATTAGTAAAGCCCTTTCAAAAGAAGGCTTTGATATAAAAAATGCTTTTGATGGTGAAGAAGCTTTAAATGTTTGGCACAACGATGATTTTAAGCTCATTATACTTGATTTGATGCTTCCTAAAATTAACGGCACTGAAATACTTCGAAGGATACGTCAAAAAAGTACTATCCCTATTTTAATTTTATCTGCAAAAGCTGAAGAAAGCGATAAAATTATAGGACTTGGCCTTGGTGCTGATGATTATCTAGTAAAACCTTTTTCTGTAGCTGAACTTATTGCAAGAGTAAAAGCTCAACTTAGAAGATTTATGTACTATGATTCAAATGATAGTAATGAAAAAGCTTCCATTCTTGAACATGGTAATTTAAAATTAAATTTAGAAAACTACACTTTAATTAAAAACGATAAGACTATAGATCTTAGACCAAAAGAATTTGAAATACTAAAATTACTTTTTGAAAATCCAAACAAAGTATTCACTAAAGCTCAAATTTTCAGCTCCGTATGGGGAGAAGAATACATGGGTGATGACAATACAGTAATGGTACATATAAAGCGTCTCAGAAATAAAATAGAAGATGATAACTCTACCTCCAAATATATTGAAACCGTATGGGGAATAGGTTATAGGCTAGGTAAACTACAATGATGTACTCTTTTTTAATTGTTATTATCTTCATTCTAACTGCAATAATTGTATTTCAAAATATTAAAATAAATAAAATTTCAAATTCTTTAACGGAAATAATAATTGGAAACTTTAACGAAAGAATAAAATTTCACGACTACAATAAATCGGTCAAAAATCTAATTATAAATTTAAATCGTCTTATTGATAAGTTTCAAGAAATTGTGTCTGTAAACAAGCAGTACGAGGATAATAGAAAAAAAATGATATCAAATATATCACATGACCTTAGAACTCCTCTTACTTCAATGCTCGGTTATGTTGAAATGCTTCAAACTGATAAATCTCTAAGTTCAAATGAGAAAAAGGAATATCTTGATGTTATTGAAACCAAAGGTGAAGTTTTGAGAAGATTAATCGATGAGTTCTTTAGCCTTTCAAAAATAGACTCCGATGATATAAAATTTGAAGTTAAAAAAATAGATATAGCCGAAATTACAAGGCAGTGCCTTCTTTCTTTTTTAAAGGACTTTGATGCTAGAGAAATAACTCCTATAATTGAAATTCCAGAAAAAAAATTATACATTGATGCAGACGAAAAGTCAATAAATAGAATACTTCAAAATATAATAAGCAATAGCTTAAAATACGGCAGCAGCGGAAAAGTTATTGGAATAAATTTAAAAGAAAACAGAGACAACGTAACAATAGAGATATGGGATAAAGGTAAAGGAATTAAAAAAGAAGACTTACCTTATATTTTTGAAAGGCTGTACACTGGTGAAGAATCCCGAAATAGTAATTTAAAAGGCAATGGCATAGGCCTAACCATAGTAAAAAAACTTGTAGAAAGACATAATGGAAAAATAGAGGTAGAAAGTCTTCCTTATAAAAAGACAGCTTTTAAAATAACCTTTCCAAAAAAATTAAGAAAAATGTAAGATATATGTTATGCATCTGTAAACATTATAGGGTAATATATATTTCGAGGTGAATTTCATGGAATCAATAATTGAAACATACAATCTTACAAAAACTTACAAGAATATAAAAGTAGTAGACGACTTAAATTTGAACATAAAAAGAGGACAAATTTATGGATTTTTAGGGCAAAATGGTGCTGGTAAAACAACAACACTTCGTATGATTTTAAATCTTATAAAACCATCAAATGGAGAAGTAAAACTATTTGGAGAAGTTAATCCTTCTAGAGAGGTGTTCAAAAAGATTGGAGCAATAATAGAATATCCTGGTTTTTATCCAAACCTTACTGGAGAAGAAAATCTTGAAATTCACAGAAGAATGATGGAAATAGAAAATAAAGAATACATTAAAGATGCCTTAGAAACTGCTGGTTTAGACCTTAGCGCAATAAAAAATAAAAAGGTCAAAAATTACTCACTTGGAATGAAGCAAAGATTAGGTCTTGCACGAGCTCTTCTTCACAAGCCTGAACTCCTTATTCTTGATGAACCTACTAACGGCTTAGACCCAATCGGAATCAAAACTATGAGGGATACCCTTATTGATTTATGCAATAAAAGAGGCCTAACAATACTAATATCAAGCCATCTATTAAGCGAAATAGAACATCTTGCAACTGAAATAGCAATTATACACAAAGGTCGTCTACTTGAGGAAATAGATTATAAAGAGCTTCAAAGGAAAAATAGAAAATACCTAAAAATAAAAGTAAGTGATGATAAAAAAACCTGCTTCCTTCTTGAAAATAAACTTAATTTTAAAGATTATGAAGTTACTGAAAAAAACATTATAAGAATTTACGGAATGCTAGACAAAAGCGCTGTTATTTCTAAAATATTAGCTGAAAATAATATAGAATTATATGAAATGTCTGTTAGTTTAGATAACCTTGAAGATCATTTTGTAAAGCTAACAGGAGGTGCTGTAAATGCCTAATGCTGTTTACTGCGAATTCCTTAAATTAAAAAAATCTAAATTTTATTTATTTTTGCTAATAATTACATGCTTTTTGCCTATAACTTCATGCTCTAATTTTTTAGGAACTAACCGTACAATACACTGGACTAGCTATATTTTTCAAGCCTGGCAGTTTACTCCTGGATTTTTGAGTATTCCAGTATCCACCTTAATTGTTTCTTATATATTCACAAAAGAATTTCATTTTAAAACAATGTCCACTTTATTTTGCTATCCACTGAGTAAAACCAAAGTATTTTTTTCAAAATTAATGGCTTCGGGTATTTTAATAGCTTTCTATATACTCTTTCAATTTTTGTTAGTCATTTTAATGGGACTTTTATTAAAACATGATGAACTTACAAGTCAAATTTTCTTTACCTACTTAAAAATAAATTTATATGAATTATTTTGCATATATGCAATTTTGCCAATTGGACTCCTAATTTCACTAATTTCCAAAAATTTTATAGTGCCTGTAGGTTATAGTTTTATAATTTCCTTAGCTAATATGTATATTGCCATTTATATATTAAAATTAAAAACAAACTCTACTGGAAGTTTTTTGTATAACAATCAGAATTACTTTGTAGCCTATTATCCAACGCTAGTATTTCAAAATTGTGTTAAATCTGTAAAAACAGTTATGAATATAAGTTTAAATTCCGTACCAATGCAAACTTCAAGTATACTTATAGCTTTGATAACTTTTGCTATAGGAATTATTTTATGTTTACTATATTACTCCAAATGCGAAATAAAATAACAGGAGATGTTTCAAATGTATAATGTCATCTATTGTGAATTCTTAAAAATAAAAAAATCTCATTTTTATTTGTCTTTAATTTTGATAGTATCCATTTTACCAATAGGCTTAAATCTTTTGGCAACCAACGGAAGTTCCTTAAAAAATAGTGTTAATTATATCTTTCTAATAGAAAAAGCATCCTTTAATTTTCTAACTATTCCACTATCCACACTAATTGCTGCTTATATATTTACAAGAGAATTTTCTTTAAAGACAATGTCTAATTTATTTTGCTATCCAGCTAGTAAGCTAAAGATATTTTTTTCAAAATTAGTGTTCATATTACTTTTAACAGCTAGCTTAATATTCTTTCAGCTTTTTTTTGCACTTTTACTCGGCAGCGTGTTTAATCACGCCGAGCTTACAAAGAACCTTCTGCTTGTATACTTAAAATTGAACTTATATCATATATTGTGCCTATATGCAATTTTGCCTATTGCAATTTTAATAGCTCTACTTTGTAAAAACTCAATAATACCATTTATCTACAGTGCTGTAGTTTGTATCTGCAATTCATACATGTCAGTTTTTATACCCATGGCAAACAAAAATACTTTAGGCTATGCATTTAAAAACAATTGTGATTACATTCCAATATATTTTCCTATTAAAATACTTTCTAATTTCTTTAATCAGACAAAAGATAAGATACTAATTATACCAAATGCTGTCCCGTTACATAATATAAGCATATTTATAGATTTAATATTATTTATAATGGGTACCCTCTTATGTTTTGTATATTACAATTTTCAAGATATATATTAAAGCTACAGATTGAAAATACTTTAATTCAAAACATAAAACAAGAGAATTTCTACGAAAGAAATTCTCCTAAATTTTCTCTTTAATAATCTATTAATCTTGAGTGAGACTCTTTTTTACCATTATTATATTCTAAATTAAAATCATTCTTATTAAAACTAAGCTTCTCTCTTATCTCTTCTACTTGATGAGGTTTTAATTGTAAAAGTTGTTCAACATCTTCGACACTATTAAATACCATTCCACCTTTTCTCTTATCAAGTATAAGTTTTGAATTCTTTAAATTCATACAATCAAGATTAAGAAGATCATCTAAGCTGCAATTATTAATATCAATCTTCTCGTCTTCCACTTCACTTTTATAATTCATATTATTAATTTCATTTGGTAATGGCGGTACATTAAAAAATGATTCGTCAATTAAATCTTTCAGTTCTTGTATTTGTAAAAGAGGTATCCAATCACTCATGCCAAATTTCCATGCATAACAATCTTGAATTTTAAGTTCACCTGAATTAATTTTGCACTTTAAAGTTTTCTTATCAAAAGTTCCACACTGCTTACCATTTATAGCAATTTTCCATTTTGGCTCTATATCATTAATTTTATTAGTGGTAATATTGTCCTCTGATGTACTTGCATTAGTATTTTTCTCTGTACTATCTTCATCCTCCAATAAAAGATTTTGAATTTTCTGCATAAATTGTGGCAATTCACTTCTCACTACAATAGTACTAATAAAGTTAAACCCACCTATTATTAGTGCAGTTCCTTTTATCTCTAGTTTATTCCTAATAAAATTTTCCCATGAAATATGCACAGCCCTCAAAAGTGTATTTTTAATATAGAGACCTCCCTGACAAATAGCAATACCACACCCTACCTTCTCCTCAGATTTACCTTCGTCAAATAAAGCTATAATCTTTTCCGAATCTGGTATACAATAATTTTTCCTAACATTCGTTATTTTTTCAGAAGAAATCTTTATACTACTACAATAATATTTCATTGAAACTTTTTCACACAGCTTACATAATTGCTTGATTTTTTCATTTGTAATTACCTTATTTTTGTTCTCTTCAATTAAAACTTTTTGAATGTCCTGTAAAAAATCACATATTTGATCCTTGGGTCCATTATTAACAAAAAACCTAAACTCACCAACGCAAATAGCACTGTTCTGTATTGCTATTGTTCTTGTAATAAAATCATCCCATGTAACATGCCTAACCTTTTGAGTCATATTCTTTAAAAAAACACCACTCTCACAAATAACCAAACCATTTTTACCATTTCCAGAAATCGTACTATCACATAAAGCTATAATCTTCTCTGAATCAGGTAAAGGATACGCTTTCTTTGCATTTATAATCTTTTTCTCAGGAATACTATCTTTATAATAATATCGCTTCATCGATGTTTTTCCACATAACTCATATATATTGCCAATATTATTATCCATATATTTATTCTCCTCTCATTAGCGATATTTTAAAATCAATAATCTATTAATCTTGAGTGAGACTCTTTTTTACCATTATTATATTCTAAATTAAAATCATTCTTATTAAAACTAAGCTTCTCTCTTATCTCTTCTACTTGATGAGGTTTTAATTGTAAAAGTTGTCCAACATCTTCTACACTATTAAATACCATTCCATCTTTTCGCTTATCAAGTATAAGTTTTGAATTCTTTAAATTCATACAATCAAGATTAAGAAGATCATCTAAGCTGCAATTATTAATATCAATTTTATCAGTTTTCTTGTCATTTTGAGAACTCATATTAATTTCATCTGGCAGTGGTGGTGCTTCAAAACCTGAGTTGCTAATTAAGCTCTTTAGTTCTTCTATTTGTAAAAACGGCATCCATTCACTCATTCCAGGTCTCCATGCGTAACAATTTTCTACCTTTAATTCACCGGAATTAATTCTTGACTTTAAAGATTTACTATCAAATGTTCCATACTGTTTACCATCTACCGCAATTCTCCATTCATCTTTAGACTCCACCTTAATATTAGACTCAGTACTACCGCCATTTTTATTTTCTGTTTGATTTTTATCTAAATAAACTTTATCATCATCCGATTTTTGTTCCATTTTTTCTGCCGTATGCTCAATCTTCTTATCTTGCTTACCTAAAAAAATCTCCTGTACTTGCTTTAAAAATTCTAGCAATTGATTTTCTACTTCATCGTATATCATAAGACTGGATTCACCTATAAGTATTTCATCAGTGCCATTCAATTTAATTTTGCATTTAATAAAATTATTCCATGAAATGTACTTAACACTTTCCCAAACATTTTTTATGTATATTCCATTTTCGCTAATGGCAACACCTCTTTTTCCATTATTAAACAAACTACTATCATATAAAGCTATAATTTTCTCTGAATCAGGTATAGGATAAGACTTTTTTACCTTCATCATTTTATTTGTAGAAATCATAGTCTTATAACAGTAATTTGATATTAGTGCATCTTCGCACAAATGATTCAATTTGTCAATTACATTCATTGTCTTATTGCCTTCAGATAATTCATTACTATCTTCAATGCAATCTTGTGATTCTAATGAAATTTCCTTAATATTTTTTAGAAGCTGCAATATAGCGGGAGAGCACCCTGGATTAGGACAAAACTTATAAGTCCCTACTAATACATTATCTTCACTTCCTTTTAGCTCACTTTTAGCTAAAACCTGCCATGAAATATATTTCGCTTTTTCCCTAAAGTTTTTAAAATAAATTCCACTGCTGCAAATAATAAAACCATTTGCTCCATATTTAAGCAAGGAAGTATCATATAGAGCTATAATTTCATCCGAATCCTTCATTGAATACTTTTCTTTAGCTTCTTCAAAAAAATATTTCTCAATAGAGTCTTTATAAATATATTTTGCCTCAATTGATAATGCTTTGCATAATTTATCTATCTTTTCACTCATACTTAAATTTATATCTAGTTTTCTTTCTGACGTATATTCTTTGCCCTTTAAAACATTCTGAATATCCATAAATAATTGAGCAAACTCTTTTAATGGCATAGTATTATCATCTAAATAAATATTACAACCATCAATTTCAAATTTGGATGATTTTATTAAACTTTTGTCCCTAAATTCAATTGAAACTTTAGAAAACCTTTCCCATGGAATATAATTAAGAGATATATCCTTAATATAAATTCCACTTGAACAAATAGCCACTCCCCTTTTTCCGTTTTGAAGTGATGTATTATCATATAAATATATAACTTCTTCTGATTTTGGTATACTATAATTTGATATAGCGGCTTCTAACTTCTTAGATGGTATTAAAGTTTTATATGCACACTTTATAAAAATTGCATTTTTGCACAAATTATCTATTTCATCAATTGTGTTCATTAACTAAGCCTCCCGGTATCAATTGTAAGAACTATGGAATTATCATCAAGTATTTTCTCGTTTTCTATAGTAACTTGTTTTTCCTTTAATTTTTTTACTACATTTTTATAAGTATTACTCTGTACGTTTCTTTTATATTCTTCATCTATATTAGATAAATGAGGGTATATCAAATTTAAACCACCATAATTTTTTATCTCTACATTATAAACACCATTATCAACTGGTAAATGAAATACTAATTCTGCATTTTCAACCTTACATACTAAATCTCCACTTTCTGACATCTGCGGGTTAACTCCATAATCCTTAAGGGTCTTGTATAAAAGTTTACCATCCTTAAAATTAGTAGGAAACATCTCATCTGTAAACTTAGGTAAAGGTGGAATTTCATTAACTTCTCTTGGATCTTCAACATTATATTTAAGTTCTTCCTTTGTACTGTTAAATACTTTTCTTCCTGCTGCCTTTTCAACGGTTCTTATAAAATTATCTATATCTTCTTCAGAATCATATTTTGAAAAAACAGCAGTAAAATTTTCATTTTCAACTTCCCAAAAGAAAAAACTTTTCTCTCCATTCATATGAGTCTTTAAAGAACCTGCAAATCTTACAACATCGTACCCAGCTTTTTTCACAACTTTGCATAATTCTTCTTCATTCTTAAAATTAGTTGAGACTTTTACTTCTGAAGATTTTAACCAACTGTTAAACCTTTCCTTTCCCATAGCCACTCTTAAAGCAAGTGCTATAGGAACAAAAACTAAAGATACTGACATATAATTTTTCCTCCTTTAAAAATCAATAGTTCTTCCACCCCTGTTATTTTTTATATCATCATGATCATTACCACTATTAACTTTTGAATTTGAATCTGCATCTGATTTGCTATTTGCTTCTTCCCCATATTCAGCTCTATCTTCTTTTGCCGTTGCAGCCACAGCTCTGACATTTGCCCACTCTCTTATACCTATAATCTGCTCACGCTGGGTTACAGAAAGTGGCACTGTATTATTTATAACCCTTATTAAATCCTCTTCCCTAAGTTCTCTGTTTTCATAGAATGCTTCAAATAATGCTGAAATGACTGCCTGCTCTATTTCCGCACCAACAAAACCTTCTGTAATATTAGCTAATCTTTCTAATAACTCATCATTTATTTCTAGTCCACTAGCTACCTCTGGATTTTTAAGTCTTTTCTTTAAATGTAGTCTAAATATCTCCATTCTCTCTTTTTTAGTTGGTAAATCAACAAAGAATATCTCATCAAATCTACCCTTTCTCATAAGTTCAGGAGGAAGAGAATTTATATTGTTTGCAGTTGATACAACAAATACTGGTTTCGTTTTTTCCTGCATCCATGTAAGAAACGTTCCAAAAATTCTAGTAGATGTTCCACCATCACCCGAGCTTCCCGTACCACTAAAACCTTTTTCTATTTCATCTATCCATAAAATCGAAGGTGAAACCGCTTCTGCTGTCTTTATAGCCATCCTCATATTTTCTTCAGAGCTTCCAACAATACCGCTGAATATTTTACCCATATCAAGCCTTAATAATGGTAAATGCCACATAGCACTAATTGCCTTTGCTATAAGACTTTTACCACATCCCGGGACCCCTGTTATTAAAACTCCTTTAGGTGCTGGCAAACAATATTTTTGAGCTGAATCAAGCCATGATTTATTTCTCTTTGTAAGCCACCTTTTTAAGTTTTCCAGTCCACCGACATCTTCCATTCTTAAATTGCTTTTTACAAATTCCAGTATGCCTGTTTTCTTAATTACCTGCCTTTTCTCTTCTAATATAACATTCAAATCATTTATATCTAATGATCCATCTTCAACCATAGCCCTTGCAAAAGCATTTTCAGCTTCCTTAAGTGTTAATCCCAAAGCAGCTTTTGATAATCTCTCTTTTTCCTCTTCAGTTAGAGAAATCTTAATTCTTCCACTCTGCCCATTAACTCTTATCATTTCATCTAAGACATTTCTTATTTCTTCTATAGATGGGAAATCAAAATCTACTATAGTTATATCCTTTTGAAGATCATCTGGTAATACAAGAAATGGCGATATAAATACAATACTTTTAGGTTTAGGACTTTGTTTCAATCTCGGAACCATATCTCTAATTTTTCTAATAATTTGATAATCAATGTTTTTACCATGCACACCAAAATACACATGAAAATCCTTAAGTACAAATATAGATGCTTCTTGAAATTTTTCTATAAATTCTAATGCTTTTAAAGGATTTTTTGTCTCATCGCTACCATTAACCTCTTCACCTTTAATTCCTTCAGTTTGACTCCAATAGATTACTTTTCGTGGAGTTCTTATAAGTTCTACATCATTCGCTAAATCCTCTATTTCCTCCATAACTCTTTCTTCTTCCCATGTAGATATATAAACATATGGAAATCGAGCTTTAAAAAGATTTGCCAAACGCTTTTTAGTATCAAATGCACTATTTTTATTATCCATGTTTCTCCTCCATTTTAACTTCTAAATATTTCTTTGATTTTTTTAAAATCTCCCATACCATTTATTAAAATGTTACCGTTTTTATCCATTATGATTTCAATCTTATTTTTAATAGTTTTAAGATTTCTTTCAAGTTTCTCATATCTTGACGTTAAAAATCTATAATTTTGATTTGAAGATCCAACCCAAGGTCTTGATAAGTCAAATTTATCTTCTTCAAAAGCACCATCAATTAATAAATCAGTTATAGATAATAAATTTAACCATTGTTCATTTCCCTTTTTCAATATTTCATCATATGTATAGCCTGTAAATACAACTATAGACAGCCCAATATTTTTAAGTTTTTTGCCAAGCTCATACAAGGGAGCTGCTTGTTCAAATGGCTCTCCTCCAACGAATGTAACTCCTTCTATTCCTTTTATATTAATTATTCTTTGATATAAGTCACTAACTTCAACTATATTTCCATATTGAAAAGACCATGTTTCCTTAGCTGCACATCCCTTACAATGTCTTTTACATCCTTGCACCCAAATGCAACATCTTGTACCTGGACCTTCAACCTGTGTCTTATCCAAAAATCTATGCAACCTTATTTTCATGATAATCAACTGCTCTTTCTTTAATTAACTATTTTGAAATTTAATTATTTTTAAGAGTTAATTTTTCATCTTCATTTATATCCTGAGTTTCTAATTCGTAATACTCTGGTGTATAATCAGAATCCACAACTTTAGAGTCCAAAAGTTCCTCTAATATTTTTATATAATTAGTACATTTTTTACCCTTAATGCCATTAATTTCCCCTTGAACATGTCCATCTTCAAAAATTGTAATTTTTATTTTACCTGACATTTATTTTCCCCCTATATAGAGATTAACTACAACTAAAGTATAAATTATTGAGTTTTAACTTTCAATAGAATTTAATCCATTTGTTTGTAAACAAGCGTTCCTATTTTAATAACAATATTTATAAAAAATAAGAAAGTGCAAATACACTTTCTTATCCCAATTACATTATAAAATATTACTTTTCCGCATTAAGCAGAACCATATGTATATGGTCTTCCCACTGTCCATCTATCTTTAAATATTTATAAGCAAGTCCTTCGTTATAAAAATTAAGCTTTTGAGCAAGTGCCAGCGAAGCTTTATTTTTAGGCATGATATTAGCTTCAATTCTATGCAGTCCCAATTCTTTAAATGCAATATCTATCCCCTTTTTAAGTGCTTCATACATATATCCTTTTCTAATTTCATCTCCATCAAGCTTGTACCCAAGAAAACATGATAAGAAAATTTCTCTTACAATATTGTTAAAAGCAAAATATCCTATGGTCTTATTTTCTCCCTTCTTGAATATCCAAAGCTTAAATGCTTCTCCACTTTCTATACTCCTTGAATCCATATCTAACTGCTTTTCTTGATATTCCTTCGTATAAAATTCTGCTTTTCTTGCTGGTTCCCATTCTTCTAAAAATTCTTTATTTCTCACATAGTAATCTAAAACTTCTTTTGAATATGTTTTATTAAGAACTTTAAGTATAAGGCGATGTGTTTCATAATATTTTTTCATAAAAACCCTCCATAAATGTATTACAAAAGCCCTTTTGATAAAAATATTGTATAACTAATTTTATATACACGGAAGTATTATCTTAAATACAGTTTCATGAATACTACTCTCTGCGCTAATTTCTCCTCCGTGAAGTTCAACAATATTTTTAGCTATTGCAAGTCCTAAACCCGAGCCACCAGTTTTATCCGATCTTGATTTTTCAACTCTATAAAATCTTTCAAAAATATAAGGAATATCTTGAGGCGATATAGGCTCACCATAATTTATAAAGCGTAAAATAGCTTTATCATCTTCCTTTTGAACAGATATATCCATAAAATCACTGGTCTTAGAATATTTTATACAATTAAAAATTAAATTTTCAAAAGCCCTCACAAGTAGTATACTATCACCTAAAATATGTACTTTTTCATCTGTAAAATCCAATCTGCATTCAATATTTGCCTTTCTAAAATTAAGCCTATATTCAATTGCAAGCTGATTTATAAGTTCTACCACATCTATTTCCTTTTTTAAAATTTTTCTTCCATAATTATTTAAGGTTGTAAGTTCAAATAAATCATCTATTAAAACCTTTAATCTTTTAGTTTTATTATAGGCTATATCAACATAATACCATAGAGCAACTTCATCCCTACATTCATCATTTTCTATGAGCTGCAAGTATCCTAAAATAGAAGTAAGCGGTGTCCTTAAATCATGAGATACACTGGTTATAAGATTCATTTTAGTTTGCTCTGATCTTCTTTCATCTTCTAAAGTTGAATTAAATTCATCCATAATTTTATTAATATTTGATGCCAACTTTCCAAGCTTATCCTCGGACTTCACATCTACACGAATTTTAAAATTTCCTCCTGACATTTCACTAACAGCTTCACTTATTTTTAAGAAGTATTTACTTTTCTTATTAAAAATAACATGAAACCAAACAATAAATGCTATTATATATTCAAAAATACTAAATGCTTTAAAAAAACTTGTTATGTCACTAAAAGCAGCTCGTGCAATAGTAAGAGCATTACTAAAATAAACTATCATTATCTCTTCAATAGCATTCTTTAGAACTCCAATAAAAAGTACTGTTACTTCAGAACATACTGCAACAATTAGAAATAAGCTAAAAATTTTAAACTCAAATTTATACACTTCACTTTTTTTCAATTTTATACCCTACCCCCCATACAGTATGTATTAATTTTTCGCCATCTAAATAGCCTTCAATTTTATCTCTAAGATTGCTTATATGAACCATAACTGTATTATTGGATTGAAAATATCTCTCCTTCCATACAATTTTAAATATTTCCTCAGCATTAAAAACCCTTCCGGGATTGCTTGCTAAAAGATATAATATTTCAAATTCCTTTGCCGTTAACTCTATTTTTTTATCATTTACAAAAACTGAATGCGTAGCTTTCTTTATAGTTAAGCTACCCAAGATTATAGAACCTCTATCATGGTTTTCATTTTCTTTTTTATCAAATAAATAAGTTCTTCTCATTAAAGTTTTTACACGTACAATAAATTCAAGCTGATCAAAAGGCTTAGTTATATAATCATCAGCACCGGTTAAAAGCCCTGCAATTTTATCACTACTCTGAACCTTTGCACTTAGCATTATAATAGGTACATTCAAACTTTCCCGGATTTTTTTACAAACCTCCATACCATCTATACCAGGCATCATAATATCTAAAATCACCAATTGTGGTTTATAATTATAGGCCATATTTAAAGCCTCTAAGCCATCATAAGCTTTAATTACTTCATATCCCTCATTAGTTAAATATATAGAAACCAAATTAGCAATTTCTTCATCATCATCCACTACTAAAACTCTTTCATTCACATTACCACCCCAAGAAAATTATACCTTAAAAACCTTGGATTTAATAATCTTTATTCAAGATAATCTAATGCAATTTTGAATAACTCCAATCGATAATCTTTTCCATATCCTTATTTATACTTTCCTCATCATTATCGCATAATACAATACCTATCATTTTCTTATTATCCCTTTCATAGTATGCAACTAGGCATCTTCCAGCTTCTGAAGTATATCCTGTTTTTCCAGCTATACAGCCATGAATTCCTAGAAGCTTGTTCGTATTTTGAAGATCAATATATCTACCTCTTGTCCTAATATCACAATTTCTTTTTCCTATAGTCTCCATTATCCACGGATACTTGTATACATTTTTAGCAATTAAGCTCAAATCATATGCCGTTGTATAATGATTTTCATCTGGCAAACCATTTGAATTTTCAAAATTGCTCTCATGAAGACCAAGTGAGTTAGCTTTTTCATTCATTTTTTCTGCAAATGCTGGAATGCTGCCACTTACATTTTCACCTATAGCCTCTGCAATATCATTAGCAGAATATATAAGCATTGCTTTCATTGCTGTATCTCCCGTTAATTTTTCACCTACTATTAAATCTAGTTTGCTTGCAGGCTGCATCTTTGAGTCTCTTGTATAGGTTATAAGACTATCTCTTTGCATATTATCAGCAAAAACCTGAGCAGTTAAAAGTTTCGTAGTACTTGCAGGATACATTCTTTCGTGTATATTCTTCTGATATATTATTTTATTGTCACTTACATCCAGAGTTAATGCAGCCTTAGCAGATATTCTTGGTTTTCCAAAGAAACTAATAGTTTCAAATTTATTTTTAAATATACTAAACATTCCACTTCCATTTTTAATCATTAATGCAATTATGAATAATAATGCAAAAATCCAAATCTTTTTTCTAAATATACTTTTCATTTCTTATCCTTTCCTTTACTCCCATATTCATAAAACTACTCTTTTGCTTGGACTACTATAATACTTGCCAAAATTTTATCATTCTCGCGTTTCCCCCATACTTCAATCCAGGAATTCCTACTAATTTTTATAATTTTATTTTTTGACATTCTAGTATTCACTATAGTCATTGTATTATCACTATAACTTCTCCTCTGTAAATAAACTTTAGTTGATGAATTAAGCAAAACATTTATATTGCTTTCAGATACCTTATCAGTTTTATTTTTCACCTTACCATTAACTACAGTTCTTTTTACATCACTATCTTCTATTTTTGTATTTAAACTTATTTGACTTTCATTTCCATCTATAAATTTTCCAAAAACATCTGCCCTACTTTTAGGTATATCATTTCCACCTTTTACTACTTCATGCAACTTAGTAAGATGCAGCATTACACCATACTTCTCAAAGGCCACAAAAAATCCACTTGCCAAAAATAAAATTGTAACAAAAATAACAAAAATGTATTGAATCTTGTCCTTCTTTATAAATTTCTTCAAATAACCTAATAATATGTATCCTATAATAGCTCCCATAGTATTAAGCATAATATCATCAATATCACTACTTCCAGTACCAGTTATATATTGAAAAGTCTCAAAAAATAGACTTAACCCTGCAGAAAGCATTAAAATATTTTTAAATTTCATTGCTTTTTTCCACATCATTGGAACAAGATATCCAAAGGGTATAAATACAATTAAATTTCCAAATACATTGCTAGCAGTCCAAAATGCCCCCATACCCTTAGATGCTGCAAAAGATTCAAATATGGATTTAAACGGAATCAAATTAACTGAACGCATTTTTTTGTATTCTCCAAACATTTGTGCTAATGTCACATTTTTAAATAAAATTATTTTTAATAGCGCTGCAATATATATTACAGAAAGCACAGTTACAATGCTTTTAAATATAGAAACTTTATGTGATTTTATTTTTTCTGCTTTTTCCATTACCGTCTACCCTCTTTCATATAACTTTGTTCATAAACTATCTTAAAACTATTTCTTAAAAATACTTTTAAGTAAACCTTAAGAATTATAAAGATTTTTCAATAATAAACTAAAAAAATAATCTATATAAAAACTATTGCTATATTGATCTAAATGATTGTTATTAAATTAATAATATTATTAGTGATAATTCTTCTCACTGCTCTTAAATTGCGTCAAAATGCCTACAAATTAATATAAATCAACAATTTTAACACAATATTTTAATTTAAGATAAAAAGTTTTTGTTTTCTTTTTAACAATTTTAGATTATAATAAGCTGTAGTAAGAGATTTTTTTTATACTATATATTAGTTTTGGAGGTAATATTATGTTAGTATCAGCAAAAGAAATGGTAAAAAAAGCTAGAGAAGGCAAATATGCTGTTGGTCAATTCAATATCAACAACTTAGAATGGACTAAAGCAATATTATTAACAGCACAAGAAAACAATTCTCCTGTAATTTTAGGTGTATCTGAAGGAGCAGGAAAATACATGGGTGGATTTTATGCTGTTGCACAGATGACTAAAGGATTAATTAAAGATTTAAATATTACTGTACCAGTTGCATTACACTTAGATCATGGTACTTATGAAGGTGCTTTCAAAGCAATAGACGGAGGATTTTCTTCTATAATGTTCGATGGTTCACATTATGGAATAGAAGAAAACATTGAAAAAACAAAAGAAGTAATCAAAACTGCCAATGCAAAAGGAATTTCTGTTGAAGCAGAAGTTGGTGCAATAGGTGGAGAAGAAGATGGAGTTGTAGGTGAAGGTGAAGTTGCTGATCCTGCTGAATGCAAGAAAATTGCTGATTTAGGAGTTGACATACTTGCTGCTGGAATAGGAAATATCCATGGTGTATATCCAGCAAACTGGAAGGGCTTACACTTTGACGTTTTAAAGAAAATAGAAGACACTGTAGGTAACATGCCATTAGTTTTACACGGTGGTACTGGAATTCCTGATGATATGATTAAAAAAGCTATATCACTTGGAGTTGCAAAAATCAACGTTAATACTGAATGTCAATTAGTATTTGCAGAAGCTACTCGTAAATACATTGAAGCTGGAAAAGATAAACAAGGAAAAGGCTTTGACCCACGTAAATTATTAGCCCCTGGTTTTGAAGCAATAAAAGCTAAAGTTAAAGAAAAAATGATATTATTTGGTTCAGTAAACAGAGCTTAATAATAAATATATAAAAAAATGCACTCACAATTTTTATAATTGTGAGTGCATTTTTTTATATAATCTTAATATTCACCTCTAATTATAGATTCTTATATTTAAAATAATGAAATTTACTTTTCAATAAGTAATAAGTATAATTTACTAATCTTTTTTTGCTTTTTCAAACTGTTATGAAGAAATAAGCTATAATATTCCATAAATATAACAATATACTACTTAATTCTTATTCATTGCCAAAAATTAATGCATATAGTTTTATACCATCTATACATTATATATACAAATGATCCAGTATAAAGTATAATTTAGTAGAATAATGATTGTAAATTTTTTTAATTACTTTATATTAATTAAGGGGGGTAACATAAACATGTTAAAAAGATTTTTTTCAAAAATAAGCATTTTATGTTCTACTTTGTTTTTAGGAACATCTATGCTTTCCGGAATTCCTGTACATGCATCTACTGCTTATACAGGAATGCGAAATATAACGTCCATGCAGGTTGTCAAAGACATGAAGGTTGGATGGAATTTAGGGAATACTCTTGATGCATCTCCTGATGAAACAGGCTGGGGTGCTCCAAAAACAACAAAAGCTATGATTGATGAAATAAAAAAAGCTGGATTTAACACTGTAAGAATTCCAATAACTTGGAAAGATCATATTGGTGCTGCTCCTAATTATACTATTGATAAAGCTTGGCTTGATAGAGTTCAAGAAGTGGTAAACTATGTTCTTGATAATAATATGTATGCTATTATCAACGTACATCATGATGATCCTTGGGTTGTACCAAATTCTCAACACGAAGGTGACACAGTACATGAACTCTCATTAGTTTGGAATCAGATTGCAAACCGTTTTAAAAATTACAGTGATTATTTAATTTTTGAAACTCTTAACGAACCTAGAGAAGTTGGTTCAGCTACTGAATGGTCAGGCGGAACTGATGAATCTCGTCAAGCAGTTAATCAATATAACCTAACTGCTGTAAACGCAATAAGATCTACTGGGGGAAATAACTCTTCTAGATTTATTATGGTACCAACTTATGCTGCATCAGTAGAACCTGCTGCTATGAATGCATTAACAATTCCAAACAACGACAGCAGAGTAATCGTATCTCTTCATATGTATGCACCTTATTACTTTGCAATGGATACTTCTGATCTTAGCGTTTCAACTTGGGGCTCAGATGCTGATAAAGCAGCATTAGACTCACAAATGGATGCTATATATAACAAATTTATTAAAAACGGCACAGCTGTAGTAATAGGTGAATTTGGAAGTATTGACAAAAACAACTTAAGTTCAAGAGTAGCCCACGCTAAATACTATGTTAGTGCTGCAAGAAAAAGAGGCATAACTCCTATATGGTGGGATAATGGAGCTTATAATCCTGGTCAACCTGATACTTATGCTATATTTAATAGAACTATGCTTTCTTGGTATTACCCAGACCTCGTAAAAGCTTTAGTTGATTCAGCAAATTAAAACTTTTTAAATACAAAAGGAATTTCCCTCATCGGAAATTCCTTTTGCATTTACTATTAAAATTTTCTTTCAATACCTTACAAACTTAAGTCTACTTATTCTGCACTTTTTAAAGATTCTATCATGTCTATTTTATAAAATCTTCTATACATAGCAATGTTCACAACTATTGAGAAAATCATAGTTAAAAGTACCGAAAATAAGATGTATAATGGTTTTACCGTTCTTAAAAATAACATCATATCAGTTTCAGCAGAACTTAAAACAAAAACATTCAAAAGCATTCCAAATCCTATACCAATTAAGCTTCCTATTATGGTTAAAACAATATTTTCCCTGTATATATACATAGCAAGCTCGTTATCATAAAATCCTAGTACCTTTATAGTTGCAAGTTCTCTATTTCTCTCACTTATATTTATGTTAGTTAAATTATATATTACAACGAATGCAAGTACACCAGCTGATGCTATAAGAATTAAAACAGCTGAATTTATACTATTTGTACTCTTATTTATATCACCATAAGTATTATTCTTAAAACTTACAGCTCCTATATTCTTAATACCGGAGATAATCTTAGAAGTTTTATTTTGGGATTTATCTGACATATTTTTCAGAAGTCCATAAAAGCCATTAAATTGTACACTTTTTTCCGTTACTTTTTTATAATACTGAGGACTCATATAAATATAATGCTGAACATACTGGTCTGTTATACCTGATATTCTCACATGTATAACTTTTTTATCTAAAGTTATATCAAATTTATCTCCAACTCTTTTATTCATAAGTTTAGCAACTTTTTTACTTATTATAACACCATTGTCTGAAAGTTTAAGTTTGCTATTGCCATTAATAAGATCTATATATTTATTTAAATTTTCCTTTTTCTCTGGTACCACAACATAAATGTCCTCACTACTATTGTCACTCTTTTTAACCTCAGCATTTTTTGAATAATAAAACAAAATCGATTTTATATTATCATCAGTTTTTACTGTGTTTTCTATTGAAGTTTTCTCATCACTATCTATGTTTTTATTTATAGTTGTCTGCATATCATATTTGTAAATAACGTTAAATTGTTTTTGAACCGCCCCTATTATGCTGCTTTTAAGTCCAAATCCAGTTATCATAAGCCCTGTGCAAGCTGCTATACCTATTACTGTCATAAAAAATCTCTGCTTATATCTAAATATATTTCTTGCAGTAACTTTTTTAGTAAAGTTAAATCTTTTCCATATAAATGTTATTCTTTCAAGAAAAATTTTTTTGCCTGCTTTAGGTGGTTTAGGTCTCATAAGAGAAGCTGGAACTTCTTTTAATTCATCAAATGCAGAAACTCCCGATGCTAAGGTTGTAAATACTACTGCTATAACTGACGCTTCCAGCGAAAGTTGAAAATTCAAAACTGATATATAAGGAAGCGCATATAATGATCCATATGCATTCATTATAAATGGTGGAAATATCTTAAATCCAAGATATATTCCTATGATACTTCCAGTAATACTTGCTGCAAGTGAATAAATTAAATAATGTGCCACTATTGCACCAGAAGAATATCCTAAAGCCTTAAATGTACCTATTTCTGTTCTATTCTCCTGAACCATTCTAGTCATAGTTGTAAGGCTTACAAGAGCTGCAACAAGGAAAAATACAAGAGGAAACACCTTTCCTATATTGTCTATTCTATCGGTATCCTGATTGTAATTTGCATATCCTATATTTTCATTCCTGCCAAGCACATAAATTTCTGCCTTCTTTATGTCTTTTAATTTATCTCTATTTTGCTGTATCTTTTCTTCTGCATCACTAAATTTTTTATTTGTATCATTTTCTTCAGAATTTAATTTTTGAGTATTATCATCTATCTCTTTTTGAGCAACATCAATATTCTGCTTTGCAGCATTGAGTTTATTTATTCCATCATTTTTTTTAGCTGATAATTCTTTTTCACCCTCACCTAATTTAACTTTGCCATCATTAATTTGATTTAACGCAGCTTGAAGCTTAGCCTCTCCATCAAGTATAGCTTTTTCACTGCTGTCTATAGTTTGTTTTTTAGAATTCAAATCATTCTGAGCAGCAGCATATTTTGACTCTATGGCATTAGCCTCAGCAGCACTAGAAGCATTTTTTAGAGCAATATTTTCTTCTGCACTTAGCTTTTCCTGCGCTGAATTTATCTCAGTCTTAGCACTTTCTATGGAATTTTTATTCTTTTGAGCATCCGTTAGCTTAGAATTAACTTGAGTCTCATTATTTTGCAGTTCATTCTTCTGATTTTGTATTTGATTTTCTGCATTTTTTATTTGAGTATTAAATTCAGCTTCATTACTTTGAAATTGAAGCTTTCCAGCATTTAATTTATTTTGTGCATCATTAAGCTTACTATGAGCGCTAGAAAAGCTATCTTCAGCATCTTTTTTAGAAGCATTTAATTTATTCTCTGCATCATTTATTTTACCTTGAGCTTCCTTAAGTATATCTTTGTATCTTACATTTCCTCTTACCTTCATTAACGCCTCAAGTTTGCTTTTAATGCTATCTACATCATCTTTATATTTTTCGTTATCAATAAGACTGGTTTTAGAATATTTATCATTTAACTTAACATAAATTGAAGTATACACATCACTTTTAAAATCATCAGGCATTATATATACAAAGCCTCTAACATTTCCATTACCAACAGAACTCATTTGCCTTTGAGATGATATGTATATAGGAGATTTGGCTGTTCCCACAATTTTAAAACTTGAAGCTTTAAGGCTATCATCAATATTAGCATCACTACCTGTATCAAGTTTTAAAGATTCACCAAGCTTAAATTTGTTATCTTTAAAAAAACGTTCTTCAAGAATTATTTCATTATTTTTCTTAGGTAACCTTCCTCTAACTAACTGTATTTTATTGATTCCATTTCTCTTCGGCAGTGATTCAACATTAACTACTATATCATTTTGATCATTTTTTATAACAGCATCCATTGACTTTACGCCTTCAACCATACTTACATCCTTAAGCTTATTTACTGCCCTTACATCATCATCAGTAATTCCTAAAGTCGAAATCAATTTAAAATCCATAAAATTATTATCACCAAAATATTTATCCGCCGACATTTTCATATCAGGACTGGAAGCTCTAACACCAGCATAAAACGAAACACCAACTGCTATAATAATTACTATAGATAAAAATCTGGACTTAGTCTTAACTATACTTTTAAAAAGATTCTTAAAAAAAGTCTTTCCCATAATTACCACTCTATACTTTCTATAGGTACTGGAGTTTCATTTTTCTTTACACTCTCGGCCCTACCATTTTTAACATGTATTACTTTATCTCCAATTGGTGCTATTGCTGAATTATGTGTTATTACAACAACTGTCATATTATATTTCCTTGAAGTATCATATAAAAGCTTTAATATTGACTTACCAGTATTATAATCAAGCGCTCCTGTAGGTTCATCACATAAAAGAAGTTTAGGATTTTTAGCCAGTGCTCTTGCTATGGATACTCTCTGCTGCTCTCCTCCCGAAAGCTGTGATGGAAAATTGTGCATTCTATCTTGAAGTCCTACATTCTTAAGTACTTTTTCAGGATCTAATGGATTTTTGCATATCTCAACTGCAAGTTCTACATTTTCTATGACACTTAAATTTTGAATTAAATTATAAAATTGAAATACAAAACCTATATCCTCACGTCTGTACTTTGTAAGCATTTTCTTGTTATAGCTGCTTATTTCATTTCCACCAACTTTAATAGTTCCAGAACTCACCTGATCCATACCGCCTAAAAGATTCAGTATAGTAGATTTTCCTGCTCCACTTGCACCTAATACCACAACAAACTCACCTGCATCAATAGAAAATGAAACACCATCTACTGCCTTAATTTCAACTTCACCCATATTATAAATTTTTCTAACATCTTTAAGTTCAATAAAATTCTCCAATAACTTTGCCCTCCTCACGCTCATAATTTTTCTATATCAAGTTTGTTTATTAAATCCCCATAAAAAATATCTATTACAGTCAGCATAAGTTTTCTTACTTCCACTTTGCTTTCTTTTTCTCTTAATATTATAGAAATACTCTCCACTAAATTATAAGAGAGAAGCTTTATAACAAAATCATCTTTAATCCTTTTATTATCTTTTGATAGCATATATGTAAAACTTCTAGTAACAGTTTCTGTTATAAAATTTCTAAAAATCATTTTACAATTCTCATATTTCGAACCGCTGCTGCTATTTAAAAGAAGTGACAACTCATCTTTGTTTTCTTCGAATATGTCCACTACTTTTTCCATAAGCTCATAAAATATATCCTGAGCCTCTTCATTTACTTCAACCTCAGAAAACTTATCTAAATAATTCATAAGCCTGCTATACACTGGATCTATAATTTTTTCGTACAAATCCTCCTTGCTCTCAAAATACTTATAAAAATTTCCCACAGAAGTCCCAGCATTTTTAACTATATTTCTTATGGAAGCCTTAGTATAACCACATTTTGAAAATTCATTTAAAGCTTCATCAATTATTTTTTTTCTAACCTCTTCTTTTAAATACTGCATTAGAAAACCTCCGTTCTCTTTTAAAGTCTAATGTAATTTATAGTGTTTGTCAATAATTAAAAATTTATAATAAATGTCTTATATTTCCTTAAACCTATAACCAGTCCCCCATAAAGTTTCAATAAATTCAGGATCTGATGGATCTTTTTCTATTTTCTTTCTTATTTTCTGTATATGAACAGGAACTGTTGCTGTATCTCCGTAAAATTCGTCTCCCCACACTCTGTCAAAAATCTGAGCTTTAGTAAATACAACATTGGGATTTGACGCTAAAAATACTAAAATCTCATACTCCTTTGTTGTTAAAGCTATTTCTTTTCCACGCACAAAAACTCTATGTGAATCCTTTCTAATTTCAAGACTGCCGCAAGTAATAATTTCCTTAGAAACGTTATTGCCTTGAAGCCTTTCATATCTATTAATATGGGATCTAATTCTAGCTGCAAGCTCCGCAGGGCTAAATGGCTTTGTAAGATAATCATCTGCACCAAATTCAAGACTCCTAATTTTATCAATATCTTCAGTTCTAGCAGAAACTACAATTATAGGGACTTCAAATTTCTTTCTTATCTCCTTAGTAATTTCAAAGCCGCTTTTATGAGGAAGCATAAGGTCGACAATAATCACGTCATATAATCCGGTTAATGCCATCTTCAGGCCTTCGTCCCCATCTTGTACTATTTCTGCCGAAAAACCATTTAAATGCAGATAATCACGTTCTAATTCTGCTATATTTATATCATCTTCAATAATTAATATCCTTTTCATTTAAATTAGCTCCTTTAAATTATTCTAAAACAGGGAACATTATTGTAAAACATGTGCCCTCATTTACAACACTTGAAACCTTTATTTCTCCACCCTGAGCCTCTACTAACTCCTTAGCAATAGCAAGTCCAAGTCCTGTACTCATTAAATCCTTGGTACGCTCACAATCAATACGATAAAATCTTTCAAAAATATGTTGTAATTTCTCCTTTGGAATACCAGGACCATTATCTTTTACAGTAGTATATATCATGTTATTTTCTCTATATAATGCAACTTCTATTAATAAATCTTTATCATCACCATATTTAACTGCATTTCCAATTAGATTTCTAAATATCTGATTTACCCTTTTGCCATCTATTTTAACATAACTTTTTTTGTCAATACTATCTGTATAATTAAATTTAACGCCTTTATCCTCAAGTGCAAAGCTAAATTCCTGCATCAGATCTTCCATAAATGCCTTCATCTCTGCTCTCTCAAAATTGAAATCAAGCTTTTGAATATCAAGTTTAGAAAACAAAAATAAATCATCAATTAGCCTATTAATATATGCAGTGTTATTATATATTATCTGATGATACTTTTTTACTGTTTCCTTTGGTGCATTGTCCATTTCCTGTAATGTTTCTATATATCCCTGAATAGATGTTATAGGAGTTTTCAAATCATGTGAAATACTTGCAATAAGATTTTTTCTACTTTCTTCATATTCCTTTTTAACCTTCTCTGCTTGTTTTAATTTCTTTGCCATATCATTAAAAGAATATATAAGCATACCTATTTCATTATGTATTTTAAACTCAATCTCTACATCATAATTTCCTTTTGAAATTTCTTCAACTCCATTTTCAAGTTTACTAATGGGTTTAAATACTCTTTTCTCCATTGTCATCAAAAATATTAACTCCACAATCACTACTATACTTATAATAGCAGCAAAAATGATACTTATCATTCTTATGCCAAAATATTTAAACACAAAAATTCCTAGAGCTAAGCTTAAAAATATAATAGTTGAATATGAGTATTTCATATGCTTATAATATCTATGAACTTCTCCATTTTGCCTGTATAATTCATCCATATGCTTATGAAACTCTAAATGCATTTTCCTATGCCAAATTCGTTTGTCATTTCTTCTTTTGTGCCATTCTTTTATAACTTCTATTAAATGTTTCATGGATACCGCCCTTCTATACCTTCATTATACTCCCAGTATCATCTTCACTTTTACAATTACTACATATACCAGTAAAAACTATATTAACATCATGTATTGATAAATCATATTCCTCTTCTATTACATTTTTAAGCTTTAATTTTTCAAGAGATAACTTTTTACTGTCTATATCCAATATCTTACCACATTTACTGCACTTAAAATGCATATATAAGTTCTTATTTTTATATGATTTCATTTCATAATAATTTATATTTTTTATATTAATTTCTTCAATTATCCCTAATTTGCAGAATAATTTTAAGGTTCTATACACTGTAGCAAGACCTATGTCTTCATATTTAATTTTTTCATATATTTCTTGAGCATTTAAATGAATACTGCTTTTCATCAATTTTTGAAGTATTATTTGTTTCTGAATTGTAAATTTACATCCATTACTAGCTAAAATGTTTCTATAATAGCTAATCTCTTCTTTAGTCATACTAGGCCCCTCCTTAATTACTTATAGTACCTATATAAAAATATAACTCATCGCTATAAAGATAGCTTAAAGTATTTTTAAAGATTTTATAAAGAATAAATTTAAAAATACTTTAACTATCTTTATAAAATTTTTAAAATTGCTTTATTGTGACTTTATAAAATGAATTTAGAATTAACTTGTACTCAAAGCAATGCAGAAATCTAAAAATGGAGGAATTAAATTATGCAAAATATAATTGAAGTTAAAAATTTCACTAAATGTTTTGGAAATTTCAAAGCAGTAGATAATATTTCTTTTAACGTTAAGGAGGGAAGTATATTTGCCTTTCTAGGAC
Organism: Clostridium pasteurianum; assembly: GCF_001705235.1. Classification (NCBI taxonomy): domain Bacteria; kingdom Bacillati; phylum Bacillota; class Clostridia; order Eubacteriales; family Clostridiaceae; genus Clostridium; species Clostridium pasteurianum. The sequence goes on from NZ_MCGV01000001.1 coordinate 1,249,457, forward strand.
CTAATGGGGCCGGAAAAAGTACTACTATTAATACCTTATGTACAATAACAGGTAAAACAGAAGGAGAATTAAAAATCAACGGATATGATGTAGAAAAAAATAAAAATGAAGTACGTCATCAAATAGGAATTGTATTTCAAGAATCAACCTTAGACGGTAAGTTAACTGTTGAAGAAAATTTAAAATTTCACTGCGAATTTTATAACGTACCAAAAAATGAAATAGCGGAAAGAATTGAATTCGTATTAAAACTTGTAGACCTTACAGACTGGAGAAAGTCACCAGTAAATAGTTTATCTGGAGGTATGAAGCGAAGAGTAGAAATAGCAAGGGGCCTCGTTCATTACCCTAAGGTTCTATTTTTAGATGAACCAACCACAGGACTTGACCCACAAACTAGAGCTAATATATGGGACTACATAATAAAACTTCAGAAAGAAAAAAACATTACTATTTTTCTCACAACACATTACATGGATGAAGCCGAAATATGCGATAAAGTAGCAATAATGGATCACGGAAAAATAGCAGCTTTTGATACTCCATATAATCTAAAGAAACAATACACTTCTAATATAATGAAGCTTAAAGTTACAGATAATAGATTAGTACGTAATTTTTTAAATGTTAACTCAATTAAATACAAATTTGAAGAGAACCTATTTACAATACAGTCAAACTTAGAAAATACTATTGAAATAATTACAAAATTTAAAAACTTAATAGCAGATTTTGAGATAAAAAAAGGAACTCTTAACGATGTATTTTTAGCTATAACTGGAAAGGAGATTAGAGCATAATGAGAACTATAAAGACAATTATAATAAGAAATTTAACTAATTTTTGCAGAAATAAAATTCAAATAGCATTCTCAATTATCATGCCGCTATTTTTAATGTTTACTTTCTCATTTGTAATGAAATCAAATACAATAGGCTACAGCAGCCCATTAAACTACCTAATAGCCGGTATAATTATAATGACAGTATTTCAATCAGCCTTAACCAATTCAACCAGCATAATTGAGGACATTGCTAATGGTTTTATGAAAGAAATAATAGTATCTCCCTCTGAGAGATGGCAAATATCCCTTGGTCAAATATCATCAGCAGTTGTTATTTCAGTATTACAGGGACTTATTGTTGTTATTATGGGTTTATTTATGGGATTAAAAATAAGTGTTCTTCAATTTATAGGTATGTTTATTGTAATGATTGCAGTTGGTTTTACCTTTAGTGCCATAGGACTTTTTCTAGCATCACTTTCTAAAAATTCAACTACTTTTCAAATGATAACAAATGTATTACTAATGCCGCTTACTTTCCTATCTGGTGCTTATATACCAACAAATGTTATGCCTAAAATTGTTCAGCCTCTTGTATATATAAATCCTCTAACATATACAACTGCAATATTTAGATACATTACACTAAAAATGTGGAATATGACTAATAAGTCACTGATCAAAGCTGGAGTCGCATTTAATTTAAACGGATTTATAATTAAACCTTATGAAGGATTTTTAATAATACTTGCAATGTGTGCAATATTCTTTGTCCTTTCAGTAAGACAATTTAATACTACAGATTTTTCTAAAGTTAAAGTTTTTAATCATCATGAAAACTAATATAATTACTAATTTATAGTGGAAGACTAAAGCACATAGTTGTTCCTTTTGACGAAGACTCAATGCATTCTATAAATCCGCCATGAGCTTCAACTATGTATTTAGAAATTGAAATTGTTATTAGAAAAAAGATGTAAAATGGAAGGCTAATTATGAATATACTAATATCATAGTTTAACAACACACTCTACTTCAAAATTCTAATATTCTAGATATGTCTACTTATTTAATGACTCTTGTATCTTAGAAAATTCTTGAACTAAACATTTCTTATCTATTTCCTTATTATCAATAATACTTTCGATTACAAAATTTTCAAAAATGTCCTGTGCTTTTTCATTTGTATTTAAATGATTAACTATTTTCTTATAACTTTTGCCAGCTACTTGTTTCTTTTCTGTTACGCTGCTCATTCTTTTTATCAAATTTGATGCCATGTCAGTATTATTATTTTTAAGAGGAGTAGGATATTTATACGGATCAGCTTCAAATTTATTATCAATATAATTTTTAACAAACCAGCACGTAATATTATAAATGCTATTATGCATTTTTAAAGCTTCTTCTAATTCTTTTTCTTTATCATCATATACTACTTTATTTCCCATTCTCGCCACTTTATTAAATAGTCTATATATCTTACCTTTAAGTGCTCCCTTGCTTTCTAATTTTCTTAATCTGCCATCCTGAGTTATCGTATTTAATGAACCATATCCTTCTAACTTGCATATTTCTTTGGTTAAATTTTCAGTAAATTTTATGCCATTAACAATCACACTGCGTGGGGATGTAAATACTATTTTATCAAATTCTTTTACATAATTATTTAAATACTTATAATTTTTGTCTAAATAATTAAAAACGTCTTTTTGCAAATTATAACCCTTCCTTTCTTTCTCTTTTTATATTTTTGCCATAAACTATATATTTTAATTATACCACTAAAAAGTTAGCAAGGTTAATTTTACTAAAATGGAACTTCATAAGCTAAGACTTTCCTATTATTAATAAATCTTTTAAAAGGCACTTCCACCGCCTCCACCACCAAATCCATCTCCACTTCCACCTGAAAAATCACCACTAGAACTGCTATTATTTATACCTGACGAATAGTTTTCTGAAAAATCTTTACTATAATCAGTGGCGTAATAGCTTAAAAACCAATAACTCATAAAAATACTGCTACTTCCTAAAGAATCATTAATATCCTCAAAAATATTCTCACTGCATTCTAATGATATAGCATATGGAAGAACTTTATCTTCAATATTTTGCTTTTTATCCACTTCAATGTCCTTATAATCCTCTAAATATCTTTTATATGCTCTCCATTTTTGTTCTTCGTTTTTATATTCATTCGTCAATATTCTTTTACCAACTATTACAGTATAAAATCCAAGTTTTTCAGCCTCTTCCAAAACACTATCTTCAAAATCATAATATTCATCTCTAAACTCACGACTCTTAGCTTCTTCTTTTAAGTATTTTAACCTAATAACACCTTTTTTATCATACATCTTAAGCCATTTAATCAAAAATTTCTCATATGGTTTAATATTCATTTGATCATAACCTTCATTTATCTTAAAAGCTACAGCATCATAATCCTTATTTTTAAAACTATCCTGAAGAAATGTTATTATCCCTCTATTGGCTAAATCAAGTATTGTAGCTAATAAATCCTTTATTTCAATTTCACCATCTAAAAGTACACTTACTAAGGCTGGAGAAAGATTATCTGGCAGTTCAAAACAATACTTATCATAAAAAAATACATTTCCGTCTCTGTATTCTTTTATTGCCTTCTTTCTTTTCTTACGCCTCATATATATTAAAGTAATTACTAATAAAATTCCTACTACAACAATTGCTATATTCCTTTTTTCCTTTCTATCCTCATTTTCATAATAAGCTTGTCTTTTCATGTTGATTTTCTTAGAGGTATTAACCCAGCTCAGGGGAAAATCTACTTCTGATCCTATAACTTCATCCTTATCAACATTATTAAGCTCAAACTGCAACTTACCATCAGAGTTAAGTTTCGCTGTTCCCCTTTCAGGTCCTTCTCCATAATATTTAACCTTGTTAGTAATTTTATTTGGCAAACTTACATAAACTGTTATATTATCAGTTTTAACATCATCTTCATTCTTATAAAAAACCCACTTAAGTTCACCTACATCAGAAAATTTAGTAATAACATTTTTTAAAGTATACCTTATTACAAAAGCTTTTTTTTCATTATTACTTTTACTATATATTTTTATTTTAGTACTATCCGAATTTTTAGTTACTTCTGGAGCTACATCCTCTTCTTCACCATTGCTCAAAACTTCAGTTGAAATATTAGAAATACCACTGGAACCATTAGTCTTTATATCCCTTTTCATTCCATTAAAAGCACCATTAAATACATAATTATGTATCTCCTCAACATCCATATCTCCATTCGCTTTAACATCAGCATTTATAACTATACTAGAAATATAATAGTTTTCGGAAGCCTTTGCACTCTGTGGCATTACATATGAAAATAATAATATTAAAATACAAAATATAATTGCTTTTTTTAATTTATTCAAAAAATCACCCTTTTTATATTTATAAAGTACTGTCTCATTCGAAATATATTATGCTATTTTTCGTAGTGAAGCGGAGAAAAATTCACCTTGCCTTTATTCTAAGGGAAGTAATAGTATTTTGGAAACAGTTTAAATAAAACTCAATAAGACTTTGCCCGAAATAATGAAAAGACTTAGAGATTTTAATTTGTTTGAGCTTTTTTTCAGCGAGTTATTAAAATTTCTTAGTATTTTCTTTATTTAGGACTTAGTCTTATGAGTTCTATTTAATGTTTCAAAATACTATTACTTCTCAATATTAAGTATGCCGCTTTTTTCTATATTTTCTATAGCTTTTAAAATTTTATCGTCACTTTGAACAAGCGCAATTCTAACGAATCCTTCCCCTTCATCTCCAAAGCTACTTCCTGGAACTACTATAACTCCTGTCTTTTCCATCAAATCCATAGTGAATTCTACGGAGTTCTCATATTTATCAGGTATTTTTGCCCATACAAACATGCTGCCTGCCGTCATATCAACCTTCCACCCAATTTTATTGAATCCATTTATCAGCAAATTTCTTCTACTTTCATATGTATTTCTGACAACCTTAACATACTCTTGAGATCCTGTTAAAGCTTTTACAGCAGCCTTTTGAAATGGCAAAAACATACCATAATCCACATGTGATTTTAGTATTTTTATCTGATTTATAATATATTTATTTCCAACTGCAAATGCAATTCTGCATCCAGGTATGCTGTAGGTTTTTGAAAGGGAGTTAAATTCTATTCCAACATCCTTAGCCCCTTGTACACTTAAAAAGCTTTCTCCAACTTTTCCATCGAATACAAGCTCACTATAAGCATTATCATGAAGCACAGCAATGTCATATTTTTTTGCAAATGCAACCAATTTTCCATAGAACCATCTAGGAGCCGTTGATGCTGTTGGATTATTAGGATATGAAACCACCATAAGTTTTGCCCTTTTAGCTATGTCCTCATCTATACTGTCAAAATCTATTAAAAAATTATTTTTCTTTAATAATGGCATTTTATGTATTTCTGCACCTGCAAGATACGGTCCAACAGAAAAAATGGGATATCCTGGATCTTGTGTTAAAACAACATCTCCTGGATCTATCATAGATAAAGCAACCTCCGCAAATCCACTTTGAGAACCTAATAGTGATGTAATCTCATTTCTATTTAATTGAACCTTATAGCGCCTTTTATACCAAGTTATAACTGCATCAATCAATTCATCACTGTCGCTTATAGCATATTTATAATTTTCTATCTTACTAACTTCACTTTTAAGCTCCTCAACAACATTTTCGTCTGGTGGTATATCAGGTGTTCCCACACTAAAATCAATAACCTCTCTGCCCCTTGAAATTAAGTCTAATTTTTTTTCTTTAAGCTCCGTAAATATAGCTGAAGATAAATTTGTCATTTTTTTTGAACATTTCATTTCATATTTGCCCCCCATATAAATTTATATTTTATTAACAGCAATCCCAGGTATAATAAACCTTTGAAAAATCTCTTTTAATCAAATCTTCACTTGATATAAAGAAATTGGCTATTCCAGAATCACCAAACATAATATCGCACTCACTATCTATATCTAATTGAAGTAGTAATACATCATATTTATTATTTTCTCTTGGATCGTACTGCGTAAAACCAGGATATCCACCAACTCTATTTCCTGATCCTTCAAATACATCATAACTTTCTTTTTCCTGCTTTTCTGTAAATTTAACATTTTTAAATATTTCATTAAACATATTATCATCAATAGAAACAGGCATTTCTCTTGCTTCAAAATTCATTTTACCTTCTCTCTCATAAGGTGGATAAAAATCATCATCTTGAATTGTAGGTATCACTTTTGAAAGTTTAGTCTCATCCTTCTCTACTTTTTCAATATACCTAACAAGAAATCCATCATCCTCATCTAAACCATAAACATCATTAGCCTTAACATAAAATTGAATAAGTCCGCTTTTAGGAAAATCTTTTATACCTGATATATCTTCTAAATTAATCTGTGCAAGAAAAAAATAAGGTTTGTCCTCATTATCTCTTGGATACTCATCTTCACTTTTAAGATAAGGACATCCACCTAGCTTACTATCCCATGGCAAAGTTTCTTGAGCCTTATATGTAATTTCATTTGAAACTTTTATTGTCGGTAAAATTATGTTTTCAAATTCATTAAATGTTTCTGGTATACTAAATTTCTTCATCATTTGTACCATCCCCCTCAATTACCTGTAATAATATATATTTTAACATTTTACCTACTAGATTAAAATTATCTTCCATAAATTATTTTGTATATAAATAATTATAACCCCAAATTATAAAATTTCTTAGTATTTTATAATCTGGGGTTATAATATTACTTAGCTTTATTTCCTATTGTTTAAAAGTTCATGAAGTATATAAGTTGCATCCATGAATTTTGCAATAGATAAATCTCTATTTAATTTATTTATTATTATTGATACTAAATCTGACATATCAACTTCTCTAAACCATTCAGCTTTTTTAAGTTCAGGTGGTATATAAGTTAAATTAGTTGAATAAACTCTAGCTAATGTACCATCTTCATAATATTTTTGAAATTTTTCTAGTCCCTCTGTGAAAAATGCAAAGGTAGTTGCAACATAGATATTTCTTGCCTTTCTCTTTTTCAATTCCTTGGCTATATCAAGAACTGATTCTCCAGAAGCAATCATATCATCAACTATTAAAACATCTTGATTTTCTACATCTCTTCCCATATACTCATGTTTAACTATAGGATTTTTTCCATTTATAACAGTTGAACGATCTCTTCTCTTATAGAACATTCCAACATCTACACCTAAAACACTTGAATAATATATAGCTCTATCCATAGCACCTGTATCAGGACTTATAACAAGCATATTATCCTTATTTTTTATCTTTATGTCTTTTTCTTCTGTAAGAATTGTCTTAACTATATCGTATGTAGGGTACAAGTTTTCAAATGACATCAAAGGAATTGCATTTTGAACATTTGGATCATGTGCATCAAATGTAAGTACTTCCTGTACTCCTAATCTCTCTAATTCTTGAAGTGCCAATGCACAATCTAAAGATTCTCTACCTTTTCTTCTGTGCTGTCTTGATTCATATAAAAGAGGCATTATTACAGTTATTCTTTTTGCTTTACCTCTTATAGCTGATACTGTTCTTTTAATATCTTGAAAATGTTCATCAGGACCTTTATGATTTTCTATTCCGAACATATTATATGTACAACTATAGTTTCCTATATCGCAAAGTATGTAAATGTCCTTACCTCTAACGGACTTAGGCAGTTTAACCTTACCTTCTCCATTGGAAAAACGTATTTCTTGAGTAGGTACTAAAAAAGATTCTTCTGTTCCTCTTTTTAGTTTAATATGTTCATCAATTTTTTCGCCTAGTTCTTTACAACTTTCTAAGGCTATTATACCAAGCTCACCGTTGGTATTATTAAGATTTTGACTTGTATTCATATCCATCCTCCAAAATTTTATATTCCTTAATTAATTCTAGATATTCAGCTTCAGTATGTCAATAGTTATTCATTTACAATGCATAAATAATTTTATCACATAGTAAAACGCCATCAAAATAATCTAGTAAATTTCAATTCTATTTCTTCCCTTTTCCTTAGCAGAATATAACATTTTATCGGCTTTACCTACACATTCTCTTTTTTCATATCCTTTATTTTCATATACCCCGCCGCTTATTGTTACTTTAATATTTTCTTCTAAAAATAAATTTTCTACATCTTCCCTAATCTTCTCAGCTATTACAATAGCTTTTTCTTCTTTAGTATTAGGCAAAATCACAATAAACTCTTCTCCTCCATATCTTCCAGCACAATCTTCAATTCCCAAATCATTCCTTATTATATCACTTATACAAACTAAAACCTTATCTCCTACTAAATGTCCGTAAGTATCATTAATAATTTTAAAATAATCTATATCAAACATAAGCACAGTAAATATTATGCCATTGTCTATATAATTTCTTATAACCTCGTCTAACATCTCCTCAATATAATTTCTATTATATAACCCAGTAAGAGGATCCTTTATAGATTTTTCGTACATGATTTTATTTTCAATTTTTAACTTTTCAGTTTTTATAATTTGGTTTGAATATTTAAATGTAAGTAGATACGTTTCTATAAGTGCAAACGCAAACATGTATATTTGAAAAATATATTTTCCATATATAATACCGTTATTTACAAGCATATCATTTATACATCCCAATATTAATATACTAAGTGCTAGAATCGAAATGACACTTTCTTTTACCTTTTTTATTACACACATTATCAAGAATACTAATATAGCACATATAATTATACCTGATATAATTTGACCTAAAATGGACAATCTATCATAAAATGTATTATTGGTGATAATACAAATAAAGGCAAAGACAGCTGAAAATATTGTTGAAACATAAACTATTTTTTTAGGAAAATCATGAAATATCTCTCTTAAAAATAAAGCATATATGGGTATCCACAAATAATATGTTAACGCTGCCGTCTTACTCAATACTTCAAAAGGCATATTAGGAAATAAATGAATAACTATTCTCTCATTTAAAAATAGACATCTAAATTGTATAAATATACATAATATTGAAAAATATAATGATGATTTATCGCTTTTTACTTTTTTAGATATTAATAAAAACATCAATTCTACAATTAGTAAACCACCAAATACTATTAAATCGATAGAACTATTTAGTATATATTCATTCATAATCTCATCTTTAAGACCAAATTTAATAGCTTTAATAGTAGGGAAAATTTCTCTATATGCTGATGTTTGAATAACTACATCTATGATACCATTTTGAGCTGTAAAATAATAATATTCTGGTAGATATATGGCCTTTTCGCTACTGAAATTTTCCCCGACCTTTCCAACTTGACCTTGAAGCACACCATTAACCCATACTTTTGAAGCCGAAAACATTTGGTCGATTCTAATGCCATAAACCACATTGTCTTGTGCATATATTTTAAAATGCAACGTCATATACTTATTACTTTTTCCATTCAACCACTTTTTTAAATTTCCTGGTACTGTCAAATATTTATTTGATCTCTTATTTTTTAATTGTTCTGGAGTTAAAATACTATTGTAATATAGTTCCCATTGCCCCTGTAAGTTCACAACACCATTCTTATTAAAATCATATTTCTTTAAGTTTATGCTTCCTTTATAAGCTGCAACATTATCATTTTTATTTGAGTATGATATAAAAAGCACACAGCAAACTAAAAAAATCAGGCTAACTAACAACAAACGCTTTTTCATATAAAGCTGCACCTCACAATAATAATAAATAATAATATACTAAAATAGTATATTATTATTTAAGAAATATCAATAAAATATATATAAATTATTTTTAATAACTTTATACTATAAAAAAGGTTTTAAATTAAATGTACTGTACCATAAAACATTCCTGTAAAATACGAACTGCCGACAGTAAAAGCATTGCAGCGAACAAAAAAGACAGTACCCAATATGAATTTCTTCATATTAAGGAACTGCCTTCTTTAATTATTTTCTAATTTTTATTTACTTGAGTTGGCTTTCATAACAGCATATACACAATTCTTATCTTGTGCATCTACAATTCCATCTCCATTTACATCAGGTTTATATTTTCCCCATTGGTCAGAAGTTTTTCCTATACAATTTTTTACTGCGATATAATCTTGCATGTCAACTTTTCCATCTCCATTTACATCGCAATTTACGGTATTAAATGTCTGTCCAGAATATGTTGCATTGTAACTTTGTCCATCCATATTCCAAACGCTTCCACCTAATATATTTATATCTCCTTTTCCAATATTTGTTTTAGCCTTAAATGTTAACTTTATAATTTTATTATCACCATTTAGAGCTTTATCTCCTGCATTTTCTCCATCTATTGTGATTTTACCTGCATTAGACGCATCCACAGAATCTATAGTAAATAAACCTGTATCTGCCGATTCTGCTTTAACATAATCAAATAAATTTGAATCATATTTTACAGTTAAGCCCTGTATAATAGATATGTCTATTGCATTTTTAAATCCAATAGTTACTGTAAATGTATCTCCTGCATTTACTATATTATTATTATCTACATTTATTATATTATCAGTTTCAACATCCATAATAGGAGCTGGCATTACCTTTGCACTAATTGCATCACTCCACTCACCTACTGCACTGGATATTTTTGCCCTTACTCTAAAGCTATAGCTTGTATTAGCATCTAATCCCTCTGCTGTATAACTTGTGTTATTGCCGGCATCTATTACCTTTCCATTTACTTCTATATCATATCCTGTTACATCATTTACTGCATTCCATGTAACTTTTATTGATGTATAAGTTGAAGTGCTTGATACACCACTTACCTTATCAATAGGCAATGTAGCTTTAGTAATTACATCACTCCAGTCACCTGTTGTATCAGAGCATTTTGCTCTTACTCTAAATGTATGACTTGAGTTTACATCTAAACCATCTGCTGTATAACTTGTACCGCTAATATCATTTATTTGTTTTCCATCTAACTCTACATCATATCCTGTTGCTCCTGCAACTGCATTCCAACTGTAGTTTATTGATGTATGTGTTGCTGCTGTCTGTACGTCATTTGATGATATTACTGCTAAAGTTGTTTTAGTTAAAGTGTCACTCCAGTCAGCCATATTATCAGCAGATTTTGCTCTTACTCTAAATGTGTGTTTTGTTCCCGCATCTAATCCTACTGCTGTATAACTTGTGTTATTTCCATTACCTATTACTTTTCCATCTATTTCTACATCATAACCTGCTGCTCCTACGACTGCATTCCAACTGTAGTTTATTGATGATGCGCTTACTGAAGTTGTTATACCTGTTGATGGTATTACCGCTAGTATAGTCTTAGATACTTTATCGCTCCACTCTCCTTTTGTATCTATTGTCTTTGCTCTTACTCTAAATTCATGAGTTGTTCCTGCTTGAAGTCCATCTACTTCATAACTTGTATTACTACTATTGTCTATAGGTTTTCCATCAAATTCTACATCATATCCTGTTGCTCCTGTTACTGCTTTCCAACTATATTTTATTGATGTTGCACCTACTGAAGTTGTTATATCATCTGTAGATATTACTCCTAATGTTGTCTTAGATACTTCGTCGCTCCAGTCTGCTGTTGTATCTGCTGTCTTTGCTCTTACCATAAACTTATGAGTTGTTCCTGCTTGAAGTCCATCTGCTTCGTAACTTGTACCAGTAATTCCGGTTACTACATTTCCATCAAATTCCACATCATAACTTACTGCTCCAGTTACTACTTCCCATGTTAATTTTATTGAACTGTCTGTTACTGATGCCTGTATCTTATCTGATGGTACCTTTTCTAAGGTTGTCTTAGTTATTACGTCGCTCCAATCTCCTTCTCCTTTTGCTGTCTTTGCTCTTACTCTAAATTTATGAGTTGTTCCTGCTTCAAAATTTACAGCTTCATATGATGTAACATCTTTAACGTCTACAACATTTCCGTCTATTTCTACATCATAACCTTCTGCTCCTTTTGCCACATCCCAGCTAAGTTTTACGCTAGTTCCTGTTACAGATGTTGTTATACCACTTACAGGTATTACCCCTAAAGTTGTTTTCGTTATAGTGCTGCTCCATTCTCCTGTTGTATCAGAAGATTTTGCTCTTACCCTATAAGTATGAGTTATTCCTGCATCTAATCCATCTGATTCGTATACTGTACTTGTTCCATTGTCTATTGTCTTTCCGTCTACTTCTACATCGTAACCTGATGCTCCATTTACTGGTGTCCATGATAATTTTACTGAACTATCTGTTGATGAAGCTGTTACATTGCCTATTACTGCCAAAGTTGTTCTTGTTACAATTTCACTCCAGTCAGCTGTTCCCTTATCTGTCTTTGCTCTTACTCTAAATTTATGAGTTGTTCCAGCTTGAAGATTTATAGCTTCATATGATGCAGCATTTCCAGCATCTACTGTACTTCCATCTATTTCCACATCATAGCCTACTGCTCCATTAACTGGTGCCCATGTAAGTTTTACCGTAGTATCTGTTACAACTGTTGTTATACCGCTTACAGGTATAACACTTAATTCAGTTTTTACTATTGGTTCACTCCATTGTCCTGTTGTATCAACAGATTTTGCTCTTACTCTGCAAGTATAAGTTACACCTGCAATTAAATTTTTTGCTTCATAACTTGTACTGTTAGCATTATCTATAATCTGTCCATTTATTTCTACATCATAACCAGCTGCTCCTTCTACAGGTGCCCACGATAATTTTATGCCAGTATCGGTATTTACTAAGGTTATACCATCCTTTGGTATCATACCTATTGGTGTCCTGGTTATAAACTGACTCCAATCTCCTGCTGCCTTAGCTGTCTTTGCTCTTACTCTAAATTTATGAGCTACTCCTGCCTCTAGGCCTGCTGCTTCATATGATGTATTACTACCAGCATCCATAACTTTTCCATCTACTTCTACTTCGTAGCCCGTTGCTCCATCTACTGCAGCCCATGTAAGTTTAACTGTATTATCTGTTACAGCTGTTGTTATGCCACCTACTGGTATAACATTTAATGTAGTCTTTACAATTGGATCACTCCATTCTCCTGTTGTATCAGAAGATTTCGCCCTTACTCTATACGTATGAGTTACTCCTGCAGTTAATCCAGTTGCTTCATATACTGTACTGTTGCCATTATCTATTGTTACTCCATCTACTTCTACATCGTAGCCTGCTGCGCCTTTTACTGCATCCCAAGTAAGTTTTACTGAAGATGCTGTTACATTTGATATAACTTTATCTGATGGTATTACTGCTAATGTAGTTCTTGTTATTATGTCACTCCAATCGCCTGAACCATTACCTACTTTTGCTCTTACTCTAAATTTATGAACTGTTCCTTCTTCAAGTCCTACAGCTTCATATGATGTACTGCTGCCAGCATCTACTACTTTGCCATCTACTTCTACATCATATCCTACTGCTCCTGTTATTGCAGCCCAAGTAAGTTTTACACTAGTTCCTGCTACTGATGTTGTTACATTACTTACTGGTATTTGAGATAATGTTGCCTTTACAATTGTGTCACTCCATATACCTGTCGTATCAGAAGATTTTGCTCTTACTCTATAAGTGTGTACTGTTCCTGTTGCAAGTCCTGTAGCTTCATATACTGTACTGTTTCCATTGTCAATTGTTACTCCATCTACTTCTACATCATATCCTGTTGCATTACTAACTGCATCCCAAGTAAGCTTTATTGAGGTATCTGTTGCTGTTACTGTAATTTTATCTGCTGGCACTACAAATAATGTTGTTTTTGCTATGACTTCACTCCAATTACTTACAGTATCTGAAGTTTTTCCTCTTACTCTAAATTTGTGTACAGTTCCTGGCTTAAGTCCATCTAATTCGTAATAAGTTTTATCACCATTATCTATTACTGCTGTACCATCTATCTCAACATCATAACCTGTTGCTCCCTTTACTGCAGTCCAGTCTAATCTTATTGAAGTATCCGTAACAGTTGTCTTTACACTTCCCATAGATATTTGTGCTAAAGTTGTCTTTACTATTGCTGTGCTCCAATCTCCTGCACCATTTCCAACTTTGGCTCTTATTCTAAATGTATGAGAAGTTCCAGCTTCAAAGCCACTCCCTGTATAAGAAGTGCTATTACCATTATCTACTGGATTTCCATCTACTTCTACATCATAACCTGTTGCTCCGTCTATTGCCTTCCATGTGAGTTTTACAGTTGATTCTGTAACATTTGCTGTTATATCACTTAATGATGGTGAAGATAAAGTTACTTTATTTATAGGTGCACTCCATTCTCCTATCCCTTCATCTGCTTTTGCTCTTATCCTGAATACATGATTTGTACCTACTGTTAACCCATCCACTTCATAACTTGTGTTATTTCCAGCATCTATTACATTGCCATCTACTTCTATATCATAACCTGCTGCGCCTGTTACTGCACCCCAAGTTAATTTTACTGATGTACCTGTTGCTATTGCTGTTACACCACTTGCTGATACTGAATCTAAAGTAGTTTCCTTTACAGTTTCGCTCCAGTCACCTATGCCAGTATCAGTCTTACCTCTTATTCTATAAGTGTGAGTTACTCCTGCTTTAAGTCCTGTAGCTTCATATACTGTACCATCACCATTATCTATTACCTTGCCATCTACTTCTACATCATAGCCTGTTGCTCCATTTAATGCCTTCCAGCTTAATTTTATTGTAGAATCTGTTACAACTGCTGTAATATCATTTTCTGTTAGTACAGCTATTGTCGTTTTGTGTATTAAGTCACTCCATTCTCCAAATCCATCTTTTGTCTTTGGTCTTATTCTATAAGAATGAGTTATTCCAGGCTTAAGTCCTGTAGCTTCATACACTGTACTTCTTCCATTATCTACTGTTTGACCATCTACTTCTACATCATAACCTGTTGCTCCATCTACTGGTTGCCATTCAAGTTTTACTGATGTATCTGTAACTGAAGATGCTACATCATTTGCTGGTATTACTGAGAGTGTTGTCTTTTTAATTTCATCACTCCAGTTTCCTATTGTATCTGAAGTTTTTGGTCTTATTCTATAAGTGTGAGTTACTCCTACATCTAGACCTGTTGCTACATATACTGTACTGTTTCCGTTGTCTATTGTCTTTCCATCTACCTCTACATCATAGCCCGATGCACCTGTTACTGCACTCCAAGTTAATTTAACTGATGTGCCTGTAACTTCTGATACTACACCGCTGCTAGGTATTGTAGCTAAAGTTGTTTTATTGATATTTTCACTCCAGTCAGCTGAACCACTTTTTACTTTTGCTCTTATTCTAAATACATGAGTTACTCCAGTACTTAGACCTGATGCTGTATATGCTGTGTTATTTCCATTATCTACTTGTTTTCCATCTACTTCTACATCATAACCTGTTGCTCCAGCTACTGGTTTCCATGTAAGTTTTACTGTAGAATCAGTTATTTCTGCTGTTACATCATTTGATGTTATTACATCTAAAGTAGTCTTCGTTATTACGTCACTAAAGTTTCCAATAGTATCAGAAGTTTTTGGTCTTATTCTATAAGTATGTGTTACTCCATTAACAAGACCTGTAGCTTCATATACTGTACTATTTCCATTGTCTACTATTTTTCCATCTACTTCTACATCATAACCTGTCGCACCAGCTACGGCATTCCAGCTTAATTTTACTGACGTTCCTGTTGAAACTGATGTTACACCACTTGTAGGTATTACTGACAAAATAGTTTTTGTTACTATTTCACTCCAATCGCCTGCTCCATCCACTGTCTTTGGTCTTATTCTAATACTATAAACTGAACCAGCTTGAAGATTTAATGCAGAATAACTTGTATTGTTACCATTATCTATTGTCTGTCCATTTATTTCTACATCATAGCCTGTTGCCCCTGCTACTGGTGTCCAGCTTAAATTTATTGTAGAATCTGTAGCTTCTGCTGTAATACTATTTTTACTTATTGGAGATAATATAATTTTACTTATTGGATTACTCCATTCACCTACTCCATTATCTGTTTTCGGTCTAACCCTATAAGTGTGTTTTGTTCCCGGTTTTATATCCTCTGCTGTATAAGTCGTATTACTTCCATTGTCTACTATTGTTCCATCTACCTCTACATCATAACCTGTTGCTCCATTTACCGGATTCCAGCTTAATTTTATTGATGTTCCTGTTACTTCTGCTGTTACGCTGGTAGGTAGTAACGGAGATAATGTTGTTTTAACAATTGGATCACTAAAGCTTCCTACTGTATCTGCATTTTTGGCTCTTATTCTATACGTATGTGTTACTCCAGTAGCAAGTCCAGTCACTACATAGCTTGTACTACTTCCATTGTCTATTACATTGCCATCTACCTCTACATCATAACCTGTTGCCCCTGTTACTGCTGCCCAAGTTATTTTTATAGTAGTATCAGTTGCTTTTGCCGTTATACTATTCTTATCTATAGCACCTATCGTAGTTTTAGTTATTATGTCACTAAATTTTCCTTCTCCATTTGCACATTTAGCTCGTACTCTAAATTTATAAGTTGTGCCTGCTGGCAAATCTTTTAATTCATAGCTTGTATTATTACCATTATCGATGATGTTTCCATTTACCTCTACATCATAACCTGTTGCTCCCGTTACTGCATTCCAGCTTAACTTTATTGATGTTCCTGTTACTTCTGTTGTTATATTAACAGGAGATAATGTAGCTAATATAGTTTTAGTAATTGTTCCGCTGAAACTTCCTATTGTATCCGCATTTTTTGCCCTGATTCTATAGGTATGTGTTGTTCCAGTTTCTAGCTTTTCTGCAGTATATACCGTACTGCTTCCATTATCTATAGTATTTCCATCTACTTCTACTTCATAACCAGTTGCTCCTGCTACTGCATTCCAGCTTAATTTTATCGATGTATCTGTTACTTCTGTTGTTACACCATTAACATCTATTACGCCTATTGCAGTTTTAATTATTGAATCACTGAAATTTCCTAGTGTATCTGCTGTCTTTGGTCTTATTCTATACACATGAGTTGTTCCTGGTATTAATTGTAGTGATGTATAACTTGTATTGTTTCCATTATCTATTATTGTGCCATCTACTTCTACATCATAGCCCGTTGCACCAGTTATTGCATTCCAACTTAATTTTATTGATGTTCCCGTTACTTCTGCTGTTACACCACTAGTTGGAATTACACCTAATGTTGTCTTAACAACTGATGAGCTCCAATCGCCTGTTCCATCTAAAGTTATTACCCTTACTCTATAAGTATGAGTTGTTCCTGGTTGTAGATCATTTGATGTATAACTTGTACTGTTTCCATTATCTATTACTTTTCCATCTACTTCTACTTCATATTTAACAGCTCCACCTACTGCATCCCAATTAAGAGTTATTGATGTTCCTGCTGTACTTGATTTTATATTTACTACTTCTCCTAGTGTTTGTTTACTTACTAATGTACTCCAATCACCAATTCCATATGAATTTTTTGCTCTTACTCTGTAAGTATTAGCTGTTCCTGGTGCTAATCCATCAACTTCATAACTTGTGTTGTTTCCATTATCTATTGTTTTTCCATCTATTTCTATATCATAACCTACTGCGCCATCAACTTTGTCCCATGATATATTCATTGATGTACTTGTAACTTTTGATGTTATATTACCCATATTACCTGGAGTAATTACTGTAATTAAGTTTGTCCATGCTCCAACTCCACTTTGTGTTCTAAGCCTTACTCTATAAGTATGTGTTGAGCCTGCTGCTAATCCTGTTGATGTATAACTTATATCAGTACCGTTATCTATTATTTTTCCATCTACTTCTATATCGTAGCCTACTACACCTCTAATTGGTCCCCACTGTACTTTTATAGTTGTACCTGTTACATCTATAACCTTAAATCCATCAGGAACTTTAGTTTGATCCTTTGAATTAGGGAATATTGGTATTGATAATTTTCTAAGGTACGGATAAGCTTTATCAATTGCCCATGTAAATACAAATTCCCAATCTAAGAAAGTATTCTTATTAAATAAATCATTTGTAGCTTTTGCTTCATCTGTAGGTGTTTTTATTCCTGAGGCTGTGCTATCAAAATAACTTCTAGTAATTGTTGCTCCTCCTGCAGAAATTCCACCTAAATTTGAACCTGCATCTACTACTTTTCCTGCTGAATAACAAGTTTTTATAGTTGTAGCTCCATTACCAGTTCCATGTATTCCTCCTATATAGTCGGTTCCACTTACATCTCCTAAATTAAAGCTATCTTGAATTGTACTTGAATCAGAATATCCAACAAGTCCTCCTATGTTTTTAACACCTTTTATAGTTCCTGTTGAATAGCATTGAGAAACTTGTCCATTTAAATAGCCTGTAAGCCCTCCTACATTATTAGCTGAATTTGAAGTTACATTTCCATTACTATACGAACCTGTTATATTTCCTTTAATGCTTCCTGCAAGTCCTCCTACGTAATTTCCATCAGAACTTACATCTCCCTCAGTGTAGCAATTTGTTATATTTCCATTACTGAGACTTCCTATAAGTCCTCCAACATAATCCTTCGTGCCAATTACTCTTGCAGTTGAAGATGAGTTACTTATATTAAGCCCGGATGCTGCTCCTACTAAGCTTCCTACATAACCTCCACCTTCTATGTTTCCATCAATAACAATACAATTATCGATAACACTTTTTCCTGAAACATTGGCTGCTAAAGCACCTACATAGTCTCCAGCTAAAATGTTTGTATTTTTCATAACAACATTCTTTATTTCTGCTGAACCACCAACATATCCAAAAAATCCACATGCATCTGTGTTACCTTTATTCATAGAAAGATTTTTTATTGAATATCCGTCTCCGTCAAAACTTCCTGTAAATTGCGCATTGCTATTTCCTATTGGTGTCCAATCTACTCCTGAAAGATCAATATCATTTCCAAGCTTGTAATGTGCTGTCAAATCATATTTCATATTTTCAAGCTGCTCTACCGTAGTTATAATATAAGGATCTTCTGCTGTTCCTTTTCCTTTTGCAGCATTTTTATCTGTTACCGTTACACAATCCGGTTTATTTATAGTCTTTAAATAAGGATAAGATTTTCCTTCATCTATACCCCAAGTATTTATGAACTCCCAGTTTTGAAATGTATCTTTTGATTCCATTTCATTGGTTAATTTACTTGCATCATTACCATTTTGTGGAATATAGCCACTTGCCATTCCATCATAATAACTTTTGACAACTGTACTTCCATTTCCTTCTATTCCACCTACATAACTTCCTGATGCAGTTATTTTACCAGTTGAATAACAATATTGTATTGTTCCACTTCCATTTCCTTGCAATCCACCTACACATGAATGTCCACTAACAGAAGACATACTAAAACTATTTTGGATTGTAGTGGAAGGAGAATATCCTGTAAGTCCTCCAACATCATCAACTAATGCTGTTACACTTCCAGTTGTATAACACTGATCAATTGTACCAGAAGACATATAACCTACCAGTCCACCAACATATGATCCCTTTGATTTATCACTATTTCCTTTTGCATTGACGTCATTAGTTGTATAACATCTTGTTATAGTACCTGAAAAACTTCCTACCAAACCTCCAATGTCATTTCCATTTTTTGATATTACATTACCAGTAGCATAACAATTTGATATTATACTTCCAGTTCCATCAATTTGTCCAACAATACCGCCTACGTTATCACCATTTACTGTTTTACCACTTGGATCAACTTCATCAGTTATATTTACCTTTACTGAAGAATTTGAGTTAGTTATAGTAAGGCTATTTCCGTATCCTACTAAACCTCCAGTAGATCCATAAGCTGTAATTATTCCATCAGCTGAACAGTTATCAATTACACTTTTACTTGTATCTGAATTTAAAACATATCCTGCCAATGCTCCTGTATAGTTTCTTCCAATTATATTAACGTTTTTAAGTTTTAGATTTATTATCTTTCCACCAGTTACATATCCAAATAGTCCAGTTGCACTATTTTCATTTTGCAATCTGTTCATAGAAAGATTTTCTATAGAGTATCCATTTCCATCTAAAGTTCCTGTAAATGCTACATTACTGTTAATCCCTATTGGTGTCCAATTTATTCCCTTAAGGTCTATATCATTTCCAAGTTTGTAGTATGCTCCAGGATCACATTGTATATTTTCAAGTTGCTCTACTGTTTTTATAATATATGGATCGCTAGCCGTTCCTTTACCTCCTGCAACTTCTCCTGTAGGAAGTCCTTTAGCTACTCCATCTGGTTTAGCTAGAACTTTTAGATAAGGATATGAACTTCCTTCATCTATTGCCCATATATTTATAAATTCCCACTTTAAGAAATTACTCTTCTGTTTCATTGATGATGTTATTCTACTTATGTCATTAGCATTTTGTGGCATATACCCACTTGATATTCCATCATAATAACTGTTGTCTATTGTTCCACCTGCTCCTGTTATTCCACCTACATATTTTCCTGATGCAGTTATTTTACCCGATGAATAACAATGTGATATATTTTCAGTTGTATTTTTGTATCCCAGCAAACCGCCTACATATGAAGCTCCACTAACTGGCGCCAAACTAAAACTATCGCAAACTTTACCTGAATTCATATATCCGATAAGTCCGCCTACAAAATTTGATGTTGATGTTACACTTCCTGCCGCATAGCACTCACTAATACTTCCATTAATATATCCAGCAAGTCCTCCTGCGTTTTTACCATTTGAATTAACATTATTAGTTGTATAACATTGTGTTATGTTGCCGTTAATATATCCAACAAGTCCTCCTGTTGAGTTTCCAGTTTTAGATGTTATATCTCCAGTTGCATATGAATTTGTAATATCTCCTGTAATACCACCTGCAATACCACCTACATTATCACCATTGATGCCATCGCCATTTACTATTGTCATTTTAACTGAGGAACCTGAGTTATTTATATTTATTTTGCTTCCATCGCCAGATGTTCCTCCAACTAATCCACCGCTATTACCATAAGCCGTAATTATTCCGCTAGAATAACAATTATCAATTGTACTTACTCCCATTGCATTTCCTAC
Organism: Clostridium pasteurianum; assembly: GCF_001705235.1. Classification (NCBI taxonomy): domain Bacteria; kingdom Bacillati; phylum Bacillota; class Clostridia; order Eubacteriales; family Clostridiaceae; genus Clostridium; species Clostridium pasteurianum. The sequence goes on from NZ_MCGV01000001.1 coordinate 1,270,445, forward strand.
TAATGCTCCGGTATAATTACCACTTGTTATGTTTACATTCTCTAATTTTAGATTTTTTATAGTTGCTCCACTTATATAACCAAATAACCCAATTCCACTTACACCCAATTTCTTTATGCTAAGATTTTTTATTGAATGTCCATTTCCATCAAATACCCCTGTAAATGGAACCGTACTATTAACCCCTACAGGTTCCCAATCGATGCCCTGTAAATCTATGTCATTTGCCAATTTATAATATGCTCCAAGATCATTTTTCATATTTTGAAGCTGCTGTGCGGTACTTATAATATAAGGATCATTTGCTGTCCCCTTTCCGCCTGCAACCTCTCCTGTAGGAAGTCCTTCTGTTACTCCACTAGGCTTAGTTACACCTATTAGATAAGGATAGGACATTCCTTCATCTATTGCCCAAATATTTATGAATTCCCAGTTTACAAACGTACCCTGTTCCTTCATTGCTGTAGTTAGTCTCGCTACATCAGGTGGATTTTCGGGTGAATACTCACTTGATATTGAATCATAATAACTATTCGTTATAATCGTTGGTGTACCTGATAATCCACCTAAATTACCTGATGATACTACTTTACCTGCAGAATAACAATTTTTTATTGTAGCATCCCCATACCAATATTCAGTTACCCAAGAGTAATTATAATCATATCCATGATCACCAACAGTATTTGTACTACCTTCATCGAAACCCTGTATTCCACCTACGTAATTTCTTCCTTGAACTAATTTTAAATTAAAACAATTCTCTATACTATTAAGTGTACTTATGTTATAAGCTGCATAGGAATATCCAACTAATCCCCCAACATTATCTAATGATGCTATAACTACACCTACTGCATATGATTGATATACATGCCCATGTAACCATCCTGCTAGTCCTCCTACATAACTTCCTTGAGATTTTACATTATTATCAACATAACTTTTTGTTATATCTCCGGTTAGTACGCCAACTAACCCTCCTACATAATCTCCACTCTTAGATATTACGTCTCCAGTTACATATGAACCTGTTATATTTCCTGTAAGTTCTCCAGCAAGGCCTCCAATTCTCTGTCCAGTATCAGTCTTCTGTCCCACAATTGGATCAATTCCTGAAACTGAAACACTGGAAGAAGAGTTGTTTATGTTTGTTTCATTATTGCCTTGTCCTATTAATCCTCCCGTATACACATATCCATAAATGGTTCCAGATGCAGAACAATTATCTATAGTACTATTTTCACTATAACCTGCTATAGCTCCTGTATGATTTCCACCTATGAGATTTACATTTTCCAGTTTTAGATTTTTTATAGTTGCACCTTTTAATCTTCCAAATAAACCTGTTATATCAGTTCCAAGCCTATTCATAGAAAGATTTTTTATTGAATGTCCATTTCCATCTAAAGTCCCTGTAAACTCACAACCTGCAATTTCTCCTATTGGACTCCATTTAACTCCTGTAAGATCAATATCATTTCCAAGCTTATAGTGACCACCTAAATTATATTTTATATTTTGCAATTGCTCCACGGTATTTATAATATAAGGATCACTCTCTGTACCTTTACCAGTTAAAACTTGTCCATTAGCTAACCCATCAGGTTTTTTTACATTCTTTAAATATGGGTATGACTTTCCTTCATCTATTGCCCATGTATTTATGAATTCCCAGCCTTCAAAGTTTTGCTGTTCTCTCATTGCTGTAGTTATTCTACTATTAATAGCATCGTTACTATTTTGAGGTGCGCAGCCACTTACAATTCCATCATAATAACAATGATTTACTGTGTAATTTGACCCCGTAATTCCTCCAATATTTGAAGTTCCTGTTAGCTTTCCAGCTGCATAACAATTTTGTATTGTAGTACTTCCACTGCCTTGAATTCCTCCGACAAATGAATTACCACTAACTTGTGATATACTGAAACTATTTTGTATAGTACCAGATGCTGCATAGCCAACAATTCCTCCTATATTATCTGTTCCACCTATATTACCTGTTGAGTAACACTGATCAATTGTTCCTTGAAAATTTCCTGAAATTCCTCCTACATTTTTTTGGCTTGAAGTTACATTATTAGTTGTATAACATTTTGATATGCTTCCACTTGACCATCCTACAAGCGCTCCCGTATTGTTTCCACTTTTTGATATTACAGTTCCAGTTGCATATGAATCTGAGATATTTCCTTCAAGTGCTCCTATAATACCTCCTACATCGTCTCCTGAACCTGTCACATTTACACTAGAACGCGAATTAGTTATGTTCAATATATTTGTACTTCCATCCATATATGCATATCCAACTAATCCTCCAGTACATCTATAACCTACAATAGTTCCATTGGCATAACAGTTATCTATTGTACTTGTAATTTTTCCACCAATTACATTTCCCGTAATTGCTCCAGTATAATTTCCACCTATTATGTTTACATTATTTATACTTAGATTCTTTATCGTTGCACCACTTATACATCCAAACAATCCACTTAAATCAGTACCTAGTCTGTTCATAGAAATGTTTTTTATTGAATGTCCATCTCCATCTAATACTCCTGTAAATGGTACATTATTATTTCCTATTGGTGTCCAATTTATACTACTTAAATCGATGTCATTTGCCAGTTTATAATACGCGGTAAGATTATAATTCATATTTTTAAGTTGCTGAACATTACTTATTATATATGGATTATTTTGTGTTCCACTGCCACTCGTTTCTCCTTCTGATGGAAGTCCTTTCGTTACTCCATCTGGCTTTTTAACATTTCTTAGATATGGATACGATTTTCCTTCGTCTATCGCCCATGTATCCAAAAACTCCCAGTTATTAAAAGTACTTTGCATTTCCATTGAAGTTGTAGATCTACTTGCATCATAGGTATTTTGTGGTACATATCCGGCCGCTGTTCCATCATAATAACTATCAGTTACAGTTTCATTTGTACCCGTAAGTCCACCAGCGTTTCCGCTTGATGCAGTTATCTTTCCAGCAGAGTAACTATCTTTCACAGTACTGCCAGATGCATTACCATTAATTCCACCTACATATGAAGCTCCACTTACTGGTGCTAAATTAAAGCTATTCTGTACAGTAGTTGAATTAATGCTTCCTGCAAGTCCTCCTACATAACTTCCAGTAGATGTCACACTTCCTGCTACATAAGATTCATCAATTATTCCTTGATGCCATCCTGCAAGTCCTCCTGTATAATTCCCACTAGAGCTTATATTGTTAGTTGTATAACATTTAGTTATATCTCCAGTTAACCATCCTACAAGTCCTCCAGTGCTGCTTCCGCTTTTGGATATTACATCTGAAATGGCATAACTATTTGTTATATTCCCTGTAAGGCTTCCTACAATACCACCTTCATTATCTCCAGATGCATTAACAGTTACAGCAGAATATGAATTATTTATCTTTAATCCACTTGCTGTTCCTATTAATCCTCCTGCATTAGAATTTGCAAATATCTTTCCATCAGCTGAACAATTATCTACGGTACTTGTACCTGTAACACTTGCTGCTATTGCTCCTGTACAATTTCCGCCGATAACGTTTACGCCTTTTACGTTAAGGTTCTTTATTACACCATTACTTACATACCCAAACAATCCATTTCCTTCAACATTTAATTTATTTATTGAAAGATTTTTTATGGTATGTCCATTTCCATCCAGCACACCACTAAACTTTGTTGAACTAGTGCCTATAGGTGTCCATTCACTACTTTGCAGATCAATATCACTGCCAAGTTTATAACTTGCTGATAAATTACTGCTCATTTCTTGAAGTTGTGCTTTTGATGTTATCACATAAGGATCATTTATTGTACCTGTTCCCGTGCCAGAAAAAGCATACACTCTATTTGAACCAAACACCAGAAAAGAAATAGCTGCCAGTAACGGCATTATAAAGAACCAAAAAGATTGGCTTTTTTTAGTTCTTTTAGGCATATTTTTCACCCCCATTTTTGCCTAACATATATTTTTTTGTAATTTTACAATATATATTGTAAATAATTACACTTATATTGTAATTGTTTTTTTTATGATTGTAAACATTTTTTTGTAATTAATGTTAGTATATATCATATGTATAACAATAATACTTTTAACTTAAATAATTAACTATATTGTCTAATATAGTTAATTATATTATAATTATAAATAAATGCTTTCAATATTTGTACTTGATGGAATATATTAGGGAGGTGTTTTAAATGTTAAATTATATTCAAATGGGAAATAAAAAAAGTCCAAAAACTTTACTGTTCATTCATGGAAGCGGCTGCAATTATAAAATTTTTGGTGAAGTATATAAATACTTAACTGATTACAATTGCATACTGATAGACCTTAATGGACATGGAAAAAGTGAAGGTAAATGTTCTCCTACTGTAGAGGGTTATATCGATAACGTAACAGCTTTTATAAAAAGCAGCGAAGTAATTAAAAACGAACAAGATATTACTATAATAGGCTACAGCATGGGCGGGGGCATAGTTCTTGGAGTAGCATTAAAAAAATTACCTAATGTAAAAAAAGTTGTAGTTTTAAGCGGAGGAGCCAAATTTACTAAATTAAAAGATAGCGAACTTATGAAAAAATATCATAAAACTAATGAATTAGATATGAATCTTACTATTCAATGCTTTACAGCTAACAAACCAACTCCTTTAATTTTAAAATACGTTGACACATTAGAGCAGGATCCTAATGTAACAATAAATGATTTAACTGCCTGTGAAAAATTTGATATATCTAATCAAATAAAAAATATTGATATACCTGTTAAAATTTTTGTAGCAAGAGACGAAATACTTGTCCTTAAGGAATATGCTGATTTTGTTAATACTCAAATTAAAGATTCCATATTAACAGTTTTTGAAAACGGAAGGCATTTCTTACTTGTTTCAAAAGGTAAAGAAGTAGCAAAAGAAATAAATAGTTTTATATCCGATTAAACTGGAATATACAAGGGGCTGTCACATTATTTAAATTTAATATAGCAGCCCCACCATCAACTTCATTAAACAGCTATTAATATGTAGATGTTTAAAATGTTAAATTATTTTCAAATAGGAAATAAAAAAAGTTGTAGTTTTAAGTGATTCTTCAAAATTTGATAAAGCAAAGGATACTGAAATCCATCAAACTGGTAAACTAGACATAAACCTTTTATATAACTGCCTTGGCAATCAAGACAATCCGTTAACCTCTAAATATGTGAAAGCACTCGAATCAGATTCAAAAATAATAATAAACGATTTAACCATTTGCGAAAATTTTGATTTTTCTAATGAAATTAAAAATATTGATACACCCGTTAAAATTATTGTAGCAAAAGATGAAATACTTGTATTCCTTGAATATGCTGAACGAGATAATTGTAAAATTAAAAATTCTATACTTCCAATTTTTGAAAGCGGACGACACTTTTTATTAGTTGTCAAAGGTAAAGAAGTTGCAAAGGAAATATCCGCTTTTATATGAGATTTATAAATAGCACTTATATCAATACAGTCATCTTGTAGTTTTAAATTTTATATATTATTTGCAAAAAACTGCATTAAATAAATTTCAATAAAGGAGACTTTTTTATGTTAAATTATGTACAAGCTGGGAATAATAAAAGTTCAAAAACATTACTATTTATACATGGAGCCGCTTCAAATCATAGAGTCTATGGTGAAGTTCAAAAATATCTTGAAGATTATAACTGCATACTAATCGATCTTAATGGTCACGGTGATAGTAAAGGGCCTTGCTCTCCTACCATTGAAGGATATATTGATAATGTAACAGATTTTATAAAAAATAGTGATGTAACCAAAAATCAAAATGACATCACTATAATAGGTTATAGTATGGGCGGTGCAACTGTTCTTGGAATAGCATTAAAAAAATTACATAATGTAAAAAGAGGTGTAGTCATAAGTGGCACATCTAAATTTAATAAATTAAAAGATACTGAATTTATAAAAAAAATTTATGAAAAACATGAATTAGACCGTGAATGCTTACGCAAATATATTGGAAATCAATCTAATCCATTAGCTATTAAATACGCACATCTTGGAGAATCAAATCCAGAACTATTGATGAACAATTTGGTAGCATGCTCAAAATTTGATATATCTGACAAAATAAAAAATATTGATATACCAGTTAAAATTCTTATATCAAGAGATGAAAAGCTTGTACTACTAGAATGCGCTGAACGGGATAATTCTAGAATCAAAAATTCTATACTAACAATTTTTGAAAGTGGAATGCATGTTTTGCCTATTATAAATGGTAAAGGAGTGGCAAAGGAAATTGCTGCTTTTATATCAGATTAATCAATTACAGCACTATGCTAGAAACTAAATCATACAAATTTTAATAAAGGAGATATTTTATATGTTACATTATGTGCAAATAGGTAATAAAAAAAGCGCTGATACTCTACTCTTTGTACACGGAAGTGGTAATACCTATAAGATTTTTGGAGAAGTTTATAAACACTTAACTAATTACAATTGTATCCTTATAGATCTTAATGGTCACGGTGAAAGTAAAGGTGAATGCTCCTCTACTCTGGAAGGATATGCAGATAATGTTATAGATTTTATAAAAAATAGTAACTCAACTAGAAATCAAAATAAAATCACCCTAATAGGATATAGTCTTGGTGGTTCAATAGTTCTTAGCATAGCATTAAAAAAATTGCCTAATATAAAACAAGCTATAATTATAAGCGGTGCATCTAAATTTGATAAATTAAAAGACATTAAGGCAATGAAAGAACTTCATAAAAGCGGCAAAATAGATATAGATTTCTTTAATAAATGTATGAGTAATCAGCCTAATCCGCTAGTTTACAAATATATGCATATATCAAAATCAGATCCAAAAGTATCAATAAATGATTTAGCAATATGTGAAAATTTAGATATATCTAATAAAATTAAAGATATTGATATACCTGTAAAAATTATTATAGCAAGAGATGAAATATCAGTGCTTTTAAAATATGCTGAACGTGATAATGCTAAAATTAAGAATTCCACATTAACAATTTTTGAAAATGGAAGGCACTTTTTATTAGTAGTACATGGCAAAGAAGTGGCGAAAGAAATCGCTGGTTTTGTATCTGGTTAAAATCAAATCATACATAACATAACCAATAATAAAGTTAATTCTTACAATATATTAAAAGTCTTATTAATGTAGAAAATATTTTATAAAACCTTTAATATGTATGATTATAGAATAAGTAATATCTAAATTAAAAATAAATACAAATGCTATATATAGTCAATTGCATCTCCTATTTTACAACATTATTTTACATATAGTTCAAAAATTAGTTGATATTTTATTGAACTATATGTAAAAGTATGTTACAATATATATACAATTAGGTAATTTTTTATAATTAATGGTATTTTCTAATTGAATAGTGATAGAGGTGTAATAAATGAAAAATCATAATGCTGTTATTAAAGATATTGCTTATTATCATCCTGACAACGTGGTAGATAATGAGTACTTCATAAAACACTTTGATGCACAAGGTGTAGATATTAGGCATTTATTAAAAAGCTTTGGTAGAAGATCACGTTACCTTTCAAATGATCCTAATGAGAACGTATTAACCATGGGTGTTAAAGCATCTCAAATTCTGCTTAAAAAAGTTAATATCAATCCAAAAGAATTAAATTTAATAGTTTTTTCGTCAATAACTACAGAATATTTTTGTCCAACCACAGCAGCCAAAATTCATGAATTTATTGGTGCCGGTCAAAAATGTTCTGTTTATGATTTAAACGCCGATTGTGCAGGCATGCTTGTAGCCTTAGATCAAGTAAGTCACTGCATGAGAGATAATTCTCTTTTAAAATATGCACTTATAATTGGTTCAGAACAAATAAGTAAATACGCAAAATTCAATGATCCTATACCTTATGCAAACTTAGGTGACTGCAGTTGTGCAATTATTTTAGAAAATACATCTAATACAGATAGTGGATTTATAGATTCCGATTCATATACAAATACATGTATGCATGATAAAGTTGTACTACCTCCTAAAGGAACTTCTTCCCTTATTAATAATAAAAACATTAAAGAAGAAGACAAGTTAATACAATGGTTACCTGCCAGCTTAAAAGGTGCGTTTAATAGTGCTATAATATCAATAAATGAACTACTTTCTAGAAACAATCTTACTACAAATGATATAAAAAAATATTTTTTGTCACAATTTTCTCAAAAAAGTATTGTGAAAATGTGCAATCAGTTAGGTGAAGATATTAAAAAATTTGCATACATTGGAGATGAATTTGGTTATACTGGTACAACAAGTCCACTTTTAGCATTTGCAAAAACCGTTGAGGAAGATGAATTAAAAAAAGGTGATTATGTTTTATTTTGGACGGTAGGATCTGGATTTACTTGCAAATGCATATTATATAGATATTAATTTAACACTTTATTCTAGCTAAATTAAACTGTACATGTTCATATCTAAAAAAGTCCTAGCTATATAAAAATTAATAAATCAATACATTTTTACAATTACTTAATTCCTTCTTTACTAGAAATAAAACCAATCATACACTTCAAATTAGCTTTATTCCTAGTAAAAAGGAAGTGCTCACAACAACAAAAAGCTTATCCCTGCAACACTTCCTCTTATTTTTCAATTTTAAATTTTAATAAAAATAAAGTATTATTTTGTATGTAACCTAATCATTAAAAAATACTTATTGCAAAAACTACTATAACTTTTCTGTAAGTTTCAGCAATCTTTCAGCTGATTCATTAACGTTTTCACTAGTTGATGATAATTCTTCTGCTTGAGCCGCTTGATTTTCGCTTGCATTTGTAAATGTACTTATAAATTTCAACATAGAATTTATATCATCTTTAATTGTTCTCAAACTACTACCAATATCAACAACCGAAGTCTTACTTTGCGTCGCAAGCTTACGTATTTCCTGTGCAACAACATTAAATCCTTTGCCTTGATCACCTGCACGTGCAGCTTCTATAGCGGCATTTAACCCCAACATATTGGTTGTATTTGAAATTTGTGTTATATATTCCAAAATATCATCCATCTTTTTTATTCCTTGTGACGATTTATTTGCTAATTCACTTATACTATGGCTATTTGCGGATAACTCTTCTGCTGAACCTGCCATTTCTTGGGCAGAGGCTGTTAACTGCTCTGCAAATCCTTTTAAATTATTTGCCATTTCAACAATATTGCACTCTCTTTCCTGTGAGACTGAATAAACTAATGTACCTAAAGCATTCCCTGTACTTTTATTAATGATAGGTATAACTGTACTAATTACAGGAAATCCAAACGTTTCTTTAGGAAACTTTTTTACTATAGTAGTTCTAGTATTTATAGCTTTTGATGCTGCCCCATTGTCAGGAAGTTCTTGCCCATTTACTACATTAACCTTAAAAGTTTTTGGTTGCTTAACCAGCAAAAATCTTTCCTTATCCGTTAATAATACTACTGGATCAGAAGTAAAAAGAAGTGGCAATATGTCAAACACATTTTTTATTGATTGAAAATATTCATCATCACTTAACTCCATATTCATTCACCCCAATCAATTTTTGTTACATCCCTAATTTTTTATTTACATATACTTACTTAAAAGTATACTACATACTCTATTATATATTAATATGGCATATTTTACAATAATCAGTTGTATATATAATTTATTGTAAGTACTACTTAATTTTTTCTACATTTATATTTATATTTATATTTATTAAATTTCAATACACTATATGAATATATTTTTTTGATTTATTGTTTCAGAAATTTTTATAATTGCCAATATATTTATTTTTTCTAACAAACGTGATATAAAAATTATTACAGTAACATTAAACATATATGTAAAGAATTAAATTAATATTCTAAGAAATTTGTCTCTATTTTAAATTAATTCGCAAAAAAACTTCTACAGCCACCACTCTATCTGTTAGCTATCTTATTTGCTCCCTTTCGTTGGCTCACTCGTAAACGGGTCAATATATTCTTTTATACTTATTTGTTTTGAGATTGTCAGTCGTTTTCATTCTATCATAGGTTTTTTTCTGTTCAGAGCTAAAGCCATTTTATCCACTGGTATAGCCAGTGGTTTTCAACGCAATTTAAAAAGCTATATCTGCACTAAATGCTAATATAGCTTTCTTATTATTTTCTACTTCCCTTTTATCTCCTCAATACATCCCTTAATGAGTTCAATTATCCTATTCATAGACTCCACATACAAACTGCAAACCTCCTTGTTTCTAAGGGCATATTTAATACCTCTTTGTCTTGGGCTATCACTTGAATTTTCAACTAATTCCCTATCATTAACAATCTTTTTAAGTGGAGAAAGTGCAAGTATATTTATAAGAGAATTTATATGAGTTTTTCCTTCAGACACTTTGTCAATTTCTGAAAATTCACTTACTGCTTTTCTTATATCTATTTTCATATTTCCCTTATTAAATTCATATATTTTTTTGCACAGTTCAATTCCTCTTTCATATTGAGACCTAGTAAATACAATTTCTTCTTCAATTTTCATAAGTTCATGTACTACTTTATATTTGTCAATTTCTTCTTGCGGCGTATACGACTTTTTCAAAATTTCAAAAGCTCGTATATCTTCTTTACAAAGTTTCTTTAGGGTTTCTTCTAATGGTGCCACTTTAATACCCTTTATTTTAGCTCCACCTTCAGTACAATTTATAAAATTAACTTGGTTATTAAGTGCTATATATTTTTCCAGCCATTCCTTAAAATTTTGAAATGACAAATTGCTTAAAACCTTTTTACCATAATTGCCTTCTACATAAAACATATCATTTCTGTTATCAACATTATTATATTCATATTTAGAACCCGAAAAATCATCATGCACCTTATTATCTGTAAATGCAAGATCCTGTCCAATAAACAACACATTTTTACACCCTGTATAGACAGCAATCATTGTACATAGATGAGCAACTGATGATACACTCAAAAACTTTTCATATCTATTTTCAGTTATCTTGTTCATAAATTCATTTAACAGTACAGTACAAAACATATTACTTCCATCTAATTTCCTTACAGTTTTAGGATTAGCATGTTCAGTACTTATAAAAAATAAACCTTTATCAAAAGAATTTTTAGT